>NZ_AUDG01000003.1 GCF_000425345.1 Rheinheimera baltica DSM 14885 | reverse complement strand
AAATGTACAGTTTCAGCATGGTAGCCGGGTGATAACCTGGCCGCCCTGTTTGTTTTGCGCTAACTCTTTCAAAGCCAAGTGAGTCAAGCTGTAATCCATCAACAAAGATATCGACCACTCGGACAGGGTTATCTTCAGTAACGAAGTCATCAAGCGCCTCAGGGAGCAAGGTTACTTGATGTCTACCTTGGCCTTTAATATGGTGGGTCATATCAGCACACTTTGTTCTAATTCGTATGCTATTAATTTTAGTAAAGCGACAGCTAACTGTACTGCTTTATCAAGAACAATTGATCATATAAATCTATTGCTTAGACCAAAAGGTGATCAGCAGTTTTCACACAGCCTGAGCGATAACCGGTATTTTACCGGTTAACTTAACCGCCCGTTCAATTGAAGGGCAGCAAAACCCTGATTGCTTTTGAGGAATTAGTTATGACAAATATTGATTTAACTCCATTTTACCGTTCATTTATTGGCTTTGATCATTTAGCTAATTTAATGGATGCAGCAGCACGTAATGAAAAACAACCTGCATACCCACCGTATAACATCGAGGTGACAGGTGAAGATCAGTACCGTATTACTATGGCTGTAGCCGGTTTTGATGAGCAAGAACTCAGTATTGAAACTGAGCATAATACCCTGCTGGTTAAAGGGCAAAAAGTCGGCAAAGATGACGGCCGCCGATTTGTGCATCAAGGTATAGCAGAACGTAACTTTGAGCGGAAGTTCCAGCTGTCAGATTATATTAAAGTTACTGGCGCGCATATGGCACACGGCTTATTGCATATCGAACTGGTGAGAGAAGTTCCCGAAGCGCTGAAACCGCGCAAAATTAGCATTGGTCATGCCACATCACCAACCTCACTGCATCATGCTAATAAAGTGGCTTAAATCATTCGACTAGCCGACACAAAAAAGCCCTGAAATATCAGGGCTTTTAACTAGCAAAAATTTAACAATTTAGCCTAGTCTAACAGTGCGACCAGTTCACTTGTGACTACATCTACCGCTTTAGTACCATTAATGTGATGGTAACGGGTATTACCAGCGTCAGCCTCTGCGCGGTAGTAACCTACCAATGGCTCTGTTTGCTCATGATAAATAGCCAAACGTTTTCTAACTGTTTCTTCTACGTCATCCGGACGAATCACCAATTCTTCGCCAGTAACATCATCTTTACCGTCTTCTTTGGCAGGGTTATAACGTACATGATATACGCGTCCAGATGCTGGATGCACCCGACGGCCGCTCATACGCTCTACAATAACTTCGTCTGGCACATCAAATTCAATGACATGGTCAATCACGATGCCTTTATCTTTCATGGCGTCGGCTTGTGGAATTGTACGAGGAAAACCGTCTAACAAAAACCCTTTGCTACAATCTGGCTGTGCAATACGCTCTTTAACAAGTCCGATAATAATGTCGTCTGAGACTAACTGACCTGCATCCATTACTTGCTTTGCCGCTAAACCGAGTTCTGAACCCGCTTTAATTGCCGCGCGAAGCATGTCGCCGGTAGAGATTTGTGGAATGCCGTACTTACTCATTAAAAATTGAGCCTGAGTACCTTTACCGGCACCCGGGGCACCCAACAAAATTATGCGCATAGCAACACCCTCATATCTTGGGATTGATTCATAAATAATAAGGCTCGGATCTTTACATAATGTGCTGTCTGAAACAAGAAGTTTGTCTATTGCTGACAACTGGTCAGGCTATTTCACTGGCTTTTAGTCGTACTAGTTAGTTTATAAGGCATTCACAGGGGCTAGACGGCTAAGACGGCAGAAAAATACAGTTATTTAGGCGACAACTGCGTATATATATCGACTAAAGTTGTAATTTTAAAGGCGCAGTGCGGCAGCATCAAACGAGATAAAGCGATAACGGTTATATGCAGAGGAAAAGGCACGGCTAGAACGCCGTGCCTGTAACACGGTTAACCGGCCAAAGAAATTAACAAACTGTTTAAACGCGATACAAAGCTCGCAGGGTCTTTCAAATTGCCACGCTCAGCAAGCAATGCTTGATCCAGTAACACTTCGGCCCATTGCTTGAAGCGATCTTCATCTTGCTCATCAGCAACACGTTTAACCAATTGATGTTCAGGGTTCAGCTCAAAAATAGGCTTCACGTCAGGCACTTTCTGCCCCACCGACTCCATCAGTTTGATCATCTGGGTACTCATATCAAACTCATCAGTAACCACACAAGCCGGACTTTCGGTTAAACGATGGCTCACTTTAACGTCTTTCACCTGATCGCCTAAGGCTGTCTTAAACCGGTCTAATACATCAGCAAACGCTTTTTCTGTTTCCTCTTGTGCTTTTTTCGTCTCTTCATCATCCAGCTTGGATAAATCTAGTCCGCCTTTAGCAACAGAGCGCAGTTTCTTGCCATCAAACTCAGTTAAATGCTGCACCAGCCATTCATCGATGCGATCTGATAGTAGTAACACTTCCAAACCTTTTTTACGCAATACTTCTAAATGCGGGCTATGTTTGGCTGCGGTGTAGCTGTCACCAACAATGTAGTAGATTTCGTCTTGATCTTCTTTCATCCGGCTGATGTAATCAGCCAACGCAACATTTTGTGTGCTGTCATCGTTATGCGTTGATGCAAAACGCAGCAATGCGGCTACTTGCTCCTTGTTGGCCATATCTTCGGCCGGGCCTTCTTTCAGCACCTGACCAAATTCATTCCAAAATGCCTGGTATTGCTCAGCATCTTTGCTTAGTTTCTCCAACATTTTAAGCGCACGACTGGTACAGCCTTTACGCAGTGCCTGAGTGACCTTGGTGTCCTGTAAAATTTCACGGGACACGTTCAATGGTAAATCACTTGAGTCCAGTAAGCCTTTTATAAAACGCAGGTAGCTTGGCATAAATTGTTCAGCGTCATCCATTATAAAGACACGCTGTACGTACAATTTCAAACCATGCTGAGCGTCACGGTTCCACATATCAAAAGGCGCTTTTTTCGGCACATACAATAAGCTGGTGTAGTTATTGTTACCTTCAACCTTATTGTGGCTCCAGCTTAACGGCTCGCTCCAATCGTGTGAAATATGCTTGTAGAACTCCTGATATTCTTCGTCGCTTATATCTGACTTATCACGTGTCCATAAGGCAGTTGCCTTGTTTGCTGCCTGCCAGTGGCCTGGTACTGCCGCAATTTTTTCGCCATCTTCACCATCACGCTCTGGCTGTTCTTCTTGCCACAGCTCTACCGGGATGCTGATATGGTCAGAATATTTCGTTACGATACTTTCTACTTTCCAGCGACCTAAGAATTCATCTTCGCCTTCACGTAAGTGTAAAACAATATCGGTACCACGGGTTTCCTTGGTAACCGGCGTAATGGTGTAGTCCCCTTCGCCAGCTGATTCCCATTCAATCGCTTCATTCGCTGCAGAGCCTGCTTTGCGCGTTCGTACAGTGACTTTGTCGGCAACAATGAACGCAGAGTAAAAACCAACGCCAAATTGACCAATTAATTTAGAGTCTTTATTTTGATCGCCAGATAACTGCGAGAAAAACTCTTTGGTACCAGATTTGGCAATGGTGCCTAAGTGGCTGATCACTTCTTCTTGTGTCATACCAATGCCATTATCACTAACTGTTAACGTACGGGCTTTTTCATCTAAGCTAATACGAACACGTAAGTCACCATCGTCGCCATATAGGCTGCCATCTGACAAGGCAAGAAAACGCAGTTTGTCTGCGGCATCGGACGCATTCGATACCAACTCACGCAAGAAAATCTCTTTATTGGAATACAGTGAATGTATCATCAGCTGCAGCAGCTGTTTGACTTCGGCTTGAAAACCGTGGGTTTGCTTCTGGCCTGCTGAAGTGGCTGTAGTATCACTCATTGTGCTAATCCTCGAACATCAAAATTTGACAGTTAAACATCTGGCTGCAGCGCGCAGCCATCACTGACAACAGATATGGGGCAGATTAACCGGATTTCAAGCAGGGGAATTACAGATTAAAACGCTTTGCGACCACTAAAAGCATGCGACAGTGTCGTACCATCCACAAATTCCAATTCTCCACCTACCGGAATACCTTGTGCAATGCGGGACACTTTTACCTGTTGTTTGTTACATAGTTCGGCAATATAGAATGCCGTAGCATCACCTTCAACGGTCGGATTAGTCGCCAAAATAAGTTCGGTGACATTATGCTTTGCCAGTGTGTTACTGAGGATATCAAGGCCCAAATCCTGTGGCCCAATACCATCAAGTGGCGATAAGTAGCCCTGCAAGACAAAATAGCGCCCTTTAAACTGGCCAGTTTGCTCTATCGCCATTTGATCTGCTGCAGAGCCCACCACGCAAATAATACCGTCCTGCGCCCGGCTCGGGTCGGCACAAATATGACACAGGTCAGATTCGCAAAAAGTACGGCACTGCTGACAGTGCCCTATTTTTGCCATTGCAGCATTGAGTGCTGCACCCAGGTGCGCGCCCCCTTCCCTGTTGCGTTCCAGCAAAGAAAATGCCATACGCTGGGCAGACTTTGGCCCTACACCTGGCAAAATACGCAACGCATCAATCAGCTGTTGCAACAAAGGGGTATGACGACTCATTAGAAAGGCATTTTCATACCCGGTGGCAATTGCAAACCACCGGTAACAGCAGCCATTCTTTCTTTACTGGTTTCATCAACGCGGCGTACCGCATCGTTTATCGCGGCAGCAATCAAGTCTTCCAGCATGTCTTTGTCATCCTGCATCAGGCTATCATCAATGCTAACACGCCGAACGTTGTGATTACCCAACATGGTAATTTTTACTAAACCTGCACCGGCTTCACCCGTAACTTCCATGGCGGCAATCTCAGCCTGTACTTTCTGCATTTTGTCCTGCATGGCTTGCGCCTGCTTCATGATATTACCCATACCGCCTTTAAACATAACTTTTACCTGCCGTATAAATTAAAAAATTCGTAGCCAGTGCTGCTGCACTGCAGTGTTATCGGCGACAAGATAATGACTTCGTCACCAAAATTCAAGCTAGCCAAGCTTTTCGGGTTAATTGACAACTATCGTTTCAGCCAGTAGCTGAGCGTCAAACATCTGTTGTAACTGTAATACGTTTTCGTCTTGTTCTAACAACCGACTGACATACACCATGCGCTCTTGTACAATTTTCTGTTGAATAGACAACGGACTATTAGGCACGTCGAGTTGATAGCTAACATTAATGGTCAACGCCTGGTTAAAACTCAGTTCTAATACCTGTTGTAACTTTCCTCTAAAGCCAGCACTGTCCAGATGCTGCTGACTCTGAGCGACGGTTAAATCTAAGATGGCGCCATTTAACTGCATCGCTGAATTAAGTAGAAATAGCCGGCTAAGACCACCAGTATCCAGTGTTTCAACCCTTGCAGCCCAGGCATCTACCTGCGCGGCAAAGCGAATAGAAAAATTCTGATCGTTAATACTACCATCAAATTGCGCTAATACTGGTTCGGGCGTTGGCAGGGTCGCGGTAACCGTCTGCTGCATGTCTTGTTCATACTGTTGCCAAAGCGCATCGGTAGCGGCTGCATCAAGCTGTGCAATATCAGTGTCATCAGCATCGTCATAATCGTCATTGGACGGGTTAAGCACTGTTGAGTCAACGGCGGCTTGCGGTGCTGCTTGACGTGCAGCATGACGTGCAGATTGCGATGCCACTATCTGAGCTGTTTGCTGTGTCTGCAGCGCGGTATTGTCGTTGTCATACCCTTTGCTATTGCCCCTGGTACTGGTACTGGTACTGTCACTGACCGCCTCAGCAGAGGTTATTGGGTCTTTAACAGTTAACGGCGCCTGCTGGCGCTCAGGCTTTTTTGTCAAAGGTGCTGGCGTTACTTGTACACCCCGACGAGCCATAATTCGCGCTGTAACAGGGTCGATACCACTTACTGGTTCAGCAACCTGTTGATCGGCGCCTTCTTGCTCAGCGGCAGCTTGCACTGTCATAGCGTCGTCTGCTGGTTTAACACCAACATCTGGTTCAGTAATATCACTTTTCGCTGGAGCAACTTCGGCTTGCGCTGCAAACTCAACAGGAGGCTCCATTTGCTCCGGGCGCGACGCACCGGGTAAAACGGAAGAAGGCGTAACCGTTGGTGAGGTATTAGTGGGGCTGACATGCACAGGACCAACGCGAGTATGCTTAGCTGGTGTTTGCATTCTATCTTGCGTTTCAGGCTGAAACGCCATCGCGCGCAACAATGCCATCTCTAACCCGGTTAGCGGATCCGGCGCAAATGGTAGCTCTTTCTTACCACTAATCAGTAACTGATAATAAAGCTGTACCTGCGCTGGCGCTAACGTATCGGCTAATTGCTGCACAAATTCTTGCTGAGGTGAAAACGCAGCCGCACTAAGACTAAACTGGCTCAGAGCGGTAAGATGTAACAACGACAGCATGTCATCCAATACCTGGCTAAAATGATTTTGCTGCTGCACTAAGGCGGCAAGTTGCAACTGTAATTGCTGAGCATCTTGCGCCAATATGGCTTGCAGCAACAACTGCGCCCAACTTTGGTCCAAAAACCCTAACATGGTTCGCACGGTATCAAGAGTGATATTGGCATTACTTTGCGCAATAGCCTGATCTGTTAAACTTAGCGAGTCACGCAAACTACCTTTTGCTGCACGTGCCAACATCGCCAGCGCGGCTTGCTCAAAGGGAATTGCCTCTTCACCAAGCACATAAGCTAAGTGTTGCTCAATCTGTAATGGACTCAGTGCGAGTAAATTAAACTGCAAACAACGTGAAAGCACTGTTATAGGCAGCTTTTGTGGGTCAGTTGTAGCCAACAGAAACTTGACGTGCGGCGGAGGTTCTTCCAGTGTTTTTAGCAGTGCATTAAAGCTATGTTTGGATAGCATATGCACTTCATCGATAAGGTAAACCTTAAAGCGACCATGGCTGGGTGCATATTGTACGTTGTCTAATAAATCCCGGGTGTCTTCTACCTTAGTACGTGACGCCGCATCAATTTCCATTAAGTCGACAAAGTTGCCGGCGTCTATTTCCAGGCAGGCACTGCACTGGCCACAAGGCGTTGCCGTAATACCTTGCTCGCAGTTCAAACTTTTGGCAAAAATACGGGCGATGGTAGTTTTACCGACACCACGGGTGCCGGTAAATAAATAGGCATGATGCAGCCGGTTGTTATTCAGTGCATTACCCAGGGCGTTCTTAACATGCTCCTGCCCAACTAACTGGGCAAAATGCTGTGGACGCCACTTACGTGCTAATACCTGGTAACTCATAAGGCTGCATTTGTCTTGGTTATGATAGTCAGCAACAGACTAAACTTATTCGCCGCTATACTCAACCAGACTCAGGATATTTAATCCGGCTTGCTGCAGGCGTGCTACCCCCCCCAAATCAGGCAGTGCAATGACAAAAGCAGCATCGTCAACAATACCACCAAGTTGCCTGACTAATTTTGCTGTAGCGTCGATAGTACCACCAGTGGCTAACAGATCATCAACCAATAATACTTTGTCGCCTGGTGTTATTGCATCAGCATGCAGTTCAAGGGCATCTTCACCATATTCCAGTTGGTAGCTTTGTGAAATACGCTGACGTGGTAACTTACCTGGCTTACGCACTGGCACAAATGAAATACCCAATGCATAAGCAAGTGGTGCACCAAAAATAAAGCCGCGGGACTCAGTACCTACAATTTTGGTAATGCCTTTATCAGCGTACAACTGGCAGAAAGCATCTATAACTTTTTTAAAGCTTGGGCCGTCCTGCATCAGGCTGGTGACATCGCGAAACACAATGCCCGGCTTAGGGTAATCAATAACCGTTTTTATAACTTGTTTTAATTCAAGCGCTAATGCTTGTTTGTCCATGTCAGAAAACCTTTTGTTATGCGTCCCTGCCGGGACAAAAAAGCCGCCCTCAGGCGGCCTTCTAAGCAACTAGTGCATTATGCCAAAATTTGAAACCAACGCACTATTGGGGCTAAACACAGTAAAGATACAAATACTGCTACCACGGCTAGAAACTGCCATAGGTTAAACGAGTCTTTGAAATTTTCGTCTGCCATTGCATTACTCTTCTGTCATCAGCGAATTATGGACGCATATGGTAATGAATTTTGTCACTCTTGAAAAGACACCAGCACACCTTTTGTCGCAAAGTCCTGTAATATGCTTTGTGCGCCTTGCATTAATTGCGCAGTATTAAATTGAGGCAGTAACGGCACTAACTGCTGCACTAAGGTGTCCAGCGCTACACCTGGCATTTGCTGTAACGTTTGCAACAACAGTGCCGTTAGCTGATTTATCGCGACAAACTTCACGTCATCTTCGCTATTGCGATACAGTAAATAGCAATGTTCAGGCTCACCCACTGCGGGTTTAAAATCCACACTGATTTGATGCACGGCAACATGATAAACCAACACTAATGCTAACGCAGACAACGCCAGCGGTTGTTGGTTAACCTGTTCTGGCAGCAAAGGGGTTTCTAGCACCTTCAATGGTTTTGTCGCTAAATACAGCTCAACCCACTCGTAATGCGCCAGCTCCAGTAAAAACTCAGGATCTTGTTCCGTAATTTTATAGCTCTGTTGCAAATACTGTAAAAAGTGTTCGGCAATATCTAAAAAATAAGGACTGGTGCACTGATGATTTTTGAAAAAATGTCGTACTAACGCTAACCAGTGTACTTCGCTATAAAGCGACTTAAGCACTGGAAAGGCACTTGAGACAAAGCCCTGTACGTTATTAAAGAACAGCTCCCGATATACTGCCATACGCGAGTCAGCAACCCCCTCTGGTATCGGCATACCTTCGGGGTCTTTAATATGGTTGATAAAAGCGTGCTGGATTTGTTGAAACTGCATCGACCTAAGCCCTCAATGCTAATTGCTGTGTTGCTTGCTGCAGCATCTTAACTTGGGCAAGTTCATCACATAATATTGTCAGCTCAGGGATATTAAAATCGCGCTCAAGCAAGGTAGCTTTAACACCATGTTGCTGATACGCCAATGCTAACAATTTCCATACCGGATCAATAACTGCGGCTCCGTGGGTATCTACCAGTAAATCCTCCGCTTGCTTAAAATGTCCGGCAATATGGTAGTAGGCAATGCGATCAGACGGCATCGCCGATATAAAGTGCTCAGCGTTATAACCATGGTTTACCGAATTAACATAAACATTATTCACATCAAGCAATAACTGACAATTGGCTTCTTCAAGCACCGCACAGGTAAATTCCAACTCAGACAACTGCTGACCAGGCGCGGCATAATAAGACACATTCTCCAGTATCAGCGGCTGTTCTAATATGTCTTGTACCTGACGAATACGTTGTGCAACGTAGTGCACAGCATCATCGGTAAAGGGGATAGGCATTAAATCGTACAAGTGACCACTGCCGGAGCAATAGCTTAAATGCTCACTATACAGATTAATATTATGCTGGTGTAAAAACTGCTTTACCTGTTTTACAAAAGCCACGTCTAGGGGCTCTGGACTGCCGATAGATAAAGACAAGCCATGGCAAATAAAACGATGCTGTTCAGTGAGCTGACGAAACTTACGCTGTAATTTGCCACCAAACGGGATCCAGTTTTCTGGCGCCACTTCGAAAAAGTCTATAGCTGCAGGTTTGGCCGTTAACACCTCGTCCAGCATTTCACGGCGTAAGCCTAAGCCAGAACCAGACACCATGCTATTACTTAATAGCGTCATCGTGCATCCCCTCTAAACAAAAGGCCTGCAACTGCAGGCCCTTGTCACACAGTTTACAGACTGCCGCCACACTTGGCTTCTTTCGCTTTATCTTTAACATCTTTTGCTTTGTCAGTCATTTTGGCTTTATCAGCGCCACATTTACCTTCTCCACATTTACCCTCTTTCGCTTTATCGGCTTTGGTGTTCATCATTTCTTCGCCGCACTTACCTTCGCCGCATTTGCCTTCTTTCATTTTATCGGCTTTGGCTTTCATTTTATCTTCGCCGCACTTACCTTCACCGCACTTACCTTCACCGCACTTACCTTCACCGCACTTACCTTCACCGCACTTACCTTCACCGCACTTACCTTCACCTGCAGCCATTTCATAGCCAGATGCTAAATCTTGAGCCGTAAAAGGATTGGCATTAGCTGTCGTCGCTATTGTCGCCAGTGAGCCTAAAACTAAAGCACCTACTGCCATGGCTACGTTAGATTGTTTACTTGTTTTCATGTTTTCACCTGTTGTATTTGTAATTGCATAAAACTAGACCTTTTTTACATGATTTTAGTTTCATCTACTCATAAAAATATTTTCAACATAGATAACTTTTAAATCAAACTCAAAAAATTGGCACTTACCAGCGCGCTACAAAGGCCTTATAAGACATCATGATAAACCTAGCTCAAACAAAAACTGAGGATAGCGTTCAGATAACTCTATCTTGCTTTGCTCTAACGGTTGATGAACCTGGCCAACACTCGATGTGTAAACAGGCGACTTGCTTTTATAAAAATGTAGCATCGAACCTTCAAATTCAAGACCGAGATGATTGCATACTTTTGTCAAAGTCAGTTCAGGTTCGGCAACCAGATCCTCGTAGTTAATTTCCAAAATACGTGCGTTATAAATCGTTTTCCAGTGCTCTAATAAACGTCGCTCATTAGATATATAACTCTTGATAGAATTGGCTGACCAGCTCCATGCAGCCTGAGAGCGAAAATTAGTTTTAAAGCAGGACCACGCCGTATTTTCGTCATTTCGTCGAATATAAATAGCTTTCCCTTTAGGGAAAGCTTGTGCCCAAATACCAAAATAGCGGTTTAGATTCAGCGTCTTATCAACTCTAAAACCGTCATTTGGAAAATACTGCTTGGCGACATGCTGATATACGCTAGCTATATGGTCCAACAGTAATCATGTCCAACCGCAGGGTTGGGTGTCTGTATGCAACAACGACAGATATCATAATATAAGATAGGAGCATTGAACTTTTCGAGTTGAATTTTAGCTGCTACTTTAAAAAAATAGCATTCTACGGTAACGTGCTAACTAAAATAATTATTTATTAATAACAACCATGAACAACAACGTAGACGCTAAATACAGCACTGAAGTTGACGGCAAACAGATATGGGTACTCGATGACCTTTGTACTGCTGCAGAGGCAAAAGAACTGAACAACACGCTAATTGCCAGCCCATTTAAACGGGACGAAATTGCCAGGCCCGATACAAAAGACTACCGTCACTGGGCGATTAATTTAAACACCATGCTATATAAATCTTTGCCAGTATACCAACGTTGCCTTGACTCGATTAAACGGCTTACTGGAAAAGATTACCAGGCATACCGTGGCTATGTAAATCATGCAGCTTTTGGTGATATGTTATTTACACACACAGACTGCAAACCAGAGAGCGATGAGCTCACCGTGCTGGTGTACATTTGCGAAGAGTGGAACCTGGAATGGGGTGGTGAAACACTATTTTTCAATAACGAAGATGATTGCGTGTTTGCCTGTACTCCTAAACCTGGCCGGGTGGTGATATTTAACGGCGCAATAAAACACGTGGGCAGACCGCCTAACCGTATTTGCTTCCACCCCCGCTACACCTTAGCCTTTAAAATGGAACTTGATCATAACTAAAGAAGTGCGGCGTTATGCCGCACAAAGTATCAGTGTTAAACAAAAAACTGATCAATCACTTGCTGTATACCCAAGCTGCCTACACCAGGTCTGCAGCAGTTGATGTTGAAAATCAAAATACAACCGGTAATGCTGATAAGAGTTAACGGCCTTGGTATATAAAGGCTGACTAACTTGATGATAACTGGGAGTGTTAAACATTGTTGGGCTGTTGCCACTGCCGGTCTTAGCCTCTTGCTGTAGTCCACAATGCGCTAAAATTGCAGAAAACTCTTGCTCATAGTCAGTTACTAACTGTTCGTACTTTACCGCCAGCACTTTGTCAGCGAATTGCTGTTGCATTGTCGCTAGCAAATTAAAATAACAATGGTAACTTTGAGCAAAACTCTCAACCGAAAACAGGTTAATCATGCGCTGTTTTAGGCTACTGATACATACATCCATGGGGTGGCGTAACATCAAAATAATTTTAGCCTGCGGAAATAAGGCCAACACCGGCGCTAAGTAAATGGCATTAAGCGGCATTTTATCGACAATGACGTCATCGTCGTTAATAACACTATAATCTTGCAAACTGTCCAGGTAATCCTGCGCCAGCAAGTTTTGCTGCTCAGCAGATAAATTTGCCAGGTATGCCATTACATTTTGACCATTCGCTTGGCGCTCTAACTGCTGATAAAACTGCTTAACGGCGTGCGTTTCTTCTAATATTTTTACGTTGTTAATTAGCGCTAAACGCGATTCAAGCAAAGTAGTACCCGAACGGGGAAAACCGATAATGAAGACTAACTTACGCACATGAGTGCCGCGTAACGGAACGCCTTGCTGTATATCTTGCACGGCACGCTTGGCATCCTGCTCTAACCCATCAAGCACTGAAACTTGCTGCACGTAACTACCAGCATGAATAATTTGCTCAGCAGCCAGATTGTAACGCGCTTGCGCTTCAAATATCTGCACTTTTTGATAGCATATATCTAACTGCATCTCAGTGCCTTCTGGCTTAGAAATTTCATCTAATATTGCCAACGCTTCGTTAAACTCCCGACGCCGGGTTAACACTTTAGCCTTTACCAACAGTAAGCTCGGTGTAAGAGGAAAAAGCGGTAATGCGATATCTAAAAGCTGTTCGGCCTGTAACAATTGCCCCAATGTTTCAAGCAAGTTAGCACTAAAATAGAATGCTTCTACCGTGGCAACCTGCTGCGACAAACTAATAATTTGTTGCAATATTTGCTTGTCGGCATCGAGTAAATAGCGACAGTACAACAAATTTGCATCGATTTCGAACCAGGCTTTGTTTGCCAGCACCTGTGCTTTTTCTAACAAGTTAAGTGCTTGAACATAACATTTCTCGTCAAGCTCAATCAAACCTGCATAGAGTAAAATCTCAGGCTCAAGTTTGATATGCTCGGCGTGTTGCTGCCGCAACTGCCGCATCGCTTGAGTGCTTTTTAATTTATACAATACAACGCTAAGCAAGCGTAATGAGGGCAAGTGAACACCTTGGGCAAGCGCAAGAGTTAATTTCTTATGAGCACTATGGCACCTTGCCTGGCCGAAGTCGCACTGAGCGGTTCCAAACAAATACTCAACATTATAAGGTTGTAGCGCCAATGCCTGAGCATAATACACTTGTGCCTGTTCAAAGTTGCCTTGTGTAACATAAATCCCAGCAAGGGCGCTATGCGCCGCATGGTAGCGATTATTTAACGTCAAACACTGTTGCAACAGTGCCTGAGCTTCCGCCATGCGCTGCTGCAACTTTAATACTAAAGCAAAATTAAATAAGACATCTAAATTTGTCGGATATTGCTGGCGCAACGCCAAAAACAGCGGTTCTGAAAGCGTATATTCCGCTAACTTACCATAAGTTGTCGCAAGTAATAGTTTAAACATAGGGTGTTGCACATGCGGCTTACAAGCGGCAACAACCGCAGCATAATCATGTTGATTAAACAGGCGCAGTGCCTGATCAAATTGGGATTTAAGCATTAAAAAGACCTACTGTGACCGGTTGACTCAGGCACTATGTCAAATGCGACAGTCACCCGATTTGTAGCAGACTTAAACGGGTTTGTACCATGCCACATAAAAGAGGGAAACAGCACCAACATACCTGGTTGAGGTTTTACAGCAAAATCGCCAACATCCAGAACATTGGGTATATCCGGCCGACCAAATACCAGCCACCCCTGACCATCATGTTCAACCGCGTCCGGCACATCGACATAATAAACCCCACTTAGCCAACCCATTGGATGAAAATGAGACTTATGAAACCCTTCGTCGCGCAACTGCACCGACCACGAACCCTGAAATTTAAGATCGGTTGATAGTCGCGATAAAAAAGGGTGCTTAGGATCAGGCAGCAACTGGCTAATAAACTTGCACGCTTGCTGTATCACCGCTTGCTGCAACTGTTGTAAAACGGCATCTTGGCGGTCAAAGATATTCTCAAAAGTTTGAGACCCCTTTTGCAGCGAAAGCCCCAGTGGAGGGCGGGCATTGCAGTGTAGCTTATTCAATAGCGGCAACAAACGCTGATTGAAATCCACCGGCAATAAAGCGCTACTCTCCCGACTGCTTATCACATCGGCACTTACCAGCGTATAGTCACATAACCAGTTGTATTGCTGCTTTGCAGAGGTAAGTTTCAACGCAGAACTTAGCGTAGTCCACCAGCCTTGATTTAACGGGTCGTCATCACATAAGTGTTGGTAGTGAGCTAAGGCCTCCTCGCCTTTGTATTGTGCTAACAGGGTAAACGCCAATTCACTTCTTGCGGCAATATTGGACGTATTGTTGACTTGCGCTAATGCACTTCGACCGAAATACTCGGCTTTTTCTAAATCACCTTTATTACGGTATACGGTAGTGGCCAATGTCAAAACTGCGCTGTCGGAGGGAAAATGTTGTAGTAAAGGCTCTAAATAGCGCTCAGCGGTATCAGGCTGATCTATATTTAGCAGCGTTTTTATGTAGTCAACTCTAAGCGCATGATGCTCTGGCGCCGCGTTAAGTCGCTGCTCTATGTGTAAAAACGGTTTTGCATCGCCTTGCTGCCATAATAATGCCGCATATTCGGCATAGGCAAGCACATCGTCCGGCGCTGCAGCAATAGCGGCCTGATAGCAATTGTAAGCACGCTCAAACTGATTATCCAATACATAGCATGCCGCTAGATTGCGCAGTACAGTTGAGTTATTCGACGTAGCAGCACGCTCCAGCAAATGAATAGCATCCGCTGCACTACCTAGTTGGCGCTTTAAGTTCCCTAAGTTGTTTAGTAGCTTTATATTGTGAGGTTCGCGCTGCAGTAGCTTGTCATACAGTGCCTCTGCTTTGTCTAGCTGCGCTGTATTTACCAAATTCTCAGCCAGTGCAATGGCAATATTCATGTTATTTGGTTGTAAATTATGCGCCGTTTTAGAGTGTTCCAGTGCCTTGTCATATAATGCCAAACGGCTAAGCGCTCTGGCGCTGTTTAGGTAGCCATCCGAATTTGTTGGCTCCAATTTAGTTACATGAGCAAACTCAGCCAGCGCCAGCTGTGGCTGCTCCATCTCCAGCAATAAATTTCCAAATGAGTTTCTAAGGGCGGCATTAGTGGGATGTGCTTTTAATGCGGTTGAGAAACAGATTTTACTTTTTTCGTGCTGTCCAAGGCGGCGTAGCGACACCGCGTACATAAGAGCTATTTCAGCGGGCACGTTATCTACCGCAAGCACAGGGCTAAATAATGCAACAACCTGTATGAAAGCGTGTTGATTAAAATAATACGAAATTTGTTGAAAACGTTTAATAAGGTCTAAGCTAATCATTTTTAACGCTACAAACGGGCATCCAATGCAGCCAATTTAGCATATTTTTCTGACCAAAGCTGATGCTCTGCCATAAAATGCTTAATAGCGTTTTGCTCTTCAACGGTTAATGAAGGGTGCCAAACATCAAAAATAAATACATCACGCCGAGCCCCACCCTGGTTTGCCGCACTATGTAAAAAACTATCATCAAACACGATAGCCTTGTCGTGCTCAGACCAATACCGCTGCTCGTCACCAGCACGCAAATACGCAGCAGCATTTACCTGCAGCGGCATATGCACTGTCAGTTTAACATTAGAAATACCATAATGGGGTGGGATCTTAGCGCCGCAAAGTAATGACGACACAAATGCCTCAGCAGCGTGTGGCGGACAATGCGCTATTACAGGGTGTTCTAACACCTTTTGACACTCAGTTAATTTACTATCAGCAAAAGGCGTTTTCTTGTCACCACGTAATAAATGCGTAGACAGCCATTTTTGTTTAACGTTTTGCCAGTCAGTGGTATTAGGTACCGGGCCAGAAGTTTCAACATACTGCTGATAGCTATTTTGCCCCAGAGCCAGTAGGTCGGGTTTAAAGCCGTTCAGCTGCACTAATATATCAGCCAAGCCAGGAATTTCTTCTGCTGTATAAAAAGGTTTCGCTGGTAGCCCGGGAATATAAAAAAAAGAGGGTTGCTGCAGTGGCTGTTCAAACTGCTTGGCTTCAAGGCCAAAATAAAAGCGGATTGCCTTGTTTATTCTGCTGCTGACGTTTGAAATAACCTGAACTTTGTCATACAAAGCCTTTCGGGCCAAATTAGCCGCATTTTTGATGTGCGTCTGTTGAGTTTTACCAAGCGCTTTGCTGGATAAAAAAAAGGCGGGTTCAGCGTCAAACCAGCTGGCATAAATATCAAGCGCAGCATTAAATTGCTGCGCTTTTATCGCCTGAGCGGCTAACTCTGGGTAATTAGCTCCCAAAGGAAATTTTGCGTTATTTCTAATAATTAACCACCACCTGTTTCAGAACCTTGCTGTTGACGTAACCACGCTTCACGTGATACTTCGCGCATTTTATCACGATCGGCCTTGCTCATACAGCGGGTGGTTTTGCGGTTAGAACCAATGGTTTTTTCATGATAACAAACTAACTTACTTTCCTCAGCAGCGGCAGTAACTTCGCCATTTTCATTAACTTGCACTGTCTCTTCAGTTGTTGTCGCATTAGCAACATCACGATCTACAGAAGCACTACAACCAGCTACTGCGACTAGTAGTACAGCCATAGTCGCCATCTTTAATTTCAACAATTCCATCTTTTTTCTCCAATTTCACTAACTTAACGTATTACATACAAAAAATATTCATGTTAACCGTAAACAAACGTACCATAATCAGTAACACCTTGTCTAACCCATTTTGACAACAGCCATTTCTCACCTGCTTGTACCGGTTCACCGGCATGATAAGAAGCTTGTAACAACTTGCCAGCAGCATCAATATTGCGAAACATAAGCATATCACCCGCCTGGGCTGGTACTTTAATGCCTAACTTAAGAAAAGACGTTTCACCGCCCGCTGATACCGTATTTAAATACGCAAGCACCGTTAGCTGCCGCTGGCCGCCATTGCGAAGCTGGGACGACAATGTTGACGTGTCACCAACGATGGCGTCAAAATGTGGCAGATAGCGTTGTTGCACGTCATAATGTATCAGGTTCATCACCTCACCATTTTGCCGCGCAAAACCAGCAAACGCTGACATTTTCAATTCTATGCCTAAAGCTATCCAATCCAAATATTCCGGCACAATGGCTACCATGGAACCGGTGCGGTAAGGGTTTTGTTTTGCCGTTCCACTCACCGGATCGACAATTTGTGACGGTTGCAATAAGCTGCTAAATCGCAACATCATATAACGACATTCAATGTCGGTTAATGCTGCTTTGGCAACAACCAGGCCGATGTCGCTATTTATCTTTTCACAATTAAACTGTTGCCAGCCTTGCAAGCCGGTGCTAAACGCTTGACTAAGCTCGGTACTAGTCACGCTGGCTTCCTGCACTGTATATAAAGCATGCAACAACTGCTGAGCTAATTCTGGCGAAAACTGCTGCAATAGTGCGCAGTAATAGCGACTAACATCAGCGCTCTGCATTACCGATATCAGGGCGACAATAGACTGAATATCGCCATCTATGGCTTCTTCGTGCAAATCAGAAAACAGCTCATCATTCGTGTAGCTATTCTGCTTGTCAAAAAAACAACGTAACAACGCCCTACGGTGCAGCGTGCCCTTCACTCCCCTTTGCCACTGCTGGCCGAGGTATTTATAAGCTGAAGGCTTATCTTCTTTAAACAATATATCGGCATAATACAGCACCGCTGCTGCAGAGCCTGCATCGGCGGCACGCTGCAGTAATGCTTTGCCTTGCTGCGGGTCGTTTTGGTTAAAGCAAGCTATGGCTTGTCGAATTAAACTCTGTTTATCCATTACCGGTTTATTCATCGTCTGGGTCTGTATTGCCATTTTTTCATCAATCAACCTAAAAAAAAAGCCTCGAAACGAGGCTTTTTGTGGTTAAGGTTAAGCCTTAACTAGGTATTAGAATTCCAAGCTGATACGGCCGTATACAAAGCGACCTGGAATTTCATACATTGATGGGTCAAAGCTGTTAGCAAAGGTACTGTAAGATACACGTGGATCTGTATCGAACAGGTTATTGATACCAACAGAAACACGCATACTTTCAGTTACCTGATAAGCACCAGACACATCATGATATACCATTGAACCTAAGTGGTTGAAGCTCGGGCCGCCCACTTCTGCACTTGGCATACTACACAGAATTTGCTCTTGCGCATTTTGTAGTGCATTGTTACCGAAGTTACAGGTTTCATCTGTACCTTTGATAAAACGTGCCAGGTAGCTTGCAGTCCAGTCACCTTGAGTCCAGTCTAACGATACGTTAGAACGAACGCGAGGCACTACGTCACGGTCAAATGCCCTACCTGCTAACTTATTTTCAAATTCAGCAGCAGTTACCGGGTCAACAGCAACTACTGTACGCTCGTCGATGTAGGTAACATCAAAGCGTGTCAAGAAAGTACCAAAGTCAGTATCAAAACGGTAAGACACGTTAGCATCGAAGCCTTTGGTGTATTCACCACCTAAGTTAACTGCACCGTTAAACAATTCAACAATACCGCCGCCAGAGTTACGCTGGATCAGTGAACACAGTGTTACGCCAGTTTCAGCACACGCATCCAGAATAGCTTGTGGACCAACAGTAGACACCGCGCCGTTAACTTCAACATCAAACATGTCGAAAGTCATTGACAGGCCATCAGCCCATGAAGGGTTATACACGAAACCGTATGTTTTGCTTTCGCCTTCTTCTGCTTCCAGGTTGGCGTTACCACCAACAGTTGAGCGAATTTGCGGGTTAGGCTGGTTGTAAGTAGCCGGAATACCCGCACAACCAGGCTTACCTGGGTTAGCTGCAGCACCACCATTACATGGGTCAACTAAAGTAACAAAGTTATCTGTTGCACCACGGAATAACTCCCTGATTGACGGAGCACGGAAAGACTCAGAGTACGTAGCACGTACTAATAAGTCAGCGTTTACACGCCACTTCAGACCTACTTTGCTGTTTGTTGTGTCGCCAAAGTTGCTGTAATCAGAGTAGCGAGTCGCTAATTCTAAATCCAGGTTTTGCGCAAACGCCATATCAGCTAACAATGGAATCGCTAATTCAAGGTACATCTCTTCTACGTCGTAACGACCTGAAGTAGGCTGACGCGCGTTACCTGAAGACAAACCTGCAGAGATAAACGCATCTGGCTGGTCGAAACCGCTCTGCCAGCGTTTTTCGTAACCCGCAGCGAAACCAATCATACCGGCTGGCAGCTCTACTACGTCACCAGAAATGTTAGCGGTGTAGTTTTTCATGTTGGTGTTAGAAGCATCTTGCGCAGTAAACAGGATGTAATCCAGCATTTCTTCCGTGATAGAACCTACACCGATAGCAGTAGAACCACCGAACAGGTCAAGTGGCACACAGCCATCTGTTGCAGCACAAACATCAACATCACCAATTGCCGTCTTAACATTACCCATGTTAAGCAAACCGTCAGTCAGCTCGTTGTTTGTAATGTCTGAATAGGTGTAACCAACATCCCAGTAGAAAGTACGGTCGCCTAAATCGAAGTTACCTTCAAAGCCACCGTTAAACTGGAATTGGTCAACGTTCTGGTTAAACTGACGGTAGCCAGCTTCCATCATACGACGGCCTACCAGATACAGCTCATTTTCACCTGGTGTATCAGTACTTAAGTCTAAACCCGTTGGGTTGTATGGGTTGTTCGCTGCCAACACATAACCGGTGCCACCAAACGCACTACCGATAAACAACGGCGTAGGTGCCAGCGCCTGTGCTGATTTACGGTTGTTGTAGAAACCGTTCACCATAACACGCAGGTTATCGCTCAGCTCATAGTCTGCTTTGATAAATATATTTGTACGTTCTTGCGGCGTAGACAGGAAGTTAAATGGCGCGAAGTTAAATGCAGAAGCGCCAGTCCACGGGATTAACCCGCCGTTACCATCACCCTGCTGGCTGAATAAATCACCATTGCCGTCTTTGTACATAAAACGGGTATTAGGCGTACCAGAAGAACCACCAAAACCTACTGGAGTACCAAATACTGGCACTGCAGAAATATCACGGCCACCCGCTAAGGTTTCATCTTCGTTTACGTAGCTTACGTTTACATAAACGTTACCTTTACCAGAAGATGCACCAAAACCAATGTCGTAAGATTCTTTACGGCCATCGCTGTAGCTTGCGTACTGACCTAAGTAAGCACTAGCGTGAACGCCTTCGTAGTCTTTACGAGTAATAATGTTTACTACACCAGCAACGGCGTCAGAACCGTATACTGCAGACGCACCATCTTTTAATACTTCAATACGCTCAATGATAGATGATGGAATGTTGTTTAAGTCGACAGAACCGCCCAGACCTGGTGCCCAGCGCTTACCGTCTACCAATACTAAGGTACGGTTTGAACCTAAACCACGGATGTTCAGGGTAGTTGTACCGTCACCACCGTTATTGCTGTTGGTGTTAATTGCAGAACCAGCAGCTGGCAGGTTTTGTAATACGTCACCGATAGAAGTCAGACCGAAACGCTCGATATCAACTTTATCTAATACTGTTACTGGGTTTGCACCTTCAAGGTCAGCACGTTTAATACGTGAACCTGTTACTTCAATTCGTTCTACTTTTTCTGCAGCATCTTCTTCAGCAGCATTTACTGATGCAGTGAAAGCAGTTGCAGATGCAGCGCCAAAAGCAATCGCTAAGCGCACAGCTTTGCTTAATTTATTATTCGTATACATGTATTTCTCCCTGGACCACTATCTAGTGATTCTATTTTTAAACAGTTACCAACCTTTTACGGCGCTCGGCACTCCGTTCATTTCGGATAACCTCCGATTTGTCGCCCACTGATAATAAACGTAAGGTTTCGGCAGGGTCAACAGCTTTTATGGAACAATTTGAGATTTACGTTGTCGCCAGGTTAACTTCTGTACAAACATCTTTTCAATGCAATAGAATATTTGGCAATGCCGTGCAGAGCGATATATTATAATTGATTAAATTCAACAACTTAAGCTTAGCAAATAAAATATGCGTAATTAACTGTATGGACACGGCGTTAAATGTAAAGATTAGATTGCCAACAAATCTTTACAATAAATCCCGATTCATTCCTAATTAATTATTCACAAGACGGAACTTTCTATGCGAATTTTGTAGATGAAGCCGTTTTGCTACTGCTGATATTAGGTATACAATCCAATAACTGGATAAAAATACATACCCAATATGCTAAGTGACTCTCTTAAACACCAAATTCGCGATATTCATAGCCGTATCAAAACGACATTGCCGCTGTATCAACCCAGACCGGGGCAAAATTTACTGGTTGCCGAAATCGCTAAAATTGTGTCCGGCAGTTATCACCGACATGAACGGATTGGTTTAATTGAAGCGGGGACAGGTACTGGAAAATCGTTAGCTTATATGCTGGCGGTTATCCCATATGCATTATCGCAAAAGAAAAAAGTAGTTATTGCAACCGCCACTGTGGCCCTGCAGGAACAACTTGTAAATAAAGATTTGCCATTTTTTCAGCAGCATAGCAAATTATTATTTGAATTTAGTTTGGTTAAAGGACGCCAGCGTTATGCCTGTATTGAGCGCATGCGTCAGCAACAAAAACACCCCGAATTATTTGCAACAGCCGCTGATGCGGCTTTTGACTGGCAAAAACTGCTCGATAGTTGGCAACAACGCCACTGGCTGGGTGACCGAGATACACTCGCAACCCCGCTGTCTGAAGATTTATGGCAGCGAATTGTAGCAGACCCGCTGCATTGCCATAAAACCGATCGCCGGCACATGAACTGCCCGTTTCATCTGGCTCGCGCAGAGGTAAGTAACGCCGATGTTTTGGTTGTAAATCATGCCTTGCTATTAGCCGACTTGGCCAGTGGCAATAGTATATTGCCGCAAGCTGAAGATAGCTTGTATGTTATTGACGAAGCACATCATTTACCCGATATTGCCCGCGATTTTTTTGCGGCACAGGCACAGCTTAGCCACAATAGTGTTTGGTTAGAAAAAGCTGGCAAAACAATTCAACAGTTAATTACCCTTTTGCCAGCGACTGTAATGAAAGAACTATTGCGGTTTGATGACAGTTGTAACGAGTTAAACAGTTTACTCAAGCCTGTTGAGCGAAGTATTGCTGAGTTTAAAACGCGCTGGTTTGCTGATAAGACCGAGTATCGTTTTACTGATGCTGCCCTGCCAAAATTAGTCCAGCAGCAAGCAGAGCCTCTAGCACAAATGAGTCAAAAAGCGCTGGTTCAATTAGAACGCGTGCAACAACATTTGCAAGAAAATATCTCTGAACAAAAACTGCCGTTAAAACAGAGTTTTAACTTGCTACAGGACCTAAGTCACCTGCGACACAAGATTGAGCAACAACAAGGGCTTTGGCATCTTTATGCGATGGAGCAAGAAAAAAATGTCCATCAAGCCCGTTGGGTTGAACTGAATAACCAAAGCCAAAATGTCGTTGGCCATGCTTGCCCGCTTGGCGTGGCAAACAAACTGGAGCAACTGCTGTTTAATGATGCCTTTGCCGTGATCATGTGTTCGGCTACGTTGACAGCGTTAAATTCGTTTCAGTATATAAAATACGATCTTGGTTTAAATCGGTTTGAGGGAGTCAAAACGCTGCAAGTAACGTCACCATTTGCGTATGCGGAAAAAGGTAAAATTGTTATTCCCAAAATGAAAACCTTGCCTACTGAACAAGCCTATACGGACGAACTGTCTACGCTGCTGCCAAACTACTTACCTAAAGATCAGGCAAGCCTGGTGCTGTTTGCGTCTTATTGGCAAATGCAGCAGGTTGCAGAAACTATCCGTAAAAAAGGCTTTTCTTTATTGGTACAAGGTGAGGCATCACGTCAAGCACTACTGCAATTGCATGCCGAAAACTGCAAACATAACCGCTGTAGTATCTTGTTCGGAACCCAAAGTTTCTCTGAAGGGCTAGATTTACCCGGTAAGTTGTTAACCAATTTAGTGATAACAAAGTTACCTTTTGCGGTACCCACGTCGCCGTTAGAGGAAGCCTTAGCTGAAGCGATAACACGTAAAGGCGGCAATCCATTTTTACAACTTACCGTGCCCGCCACATCAAAGAAACTGGTGCAGGCATGTGGTAGACTGCTACGCCAGGAGCAAGATGAAGGCCAAATTATTATTCTCGACCGCCGTCTGGTTACTAAGTCTTACGGCACGGCCATGTTAAACGCATTGCCTCCTTTTCAGCGTCACATTGAGTATTAACAGGAAACCATTTTGTTTGCAGAATTAGCTTTAGAGCCGAGTATATTATTACTGTTGTGTGCCGTGGCCTTTATTGCCGGTTTTATCGATGCTATTGCTGGCGGCGGTGGTTTACTTACTGTGCCCGCCTTACTTACTGCCGGTTTACCTCCTCATGTCGTGCTGGGTACAAATAAATTAGCGGCCACTTTTGGCTCGTTAACAGCATCTGTCACTTATTACCGCAAAAAGCTGTTTAATCCTCATTTTTGGCAGCGCAGTTTGTTTTACACCGCTATCGGTGCAGTACTCGGCACTATAGCTGTCGACTTTCTGAGTAATGAATCGCTGGAAAAAATTCTTCCAATTGTGATTTTGTTAGCCGCTTTTTATACATTATTTAATCGTATGCAACCTGATGACAAGCTGCAGTTGCCTGCCAAAACGACCAAATTATATTGGCAACAAAGGCTGCAAGGCCTGACATTAGGGTTTTATGATGGTATTGCAGGTCCGGGTGCCGGTGCTTTTTGGATGGTATCTACAATGGCGCTTTACCGGATAAATTTGCTACTCACCAGTGGTGTGGCGCGGACAATGAATTTTGTCAGCAATGGCTTTTCGCTGGTGGCTTTTATTTATCTGGGCCATGTTAATTTTGCGTTGGGAATCGGTATGGGTCTCTGCTTAATGTTGGGGGCCTGGCTAGGTGCACATTCTGCTATTAAATTTGGAAGTAAATTTATTCGTCCGGTATTTATTTGCGTTGTTGCAGCTATTGCACTGCGTTTAGCCTGGCAGGCCTGGAGCAGCTGATGGATTTATTAGGCACACTTGCGCATCAATTGCAGCAATTAAAGCAACAAGCTGAACAGATTGATTTAAAGCAAGTTAGCGGTAAGCCACAAAACTGGTTTGACAGCACCCTGTTTAGCTGTCGCTCACCCCAGCTAACTGATTACGTTATAGAGGCACAGCGAAACCTTAACCACTTGCAACATAGCGCGTTAGGAATCACAGCGAAACAACGCTTGGTGCAGCGTTTAAGCGAACAAACCGTTGCGCTTACCCGAGCATTTCGAAATGTTGATATACGACGCAAACCCAGCAATAAAGTACATAAAGCGAAAAATCTGGTGCAGCAAATCAGTGTTAGTAGCCAGCAGCTATATCAGCAACTAAGTGATACGCAGGAGTTTGAACGCCGATTGCAGGATATGATCGTGCTGGCCAATCGTGAAAACGCCCCCGATGCTATACAACGCAGTTTGGCATTGCATGCCCGCCTAGGCCGCTGCCGTAAAGCCTTATCAGATATTGAACGACAAATTCTGGATTTGGAACGCCGCAACTGATGCTAACCTCGTTACCCGCTATGCTTTATCATCCTTGCTACAGCGAACTTGATCTTCCAGCGCAGCACCGTTATCCCATTACAAAGTATCAAGCACTGTATCAGCAGTTGCTTAGTATTGGCGTGCCGGTGAGTGCATTCTCCTTATCAACACCGATAAGTAGCGAACAACTTGCCCAGGTGCACTGCCCACATTATATCCGTAGCTTACAAGATGGCAGTATTCTGCCCAAGGCCATGCGACGAATTGGTTTTCCCTGGTCTGAACAATTGTTTTAGCGTTCGCTTTGCTCTTTAGGAGGAACGTTGCAAACAGCTCAAGCCGCGCTTAAACAGGGTATCGCACTACATTTAAGTGGGGGCTATCACCACGCTTTTTACAACGAAGGGTCTGGCTTTTGTCTGTTTAATGATCTGGTGGTTGCCGCTAAAACCCTGTTAACGCAGGAAGTGGATAAAATACTTATCATCGACTTGGATGTGCATCAAGGAGATGGTAGCGCTGCCATGCTAGCAGATGACCCCCGAATTATTAGCTGTTCAATTCATTGTGAAAAGAACTTTCCTTACTATAAGCAGCAGTCTGACTGGGATGTTGGCGTCGCGAAAGATTGCAGCGACAACGACTATCTGCAAACCGTACAGCAAAGTGTGCAAACCTTGATTAATTGGCATCAGCCGGATTTAGTGCTGTATGACGCCGGCGTTGATATTCACCAGCGGGATGAATTGGGGTTACTAAGCATTTCAACAGCGGCACTATACCAGCGCGACTTGCTGGTACTGCAATGCTGTGTTGATAACGCAATACCGGTAGCAGCAGTAATTGGCGGCGGCTACCAGCGCAATGTTGATGCGCTGGTGCAGCTGCATTTGCAGTTATTCAAAGCTGCTTTTACCCTCTACGGCTCACACTTCGCCAGCAAAATAGAAACCTAAACGGCGTTTCACTTGCGGTGGTAAGGGCGGCAAATCAGCTTTGGGTAACAAAAACGTCGCCATATTGAACAAGTCGGTGAAAATGCGGTTTTTCTCGGTAGTGCGTTTTAAGTAGTCATGTCCCGATGAACCACCGGTTCCAATTTTTGTACCGAGCATACGCTGTACCATCATGGCATGTTTATAACGCCAAATAGTGAGCAATTCATCAATTTCAGTTAAACAAGTAAGCAGTTGAAACGGCAAGTTAAATACCGGCTCTTCCTGATATAGACTAATAAACAGCGCAGACAACATTGCGCGTTGGCTTAAGCGAAAACTACCATTGTGTTGCAATTGTTGGTATTTGTCGTTATCAAGCAAAGCAGCAAACTTCTCAGCGGTACGTTCTATTTCTGCCAGCTGCAAAGCACGTTCGTGTTCGGCGATTTGCTCAATTGACTCGACAGTACTTTTATCTTCCGCCAACATCGCATCCGTTGCCTGTCGGTACATTTGCCAGAAACTAAAGTCGTTTAATTCGAGAAATGGCATACGCTCCAGCCATTTTTCTATGCGTTCGAACAAGCTAGGCTCATGTTCTAATTGCTGCAGAAAGGCACGGTCTTTCTCATTCAACCGGCTATAAAATGAGTTTTTATCAAAATCGATACGAAAATCGCTTTTTAAGCCCAAGCCTATTTCCAGCATTTTAAACTGGATACTTTGAAAACCTGATGCAGGTACCAAATAATCGCGAAACGACATAAAGTCTTGCGGCGTCATGGTTTCCATCACACTAATTTGCTGATTCAGCAACTGCTGAATGGTAATTACCCGCTTGAGTTTATGAACTATACCGGTTAACTGCTCGTCTTTAACTTCTTCAGCGGCAAATACATCCATTACGGCTTTTAATTCGTGCAAAATTTGCTTAAACCATAGCTCATACACCTGATGCACAATAATAAACAACGTTTCATCATGTGCCTCATTGGCATATTTTGCACTTTCAGGCGCTTGTGCTGTTAACACCTTATCCAGTTGTAAATAATCACCGTAGTAGCAGGGCGCAGTATTTTTTTGCATAGTTATTTTTCTCTTATGGCCTTGATGCGCATTGTAACAGTGACCAAGCTTAACTCAATCTTTCAGTGGTCTTTTGCTGTAAAGCTGATTATGCTTTGTGAAATACATAAACCACATTGAGGTTAATATGAAACTGGACGACGATATCCACAACTATTATGAAAAATTAACGCTGGATCATATTGTTGAGTTAGGGTTGGATGCGAATAAGGATGCAGAGTACCTGGCAGATTTGTGTTGTATTTCACTAAACCTACTACCGCCACGCTATATTCGCTACGAAGTAGACATGGCGTTTTATTTACCACAGAGTGAACGTTACGAAATGCAAATGAAAGTGCGGGAATCAGTAACCCGCGCGCGCGAGTTTCTGGATAGTAATGAGTGAGTGATTCTCTTGAACACGCCCCAGAGCATGTCAAATTGGCTGTCGATTTGATTATGCTTCTGGAGCAACATGAACTTGACCCTAACACCATATTAATGGCGCTTGAGATAGTAAAACGTGACGTTATAAAACAGAGAGATTTGGGTGGCAACCCCACCAGCCACATCCCGGCACATACGTCATAAACTGTGGCTGCTTCCTTCCGGACCTGACCAGGTTCGCCTACTAGTATTGCGAGAGGACCAATGGGGTTACCATTGAACTGCTGAATCCTCAGCAGGCGCGCATTATGCAAGAATCGGTTATGTTCTGCAAGCCACGGCGTGACTTTCGTTCACGCTGTGACTTGCAGAATAATGTTATATAAGCCTCTGCGAGAGCAAAAAAGCGTTAAACAGCCGTCAAATGACTATGATACTGACGCAGCACCGCTTTTACTTTTGCCATATTAGCAGGACCAAGGCGTAGCATTTGTTTTTGCGCAGCAGGCAACTGTTCAATGTCGGGATCTGCAAACTTATACATGACACCCGGCCGCACCAGTTGCAGTGGATAACTTACATCAGGCGTTGCCAACAATACCTCTATCGCGGTAATAAGTTTATTTTTAAATAACTCATCAGGATAGCCCTGCTCTGCATAAGCTTGTTGTAATAAGGGTTCATAACGGTCAAATAACGTTATCAATTTTGCTGGAGGAACACTTTCTAATAACTGAATATAAGGTTGGAAACGAGCAAAACTCTCATCATTGAGCTGCATAGCGTCCTGACCAGATGGCGTAAATTTTTGCTCAAGGGGTTGCAGCAGAGGATGTTTTTTTGCCAATTGTCCCTGAGCAATATTATCAACTTGCAGCGCAAAATTACGTAACATATCTTCGGTAATAAATAATCCAGCCAAACCAGGCTGCCATTCTAACGCCAGTAATTTTTGCTTTACCTCCTGATCAGAATTATCTAATGCAGGAAGGGGCAACTCAACCGGCGCCTCAACAATGTCAACACTCTCTGTCTGCGCTGATACCTCAGGTTCTGGCTCAGCCTCCTCATTGTCAATCTCAGGCTGTGGTTCTGGTGGCAGGTCAATTATTACTGGTTCAGTAACTACCTGCGGCACGATAACGGCAGGTTTAGCTGGCATGTCCTCTTTTTTCAACAACATCCAGGCGGCAATAAGTATCACCACAACAATTGCTGCAATGGCCAACAAATAAACCTGTTGGTTTTTGTTCTGCTCTTGGTCTTTTTCCTGTTCAGCCATAATACCCTCTGTAGCAATATAATCGCACAACGCGATTAAGCGTTGCATTCTGCATTGAATCCAGCAATATATTAAGCAATGAGCATATATACTGGAAAAAGTTCAACTAAGTTATGTCTGAACACGATGTCAAAACGGTAAAAAAAACGGCTTTGCTATTAACCGGCGGTGGCGCTAGAGCAGCGTATCAGGTTGGCGTATTAAAAGCGATTGCCCAGCAATTCCCGCGTAGTAGCAAGCTACCGTTTCAAATAATATCGGGTACCTCCGCCGGTGCCATGAACGGTATTGCCATGGCATGCTACGCGTCTTGTTTTCATTTGGGTGTGAAGAAACTGGAATGGATTTGGCGTAACTTTCATACCAGCCAGGTATATTATGCGGATTATCCGAGGGTTTTTCGTCAGCTGTTACGCGGCGCTTTTAGTGCATTTCAGGCTGATTATGCTAACAAGCAACCGGTCAGCTTGTTTGACAATAAACCGCTTAGACAAATGCTGACAAAGGTGCTGGATTTAAAACGCATAGACCGCAATATTATGGGAGGGTATCTCTCAAGTGTGTCGGTTACCGCGTCTTGCTATAACAATGGCGATTCGATAACGTTTTTTCAGTCTGACAAAGTGCAGGAATGGCGCCGGGCTAAACGTTGCGGCCAGCGAACCTTGCTTGGAGTGCAGCATTTAATGGCATCGGCTGCCATTCCCTTAGTGTTTCCAACAGTGCGTATTCATCAACAGTATTTTGGTGATGGCTCGGTAAATCAGCTCGCTCCGCTAAGTGCACCAATACACCTGGGTGCTGATAAAATTATGGTTATTGGCGTGGCAGACCCTCGCAAAAATGAGTCCAATCAGCGCAGTTTGCACCACCCAGATCTAGCAACCATTGCCGGACACTTACTCGATACGGTATTTACCGACAGCCTTAACTCAGATTTAGAGCGGATGAAGCGTATTAATAACACCATTAAAATTATGCGCCAGCACAATATAGAAACGGAATTAAAACCAGTAAACAGCCTGGTGATCAATCCCAGCCAAAATTTTGGTCAAATTGCCAGCGAACACTTTTTGTCGTTACCTATGGCGGTACGAACAATATTGCGAATGACTGGGATACGCCAGCATTCAGACTCCAGCTTAGCCAGCTATTTACTCTTTGAGCAACTCTATACCCGACGTCTGATTAGCTTAGGTTATGATGATGCGATGGCGCAGATGGACAGCATACTGCAGTTTCTGGCAGACGACAGTGATTAAGGTTTAATTACTCGTCAATACCTTGACAGCCCGAAATGCGCGACAAGTTAAGTCATTGATAAATAATACCTTTAAATATTGGCCCATTATTTGCTTTAAGATTTATAAAAGCATTATTGGATACCATTATGGAATACCTGTTAGTACAAGACGTCGCGTTAAGCAGTGCTCCTAGTTATGCCGCCATGACAAAACTGCAGCAATGGCCGCAGTTACCAGAATGCACGGAACAAAGCCTGATAAGCCAGTTACAAACTACGTTAGACATTCAGCAGCAGCTAAATATCGTATCAATGGCCGTCGGCAAAGTTTTGCCGCTTTCAGCAATGTCATTAAAAACCGCGGTGGGTGATTTTTCCGCTATTGGCTCATGCTCAGGGGAATTTGAACACCGTAGCGTACTCGTACTCAACCAACAGTGCTTAGCTGAACTGGTTTATCACAGTGACTACGCCTTTACGCCAATGGCACAACGTGAGTTACTATTGCTTGAAAGTGAATGGTTGTTTGCTCTGCGTAATGCGTTAGTCGTGAGTCGTCTACAACAAATGGCGCTAAAAGATACGCTAACAGGTTTAGGTAACCGTCGTTTTTTTGACGATAGTTTTGAAAAAGCGGTGATGTTGGCAAAACGTCACAACGAGCATTGTGCACTGATTTTGCTGGACTTAGATAACTTTAAGCAGGTTAATGACTCAAACGGTCACAGTGCTGGCGATGAAGTATTGCTGGCAGTAGCTGATTGTTTACGCGATACCCTGCGCGCAACGGATAGTTTATTCCGCTTCGGTGGCGACGAATTTGCCGTTGTTTTATCTGGTCAAGATACCGACAATGCCGAATTAGTTGCCCGACGCTTGGTTAAGGTTATAAACCAACATTACCTATGCCAACAGTACGCAGTAAGCGCCAGCGTTGGCTTAGCGGTATTTAATACTGACCAATGCAGTAAACAATTATTTTCCGCTGCTGACAGTGCGCTATATGCCGCTAAAGAAGCAGGCAAAAATACGGTTCGCGTAGCCTGACACAATATAAAAACGTTAAGTATTACTTTATTTTAGCTTTGCCAGCTTATCCACTGTGTCGCTTGCTCTGCCGTAATGCAGCTGGCGTAGCCTGCAACAGCAACTAACTCGCCATCAACTAAAAGAAGTGGCGTGCGTAAGCGCTGCCAGGGTGGTACCTGCCATAATTTAAACCACTGCTTTAACGGTTTACTCATCAAAGCCCCAGCCGGTTTAAACCGCAAACTAAGTTGACCAAATATAATTTGTCCAGAACTTGCAGCGATAGGCAGAGCCGATGACGCTTGTTGGGTTAAAAACTGCAGGCTGCCGCAATGCTCTGGTAGTAATACCGTATTTTGCCCGCGCCAATGGATCTCTTGCGAGGGTACTAAAGTGTCTTTATGGGTAAGCAGATAAAGCTTGCCATCAAAACGTCGTACCTGATACTCAGCCAATTGCAGCGTAGGCGTTGCATCTGGCCGCGCTCCAATAACCTGACATTTAAGGGTATCAAGCCATTCTAAGGACGGATTAAGCCCTGCATGCGCTAACCAATGCCGGATCACTAAATCCTGTTGTAATGGTAACTCCTTCGCTAACGCCGACAACACCAGATGATTGTCACTAACACATTGCTCAAATGCACGTTCTGTATAATGCTCTGCTAACTGTTGTAGCTGTGTTAAGTGCAGCATGCTTCGCGCTGCAGTACGGCTAAAATGTGGCCAACGCTGTCGAATAACCGGCGTAATATGCTGACGAATAAAATTCCGCTCAAAACGGGTATCCTGATTACTTTCATCTTCGACATAGCTGAGCTGTTGTTGCAAAGCATAATGTTCCAGCTCACTGCGGCTAAACGCCAATAATGGCCGCATCAATTTGCCCTGTGCAAACGGACGACTGCTTGCTATACCACTTAAACCAGCCGCACCAGCGCCTCGCTTTAGCGCCAAAAATAAACTTTCTAGTTGATCATCGCCATGATGTGCCGTAACCAAGGTATGTTTTTCGGTGTGAACAAATTCGTTTAGCGCCTGATAGCGCCCTTCCCGAGCGCGTTGCTCCAGATTATCACGCCCACTCAGCTGTAGATGGCGCATTGAAAAACGCACTTTGCGCATGGCACACTGAGCCGCACACAATTCGCCCCACGCACTGGCGTTGTCGCTAATGCCATGATGTATATACACCGCTTCTAACGTAAATGGCTGCATTTGCTGCGCGTTACATAACAAATCCAGCAACACCATAGAATCCAGGCCACCACTAAGCGCCAGCACAATATGGCTGTGGTTTTGCAATTCTAAGGTTTCGATAAGATACGCAGAGCTTAGCTCAGGCATAAGAACATCTACCGTGATAAACACATAAGGTAAGGCTAACACAAATTAAAAAGCCAGTGCAGCTGCACTGGCTTAAAGTACTCATGATTAAGCACTTTTGATTAAGTGCTTACGTTTACTTAGCAGTATCCGTAAGACATCAAACGCTGGTAACGCAAATCAAGCAGCTCTTTAGTACTCATTTTCTGCAGCTTCTGCAAGTCGCGTAGTATCGACTGTTTTAACGTTTGTGCCATTTGCTCTGGCGAGCGATGGGCACCACCGAGTGGCTCAGGGAACACCTCGTCGATCAGTTTAAGCTCTTTAATACGCTCGGCCGTAATACCCATGGCTTCAGCAGCTAAAGGGGCTTTATCGGCACTTTTCCATAAAATAGATGCGCAACCTTCTGGCGAAATAACCGAATAAGTACTGTATTGCAACATATTCACTTTATCGCCGACACCGATAGCCAAAGCGCCACCAGATCCGCCTTCACCAATAACTGTGCAGATCACCGGTACTTTTAAACCTGCCATGACTTTTAAATTGCGGGCAATGGCTTCAGATTGACCACGCTCTTCAGCACCAATACCCGGGTATGCACCAGGGGTGTCGATAAAGGTAACAATGGGCATATTAAAGCGCTCAGCCATTTCCATCAGACGTAGCGCTTTACGGTAACCTTCAGGACGTGGCATACCAAAGTTACGCTTAATCTTCTCGCGCGTATCACGGCCTTTTTGATGGCCAATAACCATAACCGGTATATCGCCTATCCGGGCTGTTCCGCCTACAATCGCCTGATCATTAGCAAAAGTTCTGTCACCGGCCAAATCATCAAAGTCAGTGAAAACATGCTTGATGTAATCCAGGGTGTAAGGTCTTAGTGGATGACGGGCCAATTGTGCAACCTGCCAGGCACCCAGCTCAGCAAAAATTTTCTTTGTCAGGCCCAAACTCTTTTCTTTTAGTTTGTTGATCTCTTCTTCTAAGCCCAAATCGTAATCGCCATTGCGACTTACGTTCCGCAATTCGTCTATTTTTGCTTCTAGTTCAGCAATAGGTTGCTCAAACTCTAAATAATTCAGCATCATCGACTGTCACTACCTAATTAATTAAATTCCAGTTCTATTGTTGCCAATTGCTTTAACTGGTGCAACAAAGCGTCGGCCGGCGTTACCCACCATTGTGTTCCTAGCTGTAGCACTACCTCACCCTCCTGGCGTTGATAGCGCAGCTTTACGGGGACGGTACCGGCATTAAACTCTCCCAGTACCTGCTGCAATCTTTGCAGGTAATTGTGGTCTATTTGCGCCGATTGTACAGTGATATTCAAGGATCTCAGAGATTTTTCCCGTACTTGGGTTATCTCGCTGACATCGCGGCCGGTCATTGTAAGGCCGCCATTAAAATCATCAAAGCTGACCTGTCCCGTTATCACCAAAATACGGTCTTTTTGTAACAGTTGTTCGAACGTTTCCAGCAAATCCGGAAAAAACCGTACATCTAGCCGCGCCGATTTGTCATCCAGGGTTACGATTGCCCAGCGTCGGCCTTTTTTGTTGATCATAATCCGCACTGACACGACGAGTCCGGCTACAGCAACACTTTGATCTTTCTTGGTCGGCTGTAGCTCAACTAAACGACAGTTTGCATAGCGTGGGATTTCATCCAAATAACGGTTTATTGGATGGCCGGTTAAATATAGACCTAGTGTTTCACGTTCACCTTCCAACCATACTTCATCTGGCCATACTGCAACCTGTTTAAACGCCGCTGCTGCATGCTCCGGCTCTGGGCTTAGTAAACCGAATAAATCATCCTGGCCCACTGCTTGAGCTTTAGCGTGTTGATCGGCTGCTTTCATCGCTTCTTCGAGCGTTGCAGAAAGCGCGGCGCGATGTGGCCCTAAACGGTCCATCGCACCTGATAAAATCAGTTTTTCTATCACGCGTCGGTTTAATTTTTTTAAGTCTACTTTGGCGCAAAAATCAAACAGGTCGCTAAAGCTGCCATGCTTATTACGGGCATCAAGAATGGCATCTATTGGGCCTTCACCCACACCTTTGATGGCACCGATGCCATACACAATATGCCCCTGCTCGTTTACGATAAATTTATAAACACCGGCATTTACGTCAGGCGGGATCAGTTTTAACTTCATCCGCTCACACTCATCAACCAGGGTAACAATTTTGTCGGTGTTATCCATATCTGCCGACATTACCGCCGCCATAAACTCAGCCGGATAATGCGCTTTCATCCATAACGTCTGGTAGGACACCAGAGCATATGCTGCAGAGTGCGATTTATTGAAACCGTAACCGGCGAATTTTTCTACCAGATCGAAAATCTTGATTGCCAGTTCAGGATCAATGCCGTTTTTTGCCGCTCCCTCTTGGAAAGTGTCACGCTGTTTCGCCATTTCCTCGGGTTTTTTCTTACCCATTGCCCGGCGTAATAAGTCAGCACCACCGAGCGAATACCCCGATAGCACCTGCGCAATCTGCATCACCTGTTCCTGATACAAAATAATACCGTAGGTAGGCTCCAGGATAGGAATTAAGCAGTCGTGCTGCCAGGTAGCGTCCGGATACGATATGGCTTCACGGCCGCGCTTACGATCGATAAAGTTATCTACCATGCCCGATTGCAAAGGGCCGGGCCGAAACAGCGCTACCAAGGCAATCATATCTTCAAAACAGTCAGGCTGTAACCGGCGGATCAAATCCTTCATACCGCGAGATTCAAGCTGAAATACCGCAGTAGTATCGGCTTTTTGCAGCAGATCGAAGCTTTTCTTATCTACCAGCGGAATGGCATTAATGTCTATTGGCTCGCGACCCTCTTTTTTCAGCCGCGTATTAGCCATGTTTACCGCCCACTGCAAAATTGTCAGCGTGCGCAAGCCTAAGAAGTCGAATTTAACCAGACCGGCGTATTCAACATCGTTTTTATCAAATTGAGTAACCGGATTATTGCCTTCGTCGTCACAATAAAGCGGGGAGAAATCGGTAATTTTAGTCGGCGCAATAACCACACCACCAGCGTGCTTACCCGCGTTACGGGTAACCCCTTCCAACTGGCGGGCCATATCTATCAGATCTTTTACTTCCTGATCTTGCTGATACAACTCCGGCAGCCGAGGCTCTTCTTTAAACGCTTGCTCCAGCGTCATACCTGGCGTAGGCGGAATTAACTTTGAGATCCGGTCAACAAAACCGTATGGATGCCCCAGCACACGGCCTACGTCACGAATAACTGCTTTGGCCGCCATGGTACCGAAGGTAATAATTTGCGACACGGCTTCACGGCCATACATGTCAGCAACATGGTCGATAACCTCATCGCGCCGGTCCATACAAAAATCGACATCGAAGTCGGGCATTGATACCCGCTCCGGGTTTAAAAACCGTTCGAACAGTAAATCGAATTCCAGCGGATCCAAATCGGTAATTTTAAGTGCATAGGCCACTAACGAACCGGCACCTGAGCCGCGGCCCGGCCCTACCGGAATATCATTGTCTTTACTCCACTGGATAAACTCCATAACGACCAAAAAGTAACCCGGAAAACCCATTTGGTTAATAACGTCAAGCTCAATTTGCAGCCGCTCATCGTAAGGCGCGCGTTTTTCAGTACGAAGTACTTCATCTGGGAATAGCTGCAGCAAGCGGTCTTCCAAGCCTTCGCGAGATTTCATCACTAAAAAATCGGCATCACTCATACCGCCAGTTGGAAATGCGGGTAGAAAATACTCACCTAAACGAATGGTGACATTACAACGTTTAGCTATTTCAACCGAGTTGTCTAATGCTTCTGGTAAATCGGCAAATAACTGCTGCATTTCATCAGCAGATTTTAAATATTGCTGATCCGTGAAGTTTTTGGGTCGACGCTTATCATCCAGGGTAAAACCATCGTGGATTGCGACACGAATTTCATGTGCGGGAAAGTCTTCAGCCTGTAAAAACAACACCTCGTTGGTGGCAACCAAGGGTAAGCCATGCTGTTCTGCCAAAGTAACGGCGTGTTGAATATAACGTTCTTCGTCTGGCCTGCCAGTACGGATTACCTCAAGATAAAACCGGTCAGGAAAATACTGCTGATAAAATGCCAGTAACTCACTAACACTTTGGTTGTTTTCCTTTAGCAGGGCCTTACCCAGAACACCGTCTTTTGCTCCGGACAGGACAATTAAGCCTTCGGCATATTCGGCTAGCCAGTGATGATCTATTTGCGGCTTTTCATCAACATGTCCACGCAAGTAGGCTTTAGAAATGAGCTGACTAAGATTCTGATATCCGGCATTGTTTGCCGCCAATAGCAAGATACGGCTACTTTCAGTGCCAAACAACGGATGCTGTACATAGCAGTCCACACCAATAATAGGCTTTATGCCAGCGTCATGCGCGGCACTGTAAAACCGAACCAAGCCACAAAAATTCATTTGGTCCGTTAATGCCAATGCCGGCATCGCCAATTTTTGCGCAGCTTTAACTATAGGTTTTACTTTGGCAACACCATCGACCATAGAAAAATCGCTGTGTACGCGCAAATGAATAAAGCCAGGAGCATTCATAAGCCGTGTTGCTCCAATAACAGGCGTACCGGTTTAAAACTGCGCCGATGCTCAGCTAACACGCCATGTTGCTTAATTGCAGCCATATGCGCAGCGGTGGGATAACCTTTATGGGCAGCAAAACCATATTCTGGGTGAAGCTGATGTAAAGCCTGCATTTCTGCATCACGGGTAACTTTAGCTAAAATAGACGCCGCACTAATTTCAGGTACCAGAGCATCCCCTTTTATCACGGCAGTTGCAGGCACACCGAAATCTGTAGTGCGGTTGCCATCAACCAGCACCCACTTTGGCCGAAGCGTTAATGCAGCCACTGCACGTTGCATCGCCAGCATCGTGGCATGCAGAATATTCAGCTGGTCAATTTCTGCCGGTTCAGCGCGGCCTAACGCCCAACATAATGCGTTGGCTTTAATAAGCTCTGCCAGCTCAAGCCTGCGTTTTTCAGACAGTTTTTTAGAATCATTTAAACCCATTATAGGTTTCGCTGGGTCAAGAATAACAGCAGCAGTAACCACAGCGCCAATGAGTGGGCCGCGGCCAACTTCATCAACACCGCAAATTAGCTGAACGTCAGGACGCTGATACAACATCATTATTTACTACCTGTATAATGGCTTGCGCGGCTTTAACACTGGCATCGCATTTTATGCTTTGATGAATTTGCTGATATTCGCTGAGCAAGGTATCGCGCTGTGACGTTAACAGCGGCGTCATTGCCGCCACCAGTGCTTGTGGCGTTACTTGGTGCTGCAATAGCTCTGTTACCATGCCCCGCCCTGCTAACAAATTGGGTAGGCTAAAATGGGCCAGTTTAACCAGCCGTCGGCCTATTTGATACGTTAGCCAATTAGCACGATATGACACCACCATCAGGCATTTTGCCAGCATAGCTTCTAATGTCGCTGTACCAGAGGTGATAAAAGTTGCATCCGCCGCCAACAATACCTGCCTGGCTTGGCCAATAAACAATTTAACATCTAAATCGGGGGCCAACTGTGCCTTAATCGCTTTGAATTGCTCAGCCTTTGCATCTGTAACCATATTACAAACAAACTGCAAATCTGGAAATTGTTGCTGTAATAATAATGCCGCGCTTAAGAAATCGGGTGCGAGTAATTTTATCTCGTTAGTTCGGCTACCCGGCATCAGTGCCAGCACCGCTTTTGTGCTATCCAGCCCCAGCTCAACCTTAGCTACCGCCTTATTTACCTCTAACGGCATGCTATCTGCCATGGTGTGACCGACAAAAGTACATGGTACCTGATATTTATCATAAAACGCTTTTTCAAAGGGCAGCAATGACAACACCATATTGGTGGCCGCCGCAATTTTAAATATACGTTTATGCCGCCATGCCCATACTGACGGGCTAACATAGTGCACTGTTTTAATGCCAGCTTGCTTTAATTGAAGTTCTACCGGTAAGTTAAAGTCTGGCGCATCAATGCCAACAAATACATCGGGCTTGTCGGCCATTAAGGTGGCAAGAATTTCACGCTTAACCTGTAGTAACCGACGTAAACGACCAAGCACTTCTACAATGCCCATTACCGCCAGCTCTTCCATATCAAAATGCGCGGTAAATCCCAGTGCCTGCATACGCGGCCCGCCAATGCCGTAGAACACTGCATCTGGGTGAGTAGCTTTAAGTGCCTTCATCAGATCGGCACCTAAAATATCGCCGGAGTGTTCTCCGGCGATAATGGCTATTTTAAGAGGTTTAGCTGCCTGCATCAGCGCACAATTCCCCTACTGGCATTAGCGATAAAATCAGTAAATACTTTAAGCTCCGGCACTAAAGCGGCTTTCTCTTCAAGCGCGGCTAAGGCTTCGGCTACGGTAAGGCCTTTACGATACACTTCTTTATACGCACGGCGTATTTCTAACAGCGCTTCGCTACTGTAACCACGACGTTTTAAGCCTTCCGTGTTAATACCTGCTGGCACACAAGGCGCACCGTGTACCATAAGATAAGGTGGCACGTCTTTAAGTACGATAGAGCCGCCACCACAAAAGCTGTGTGGGCCAATATGCACAAACTGGTGCACACCGGTCATACCACCGAGAATGGCCCAATCTCCCACATGCACGTGTCCTGCGGCTTGCGCACCACTAGCAAAAATAGTGTGGCTGCCAATTACACAGTCGTGAGCGATATGGGTGGTATTCATAAACAGGTTATGGCTACCGATTATGGTTTTACCCTGATCCTGAACAGTGCCGCGGTGTACCGAGCAACCTTCACGAAACACATTGTAATCACCCACGATCAACTCTGTGGCTTCACCTTTATACTTCTTATCCTGACAAGCTTCACCTATGCTGGAAAACTGGAAAAAGTGATTACCTTTACCAATAGTGCTAGGGCCTTTAATCGCAACATGCGATTCCAGGATACAGTCGTCTCCGATAACAACATCATGGCCAATATAGCAAAATGGGCCTACCTTGACGTTGTTACCTAGCTTAGCACTGGCTTCAATTACTGCGGTTGCATGGATCACGTTATAACTCTCTTCTGGCACACATCAACTCAGCTGAGCAGACAACCTGTCCATCAACTTTCGCTTCACCGTAGAACTTCCATATGTTGCGGCGCTCTTTTAAAAACTTCACATCTATTATCATTTGATCGCCAGGTACTACTGGCTTTTTAAAACGCGCTTCATCAATAGCCGCGAAAAGATACAATTCGTTTTCTGAGCGCTCTGTAACGGTTTTAAAACCAAGAATACCTGTGGCTTGAGCCATTGCTTCAAGAATTAATACGCCTGGGAAAATTGGCATCCCTGGAAAATGGCCGGTAAAAATGGGCTCGTTAATGCTGACATTTTTTACTGCGGTCAGGCTTTCACCCGGCGTGAAATCTAATACGCGGTCAATTAACAAAAATGGATATCTGTGTGGCAACAAGGCCATGATTTCCTGAACTTGAAGGCTGTTAAGTTGGTTAGCCAAAGCTATTCCTCTGTCTAGTGGTCAGTATCTTGTGCATTAAGCATATTTGCGAGCTGGCTTTCAAGCTGCTTTACTCGTTGATATAGTTGATCTATTTGGCGTAATTTAGCCGTATTTTTGCGCCAATCCAGATTACTGGTGGCAGGAATACCTGACGAGTATACTCCTTTTTCAGTAATTGATTTCATTACCATGGCCATACCAGTTATCTGAGCGCCATCACAAATGTCGATATGGCCATTAATACAAGCGCCACCACCAATTATGCAATAACGGCCAATCTTGGTGCTACCCGCGACTATTGAAGCACCGGCTATTGCTGTGTGGTCACCAATTCGTACGTTATGGGCTATTTGACATAGATTATCAATAATCACATTGTTGCCAATGATGGTGTCATCAATCGCGCCGCGATCTATCGTTGTGTTAGCACCTATATCTGAGTCATTTCCGACTCTAACCGTACCTGTTTGTGGTATTTTAAGCCAGTTACCGCGTTCATTTGCAAAACCAAAACCATCTGAGCCAATAACAGCGCCACTGTGTATGATGCAACGCTGGCCAATACTAACACCGTGTAAAATAGTAACATTCGGCCAAAGTTTACAACCAGCATCAAGGTGCACGCGCTCACCTATGACGCAGCCTGCGCCAATCTGTACATCAGCGCCAAGTACCACGCCTGCTGAGATAACGGCATTTGCACCAATCGCCACCCTTTCACCTAAAGTTACGCTAGGGTCAATTACAGCTGTAGCATGAATACCGCTTGCTATCTTTGGCGTGCTATCTAGTAATTGTGCCACCTTAGCAAAAGCGACATAAGGATCTTTTACCACCAATGCATTGACTGCCGGAGCTACAAAAGCAATATCATCTTGAGTAATCAGTACGGCTGACGCTGCTGTTGCAGTGAGAAACTTTCGATACTTAGCATTGGATAAAAAACTTATCTGGCCAGGACCAGCATTTTCAAGGGTGGCAATTGAAACGATGCTGCAAGCAGCATCGCCTATCAGCTGAGCATCTAAACGCTCAGCGAGTTCAGAAAGGATAAACTGTAGCATTATTTCGCTTTGCTAACCTGAGTCATAACCGCTTCAGAGATATCAAATTCAGGTTTGGCATAGACTGCTGCACCAGAGTTTAATACCATATCGATTTTTTCACGCTCAGCAACGACATCAATAGCCGTTTTAATCAACGCCAGCACTTTGTTGCGCTCTTCTGCCTGGCGTGTACGAATTTCTTCATCCAGCGGGCGCGCTAACTCTTCATACTGCTTGCGTTGGTTAGTAACAGCAACTTTCAGTTCCTCTTGTTGCTGTTCACTCATCGTTGGGCCATCACGACGCAGCTTTTCAATGTTAAAGCCAATATCTTTTTCCAACTTATTTACCGCTTCAATGCGATCAGAAAATTCTTTTTTAATCGTTTCCTGCATGGCAACAGCTTGAGGAATCTTAGCGGCTACGGCCTGCACATCAACATAAGCAATTTTCATTTCTTTGGCAGCAACAGTACCTGCCATTAATAAACCTGCTACTAAAATAATCGCCGATTTTACTGCATGTGTCTTTAACATCTTTTGTTCCCTATTTTTCTAATCTAGAAAGTTGTACCTATATTAAAACTAAAGTTCTCTTGCAAATCACCTTCTTGCTTTTTAATAATTTTCGCCAAGCTGAAGGTTAAAGGACCCATTGGCGAAATCCATTGTAACGATACACCAGCAGTGGCGCGAATCAAACCAGCATCGGCGTAATCTGCCAGTTTTGGTCTACGTTGGCTACTGGAAACCTGTGTTAATCCATCATATCTATTAATATCAAACTCAGTATCCCAGATATTACCTACATCAACAAAAAAACTGGTACGCACGGAATTGCGATAGTCGTCACTTAAAAATGGCGTAGGCGTTATCAACTCTAACGTAGCAATAGCCATAGCGTTGCCGCCTGTTGAGCGTTGTGATACATCATAAATATCATTTTCCGGTGTACTAGGAAAACTGCCACCATCGCCTGGCAATCCTGGTACTGAGGTTGCGCCTAAGATAACAGCATGCGGTCCGATGATCCGGCTTTCAAAGCCACGAATATTCTGGCCACCGCCATAGTAGTTTTCGGTAAACGGTAGCGTGTAATCGTAACCATTTTTACTGCCATAGCCATTACCGTACCCCACTTCAAGTTTCGATAAAAACGACCAACTATGATCAGTACTTAACGGAATATAGTTTCGCCCTTCAAACGAGGTTTTGAAGTATTTTAAGTCAGAGCTTGGCGCTGTAACTTTGATGTTTGCGCCCAGATAGTGACCTGCAGTTGGAAACAAACCACGGTTCAATGTGCTACGCACCCAGCCTGCAGACAATTCGTAGTTGGTAAAATTGTAGCCGCCGTCAGGGTTTTCCGCGTCAAGCAAGACCGCTCTGAAGTGGCGCAACTGATCGTAATCACTTATAGAGTTAATCTTGTTTACAACGTAATTAGCACCAAAATTTAACCGGTTATATTCGTTTATTGGATAACCAATACTGGCGCCAAAACCATAACGGGTATAGTCGTAAGCTTCAAGATTAGACGAACCGTAATCTAAATCGCTGTAAAATATCTGGCCGCCTAAACTCACACCGTCTAATGTAAAGTAAGGATCAGTATAAGAAAAGCTTAACGTTTTTTGATATTTATTGGTGTTTAAGTTTATGCCTGCACTGTTACCGCTACCAAGGAAATTTTCTTGTTGCACACCAATCTGGAAGGACAATCCCATATAGTCGCCATAAGAAATACCGGCATTAAAACTGCCTGAAGGTTGCTCTTTGACTGTAAAGCCAATATCAATTAAATCATCTTCACCTGCAACAGGTGCTGTTTCAAACTCAACTGACTCAATATAAGGCAGACGCTGAATACGCTGTTTAGATAACTCCAGCGAATCATTTGATAACCATGCACCTTCCATCTGGCGCAGTTCCCGGCGTAATACTTCATCCTTGGTCGTGCTATTGCCCATCATATTGATACGGCGCACATAGACACGTTTGCCAGGGTCAACGCTTATTGTCAACTCAACTTCTTTAGTATCATCGTTTACTTGCGGTATGGTACGTACCTTTGAGTTAGCGTAGCCAAACCGAGCCAGCAACTTAGCAATGCTCTCTTCGGTGTAAGTTACCAGTGCACCATTATAAAGCTGACCATCTTTTAACGGCAAAACCTGAGTAATAAATTCGTCTTGACCGATAAGATCACCAACAAATTTCACACCTTTGATGGTGTACTTTTCGCCTTCAGTCACGTTTAACGTGACATATACAGATTCTTTGTCCGGACTTACTGAAACCTGTTCAGAATCGATTCTAAACCGCAGATAACCGCGATCAAGATAATAACTCGTTATCTTTTCTATATCGCCGTTAAGCGTTTGCTTTTGATACCGATCTGATGACATAAATCGCCACCAAGGTAAGTCTTGTTGAGACTCAATATTTTTCAGCAGCTCTTCATCAGAAAACAGGGTATTACCTACAATGTTTATCTGCCGAACGGAGGCTGCATCACCTTCTTCAAACTTAACTTTCAGATTAACCCGATTACGCGGTAAATAAGTCACTTCAACTTCAACGTCAGCTTGATACTTACCCACACCGTGATAAAACTCAGTCAAGCCGTTTTCAATGCTTTTAAGTGTTGTCTTATCTAGTGGCTCGCCTACTTCGACTTTATTGCCGGACAAGCTTTCAATTAACTGCTCTTCTTTGATGTCTTTGTTGCCATCAAACTCAATCGCGTTAATCGTAGGCCGTTCACGCAGGCGATAAATAACGGTATTACCGTCGCGAAATACTTTGATGTCATCGAAATGACCCGCGCCATATAAAGTACGGATACTGCGAGACAGATTATACTCTGTAACGGTATCACCTACGTTGAAAGGCAAATTATTTAACGCCGCGCCAAGCGCTACGCGTTGCAGGCCTTCTACCTGAATATCTTGAACCGTAAAAGATTCTTCAGCAAGCACCGAGCTACTGGCCGAGGCAAGTAACATCGCAGCTACTAATCGGTTAATTGTCATTATTTGAACTACTTATGATTAGTTATTTACAAACGAGAAACGTCGTTGAGCAGCGCAATTCCCATTAACACCAGCAGGATAAGCGCACCAAACTTGAAACCTATTTCCTGTGTCTTTTCAGAGACAGGTTTACCGCGTATTAGTTCCAGCAGCATATACATTAAGTGTCCGCCATCCAGCACGGGAAGCGGCAACAAATTAATGACGGCTAAGTTAACACTTATCAGTGCTAAAAACGATAAAAAAGCTACCAAGCCTATACTGGCCGTGGCACCTGCTCCCTGAGCAATAGAAATAGGGCCACTTAAATGTTTTACCGACACATCTCCCGTCAGCAGCTTGCCAATCATGGCAAAACTTAACCGTGTCAGCTGCCAGGTGTGCGACACACCCGCGCCAATCGCAGCGAAAGCACCGTAACGCTGAGTGTAAAGTACGCCGGGTGGCCATTCGCTTACTTTAGGCGTAACACCGAGTACACCTTGAGAAAAACCATCGGAGGCTTGCACAAGCTCAGGAGTTGCAATTAGTGTTAATTCATTACCGTCTCGTGCAACGACAAGGCTTAACGCTTTTTCCGGTGCATTAGCGACAATCTGCTGAAACTGATTCCAATCAATGATGTCTTCATCTGCAATCCGCAGTATTTTATCATTGACTTGTAAACCGGCCCTTTGCGCAGCAGAGCCTTTGGCAACGCTGGCAATTTCAGTCAGCGCCTGTGGCCTTGCCAGGCCAAGGCCCAGGCTAGAGAATACACTTTGTCTCTCGGGATCAAACTGCCAGGCACGGATATCCAACTCAACGTTGTAACGTCGCTCAGTAACGATGTCTTTTAAACCTAATGTGATGGTATCGTCACCAATTTGTTCTACTAATAACAGATTCACACTACTAACATCGGTAGCTTGGTGCTGATTAACGGAGACAATCTGTTGTTGCGGCGAAATACCGGCATAAGCCGCAATAGATTGTGGCGCAACATTCTGAATAATTGGCCGCATGGTTTGTACGCCAACCATATACATTAGCCATAACACCACTATGGCAAAGATAAAATTCGCGGCTGGGCCTGCAGCAATAATAGCCATGCGTTGCCAAACCGTTTTATGGTTAAACGCCAAATTTTTAAACTGCGGTAATACCGGATCTACTCGTTCATCCAGCATGCGAACATAGCCACCAAGCGGGATTGCCGCAATAACAAACTCGGTTCCCTGCTTATCTCGCCAGCGCAATAATGCTTTACCAAAACCAATGGAAAAACGTTTTACTAGCACGCCATTTTTTCTCGCCACCCAAAAGTGACCAAATTCGTGCACAGTTATCAGTATCCCCAGTGCGACAATAAACGACATTAAATTCCAAATCGCACCGGACATTAAATTAACTTCCTCAGCAGTAATTGCGCTTGTTGGCGTGCATCTTCATCGAGCGCCAATATATCATCCAGTGTACTGACCCTAAAGTCAGCAAAATGTTCAAGACTCATTGAATTCAGTCGAGCAATATCGGTAAAGCGTATTTGCCCAGCCAAAAATGCCGCCACTGCTATTTCATTCGCCGCATTAAGTGCCGTCGTTGCGCCCTGACCATAAGCACAAGCAGCCATTGCAAGATACAGGTTGGGATATCGCTCAGGCTCAGGTTCAGAAAAGGTGAAATCACACATTTGTTTAAAATTTAATGGCGCTACAGGGCTGGCAATACGTTTTGGAAAGGCAAGTGCATGTGCAATTGGGGTGCGCATATCGGGTTGGCCTAACTGAGCCAATACTGACCCATCAGTGTACTGGACCATCGAGTGAATAATGCTTTGCGGGTGAATAACCACCTCGATATCGTCAGCTTTGCAGTTAAACAACCACCGTGCCTCAATAAACTCTAAGCCTTTATTCATCATGGTGGCACTGTCGACTGAAATTTTATGCCCCATACTCCAATTTGGATGCGCAATGGCTTGCTCTGGAGTAATGCCATTAAATTGGTTCAGCGGTGTATTGAGAAAAGGACCGCCACTACCGGTTAGCAACAGTTTGCTGATGCCATAATGTTTTAGCGTCTGGTCATGGGTATGCTGTTGTAAGCCTGGTGGCAAACACTGGAAAATAGCATTGTGCTCACTGTCAATTGGCAAAAGTGTTGCACCATGTTGCTTTACTTTGCTAATAAACAGCTCACCACTCATCACCAGTGCTTCTTTGTTTGCCAATAGAACCGTTTTACCTTGTTCTACGGCTGCCAGCGTCGGTAACAATCCTGCTGCACCAACAATTGCAGCCATAACAATGTCGGCATCCGGGTGCGCCGCTAACTGACACAGAGCATCTATGCCCGATAACACTTCTGTTTTGCACCCTGCCAATGCTAACTCAGTTGCTAATCTATTGGCGGCATCCGTATCAAGCATCGCAGCAAAACGTGGTTTTACTGCAAGACACTGCTGTAACAGCTTATCGGATTGCGTCGCAGCTGTCAGTGCTAAGACCTGATATTCGTCTGGATGAGCCGCTAGTACCGACAAAGTACTGACACCTATAGACCCGGTAGAGCCAAGAATAACGACCTGACGCATCAGTAAAAACCGCCAAAAACAGCCACGATAATCGCAAACAAGGGTGCTGTGGCCGTTAAACTATCAATACGATCTAAAATTCCGCCGTGTCCGGGTAAAAACGCACCACTGTCTTTTTTTCCGGCAACGCGTTTAAACATACTTTCGGTAAGATCACCAAACACCGATAGTATGGTCAGGAAAAATGCCGAAACATACCAAACCCAAAGTTGGGCCGGCCAACCTTGCAACTTAGCAACGACTGTCACAACAACAGCGACCAGTACCAAACCACCTAACATACCTTCCACTGTTTTACCGGGGCTAACGCGTGGCAATAACTTACGCTTACCAAATGGCTTACCAACGATATAACCGCCAATATCGGCCGCCCATACCAATGCAAGTAAACAGAATATTAACCAAGCACCGGTAAAAGTGGATGAGGTATAATCGGTTGAACGGATGAACAAAATAGCTGCCCAGGCTGGGATTAGCGTTAACCACCCCATTAAAGCTTTACCCCAATCACTTTTCGCCCAAAAAGTTTGACTTCCTGGGTAAGTGAGCACTAACACCACTGCCAGAATCCACCAACAAACGCCCGCTAGCAGCAAGCTACTTAACAATACATTGTGTTCTAGTGGCCAAAGTACTTGTGCAGGCAATTGCCAATACAACACACCAAAAATAACGGCGGTTACGCCAACATAAACAGCCCGCATGGCGTTGTTGGCTAAACTACAAAGACCACTCCATTCCCATGCCCCTAATAAAAACGCGCCTGAAATAAACAACGCAAACCCAGCCAGGGGCAAATAAAATACTGCCAATAATGCTAATGGCGCCAAAATCAATGCTGTAATAACCCGTTGTTTAAACAATCTCGTTATCCTTTACCTTGCGTCGCCAGTTGCCGGATTTGCTCACCGGTACAACCAAAGCGTCGCTCTCGGTTGACAAAAGTAGCTAGCGCTTCTGAAAATACCTGCTGATCAAAATCAGGCCATAAGGTTTCAGTAAACCAAAATTCAGCATATGCGGCTTGCCACAATAAAAAATTGCTAATGCGTAAATCGCCACCAGTTCGGATAAGAAGATCGACCTCCGCCTGATCATGCATCTGCACATGTTGAGCAAATAATTGCTCATCTATTTGTTCGGCGGCAAGTGCTCCCTGCTCTACTTGAATTGCCAGATTTCTTGCTGCATTGGCCATATCCCAACGGCCACCATAATTCGCTGCAATGTTTAATGTAAGTGCAGTATTATTGAGCGTAAGCTGTTCGGCTTTATTGATACTTAACCGCAATTTATCACTAAAGGGTGACAAATCGCCAACCACTTTCAATCTCACATTGTGTTTATGCAATGTTTTCACTTCACTTTGTAACACCAGCAGAAACAGCTGCATGAGCGTTGAAACTTCTTCATCAGGCCGGCGCCAGTTTTCACTACTAAACGCAAACAGCGTTAACGATTCAATGCCAAGCTCGCGACAAAAACTGACGCTGCGACGCACGGCTTCTACGCCTTTTTTATGCCCCCAAACCCGTGGTTTACCCTGCCGCTGTGCCCAACGACCGTTACCATCCATAATAATTGCCACATGCTTAGGCAAACTTTGCGGGTTGAGCTGCGTCAATGCAGTCATAACGTGCGACCTGTCCTTAACTTTAGAGAATCAGTCTGTGCTGATTTACTTTGTTGCTTGCAATACTAAACTGCCAAATAGAAAAAAGCGCCGTAAAGCCCAAGCGTCACGACGCTGATACATTAACAGAAGTGTAAATTACACTTCCATCAGTTCCTTTTCTTTATCAGCTAATACTTCATCAATTTTTTTCACAAAAATGTCGGTGATTTTTTGAATTTCTTCGGCTGCGCGGCGCTCATCATCTTCACTAATTTCTTTGTCTTTTTGCAGCGTTTTTAAATCAGCATTGGCATCACGGCGAATATTACGCACGGCAACACGGCCACCTTCAGCTTCGCCACGCACTAACTTAACCAAGCTTTTACGACGCTCTTCTGTAAGTGCAGGTAACGGCACACGAATGACCGTGCCAGCAGACATTGGATTTAACCCCAAGTCAGAGGCCATAATGGCTTTTTCTACTGCCGCCGCCATGCTCTTATCAAATACAGTAATGGCTAAAGTACGGGCGTCTTCAATTGATACGTTAGCTACCTGACGCAGTGGCGTATCACTGCCGTAGTAAGATACGGAAATACCGTCTAATAAGCTTGGATGGGCACGACCCGTGCGCACTTTAGTTAATTGTACTTTAAGCGCATCAACGCTCTTTTCCATCCGCACTTTGCTGTCTGTAATAATGTCGTTAATCACGATCTTTATCCTTGTTTATTCGTTGCTGCTGTTGCATGAAACTGTACTAAGCGCACTAGTTTACTGTAAATTTTCCGCGTGGTCGATTACCGTGCCTTCTTGCTCGCCCATAATCACGCGTTTTAACGCGCCGGCGGTGTTCATATTAAACACCCGAATTTGCAGATTATGATCGCGAGCCAAAGTGAATGCCGCTAAATCCATCACTTTAAGTTCTTTATCTAACACTTCATTATAGGTAAGTTGGCTATATAGTGTAGCGCTGGGGTCTTTAACCGGGTCTGCAGAAAACACACCATCAACTTTAGTCGCTTTTAGTACCGCATCAGCTTCAATCTCGATACCACGTAAACATGCAGCTGAGTCTGTGGTAAAAAACGGATTACCGGTACCGGCAGAGAAAATGACAACACGGCCTGATTTTAACAAGCTTATCGCTTCAGCCCAGCTGTAGTTATCACACACACCATTTAACGGAATGGCGCTCATCATGCGGGCGTTAACGTAAGCGCGGTGCAGTGCATCACGCATAGCTAGACCATTCATCACTGTAGCTAACATGCCCATGTGGTCGCCAACAACACGGTTCATGCCCGCTTTAGCCAGGCCTTCACCACGGAAGATATTGCCACCGCCAATAACAATACCCACCTGAACGCCAAGTTCAACCAGTTCTTTGATTTCCTGCGCCATACGGTCCAGCACTTTGGGGTCAATACCAAAGCCCTCATCGCCCATCAGTGCTTCGCCACTGAGTTTTAATAAGATCCTGCGGTAAGTCGGTTTTGGATTCGTGCTCATGACATCCTCGTAGTGCTGGTAAATTAGGGATATTGCGGGTAAAAAAAACCGCGGCCCGGTCGTTAAGACCGAAAGCCGCGGTTATTCTAGCGGGTTTTGCCGTTAGGCAGAAGAATAAATTACTTCTTAGCTGCTGCGATTTGAGCAGCAACTTCTGCAGCGAAGTCTTCTTCTTTCTTCTCAATACCTTCACCCACTTCTAAACGGATGAATGATACGGCTTTGGCGTTGCTTTGCTTCAGGAAATCACCAACAGATACTGATGGGTCTTTAACAAATGGCTGACCGGTTAAGCTTACTTCACCAGTAAATTTGCTCATACGGCCTGCAACCATTTTCTCAGCAATTTCTTTTGGCTTGCCTGAGTTAACAGCGATATCGATTTGGATTTCGCGCTCACGATCAACAACATCAGACGGTACGTCGTCTGGTGTTAAGAAGCCAGGGTTGTTTGCAGCAATATGCATTGCAACGTCTTTAGCGATGTCTTCGTTACCACCGTCTAACACGGCTAATACACCGATACGACCTGAGTGAACGTATTGACCGATAACCGCACCTTCAACTACCGCAGCGCGACGTACGTTGATGTTTTCACCAATTTTAGCAACCAGTGTAGCGCGAGTATCTTCAACTGAAGTACCGTTTAAATCAGCGGCTAAGATAGCTTCTGCGGTAAATAACTTGTTTGCATGTGCTAAGTCAGCAACTGCGTTGGCAAAAGCCAGGAAGCTTGCATCACGGGCAACGAAATCGGTTTCGCAGTTGAATTCAACGGCTAAACCTAAACCGTCCGCAACGCGAGTGATAATAGTACCTTCTGCAGCAATACGGCCAGCTTTCTTGGCAGCTTTGGCCAAACCACTTTTACGCATCGCATCAATTGCGGCTTCGATATCACCGGCAGTTTCTTCCAGTGCTTTTTTACAATCCATCATGCCAGCGCCAGTGCGCTCGCGAAGTTCTTTAACTAAAGCGGCAGTTACAGCCATGGGAGCTTCCCTCGTAATAATTCTGGTTAGACAAACAGGGGCCTAGGCCCCTGTCGCAATTTTGCACTGCGTCAGCGCAAGCTTAGCTTGCGCTAATGACAGAGAAATTACTCTGCTTCAACAACGAAGGATTCAGCTTCTGCCTGTACTTCGATGTTTTTGTCACGACCTTCCAGGATAGCTTGACCAACTGCACCCAGGTATAACTGGATAGCGCGGATCGCGTCATCGTTACCTGGAACGACATAGTCAACGCCTTTTGGATCAGAGTTGGTATCAACGATTGAAACAACTGGAATACCCAGGTTGTTTGCTTCTTTGATAGCAATGTGTTCATGGTCAGCATCGATAACGAACAGTACGTCTGGCAAACCGCCCATATCTTTGATACCGCCCAAGCTCTTTTCCAGCTTGTCCATTTCACGGGTACGGTCTAAAGCTTCTTTTTTGGTCAGCTTGTCAAAAGTACCGTCCTGGCTTTGCGATTCCAGGTCTTTTAAACGCTTGATTGACTGACGAACTGTTTTCCAGTTAGTCAACATACCACCTAACCAGCGGTGGTTTACGTAGAACTGGTCAACCTTGCTTGCAGCTTCTTTGATTGCTTCAGATGCAGCACGTTTAGTACCAACGAACAGGATTTTGCCTTTTTTCGCTGCTACTTGCTGAATGAATGCCAGTGCATCGTTCATCATAGGAACAGTTTGTTCCAGGTTGATGATATGTACTTTGTTACGCGCACCAAAAATGAAAGGCTTCATTTTTGGGTTCCAGTAACGAGTTTGGTGACCGAAGTGCACGCCCGCCTGGAGCATGTCGCGCATAGAAACTTTTGCCATGATTTATTTTCCTGTATAAGGGGTTAAGCCTCCATGTATCCCATATGCCGACCTTGGTCTGACTGTTGTTCAGTGCAAAGCAAAGCACCCCGGTATATGTGTCGATACATGTGTGTTTTGTGTTTAATTTCGCTATCAGCGCCGTGTTATCTTTAATTAAGAACAAAAGGTTCTGCAATATAAGGTAATGCGATTTGCTAATTTGCGGCGCGCTTTATACCATAGACACCTTACAAACACAATCAAATGTGTATTTTTGCAGCAGTACGGCCAGTACATTAATCTGGCGGTACCTAAGAGAGAGATGGCATGACAGCAAGCATCAAAACCCCAGCTGAAATTGAGAAAATGCGCGTTGCAGGCCGCCTGGCTGCAGACGTTCTGGAAATGATAACGCCTTATGTTAAAGCCGGTGTCACCACCGATGAGCTAAACACCATTTGCCATGATTATATTGTTAACGAGCAACAAGCCATCCCTGCACCACTAAACTACCATGGCTTCCCCAAATCGATTTGCACCTCAGTGAATCAGGTTATTTGCCACGGCATTCCGGCAGATAAGAAATTGAAAGAAGGCGATATTATCAATATCGACGTTACAGTAATTAAAGATGGCTATCATGGTGACACCTCGCGCATGTATGTTGTAGGCAAGCCTAGCATTATGGCCGAACGACTTATTCGGGTAACACAAGAGTGCATGTATCTGGGGCTGAAAAAAGTCAAAAACGGTGTGCGTTTAGGTGATATTGGCCATGTTATTCAACAGCATGCAGAGGCACATAGCTACTCTGTTGTACGCGAATATTGCGGTCACGGTATTGGCGCAGTGTTTCACGAAGATCCGCAAGTATTGCATTATGGCAGGCCCGGTACCGGTGAAATGCTAAAAACCGGTATGTGTTTAACCATAGAGCCAATGATTAATGCCGGTGGTCGCCACAGTAAATTGTTAGCCGATGGCTGGACAGTGGTAACCAAAGACCGCAGCCTTTCAGCTCAGTTTGAGCATACCATTTTAGTTACTGATACGGGCTGCGAAATTTTAACCCTGCGCAGCGATGACACTATCGAGCGGATTTTAACCGCAGAATAACCCCACAACGGAGCATTAGCATGAGCCAGGCGGTAACCTTTAGCAAAACGCTTCCTGATAGTTACAGCCTGGAGGGCTATAAAAAGCACTTCGCCGATTTTCATGAGTGGTTAATCAAAAGTTTTTCTCAGCATCCGGTTAATACCCTTGTTAAAGCCCGCGCCCATTTTATTGACGACGTGTTAGTGCAGTTGTGGCATAAATTTGAGCTGCATAAAAATAAAGATTTATGTTTAATTGCCGTCGGCGGCTACGGCCGCGGCGAGCTGCACCCGTGTTCAGATATTGACTTGCTTATTCTGGCAGATGGCCGTTTATCTGCTGCACAGCAGGACGCTATAGGCCAGTTTATCACCACACTGTGGGACTTACGCCTCGAAGTAGGCCACAGTGTTCGTACGCTCAAAGAGTCAATGAAATTGGGCAAAGACGATATCACTATCGCGACAAACTTGCTGGAAATGCGTCTGCTCACTGGTAATAAACCGCTGTATGAGCAATTACAAACCGACGTCAGCAAAGACGGTTTTTGGACCAGCCAGGCTTTTTTTCAAGCGAAACGGCACGAACAACAACAACGTCATGCGCAATATCATGGTACCGCCTATAACCTTGAACCCAATTTAAAGGCTAACCCAGGCGGTTTGCGCGATATACAAACCATTGGCTGGGTAGCGAAACGACATTTTCAAACCCGCACCATGCGAGAATTGGTTGCCTATCAGTATCTGACTGAAGATGAATATCAGGAACTGATGGAGTGTGAAGCCTACCTGTGGCAAATGCGTTTTGCGCTACATATTGAAGCAGGCCGCAACGAAAACCGCATTTTATTTGATTACCAACCTGCCGTTGCTGAACGCCTTGGCTTTGGTGCTGATGGCAAAGCATCGGTTGAACGCATGATGAAACGTTTTTTCCGCACCGTGCAACGGGTAAGTGAACTGAACGAAATGCTACTACAGCATTTTGACGGCAGTATTTTGAACCACAAAACAAAAATTAAAACGCTGCTGCTGGATGATTACTTTGAGCTGCAGGGGCACTTAATTGTGGCTCGTGACAACGCTATTTTCGCCAGACGTGACAACTTGTTGCGATTGTTTTGGCATATTGCCAACAACTCGAATATTGCCGGCATACACTCATCCACTATGCGTCTTATTCGTCAGGTGCGCCGACGCTTAATGGGCGATTTACAAGACTACGAAGCCTGCCGCCAGCTATTTTTAGCCATTATCCGCCATCCACGCGGCATGGACAAAGCCATTACCCTGATGCACCGCTACGGTGTATTGGCAGCCTATTTACCACAGTGGCGTAATATTGTCGGCCAGATGCAGTTTGATTTGTTTCATGCTTACACTGTAGATGAACATACACACCGTTTATTAAAAAATCTTTATAAATACACGCTTAGCGAACACGAAAGCGAATTTCCGTTGTGCAGCGATATCGTAAAGAAAATGGAAAAACCCGAGCTATTGTATTTAGCCGGTATTTTTCATGATATTGCCAAAGGCCGTGGCGGCGATCACTCCGAATTAGGCGCGATGGACGTGCGTGAATTTGCCAAGTTGCACAAACTCGGTGAATTTGACAGTAAGCTGATTGCATGGCTGGTAGAACATCACTTATTAATGTCGGTTACTGCACAACGGCGCGATATTCATGATCCTGCTGTGATTGCAGAGTTTGCTGAAAAAGTCCGTGACGAAACCCGACTTAACTACCTGTATTGTTTAACCCTGGCCGATATCCGCGCCACCAACGACAATTTATGGAATGACTGGAAAGGTTCATTACTACGCGAACTGTTTTTAGCCACTCAAAAAGCGTTTCGCCGCGGCTTGGAAAAACCGATGGATTTACGCGATCTAATTCGGGAAAACCAAGCTGAAGCTATGCCAATGCTATTAAAACAAACCTTTAGCGAAAGTGAAATATTGCATTTATGGAGCCGGATTAAAGCCGACTATTTTGCCCGCTATAGCGCCAAACAAATTGCCTGGCATGGCGAGCATATTCTACGGCACAAAAACCCGGACGAACCGCTGGTACTGATTAGCAAAACACCCATTCGCGGCGGTACTCAGGTATTTATCTACACCAAGGATCAACCCAAATTGTTTGCTCGCTTAGTGGCTGCACTAGACAGCAAGAAAGTGAATATTTTTGATGCCAAGATCATGACCAACAAAGACGGTTATGCCATGGATACCTTCGTGGTACTGGAGCAAAACGGTGATCCGGTAAATTCACCGTCACGCCAGCAAAGCATTAAACGCGCACTGGAACTGTTTATTGCTGGCAAGCCGGACCTATCGCGGCAAAAGACTAAGCTGTCACGCCAGATGCGTCAGTTTAGTGTGCCACCCAAGGTGGTGTTTTTACCGGGCAACACCAGTAAACGCACTATGATTGAGCTTGCGGCATTGGATACGCCAGGGTTATTGGCCAATATTGGCGAAGTGTTTCAGCGCTGCGATGTCAATATTCATGCGGCCAAGATCACCACCATCGGCGAACGGGCAGAAGATTTTTTTATGATTTCAAATAGCGACGATCAAGCCTTATCCAGTGAGCAACAAAGCGCACTGAGGCGGGCACTTATCGAACAACTTTCACAGCAAACAGAAGGCTAAAAGGTACAATGTCAGAGTTAAAAAGCATTATTGAACAGGCATTTGAGCAACGCGCCGATATCACACCTACCACCGTTTCTGCCGAAGTAAAACACGCGGTTGAATCGGCCATCAGCATGCTGGATAACGGCAGCGCCCGCGTTGCCGAAAAAATTGCCGGCGAGTGGGTAGTACACCAGTGGCTTAAAAAGGCCGTATTATTGTCATTTCGTATTAATGACAATGCGGTAATGGACGGCGCTGAGAATCGCTTTTTTGACAAAGTGCCAATGAAATATGCCAATTATACCGATGCGCAGTTCCGGGCAGACGGCGTACGCGTAGTGCCTCCGGCAGCTGTTCGCCGTGGCAGCTACATCGCAAAAAACGTCGTGCTAATGCCCTCCTACGTTAATATCGGTGCTTATGTTGGCGAAGGCACTATGGTTGATACCTGGGCAACAGTAGGTAGCTGTGCTCAGATTGGTAAAAACGTGCATTTATCTGGCGGTGTCGGTATTGGTGGCGTACTTGAGCCTTTGCAAGCTAACCCGACCATTATTGAAGATAATTGCTTTATCGGCGCCCGCTCTGAAGTAGTCGAAGGCGTTATTGTTGAAGAAGGCGCTGTGCTTTCAATGGGCGTATACATCAGCCAGAGCACGCGTATCTATGATCGTGAAACGGGCGAGATTACTTATGGCCGCGTGCCAGCGGGCGCGGTTATTGTACCGGGTACAATACCAAGCAAAGACGGAAGCCACAGTTTATACGCCGCAATTATTGTTAAAAGAGTCGATGCGCAAACCCGTGCTAAAGTAGGCATTAATGCCCTGCTTCGAAGCATAGAATAGCATTAAGTATAAATGCAAAACGGCAGCCGAAAGCTGCCGTTTTTATTACTGGCACGTGATTAACCAATCACCATCAGCACGCCAAAGCCTACCAAACCAACTAATGTAAATATGCCGTACTCCAAACGCTTTTCAAAACGTTTCTCCGGACCAATCTCAGCGGGTACCAGCAGTGCAGAGAACAAACAGGACAAACCTGTCAGTAAAAACAGTGTCGTTAAGCCAAATACCAGCGCAGAACCTAACATCGCCATATCTCACCCTTAATTTATGTTGTCAGTAAAACCAATAATACCGCGCTGCGGCTAAAAACTTATCGTATTCTAGCATAAAAACCAGATACAAAAGCCAGCAACCTGTGTGTTGCGTTATATTCTGTTACCAAAAATTAGGTAACCGTTACGCCAATATCTAACAACACCCCTTATACTGCCAGCAGAGCGGTCGCAGATATTTATTCAGGTGATGTAATGTACTACTTTTTCCGTGGCGTAAGTTTGATCCATACCAAAGGTTTGAAGCGTTTTGTGCTGGTACCGTTAAGCATTAATTTGTTGCTGTTTTCATTTGCGTTTTATTTTTTGCTGCAGCAGGTCAATGCCATGGTTGCTGCCGTGCAGCAATACTTGCCTGGCTGGTTGCATTGGCTGGAATACCTGCTTATTCCGCTTGGGGTAATGACGTTGGTGATAGGCCTAGCCTATACCTTTACTATAATAGCAAACTTTATCGCCGCGCCGTTTAACGGTTTGCTCAGTGAAAAAGTTGAAGCTCACTTAACCGGAAAAACCTTGCCGAATGTAAGCTTTGCTGCTTTTATGCACGACGTACCCCGCATGCTAGGCCGGGAATGGCAAAAATTTATTTATGCCCTGCCGCGCGCAATAATTTTGTTTGTGATTTTTTTATTCTTGCCGGTGGTAGGGCCAATTTTATGGTTTTTATTTACCAGCTGGTTAGTCGCTATTCAGTACTGCGACTACCCATACGATAACCATAAAATTCCATTTCATACTATGCGCCAGCAGTTGCGCAGCCAACCTGGCAATAGCTTTGCTTTTGGCATAACGGTAAACATTGGCTGCATGATCCCACTATTTAATTTATTTGTTATGCCGATTGCGGTTTGTGGTGCTACCGCAATGTGGGTAGACAAACTGGCCGAAAAAAACGACCCGGCACTAACAGCGCCGGGCGCAAAAGCCTATAACAAACTGGATAAGTATTGTTAAGAAGAAAACAGCTGCTGTAGCCAGGGCAGCGCTATTGTTTCAGGCTCTAAGGTCTCTCCCGCATCAATACGTAACATGGGCGCAAGTTCTGTGCCTTGTATTTCAGTTAACAGCTGGCGAAACTGCTCGCCAGCACCACAAAAAGTATCGTAACTGCTGTCGCCAAGTGCAATAACGGCAAAGTGTTTACCGGTTAACAGCGGGAAGCGATTTTGTACATCAAGAAAGAAAGGGAAAACATTATCTGGAATATCGCCCTGCCCAGTGGTAGACGTAATCACCAGCCAGATATCGGCTTGAAACGCTAATACCTCATCCAGTTTAGCTTCTTCAAACAAATTAACCTCATGGTCCAAGCCAGCGAGTAATGCTTTTGCCTCTTCCGCAACATACTGTGCTGCGCCGTATACCGTCCCTACGATTACTGCTATTTTTGCCATTTATCCTCCGCAAAAAATTCTTCAAATTGTTGTTGGTAATAGTGCTCGTCTACCGGCCAACCAAACTGGGCAAACAGCGGCTCAAGCTCGTTAAGACCTGCACTTAGGCATAAAGTTTCACCACTTACGGGGTGTGGCAACTGTAACTGCTTGGCAATTAATAACAAACGCCGGCAATCAAAGTGCTGTTTAAACAACGCATTGTGCTTACCATCACCATGGCTAGTATCGCCAACGATAGGATGACGCAAGTGCGCCAAATGCCTGCGAAGCTGGTGTTTTCGGCCGGTTATAGGCTGCATAGCCACTAACGAATAACGCGCTGCAGGGTATTTACTCACCGGGATAGGTAGCTCAACGTATTGCAATGGTTTATAGCGCGTAATGGCTTCTTGCGGGGCTTTATCATCACGGCTGAATTTATCGGCAATTTTGTCCAACTCTTCTTTGAGGGCATAATTCAACTCTCCCGCATAAGGCAAAAAACCTCGTGCAACAGCAAGATAGTTTTTACGCCATAACTTTTGCTCATGCTGCTCACCCAGTAATCGTGCGACATCACTTGAAAGCGCAAACAACAAAACGCCAGACGTAGGACGGTCTAAACGATGCACAGGGAAAACATGTTGGCCAATTTGATCGCGCAGTGTCTGCATCACAAAGACAGTTTCATGTTTATCTAAAAACGAGCGGTGAACCAGCATACCGCTGGGCTTATCTATCGCAACAATAAAATCGTCTTGATACAAGATAGTTAGCGGCGCGTTTAATACAAAAGGCTCAGCTGAACTCATACATCATCCGACAGGGTTGTATCTATGCGTGAAATAATTGCCAACAGCGGTGCTAAAACCTCTCCCTGCTGTTTAAATACTTCTTCTGCCATCGGCAATATACTGATTTTATTAGGTAAGCCATGGTTGCCGTCGAGCAATGCCTGAATACGCGGTATAAAAATAAACTGCAGCCATTGCTCTAAGGGCATGGTGTCACAGCAAAACGGCATAGTGCTTGCCAAGGCAACGGGATTGGCGGGTTGCAAACACCATAATTCCTGCTGCTTAAGTTCAGCTTCCAGCTCGGACAACAACCCTTTAACTTCGTCTGACATAACCACCTCATTTGATGCTTGCCAGTTTACCACAAGCTAACCTTGCAGCCAGCCCTTGTAAATTAGCCAAACTAGCAGCATGATCAGTCAATAGTTTCAGGAGGAACCCATGGGGTCAGTATTACTACTGCTGGTTATCAGCACCATTTGTTATATGTTCTGGTTACAACGCAAGCAAGACGAACGCGCTATTGTGGTTGCTAGCCAGCTATGTCAGCAGCAGCAGCTACAAATGCTTGATTGTGGGCGCAACGGCCACAGCCTAAAAAAAATAAACGGCAAGTTGCGTTTTATCACCATTTATCAGGTTGATTTTAGCGGTGATGGTGAAAGCCGTTATCAGGCAGAATTACAATTAAACGGTATGCGTCTGGCGGCGTTTAATTTACCGGCATACCGAATTAATTAGGGACTTTTGTCTCAACCGGCAGCTTATGTTTTAGCTGCCCGGTTAAAAAGTCTTTAAGCATTACCCAATCTGCAGCCAAACTGTAAAATGGATAGCTAAAGGTAGCGGGTTTATTATGTTCAAATAACAAATGCCCTAACCAGGCAAAACCATAACCGATTACCGGCAGCAGCCATAACCATTGCCATTGCTGGCTTAACAGAACGTATAACAATACTATGATCACCAAACTGCTGCCGATGTAATGCATAGCACGACATACAGGGTGGCGGTGTTCAGTTAAATAATACGGATAAAACTCGCTAAAACGACGAAATGTCTTCATGTACACTTACTTTGAAAGTTGTTGTCTAGGCCGAAACATTAAGCTGCCTTTAACGGTATTAAACGCTAACTCACTCACGACCTGATACTTATCATCGGCAAAAAATGCCCGATATTTGTCTAATGTGACAAACACCCCAATACCCGCAGAACTTTGGTCTTTGTCAACGATAGAGTCAACAGCGTGAATCAGATAGTGCCCCAACCCCAAATGTTGCTGTTTAGGTAATACGGCAATAAACGCTAACATGTGATACCGCTCAGCTGGCATAGCGGCATGAATTTTTTGCTCTTTATCTAATAACTGCTTTGTTGATACATAACCAGCAGTTAGCAGCATCTTTAACCGCCAGTGCCACAGACGACCGGCGCCTATACCGGAGTCTGGCTCGATAACACAGGCTACACCATAAAGTTGTTCGCCGAGAAACAAACCCACCATGGGCTGCTGGGCTTGCCAAAATGTATTAAGTTCTTCCCGAATGGCTGCACGCAACCGTTGCTCATAATCGGGCTTTTCAGCGCGAAAAATTTCCATAAACAGCGGATCATCATGATAAGACTGATACAAAATTGATGCTGCCAGTTTTAACTCATCAGCACTTAGCAACACGGCTTTAAGCCGCTCCAATTCAACGGTGCTTTGCTCAGTTATCATATTTTCCCCTGCGTTATTGTTTTCTTTTTAACCACCATAGCAGTACGGTTAATAATTGCCAAGCAGCACTTCAACGCAAGATTTTGCAAAACTGACTATGCTTAACGTACATCTCTCCACCAAGGAATTGTTATGGACACCTCAGCACACACATTGCAAACATTGTTTACTCAGTTGGGCTTAGAGAGTTCGGATCAAGCCATACATACATTTATTAGACAGCATAAACTGGCGTCCAACCTGTCAATTCAAGACGCACCGTTTTGGTCGACAGCACAGGCGGTTTTTATACGTGAGTCACTCAAACAAGATGCTGACTGGAGTGAGGTTATTGATGAGCTTAATATCCTGCTGCACTAAGCAGCAGGATAGTCAAAACAGCGTTTACAGATATTGATAAGCTTTATCGCCCCAGCCAACCAGTTTATTTTGCTTGAAAATAAGCGGTGTGCATTCTTCTTTCGTGGTTTTACCATCGCTTTTATCGTGATGTGTACGATAAAACAACACTTGTACTGTCTCACCGTCTTTATTAAATGACTCACTGAAATCTGGTTTACCCATTAATGTACGGATATCTTCGGCTGACATTTCCAATACTAACTTATTCACTTGCTCCTGGTTATAGCGCTGTGTTTTTTTCCAACTACTGTCATCGTCAAAATCATGATCTCCGCCAACCGCTACGACACATCCAGATAAGGTTACTGCCAATGCGGCTGCAACAAAAATTTTTCCTAACATAATGATTTTCCTGTGTTGTTTATACATTACATTTGGCTTCAAGGCCTACAATGAAATTTGCAAAGCCTATGCCAGAAATTTAAATGTTTAAAAACAGCAACTTAAAATAAACTTACTATCCTTAAAGAACAAACAATGGTAAATTTCACCAATTGTTAGTCAAACAGGCATAAGTGATGTCAGATACTATACAACTGATGCAACAAGTCGCGGCTCAGTTACAGCAAGAAGGTAAAACACCTAGCCTGGCACTATTTAGAGCTCGTTTAGCGGGGCAGTTAGCCCCGCAACAACTGTTTGCTGCTTACCAACACTGGCGCAGTAACCCTGTTTTTGCGTCAGAGATTAACCGTGTTACACCCCCAACTCCCGTTACTGAAGAAGTCACTGATGATCTGGCGGCGACTCTGGCACGCATTGAAGCAAAACTGGATAAATTACTTAGTAAGCTGGATAACTGAACATGTATCTAGCCGAGCTTCAATTTAAGGTAATTGCTGATACTGATTTCACCCGCGCTGAAATAGCAATCCGCGGCTATATTGAAAAACTAATTTTTAGCGGCCAGGTGCTAGGTCGCGAATTCCCAACGGCCTGGCAGCAAGATGTTTTTAGTAGTCGTATCGTAATACCTGAAGAGCAAGCGTTACTGCATAAACACCACAGCACACCAGGATTATACGCGTTACAGCAGCTGGCAACAGCCGGTTTAGCCTATCCGCAATTACAGCTGCTGGGTATGGATGTTATGTCTCAGCATACCGACCCTTGTGAACACGCGGACAATTACATTCTGTATAGCCGCTTTAACGATACTTGCTCAGCCGTTCGTTGTGCTGAACATTTCGCGCCGATCCCCTTGTATAAGCTTATTCCTCATGGTCTGGATCATGAAGCGCTCATCCGTTGGCAACTGCAATTTCAAGCATTGGACGAGATCCAAATGCAAGAAACACGGGTGTTACGAAAAGGAGCCGAGCGCAGTCTGCAGCTACTACATAGCCAACTTAACCGGCAGGGCCGGAAACTGGCGTCGCAATTAGAAAGAGACAATAACACCAGGGTTTACTATGCACTCTACAGCGGCAGTAGCACTAACTGTGCGCATGAGCCAGGCAAAACGTGCCCGGGATGCGGCAACAACTGGCGGCTACCACAACCGCTACATGATCTTTTTGACTTTAAATGCGATAACTGTCGCTTGGTTAGTAACATTGCCTGGGATTGTCAGAGCCCATCATAGTTGCATGGGGTAATGTCCTGAATAAACGTTGCCAGATCATCGGCTAATTTTTCCGTCACTTCCTGCCCGACATACTCCAAAAATACTTCGCCGGTACTGTTTAACACAGACAGTAAAATATCATCATCTTCCGTAGTGGCAAAAAACACTGTTTCGCGTTGCTTCAACCGCCGCTTCATCAAAATATGACCAATGATGTTCTCCTGCAAGCGTTTCACATCATCACTATTCCACACCATTAGCAACGCCAATTTGCCTCTTTTATGCTCCGCCGCTAAACCTGCACCATAATACAAACTATAAAACGCTTTAATATCCGCGTGCAGTGTCAGTTCCAGAGCCTGTTCAACATTGGAAAAGTCAGCTAACGGTTGTTGCAGCACTGGCTGCCAAGTAACTTGGTTATCAACAATATCACCTTGCTGACAAGGCGATGGACTGGCCGCATCAGCCCAGGTAATTAACAATTGCTGTTGTTGTTGATGCCACTGAATGGCCTGTTGCACAAACTGTGTGTAATTGCTTGCCAGAGTCACGCGATTTTCCGTCGATATTTATGATAAACTGACGCCATTGTAACGTTAACCTCGCCGTGATGACAGTAACCGACATGAGCAGCAGCCAATCAGACATTCTAACCGGGTTAAGCCTGGGTAAAATAACCGCCTATGCCGACAAGTATGATGCCAGCCTGTTGCAGGCCGTGCCGCGAAGTTTAGGCCGCAATGATATTGGCTTAGACGCTGGCGCTTTGCCTTTTGTTGGGCAGGATATATGGCATGGTTACGAACTGTCTTGGTTAAATGCTAAAGGTAAGCCGGTTGTTGCACTTGCCACTTTTACCGTCCCGTATGATTCAGCTAACTTAATAGAATCTAAATCTTTTAAGCTGTATTTAAATAGCTTCAATCAAAGCCGCTTTGCTGATTTAGGCCAGGTTTATCAGCATTTACAGCGTGACTTGTCGGCTTGTGCTGGTAAGCCTGTAAAAGTAAGTCTGCATAACGTTAACGAAATTATGGCGTTTCAACCAACCTGGATACCCGGACACTGTATAGACGATCTTGATATTGAGATTGCTCACTATCAGTACGATGCCAGTTTGCTCAAAACGCAGCCAGATGCTGATATTGTAGAAGAAAAACTCCATTCGCATTTGCTCAAATCTAATTGTTTAATAACCTCTCAGCCTGACTGGGCGAGTATTTATATTCATTACCGTGGTACCGCATTAGATCATGCCGCATTACTACGTTATCTAATTAGTTTTCGTAGCCATAACGAATTCCATGAACAATGTGTCGAGCGTATATTTTCTGACATCTGGGCACATTGCCAGCCCAGCTTTCTGGCGGTATATGCCCGTTACACTCGTCGTGGTGGCTTAGATATAAACCCCTACCGCAGCAGTGAACCCTATACCCCACCGGCTATCCGCTTAAGTCGTCAATAAGCTGTAACATTACGAGTTGGATTACAAAAATTAAATGACAAATAAAAACTCAAGCTATTGAAAAAATTGATTTTAATTTTTTAGCTATACCTTGCAGACTGGATAAAAATGAAAGTTAAACTGAAATAGTACAATCTAACTTTCAAAAAATGCGCTTTTCTGGTTAAATATGCAGCGCTCGGTAGATGGACTGTCGGGCAGCAGTTCCAACACAGGAGTGCAATGCATGCAATATCTTACCTCTACAGAAGAACAATCTTGGTTACCTTACTATTTGTGTAAGAAGTAAATCAGAAAAAGAATCATTCCTTACCTCAGCGGGCCTTATTGCCCGCTTTTTTACACATTTTGCGCATTTACGTCTAATCAGAGATCGCATTTACAGCGATAGTCGATATACTTAGTTTAAACATGCATTTAAACATTGCTAAGCAGGTGATGCCTTTGCAGAATGACACTAAACAACAACTAACTAATGCACTTCGGGCTCGCAAAGCACTGGAAGATACCTACGAAGCACAGTTTAAAATTCTGGCGTTGTTTGTTTCCAGATTGTCGCTGGTGTGCAAGGGAGTTGATGTTGAGCTGGACAATAGGTTGGCCAAACTGCGAACCGAACTGAGCCGTGGCACAGATTTAGAAAAACTACTGCCGTTTATTGAAGGCACTAGTGAGAGCCTTAAACAGCTCGAAACGAAGCAGCATTTAGAAATGCAGCGCGTTCAAAAAGGGCTGACACAAGCCGGTAAACTTCTGCAACAACAAAAAGGCTTACCTGATCAGCTAAGACGCTCACTACGTGAATTATTAGGCAAAGTAGAAGCGCCGTCGGCCACGGTACATGCATTTTTACCCCACTTAACAGACCTGACAACACTTTACCAGCACGCGCTGCAGGCAAAGCAGTTGCTGGCATCTGAAAACACTGACGACGATCGCTATGGCCATATTTGCCGGCAAATAAGTGTTAAATTGACTAATTTAATCAGTGAGTTAGCCTTTGCCGAAGACAGTGCAGTAGAGATGGATAATATCCGCTTAAGCTTGTTGGACAAGTTGCCAATAGACGCTTTGCTTGAAGCCTGTTTAAAAACCATCAGTATTATTATCAATAGCATAAATAGTGAACGACAGTCAGCAGAGCAATTTCTACTAAAGCTAAACGATGCATTGTCGTCGGTACAGCAATCAGTCGTGTCGTCGTTAACGACATCATCTGAATTAAAACAGAAGATGCAGGTGCTTAATCAACAGATTGAGCAGCAAATTGAACACTTGAGTGAAGCGAGCGAAAAAGCCACCTCGTTAGAACAACTAAAAGCCTTGGTTGGAGATAAATTATCCGCTATTACCGGCTCTTTGCGGGAAAAAGAGTTGCTGGAACAACAGGAACGTCAAAGCTTGTTGGCAACACTCGGTGATATGGAACGTCGTCTTAACCAATTAGAAACTGAAGCCAGCACCTTTAAGAAACGGATTTCAGATCAAAACTTCCGAAGTTTACAAGATGCCCTTACTGAAATTCCTAACCGTGCAGCCTTTGATGAACGTTATCAACTAGAAATCAAGCGCTGGCAGCGTTACAAAAAACCACTTTGTGTTGTGTTAGGCGACGTTGATCATTTCAAAAATATCAATGATAGTTATGGCCATAGCGCCGGTGATAAAACTCTAAAAGTGATCGCCAAAACCCTGAAGAATAGTTTACGTGAAACTGACTTTATTGCCCGATATGGTGGTGAAGAATTTATTATCCTTTTTCCAGAAACCTCACTCAGCGAACTAACTGAGCCCCTAAATGCGCTAAGAGAAAAAATAGGCAAAATTCCGTTTAAATTCAAAAACGTTAGTGTGCCTATTACCATTTCATTTGGTGGAACGCAATTTGATATTAAAGATACTAATCGCAGTGCTTTTGACCGGGCAGATGAAGCCCTTTATGAGGCCAAAAAAGCCGGACGGGATAAAGTCATTTTAAAGTAGCCTGCCTTCTCATTTATTTTAAGGAGCACATATGCATGTGCAGCTAAACCCACTAGGGTCTATGGATTTATTGTCACAACTCGAAGTTGATCATTTAAAACAAAACACCCAACAAGAAGCCTTCAAGCTGTTTCGAAACTGCTGTCTCGCGGTGCTAAACGTTGGTAGCCACACTGACAGCTCCGCTGAAATTTATGAGCAATATCAAGACTTTGCAGTCAACTTAATAAGCCGTGAACGTGGAATAAAAATTGAGTTATTTAATCCACCGCAAAGCGCATTTGTTGACGGCCAAATTATTAAAGGTATTCATGAACACCTGTTCGCCGTACTAAGGGATATTTTGTTTTATCACAGCCGATTACTAAGCCACAAAAGCTGGTTAGATCTTAGTAATAGTGATCATATTACGCACACTGTATTTGATATTTTGCGCAACGCCCGGGTGATTGACGCAAGCAATGAGCCAAATATGATCGTCTGCTGGGGAGGACACTCAATCAATGAAGGCGAGTATAAATATACTAAAGAAGTTGGCTATGAATTAGGCCTTCGAGGCATGGACATTTGTACTGGCTGTGGCCCGGGAGCGATGAAAGGCCCTATGAAAGGTGCCACTATTGGCCACAATAAACAACGCCGTAGTAGCGGCCGGTATCTTGGCCTAACGGAGCCCGGTATTATTGCAGCTGAGCCACCGAATCCTATTGTTAACGAGCTGGTCATCCTGCCCGATATTGAAAAGCGACTGGAAGCCTTTGTTCGCGTTGCTCACGGAATCATCGTTTTCCCGGGGGGTGCAGGTACAGCGGAAGAATTACTGTATTTACTAGGCATCATGTTGCATAAAGATAACCAGCAACAGACCTTGCCCATCATTCTAACTGGCCCCAAGCAAAGCGAGGCCTATTTTAATGAAATTGCCAGCTTTATCGAGCAAACGCTTGGCAAACGCGCGCTCGCGCTGATTGATATAATTATTGACGATGCCGCAGCCGTTGCACGTAAACTAAAACTGGGTGCAGCAGAGGTCAGACATTACCGTAAATCTGTTGGTGATGCTTATCATTTCAACTGGACGCTACAAATTGAATCCGGATTCCAACAGCCTTTTGTCCCGAATCACCAGAATATGGCCGCACTGGACTTGCACCTTGATCAGGACAGCGCCACACTCGCGGCTAATTTGCGCCGTGCATTTTCTGGTATCGTTGCAGGCAATGTGAAAGATGAGGGCATTAAAGCCATCCGTCAACATGGTCCATTTCAATTAAGCGGTGAACCCAAACTGATGCAAATGATGGATACGTTATTAAACGCCTTTGTCGAGCAAGGCCGGATGAAATTGCCCGGTAGTAAATATGAACCCTGTTACAAGGTTGTTCGTTAAATGGCCCATCTGTTACTCATTGACGCGTTGAATTTAATTCGACGCTTATACGCCGTGCAAGAGCGTCCCCATCTCCCTATGGCTGATGACGTAGCAGAAAGTACTAAACTCCAAATTGTACGAAATACTGAACAAATGCTGCAGCAGGCTTTAACCCGCCTCACCCATGAATTAAAGCCTAGCCATGCTTTGCTGGTATTTGATGGCCGAGGTAGTGCGTGGCGCAAACAACTGTATCCAGAGTACAAAGCCAACCGCAAACCGATGCCAAGCTTATTATCTGATGCTCTGGGGGCATTACGGTTAAGCATGAATAAGCTGGGTTTTAGTAGCCTGTTACAGGAAGAATACGAAGCTGACGATATTATCGCTTCAATTGCCGTTAAACTTGCTCAGCATGATCAGCAGGTAACGATAATATCTACAGACAAAGGTTTCTTACCATTGTTAGCTGCAAACATTCAAATTTATGATGCCTTTACCCGACAGTTTCATTCAGAACAAAGCGTACAAGAAAAATTTGGTGTGGGTACAGCACAGCTGGTGCGTTACTGGAGCCTGGTTGGTGATAACACCAATAATGTGCCAGGCGTGCATGGTATTGGCCCCAAAGGCGCTCATGACTTGTTAGCGCTAGGAGCAACGCTTACCGAAGCGCTGGAACATCCAGACTGCCATAAAAAGCTGCGTGAAAAAATCCTGCAGCACAAAGAGCAAATCAAAATTTTTATGCAAATTCTCACGCTTAGAACTGACGTGCAACTTGGCTTAAATCTTCAGGATATGCGCGTTGGTCTGGTTGACGAATGCTAATCATGTCCAGAGTGCAACCTACTATGGCAAAATTTCGTATCAGCAAAATGACCCTGTTTGGCTGTGGTCTGGTGATTTATGTACTACTCACTATGGCGGTGTTGTTCTGGTATCAGGATGATGTTGAGCAAATGAGCTGGGTGGACAGGCAAGTATTTAATCATAAAATTATCAGTCACTATCAACTGCAGGATAATATTTCTCAACTGCAGGTGCTGGAACGTCTGGGTAGTCCAGATATCACGATGGCACTGCTCAAAAGTGGCTTTACCTTCCAGGTTTTATATTATCGCACGCATCGTAATGCCGTAGATGGCATCACCACTGCCGATGAGTGCACAGCGTTACTGTTTAAAAATCGCCAACTAATTGCTATTGGAGATGCTGCCGTGTCTCAATACCAGACTATTGCAGCCAATGCCAATTAATGATCCTGCCTGGCAGCACTACCTCAGCGCATTAGAACGAGGCTCTGCGACGCTGGCATCAAATGACGACACCGTTAAACTTATTAGCCTGAGCCATCAACTTAGCGCACAACGTTTGGCATTGCCTGCTGCAAGCGTAACCCTTTGGCAGCAGCCGATACCGTTACCCAGCACAGTATTGCAACTAGAATTGCTGTTGCTACTTTGTCAGCATTACCGTTGGCCTGATGACAGTATTCAACTCGTGCTTCAAGCAGGATTTTGCAGTGTACTGGCAACAACAATGCCGCAAGTACGACAATGGCCGAAACTACAACGCTACCCTGCGTTAGCTGCTGCACGGCTATTACAAGGTGCAAATAATAGTACTGCTTTACACCGTGTTCTGGCTGGTTGCTATCCTACGGAGCGCAATATTGCGCCATGGCAACAACCACTTAGCCTGTTACTGACTGAAGTGGAATATCTGACCAGGCCCAATCTTCTTCCTTCTTTACTGCTTCAGCATATCGGCCAGCGAATTAGTCAGACTAAAAGTGAGTACGAGATTAGCTTGCTACGACACATACTGACGATGTTTTGCCATAGCCAAACACCGCTGTCAGTAAACACAGACAGAAGCGACTTAATCACCAACTCCAGGTTTAGGCAGTTATATCAAGCTAACACGGGTCAATTAGTAGAATATTTAAGTCAGTCTAGTGAGTTTGCAGCCTCCCTTCTGGCTTTGGCCAGCCAGCTAAACCGGCAACAACAACAGATTCATGACATTCGCCTTGCATTAAATTTAATAGGTAGCGAACAGGTACCTTATGTATTAGCCGAGTCAGAATTACACTCTAGCATGGCGCAGTTGCATCATCCTAAGCATGCTTTGTTACACCAATTCAGCGCCTGTTTGGGCCATACCATTAATAAATTACTGCCAGGACGCGCTCGCAGCCGGGCGTTGGCGCTATGCTTATGTGCACCGCTATGGCTTGAACCCCATAGTTACAACAACGGTTTACTGCAACGCTGTACTCAAGGCGTGCGACCAGCGTTGGACTTTAGCTGCTACAATAATTCATCAACGTTGTCTTTTTTATTGGCATTATTAGACCACTACCATCTTAACGAGTGGATTGAACCTGTGCGCTTATGGCTACAAAGCCTGCAACAGAATATACCCACCGCCGGAGATATCAACGTGCTGACGCTACAACTGGCCTGGCATAGCAATCTGGTGCTGTTTGCAAACCTCAACGCCCAACCACTAATACGTTGCTTGCAACACGCCAAGCAAAAAAATATATCGGATACTGGCAGCCCGGCAAACTGGCTAATGCAGCTGGCCACTGACAGCCAATGCTATTTTCCGCTTGCACTTACATTGTAGTTTTATTACACCATTCACCAGCGTTATATAGGGTATAACGCAGATAACTGGCGTAAACTTGCACCAAACTGGCGTAATCCGCCGAAAAATGCTATATTCTGCGCCGTTTTCAGGCCCGCCAGAGGCCCTCTTTCCAAAAAAATATACGACAGCTAAGGATCCCCATGAGCAAGCAAATTATTACTGTCATTAAAGGCGATGGCATAGGCCCAAGTATTGTTGAAGCCGCCATTGAGGTACTTGAAAAAGTTGGCTGCGAATTTGACTACGAATACGTTGATGCTGGCTTAACAGCACTGGAAAAAACCGGTGAATTATTACCACAAGCCACATTAGACGCTATTGCACGTAATAAAATCACATTAAAAGGCCCATTAACGACCCCTGTGGGCGAAGGCTTCACGTCAATTAACGTGACACTGCGTAAGAAATTTAACCTGTACTCTAACGTACGCCCAGTGATCTCCTTTAAAGGCACTAAAGCCCGCTATGAGAACATTGATATTATTACCATCCGCGAAAATACCGAAGGCATGTACTCAGGACATGGTCAGGTGGTTTCAGCTGATGGAATGGTAGCAGAAGCCACCAGTATTGTGACGCGCGATGGCGCAGAGCGCATCGCAGTATTCGCCTTTGAAACCGCTCGGCGCGAAAAACGTAAGAAAGTGACTATTGTACATAAAGCCAATATTCTGAAATCAACCTCAGGTTTATTTTTGAAAACTGCACGCGAAGTCGCAACACGCTACCCTGATATTGAAGCACAGGAAATGATTGTTGATAACGCCTGTATGCAACTGGTAATGAACCCACAGCAGTTTGACGTTATTGTTACTACAAACTTGTTTGGCGATATTCTGTCAGATTTATGTGCTGGTTTAGTCGGCGGTTTAGGTATGGCACCGGGTGCAAATATTGGTACTGACTGTGCTATTTTTGAAGCAGTTCATGGCAGCGCACCGGATATTGCCGGTAAAAACCTGGCTAACCCAAGTTCAGTTATCCTGGCGTCAATCCAGATGCTGGAATACTTAGGTATGCAGGATAAAGCAGAGAAAATCCGTTCAGCTCTGGCTGACGTTATTGCCACCGGCGATCGCACCACTCGCGATTTAGGCGGTAGCTTTGGCACAACAGACTTTACCGCTGCAGTATTAGAGCGTTTATAAGCGCTTGCTCTGATAGAATAGCCACCAAGAGTGGCTATTTTTTTGTCTGCCCGTTGAAGGAGTTTTTATGTCACAAGCGAATAACCCGCTGCATGGCGTTACGCTGGAACAAATTGTTACCGCACTGGTTGATCATCTTGGTTGGCCAGGCTTAGCCAAACAAATTGATATCAACTGTTTTAAAAGTGATCCTTCGGTAAAAAGCAGCCTGAAATTCTTGCGCAAAACGCCTTGGGCGCGGCAAAAAGTAGAAGAGTTGTTTGTGGCGAAAAAGCTGTATCAGAAGCCTTGATACAGCTTTCACTGATCGGCCTTAACCGTTGTAAATGGTACCGCCATCACTGACATAATGTTGCAATACCGCATTGGCGGCATCACGCTGCACCAGTCTGACGACTTCAACGCCAGCATTTTTTAAATACTCATAGCTGCTGTCGTAAACCGGCCCTTCATCAAAGCCAATTGCCCTCGCATCATCGGCTGTAGCGGCGCATACTAAACGCTTAACGCCACTCCATAAAGTGCCACCTAAACACATAGCGCACGGCTCACACGAGGTAAACAGTTCGCGTTTTACGCCATCAGCGGACAGGCTGAAACTTTGAATATTATGCTCGGCCAACATAATCGCCATCATTTCGCCATGGGCAGTAGAGTTATGTAGCGGCATCACGCGGTTAACACCAACACTGACTAGTTTGCCACTGCTTATATCAAAAATCGCGCTACCAAAGGGCCCACCGGTGCCACGCAGCACATTTTGTTTAGACAGCTCAACGGCCAGCGCCATTTTATCGTCATCGTTTTGATACACTTTCTGCCAATCGACCAGCTCATCAACCCAAGCTGGTAGATCCAATATTATTTGATGTTTACTCATCATTCGTCCTTCAAAACAAAGCCCGCAAAAGCGGGCCCGTTAATGCTGTTATTTTTCCGCCAGCGGGGCGCTGTAGGCTAGCTCCATATCCCATGGCAACTGGATCCAGGTGTCTTGCTCAATATCGGTTACGTAATGGTCAACCAAGGGTTTACCCTGTGGTTTGGCATACACGGTAACAAAACACGCTTTAGGGAAGTGCTCACGCAAGGCTTTTGCTGTTTCGCCGGTATCCACCAGATCGTCCACAATAAGCAGACTTGTCGAATCTTGTAAACTGGCATCTTTTAACACACTAAGGCTGCCCTGTTTGTCATGCTCGTAGCTGGCAACACAAATACTGTCTACCACACGAATGTTTAACTCGCGCGCCAAAATAGCAGCAGGCACCAAGCCGCCGCGGCTAACTGCCACAATAGCGTCGTATTTCTTGTCCAGCAACTGATGCGCCAACTCTTTAGTAGCACGGTGAAAGGCTTCCCATGATACATAGAACATTTTGTTGGTTGATAATGACATAGCGTTATCCTGCAAAATCAGATAAGAAAAATTATAAGCAGCCTAATGCCACTTCCACCATTTCATTGAAACTGGTTTGACGTAACTCTGCGCTTAACGCTTCTCCAGTGCGGATATGATCGCTCACTGTAAAAATAGCTAAGGCATTAATGCCGTACTCTGCCGCTACACCATATAACCCGGCAGCTTCCATTTCAACGGCTAATACACCGTATTTTTCCAGCGTATCGAACAAGGTTTCACTTGGGTTATAAAACAAATCAGAGGTAAAAACATTGCCCACTTTAACGTCAATATTTTTCGCTCGCGCCGCTGCAACGGCTTTCTCTAATAACGAAAAGCTGGCCATAGCAGCAAAATCCATACCGGCCAGACGGTTGCGGTTCACGTTAGAGTCCGTACTGGCGCCCATACCGATAACCACGTCACGTACGTTTACACTCAGCGGCAAACCACCACAGGAGCCAATACGGATAATGTTTTTCACACCGTAAAACTTTACCAACTCTGTAGCATAAAGCGACATCGATGGAATACCCATGCCAGAACCTAATACGCTAACCGGCTTACCATTATAGGTACCCGTGTAACCAAACATGTTGCGTACAGTATTAACGCAAACTGCATCCGTTAAAAACGTTTCTGCGATGTGTTTTGCCCTAAGCGGATCGCCTGGCATTAAAACAGTTTCAGCAAAGGCGCCTGCTGGCGCATTAATATGCGGAGTGGCCATAATGGTCTCTTAGTTTAAGTTGGTTAAAAATGAATCGCCGTGCGCCATAGCGTCCAGCCCAAAATAGTCGGCCAAAGTCTGGCCTATATCAGCAAACGTCATACGTTCGCCTAAATCAACGTCTTGTATGCCGGGTTTATACACTAGCACCGGAATATATTCCCGAGTGTGTTCAGTACCTGGCCAGGTTGGATCACAACCGTGATCTGCGGTAAGTATTAATAAGGTATCAGGTTCACAAGCTGCAATTATTGCTGGTAAACGCTGGTCAAAATACTCCAGTGCTTCACCATATCCAATAGGATCGCGTCGGTGACCAAAGTTTTGATCAAAATCGACCAGGTTAGTAAACACTAAGCTATTGTCTGCTTGGATTGCCATCTGTTGCTGTGTTTGATCGACTAAGTCAGGTAAACCAGTTGCCTTAATACTTTCACTGATACCCTGATGCGCATAAATATCAGCAATTTTGCCAATACTAACTACCTTGCCGCCTGCAGCCGTAAGCTTATCCAACACTGTAGCCGCAGGGGGCAGCACAGAATAGTCACGACGGTTACCCGTGCGGGCATAGTTTGCCGCGTTATCACCTAAAAATGGCCTGGCAATGACTCGACCAATGTTATATTTGTCTAGCAACTGCCTGGCAACCAAACAAAAATCCAGCAACCGCGCTAAACCAAAGTGCTCTTCATGTGCCGCAACCTGAAACACACTGTCAGCTGAGGTATAACAAATAGGCATTCCAGTTTTGATATGTTCGTCACCCAGTTTAACTAGAATGTCGGTGCCCGAAGCATGGCAGTTGCCCAATATACCGGGCACGCCTGTTAAGCGACATAATTCATCGAGAAAATCGGCAGGGAAGCTGTTGGTTTTGTCATGAAAATAGCCCCAGTCAAACAACACAGGTACACCGGCCATTTCCCAGTGCCCGCTAGGGGTATCTTTACCGCTGCTAAGTTCCCTCGCAAAACCATAACCGCCATTAACCGTTGTCGCATCAACAATATCAGCTTGCTGGCCACCAGAAGCCGCAGCGCCTGCTTTTACCAGCCCCAGTTTAGCCAAATTAGGCAACGCTAGCTGGCGACCTTTTTTTGCATGAAATACTTTAGCAATACTGGCAAAGGTATTAGCGCCGACATCGCCAAATTTGTCGGCATCGGGAGCATAGCCAATGCCAAAGCTATCTAGTACCAGAATTACTGCTTTTTTTGCCATTGTCCCGCTCCTGCGTTGAATGTTAGCCAGGCGTTTAGCTTGTCACGCTATATTGCAACCGACTGCAAGCAGCAATACGGTTTTAACAATAACACCAGCACACTTTTTAAAAAGGGCACGCAGTGTAAAACGAAGCGCTTTGCTTTACAAGATTGATGTAAATTAATAGCATCGGGAAATAAAAGAACCCGCCAAAAGTGGCGGGTTCTTTTAACTAAAAACGTTTTATGGCAGTTGTTTATAACCCATGTTGTAGAGGGTAAAACTAAAAATATCCGCCATTTGCTCTATCTGCTTAGACACAGGTGTACCGGCACCGTGTCCAGCGTTGGTTTCAATACGGATTAGCTGTGGGTTTACACCCGCATCTTTCGCTTGTAGCTCTGCCGCAAACTTAAATGAGTGTGCAGGAACAACCCTGTCATCGTGATCTGCCGTGGTCACCATCGTAGCAGGGTATGCGACACCAGCTTTGACATTGTGCACTGGTGAATAGCCACGCAAGTAGTCAAACATCTCTTGGCTTTGCTCACTGGTACCGTAGTCATAAGCCCAACCCGCCCCTGCGGTAAATGTATGATAGCGCAGCATATCCATTACCCCAACTGCAGGTAAGGCAACTTTCATCAGTTCAGGCCGTTGAGTCATCACGGCACCCACTAACAAACCACCGTTTGAACCGCCGCGAATAGCCAATTTAGCGCTAGAGGTGTAGCCTTCTTTTTGTAAAAACTCAGCAGCGGCAATAAAGTCATCAAACACATTTTGCTTCTGTAACTGAGTGCCCGCTTTGTGCCACGCTTTGCCGTATTCGCCACCGCCGCGCAGATTTGGCACTGCATACACGCCGCCCATGTCTAACCAAACTGCATTAGGAATGCTAAATCCCGGCGTCAAGCTAACATTAAAACCACCATAGCCATATAAAATAGTTGGGTTGGAGCTATCACGTTTCAGGCCTTTTTTGTAGCTGATGATCATCGGTACCTTAGTACCATCTTTAGAGCTGTAAAAAACTTGTTCTGAGACATAGTTTTCGCTATCAAACTCTGCGCCAGATTTACGATACACGTCCGAGCTACCTGATGCGGGGTCAAAGCCATAAATGGTCTGTGCCGTGGTGTAATTGGTAAATGTATAGTACAGGGTTGAGTCTTGCTTTTTACCGCTAAAACCGCCAACACTGCCAATACCGGGCAAACTTACTTCACGTACCAGTTTACCGCTGTAGTCGTATTGTTGAATTTTAGAAATTGCATCCACCATATACTCAGCAAAGATAAAACCGGCACCGGTTGAAACGCTTAGTACATTGTCAGTTTGCGGGATAAGATCTTGCCAGTTTTCCGGCTGCGGTTGGGCAACATCGACCGTTACAACTTTTTTGTTTGCCGCGTTAAGGTTTGTCACCAAGTACAACTTACTACCGTCATTATCCAGTAAATCAGTGTCTGAGTCAGTATGGTCTAAAATAGTAACCAAGCCACTTTCAGGTTTGGTTAGGTCTTTTAAAAACAGCTTATTACCCGATGTAGAAACCGCTGCAGAAATAAGCAAGTAACGATCATCCTCCGTGACAGATGCGCCTACATAACGGTGTTTTTCTGCGTCAGTACCACCAAATATAACCGGATCATCTTTTTGTGCAGTACCCAGTTTATGGTAATACAATTTATGTTGATCTGTTTTCGCTGATAATTCACTGCCATCCGGTTTATCATAACTGGAGTAATAGAACCCTTCATTGCCAAACCAGTTAATACCGCTAAATTTCACATCGACCAATGCTGTTTCCAACTGCTGTTTGGTCTCAACGTCAATCACGATAATTTTGCGCCAGTCACTGCCGCCTTCTGAAATAGAATAAGCCAGTTTTGAACCGTCTTTTGAAAAACTGGTTTCGGCTAAAGACGTAGTACCGTCTGTACTAAAGGTATTAGGATCTAAAAACACCTCACTGCTACCATCCTCTAATACACGGTACAATACGTACTGATTTTGCAAACCGTCATTTTTGTAAAAATAACTATACTTACCCTCTTTGAAGGGTGCTGAAACCTTCTCATAATTCCATGATTTAGCAAGTTTCTGCTTAATTTGCTCACGATAAGGGATTTGTTCAAGATAGCTAAAAGTGACTTTATTTTGTGCTTTTACCCAGCTCTCAGTTTCACTACTGCGATCATCTTCCAGCCAACGGTAGGGGTCAGCAATGCTTTGCGTAAAATAGGTATCTACTACGTCGCCCTGTGCAGTTTGTGGGTAGCTTAATGCGTTTTTTGTGGCTTCAGTCATGGTTACACTATTGGGTTCTACGACGTTGTCGGTTTTTTGTTCGCTGCCGCAGGCAGCCAATAAGGAGAGCGTTAGGATACTTAGCACATGTTTCATCTACGAAAACTCCGTGTTACTTGTTGTTTTATTTTGTCGGAGCTTAACAAAGATGTGGCGTTTTGCCTATTTCAGTTCTGCGCTTTTTATGCATGAGCTGCCGTAAAGCAAAAAGGCCAGTCATAAGACTGGCCTTTAAACATGGTGCCCAGACCCGGAATCGAACCAGGGACACGCGGATTTTCAATCCGCTGCTCTACCGACTGAGCTACTCATCATCAAACTACGTAATGGAAAAAGCTGTTAAAGTTTGATACTTTACAACAACTTTCACACCAAAACTAATGGTGCCCAGACCCGGAATCGAACCAGGGACACGCGGATTTTCAATCCGCTGCTCTACCGACTGAGCTATCTGGGCAAAACTGTGCTACGTAAATGGTGCCGCTTATCCGAGTCGAACGGATGACCTACTGATTATCATTCCGCTGCTCTACCTACTGAGCTATCTGGGCACCGCGGGTCGTATTAAACGGATTTTACGATATTAAGTCAACAGATATTTTAATGCTTAACGTGCGTTAGCTTATTAGTTGAGCAATACGGTAAAATACTCAACGTTTAGCGATTAAATTGCGTGCAATGAACGAATAAAACATAACGACTACCTAATCGGCTAAAAGTTGTTAAAATGCATCGCAAAATACCAAGTCTGCATGAAGTGCAGCATATTTGGATAAAAAATGAAAAACACGTCGTTTAGTAAACCGCTATTTAAACGTCTAGCGCTAATGTCTTTGCTTATGTTGTTAGTGCAAGCAGCTCTATTCACCCTATTGAATAAACCTGATCCCAACTTAACGCAGAGCAAACTTGAGCGTCTTGGTGCCGATGCAAATTTGGTGGCCAGAGCAATAACACCACTGATGTTAGTTGGCGATATAAGCGGGACTGAACAAGTCTTAATGCAAGCAAGGCACGGCGATACCAGCCGAGCTTTGTATCTGTATCGTCAAACTGACAATAATGATGCGGAACTTATCGCTAATACTAATAATGTTGTTGGTTACGTACCACAGCCACAGTGGCAGATGCTTGCTGAACAGCAACAGAATTATCTGGTTGTGAACCAGGTGGTTACCTTGGCAGAGCAACAATCCGTATTACTTATTTACGTACAGCAGCAAGATATAGCGCCACTATGGCCGTCTGGCGCCGTTTTTGCTATCAGCTTTATTTTTGGGCTCGTCCTTAGTGGTATCTTTGCATCTGCCATTTCAGGTTTCTTTAGTCGTCGCATCAAACCGTTAATGCAAGGCACACAGCAAGCGCTGGACAAAACTAAGTTTGATGCCAGCGTAGACAGTAATAGCAAAGACAGTTATGGCATCTTAGGTGGCTACATTAACCAACTGTTTCGCAAGATAGAGCAAGCACAGGAAGCACTGGCAGCGTCTGAACAGAATATAAAAAACTTAAAACAAGAAGTAGAAACGCGCATTAAAGAGCGCACAGATGCACTTGAAACGGCCAAGCTAACTGCAGAAAAAGCCAATGAAGCAAAATCGACCTTTCTGGCGACGATGAGCCATGAAATTCGCACGCCGATGAACGGCATTATTGGTACCATAGATTTGTTGCGTAAAACACAACTCTCTACCTCACAGTTTCGCATGACAGACACGGTACGCGAATCATCCTTTTCATTATTGCGTATACTCGATGACATTCTCGACTTTTCTAAGATTGAAGCAGGTAAGCTTGAACTTGAGACCATACCGCTGTCGCTCGTTGAAATCATTGAAGCAGTCGGTCGTATTTTGGTTTCAGTGGCTTACCAACGCCAAATCGATTTAAAACTCTTTGTAGATCCCCGCATTCCAGATGGCTTGGTAGGTGATCCCGTTCGGTTACGACAAATTCTGTACAACCTGGCAGGCAATGCGATTAAATTTACGCAAACAACACCTGAAAAAACAGGGTTGGTTATTATAAAAGCTGAGCTGCTGGAAGGTAATATGGATTTCAATCAAATCCAATTCAGCATTATCGATAACGGCAAAGGCATGACACAACGTCAAATCAGCCACGTTTTTCAACCGTTTAATCAGGCTGAAGGCTCCATTACCCGTAAGTTTGGCGGTACCGGGCTTGGTTTATCTATCTGTCAGCGCTTAGCCACATTAATGTATGGTGACATTACCGTTACCAGTGAAGTTGAAAAAGGCACTGAGTTTAGCGTGCGCATTCCAATGCGTACTTCAGATGAAATTCGCTATTTGGACAAAGAACTACTGCGCGATATTCATCTTTGTTTGTTTACTACTGACTCACACAATCAGTCGCATTTAACAACCTACTTCAACTATGCCGATGCCGATTTCGAAGTCGTTAACACTTTTGAAGGCTTATTGAATCGTGCGCAGGCAATAAAACCTCTTCCGCCCAAGCAGGCTGCAGTTTGGGTGTTGGACGCCACATACGAGCAAATTTCGGCAAATGAAATAGATCAACTGCAACAAATGCCTCAAATGAGTCAGGTTCAGTTTGTGGTAATAACCAATCTGGTTGAGCTATCTGAGCGCAGCAATGACCGGGTTTATTATTTACACAGTTCGCCAATTTGTCGCAGCCACCTGTATGATGCCGTGCTCATTGCGGCAAAGCGCAAGCCTAAACCGGTTTACCCAGGTGAAAAAACCATTGTTGCGGCGGCTCCTTCTATTGAGCAAGCCCGCAAGAGTCGTCAACTAGTGTTGTTGGCAGAAGACAACCTGATGAACCAGCGTGTGATTGTTGATCAGCTTAATGCACTAGGGTATGCCGTTGAAGTAGCAGATGATGGTGCCATAGCACTGGAAAAATGGCGTAAGTTCCATTATCCACTTATCTTGACTGATTTACATATGCCAAACATGAGCGGCTATGACCTTGCCAGCGCTATCCGTAAAGAAAGTTTACATTTAAGTGAAGGTGCTGAGTTTACTCGTATCGTCGCGGTAACAGCTAACGCGCTAAAAGGTGAAGAGCAAAAATGTCTAAGCATTGGTATGGATGGTTACATCACCAAACCACTTGAGTTGGCTACGCTGGAAACGATGATGACACGCTGGCTGCCACAGCCAATTGACAAGAAAAAAGCCATCACAGCGAATGGCGAAAACAACCAGAACTGTTCACCAATTTGTTTCACCACTATCGCCAATTTTCTTGGTAATGACTCAGCAAAACATGAAGAACATCTGAACTACTTCGTTAAACATGCCGCAGATTTACTGGCAAATATAGCAGCACATGCTTCTGCGCATGAGCGCAGCGGTGTTCGCGCCATTGCGCATCAATTTAAATCTGTAGCAAAAAGTATCGGGGCAATAGCCGTATCTGAACAGTCGTTAAAACTGGAAAAAGCGGCTGAAGAAAGCGACTGGGCGGTAATTAACGAGTATATCCGCTTACTTCAGGAAAAATATCAAGATGTTGTTAGTTATGTAAAGCAACGTTATTAATTAGAACGATCGATAAGCCTGCATCCAAATAGCGGCCATGGAATTTATCCATGGCCGCTATTTGATTAAAACGTAACAACACGTTGTTTAGTTGGTTCTATCACTGTTCGCTGAGTCGCGCTGACGTCTGACCCTGGAACCTGATTTGCGTTTTGCGGTGCCGTTTCATTCCAATAATTTACCGGAATTTCTTCATAGATATTTATTCTGCCACCGATAGTGCGCGCTCCAGTTGACGCATTGAAATTCTCTTCTCTGACATACAGCCTGCGCCCAAGCAGGCCTTGTTCTTCTTTAAGTAGCTGCCAAAAACGCTTACTACTACCATAGGTAAAATTCATTGACACAGGGTTAGTTTTTAGCCAGCTAAGCGGGTTGGAGGTTATTTCAAAGGTTGGCGGCACACTACTCAGTGGGTAACCTGCAGTATATTGATTGCCTGTCCCCCCCGTCGTAAACTGCCAGCCAAATACTGGTATGTATGTATCTGCAGGCGCTGCGCAAAGAGAATCGCCTTGGCAAAACAACAAACGGCCATTTTCCCAGCTGTCTTTGCTCCAGGAGTTAATCATAGTTTGCCAATAAACGCTGCCTAAGTTTGCCGGCTGAGCCTGCCCGTTTAACAAAGCTTTAAAACCATAATCTGCTTGTGCTGCAATAAGGTTGTCAGCACCGTCATAGACGCTGGTAAATACCTGATAATCGTTACCAGACTTGTCCATAATTTCAATGCTGATATGGCTGCCATCCGACATTGCTAAGGCCAGCTTGTCTTCATTAATTTGCCAGGTGAAGCTTCTTCCCGTTGAAACGCCTTGCCCTGTGCCATTGACATTAAAACTTAACGGATCAAGATAAAAATTGGCTACATCCCCGCCCTGGTTTGGCAAGCTAACCGCATAGTACGTGTTTAATGCCCATGTGCCTGCCATATTATCAACATTAAAAGCCAAGGTTGAGTTAAGCTGCTTACGCATTAAAATATTGCTGGTAAAATCGGCCTGAGCAGTGGATTCAACAACGCCCTGAGTCGTTGTTATCGGCCCCACTTTGAGTTGTTTTACACCGACTTGACGAAACGTATCAATAGCTTGCCCTGTTGTTACTCTGGTCAGCTCTGCATTATTTATTGTCTCTGTAACACCAACTTGCTGAATATTGTCGGCCACTAACCAATCAACCTGTTGTTGCGTCAAGCCAGCAGAGCCGACTTCAACAGAGAGCAGATAACTGTTGGCTTTAAATTGACTGGTATAAAGCAGCTCGATATTGCCATCCTGTAATTGCCAGTTAAATGCAGCTTCGCCAAAACTACCTGCATGTGAACCCGAACCATCAGGGTTAAATTGCCAGCGCTCTCCACCGCGGGATAAAAACCCGGGCGCGGCTGAAAACGTTTGAAAATATAATGGCGCTACAGTCTCTGCAGTTAACGGTGGTGTCAGTATTGGATCGGCAATAATTGCCAGCACCGTAGCAGCAATAAGGCCAGGTCGATCGGTTTCAAGCTGGTTAGCAAAAGCATTATAGGCATTGATGTCCAGCAATAACGCAACAAAGTCTGTGCTACCTTCGGGTAACATAATATCTGGATTATCTGTCAGAATTTTTACTACAGCCGCCGCTTCTGCCAGCTCATCAGCATCTATTGACTTCTCAACAACCATTAATGCATCAATATTGGCAGGCACTACACCATTGTTGGCCGCAACAAGTAAGGAGTATAAAGCCGTTGATACAGCAGTTACCGATACAGTATTACTGCCGTCATCTTCGGCACTATTGGCAGCTGATGCTACCGCTGTTTGCGCCGAAACCTCAACCGGTGCCGCAAAGCCGGAATGTAACGCACTGTACTTAACTCTGCTGTCCGTTGCTGACGTCACTTCAATCGCTAACAGCGCAGTGTCGAGTGCATCATCATCCAGCTGTAACGTAAAAGAAAAACCGCCGTTTTCATCAACTGTACTGATAACCGGTGCTGCCGCGCCGTTGAGTATGGCCTGCCCTCCGCTAAAATCCGCGCCGGTTATTTGCCCATCTAATGCTACGTTAACCAGGGTTGGCGTTACATCAACGCTAAACTCCAGTTCAGCAACTTCTGCATCATCATCCTGCACTAACAACTTAAACGTTAGTGCTGTTAGTTCTGTCACCGCAGGCGCAACAAAGTCAACCGTCATGGTGTCATCACGACTTAACTCTACCAGCGGTCCTGCGCTTTGTTGCCATCGAATAGCTCGTATTTCACCGTCATCGGTCACCGGAGCTGTCAGAGAAACTTCGGTTTTTTCCGCTATAGCCTCAACATCACCACTCAATATTGGCAGAGTGTTATTAATGATGTTTATGCTCATAGTATCTTCAGCAACCTGGCCTTTGCTGTCAGTTACAATCATGCGTAGCTGGGCAACTGAGTCGGCATCAACGGACTGCGCAATAACTGTCGGCGTAAGTGTGTTTCCGCCAGTAATAATTAACTGTGGGCCAGACAGTTGCGTCCAGGCAATCTTCACATTGCCCTCACCAGTGGCAGTGGCGGTAGACAATTGCATTGCACGACGCTCTTTGACCGTAATATCGTCACCAGCATCAGCGGCGGCGTTTTCATCATCAGAAAAACAACCCGTTAGCAGCGTGGTCGCAACCAAAACGGCCAATGCATTTTTATTCCATATCATCTTCATAGCATCCCTATTGAATTCTTATCTGACAAGCAAGTTTAACATTCAACGCGCTGAACATTAAAACAAACTAAGACTATAGCCTAGGTTGATTTAAAACTACCAGATGTTTACAGCATAGTGAGCTGTAAAAGAGGTTATGTAAAAAAAAGGGCAGCCACTAGGCTGCCCAACTGTCAGTTACCTGACCACATAGCATAAACGTTAAAATTGGTTCATGGTGTTATCTTTACCACCCGCTTTTAGCGCTGCTTCGCCAGAGAAATATTCTTTGTGATCATCGCCAACGTCAGATCCTGACATATTCTGATGTTTTACACAGGCAATACCCTGCCGAATTTCTTTTCGTTGCACGCCTTCAACGTAGCCCAGCATGCCCGCAGCACCAAAGTACTCTTTGGCCAAATTGTCAGTAGACAAGGCCGCAGTATGGTATGTAGGTAAGGTGATAAGGTGATGGAAAATTCCTGCTTCACGTGCACCATCGGCCTGAAAGGTGCGAATACGGTTGTCAGCTTCCAATGCCAGTTCAGTAGTATCGTACTCAGCACTCATCAACAACGCTCTGTCATACGCTGATACGTCTTTACCTTCACCTTTCCAGGCGTCAAACACCTGTTGGCGGAAATTCAGCGTCCAGTTAAAGCTTGGGCTATTGTTGTAAACCAGTTTGGCATTCGGCACGACTTCTCGGATACGGTTAACCATTTCAGCAATCTGGCCTACATGCGGTTTTTCAGTTTCAATCCACAACAAATCAGCGCCATGCTGTAATGAGGTAATACAGTCCAGCACCACACGATCAATACCACTGCCTTGTTTAAATTGGAACAAACCACTGGCCAAACGTTTTGGCTTTAACAGCTTACCATTGGCTTTTACCACTACATCGCCGTTGGCAATATCGTCGGCCCCCGTAATGACATCACCATCGAGGAAACTGTTGTATAAGTCACCCAAATCACCAGCCTGGTTGGTTACAGCAATTTGCTTGGTTAAACCCGCGCCCAAAGAATCGGTTCGAGCAACAATAATTCCGTCGTCAACACCCAGCTCTAAAAAAGCATAACGAACCGCGTTAATTTTGGCTAAGAAATCAGCGTGCGGCACGGTTACTTTGCCATCTTGGTGGCCACACTGCTTCTCATCAGATACCTGATTTTCTATTTGAATAGCGCAAGCACCTGCTTCAATCATTTTCTTTGCCAGCAAATAAGTGGCTTCTTCATTACCAAAGCCCGCGTCAATGTCGGCAATAATAGGCACTACGTGAGTTTCAAAGTTGTCAATTTTGCTTTGCACCGCAGCCGCAGCAGCACTGTCACCTTTTGCGTTAGCTGCATCTAATTCTCGAAACAGACCGCCCAGCTCACGCGCATCAGCTTGCTTTAAAAAGGTATATAACTCTTCAATTAAGGCCGGTACAGCGGTTTTTTCGTGCATAGACTGATCAGGTAAAGGGCCAAAGTCTGAACGCAGCGCTGCTATCATCCAACCCGACAAATACAGGTATTTTCTTTTTGTCGTGCCGAAATGTTTCTTAATCGCGATCAGTTTTTGCTGACCCACAAAGCCATGCCAGCACCCTAGTGATTGCGTGTACTTACTGCTGTCTGCGTCGTAAGCCGCCATATCTTCGCGCATAATTTTAGCGGTGTATTTAGCAATATCCAGTCCGGTATGAAAGCGGTTTTGTGCCTGCATTCTGGCGGCAGATTCTGGATTAATGGCGCTCCAGGCACCACCATTTTGCTGACGTAATTGCGCGATATGTTGTATTGCATCTTGGTAAGCTGACATAGCAGTATCCTCTTATTGCTTATTGCCCGGCTTGCCGGACGCTGACTGTTTTCAGGCTGACGTTTAACCTGTTGCATTACACTATAGGTTTCATTTCCATAATTCATAAAGGTGATTTTTGTGATGCTGGCCATTCACAGCATTAATACCAAAGTAGGCTTGACGCCGATCCCGCCGCTAATGCTATGATTCAGTTAAGTTATGAATATTGGCAGGACTATTTAAACAATGAATATTAATAAAATGGATTTAAACCTGCTGGTGTATCTGGATGTGTTACTGCGAGAAAAAAATGTTACCCGGGCAGCTAACCAACTCAACATTACACAACCCGCCATGAGCAACGGCTTGAAGCGGCTACGTGATTTACTTAGCGATCCTATTTTAGTGCGCACGTCAGATGGCATGGTACCAACAGAGCGCGCGCGTGAGCTGGCACCCATAGTTCGCGGTGTATTACTTACCTTGGAAGAAACACTACAGCCAAATAAAGACTTCGAGCCACTCAACAGCCAACGCGTGTTTCGTATTATGGCCAGCGATTATGCTGCTTCAACGTTAATACCGGCGTTGTTAAAGAAAATGCGCGTGCTGGCGCCACTTACCAGCCTGGATATTATGACGCCATCCGATGTCACCTTTCACGATGTGGAAAACGGTAAGGTCGACATGGCAATAAACCGTTTTGATCAACTGCCACAATCATTTCATCAAAAAACAGTCTGGCGCGATAGCTTCTCTTGTTTAATCAACGCCAAAAACCCTGTGTTGAAAAACTTTACTTTAGACAGTTACTTAAAAGCACAGCATATTTGGGTTAGTAAAACTGGTTTTGGTGTTGGCGTTGGAATGGATCCAAAAGACGTACAAAAGCTGGGCTGGGTTGATGAAGCGCTTGCCAAGCTGGGTAAACAGCGCAATATTTCCGTTTTTACGCGTAATTACCATGTTGCTATGCACTTAGCTGTAGGTATTGATTTAATTGCTACCTTACCTAGCCGTGCAGCAAAATTGTATGAAAATGATGCAACCATGGCCATTATGGACCCACCTTTTGCCATACCGTCAATTGAATTAAAGATGATTTGGAGCCCGTTGCTGCACCAGGATGCCAGCCATATATGGTTTCGCCGGCTGATTGGCGAAACCGCAGATGAATTGAACTGAACCTTCCAGACAGGGATAAAACATTTTTCGAAAGAGTCGGGGAGTGTCTGAGCCCTGCCGTAGGCATAAGGGCGAGTTGCCCCGGCGAAAGAGGAAAAGTGTTTTATCCCGGCCTTTGAGCTTAGGACGAGCCGTAACACCCGCTTTGGCTCGTCACAGCAACTCGTTTGCGCTGGCGCACTCACTCAGACACTCTGTGCCGACCAAAACGGGGTTCCTGCTCATCCTTTATTGTGCTGTTAAAACACATAAAAAAGGCGCTGTCAGCAAGTCAGCGCCTTTTGCATTACGGGTTTACTCGTTAATCAAGTAACTGATAAGCCGGCAGGGTTAGGAAATCTACCAGCTGATCAGAAGTCGTGATATCCAGCAGTAACGTTTGCGCCCGGTCGAAATTTTGCTCCGCCCATAACACTTCACCTACTTCTGCCCGAACCACTTTTGCCTCTTCCTCTAACATAGACGCAAATAAGGTTTTGGTAATAAGCTTGCCGTTACTCAAGCTCTTACCATGTTTAATCCATTGCCAAATAGACGTACGAGAAATTTCTGCAGTAGCAGCATCTTCCATCAATCCATAAATAGGCACACACCCTTTGCCGCTAATCCAAGCAGCGATATATTGTAAGGCCACACGAATATTGGTTTGCATGCCCTCTTCTGTGCGCTCGCCATCGCACGGTTCTAACAGCTGTGCAGCGGTAATATCCTCATCGTCAGCACGGCTAACATCCAGTTGGTTTTTCTTACCGCCTGCCAGGTATGTCGCAAACACGCTATTGGCCGTAGCGGCCAAACCAGGATGCGCCACCCAGGTACCATCATGCCCATTACTGGCTTCAAGCTCTTTATCAGCCGTCACTTTTGCTAAAATAGCCGCATTTTCAGTCGTATCTTTTGACGGAATAAAGGCGGCCATACCGCCCATCGCCAACGCACCGCGTTTATGACAGGTTTTAACCAGCAAACGCGAGTAGGCATTTAAAAAAGGCTGTTTCATGCTAACCACTTGCCTGTCCGGTAACACACGATCAGCATGATTTTTTAATGTCTTTATATAACTAAAAATATAATCCCAGCGGCCACAGTTTAATGCCACGATGTGCTCTCGCAGCATGTATAGAATTTCGTCCATCTCAAAGACGGCTGGCAGGGTTTCAATCAACACCGTAGCGCGAACGGTCCCAATAGGTTGAGCAAACTTTTGCTCGGTATACCGAAACACATCATCCCACCACTTGGCTTCTAAGTGGCTTTGTAATTTTGGTAAATAAAAATAAACGCCGGTGCCATTAGCTAAACGAGTTTGGTAGTTATGCAGGAAATACAACGCAAAATCGACCAATGAACCCGGAATTTGCTCACCATCTACCAGTAAATGCTTCTCCCACAAATGTAAACCCCGTACGCGGGCGATTAATAATGCAGGCTTGTCTTGCAACGCATAATTTTTGCCACTTTGCGCATCGGTATAACTTATAGTGCCAAGATTGGCATCACGCAGGTTAATTTGCCCCTCAATGACACCAGCCCAGCTTGGCGCCTGCGAGTCTTCAAAGTCGGCCATAAATACTTTTACATCAGCATTTAGCGCATTAATAATCATCTTGCGATCTACCGGCCCGGTAATTTCAACCCGACGGTCCTGTAAATCGTCTGGTATGGCTGCAACCTGCCAATCTGACTGACGAATATTAGCAGTTTGTGGCAGAAAATCTGGCACCCCACCCGCGTCATATTTTTGCTGTGCAGCCTGACGTTCTGCTAGCAATGCGTTTAATCGGGGCCGAAATTCGCGTGTCAGCTCAACCAGCAAACTGCAGGCTTGCTCGGTAAGAATGGTGTCATATTGTGCATTTAACGGCGCATTTATTGTTAAGCCAGCACGGCTGATACGTGTATTCATAACTCGGTCCTTTTTAAGCGGCTAATACCGGTGTTGCGCGATATCAGAAGTAAGCACAACTATAAGCGCTTTAAGTCATAAAATATATTAATGCAGACAATGCTAGCCATTCACACACGAAATACTAAATCATTGTGAACACCATAAATATTGGCATAGCTTATGCCTTAGAAATAACAGTGTTGTGGTGTGTCAGACACCGAGTCAATTTTCTGTCGGAGGTGCACATGGAATTTGTCCTGTTATTAATTTTACTTTTAGTCATTATTGTTGCCATGGTAGCGAGCCGCTTTATCGACAATGGCAATCCGTTTCCTGTGCAAAAAAAGACCACGCTATTTAGTCCGGTAGAACGTTCTTTTATGCTGTTACTGGAAAAAGCAGTTGCGGCAGATTACAAAGTATTAAATCGGGTGAAATTGGCTGATGTAATAGAACTTAAAAATGTTGCCAACGCTAAGGCTCGAAACGCAACGCTAGCAAAACTAAACGCTAAATATTTGGATTTCGTGCTTTGCGACCCAACCGATATGAGCATCGTTGCGGTTTTGGATTTAGTTAATAACAGTAATAAAGACGGTCATAAGGCTGTGCCCGACTGGTTTGTCAATGGAACCCTGGATGCAGCAGGAATCCCCTATCTGCGCCTGAAAATTCAAGCTGGCTACACACCTGCCGATATTCAAGCCGCCATCGCTGCGCGTCTGGGCAAGACAGTCGTAAAACCCGAACCCATGTTCAAAGGAAGTATGAAAAAGGGCCCTACACGGCCGGTACGCTCGCTTAAACCGGCTACTCCCAGTGGAAACAACTTACCGGTGCCAGCGCTTTCTCATTCCCAAATAAAAGCGCAACAAACCGCCTTAATTCAAGCGTAAGCTACTGACTTAACAAGCCACCGTTAAACCGGTGGTTTTTTTATTCATTTTTTTACTAAACAACTAAAGTATTGCGCTATCCTGCCGCTATAGCTAAGAGGAATTGGCAGAGGAGGCACTATGAGTCAATCCGTTGGCGCTGCGGCGTCTGGTCAGGGCTTTGAAATGCTTGGGGCTGTAATGGCTAAAAAGCAGCAAAACCAGGAAGCAAAAATGGCAATGATGCTAATTCAAAGCGCCGTACAAACAGGTGAAAAGGTGCAAGCCTCATCTCCTGTCGGCAACCTGGGACAGAATATCAATATCGCTGTTTGATATTGAGTATTATGAATGCAAAGGCCAGCTTCCGCTGGCCTTTTTATGAGTAAGATATTTATTATCGTGCAAATCTGACGACCAATTCATGCAATTCATTTGACACTAGCTGCAGCTGTTTAATGCTGTCAGCAGAGTGTGATGCTTCTGTAAGACTTGAGTTCGCCAAGGTTGAAATGTTAACCACTTGCCGATTAATGTCTTCTGCAACACTCGCTTGCTCTTCCACAGCCGCCGCCATTTGAATAGACATACTCGCAATGCTACCCACAGCGTCAGAAATACCGAAGAGCATTTCTTCTGTTTCTTTTACCCGGGTTAAGCCTGCATCCGCCCCTGTTGTTCCATTTTGGGCAACACGTACAGCGGTATCTGCTCGACTAGTTAAATCGGTAATAATTTGATGAATTTCTTTTGTCGACTCTTGTGTACGCTGAGCCAAATTCCGTACCTCGTCAGCCACTACCGCAAAGCCCCGACCTTGCTCTCCGGCTCTGGCTGCCTCTATCGCCGCATTTAGGGCCAATAAATTAGTCTGTTCAGCAATTTGTTCAATCATTTGCGCGACAGTCGCAATTTTCTTGGTTTGCTCAGACACCTCGGTTACTGAGCTACTAATTTCATTAACCGTATTGCGCAATTCTTCAATGGCTTTGCGCGTTACGGCGGCCGTTTCACGGCTTTTTCCGGCGAGTTCATTTGACTGCTCTGCCCGCTCTGCAGTGTCCTGAACATGCTTTGATACTTCCGCAATTGTTGTCGTCATTTCATGCATTGCGGTTGCGGCTTGTTCGGTTTCTTGCTGCTGCCTTTGGATAAGCTTCATTGACGATTGCGCTAGCTCCAGCCCGTTATCTGATTGCGCAGAGACACTTTTCGCTGCATCCTCCATGCGGCTTAGCACCGCACCCAAGTGTGCTTTAGAGCTCAAAATCGCAACTTTAAGCTCGCCCAAGTCTTGTTTGTCATCGGTAAACGTCTGTACGGCCAACTCGTGGTTAAAAGAGTTCACAAGTAAGGTTTTAACGCTATCCAAAGCAGATTTTTTGCTGAAGTTTGCCCAAAGCGCAAACCCTACAGCCGCCAAAAAAAGTACGCTTTTAGAAAAACCTGAATAACCCGCAAAGTAAGCCACCACGGCAGCACTAAGGGCAACAACGAGCGCAATATTAGCAACGCCCAAATGAAAATGGCGCTGATTAAACTTTCCTTTATTAATGGCATGATAAAGCTTTTGAGCACGGGCAACGTCTTCGCGCGACGGACAAGATCGCACCGATTCGTAACCAATAACACGACCATTTTCCGTCACCGGTGTAACGTAGGCATTAACCCAGTAATAATCACCATTTTTACTGCGGTTTTTAACCAATCCCATCCATGGTTTGCCTGCCTTTAAATGCTCCCACATTATTTTATAAGCCAAGGGGGGCATATCAGGATGACGCACAATGTTATGTGGCTGACCTATTAATTCTTCCTTACTAAAACCGCTAATCTTTATAAAAGCATCATTGCAGTGTCGAATATTACCGTGCAAATCAGTATTTGAAATCAACTTCTCATCTACCGGGAAAGTGCGCTCTGTGTTTGTAATTGGCATATTACTTCGCATAACCTTCGGCTCCCTTCTGTACTTATTTTACATCCAGATAGTAAAGGTAGCCATCACTTACAAAAAGGCAACACAGATCAACGAAATAAGTCACTAAGAATTGTTTCATGTAATTGTTTGCTACCCTCTGTATTCGTTTTCATCCACTTTGGCGGGTGCAATTCAGATAATATGCCAACGACCTGCCCCAACATCTACGTTCACCGCTATCATGGTTAGACAAAAACCACATTTTCCAGGTGGTTCATTTAAAGTTCAGCCAAACCAATTAAACTATCAAAATATTTTGTACCCATATTTATGCGTTATACTGTAATCGTTTTTCTAATTAAGCAAAGGAACTGCAATGACCCGGCAGCAATACTCAGTGTTGATTATTGACGACGCCTACACGGTGCGTGAATATTTACGCCAGACATTAATGCATTTAGGCATTACTCAGGTGCATGAAGCATCCAGTGGTAATAAAGGCTTAGCAACATTTACTCAACACCAACATGATTTAGTCTTTTTGGATATTGAGTTGCCTGACATTAATGGCCAGCAGTTACTGCAACAAATTAAAAGCCACACCGACAGAACCCATGTTGTTATGGTCACTGCACACAACTCAGTTGATAACGTGCAACAAAGCATCGCCGCCGGAGCCAGTGGATTTATTGCCAAACCCTTTAGCCCGCTAAAAATTAAAAATATTGTTGAGCGCTGTCTGGCGGCAAAACTCAACTAATTCCTACATAGCATAAACTGTCTTTTTTACCGTAAAGAAAAGGCCGATTTCTGCTTCGGCCTTGTGCTTTATTGTGATAACTGTTGCAAAATAGCCTGCCATTGTACAAGTTTCAGGTTTTGGCCCTGCTCAGGCATGCGGTTACGTCCATCTTGTACAATAAGTGCTCCCTGTTCAAAACCTGGCCCTAACGAACGGGTTGTTACATCCAGACCATCGGTTTCAGAGCTACCATCAATTCCCAGTGTGGGGTTGGTTGTAACCCGAAAGCGCAAAAGGGCGGCATAAGGTGCTACTGCATCGTAAATTACATAACTGTCGTTGCCCTGGCTAGACACCACCAAATATTGGTTGTCACCGTCTTGTGCCAATGCCAGTCCTTCCACATCATCTACCAGGGTGGTGCCATCCACTAAAATGATGCTGTCGCCGTTAGTTGCTGCATCAGCTTCAGCCGCAAAGCGCCAAATCCCGACATCTTCTTCACCAACAAAGAGTACGCCGTTTTTATCGTCTGCCACGCAACCCTCCGGTTGGCTGGGCACAGTAAGCGACCTTACCAGCGTACCTCGCCAGGTGTTACCATCGGTGTCGATGCGGTATTGCTCAATCAAGCCAGATTTGTCATTTACAAACACATAGTGCTGGCCACTTTTAACACTTTGGTACATGCACAGGCCATAAATGTCGTTCATGCTGGTCAACACCTTACCGGCGTTATGCAACTGGCCATTATTATCAATGGCAAACAATTGCAGGCTGTTATCATCACGCAAACTGGCGGTTGCAATATCATGTGGTATACCCTGCCATGTCAGGCCATAGCGCACATCAACATTGTTCAGCCGTCCGACTGGCAGCTGCTGTACATCCTTACCTTGCATATTGTAAACGTTTAAACCTGCACGCTTGTCGGTAGCCAGAATCAAGCTGAGTGCTGGCATAGAAGGATGATGCCATACCGCAGGGTCGTCCATGACATCACCGCGTTGGCTGGCCGCTTCCGTTTGCAACGTCGGCATCAACTGCACCATAGTGGCATTATTGCGATGCTGTGGTGTTGACTGTGATACTGGCTGTGATACAGGGATTGCCCCTAAGTTAAGCTGCTGCACCGCTTTAGCGGCTTCACTGCTAATAAACGCTGTGCCGCTGTTTCGCTGCAGTTGCACGCTCAACCCCGAGGCTTCAGCCAGAGCGGGCACGTTAACCGCGCTAACTAGCTGGCCATCCTGGCTAAGATGTAACAAACGCGCCGGCTCTTCCTCCAACGCCAGCACACTGCCATCTGGCAGTAGCTGCAGCGCTTTAACCTCGCCCTGCAATTGACCAAATGGCTGTTGAACCTGCAATAAACTGCGACCTTCGTCAGCTTCTGGCTCAGCCTGGTAGCGCCAAATGGCCCTGTCGCCTTCTGCAATATAAAGCGCCCCTGCTGTTTGATCTACCGCGCATGCCGTGCTGTCATAAGGCACATTTAACTCACGGATCACCAGCGGCTGTTCCAGCCATTGCTGTTGTTGTTGCAATAGCAATTGATCAGCACCACCACGCCCGCCAAGCAAAAACACGCTAAGTTGCTGGTTTTCATTGCTGTGATAAAAACACAGATCGTCGACCACGCGACTCGTGATTAGCTGCTGACGCATCAATTGCAGCGGTGATTGCTGTTTCGGCATAAAATGCCACAGATACAGACTGTTGCTATTTGCATCCATTGCCGCCAGCAACGCTGTGTCAGGTGTCAGTGTATGCAACGTCAGGCGGATAAAATGGCCACTGTGGTTTGCAATAAGCCGCTCTGCCTGACGGATTTCCAAGCCCTGTGACGTAGTAAGCAGCTGATAGTCAGTTCCCGCCAGTTGCATGCTATGGAAATGGCTGGCATGGACTGTTATTGCTTGTGGTGCCAGGCTCGCAGACACAGTTGACTCTTCAGTCACTTGCTGACAAGCACTCAACGTTACACCAAGCAACACACTGAAGATACTGAGTTTAAACATGGTTTTATTTGCTAACATCGTACAGCCCTTATTTACCAGTTAGTGATCTGTACGCCAAGCACTAAAGTGCGGCCATATTGTTCGTACTGAAAGTTGTACTGCTTATTGCCAGTGTAAGCATAATAAGGCTCGTCATTAAGGTTCACGACATTAAAGTACAGCTGCATACCACGCTGAAATGTCCATTTAGCCGTAAAATCAAGCTGCATATGGTCGTCCGAGTACACATCATAGGCACTGTCGGTGACATCACCCACTTCAGCGAGGTACTTCGATTTATAATTGGCGGCTAAACGCAGGCTGATGGTATCGGTTTCATACCCTAGACTCAGGTTGGCGGTTTTATCTGACTGGCTAGGCAACGCCACTTCGCGACTCAATAAAGCACCATCATCAAACCATTCTATATCTGCAGCAGAATCCGTCAGCGTGAGGTTAGCCGACAGCAGCAGGTTATCCATCCAATTGCCGTGGCCGGATAACTGATGAATCGCATTAAGCTCCAGGCCATATAAATCGGCTTTACCGCCGTTGACAAAAGTTTCTGCTTTGGCGAAATCCATATAGTCGCCACGGCCAGCTAAATCGGCTTCGTAGATAAAATTATCAATCTGTTTATAAAACAGCATTGCCGACACCACACCGAGTTTGTCAGCGTAATGTTCAATACCCAAATCAAGGTTTTTGGTGGTTAAAGCATCCAGCTGTGGGTTACCAAAGCTGGCTTCCAGCTCGTCATCATCTTCTTCCAGAATATATGCCGGTGCCAACTGTTCGAAATTCGGCCGTACTAAACCTGTACTCACCGCTGCCCGCACTATGCTTTGCTCAGATACGTTATAACGCGCTACCACAGCGGGTAACCAATAACCTTTACGACTACTTTGCTCGTTAGTGCTAAAGACTTCGTTGATATCGTCGTAACGGGTACCTATGGCATCGCGGCTGTCATGTTCATAGCGCACGCCGCTAATCAATTGCCAATTGTCCCGCTCCCATTGCGCCATTACATAAGCGGCACTGATATCTTCATCGACGCGGTAATCATTAATCTGTGACTCCACGTCATCGACATAGTCGTCGCGATTAAGACCGCGCACTAACTGATAAATACTTGCGCTACTAACCTCTGCTCCCATGGTGCTGAGACTATAATCAACCGCGCCAGCGGCATAATCGGCCATACTAAGCGCGCTAATACCCACATCAGCAAAGTCCTCAAACAACCATACATCTTCTTCTGTGGTTTTCCTGCGCTGGCTATATTTGGCGCCAGCTTTTAACGTTAAGCTACCTGCAGACTGAATAATTTCGCGGCTAAGATCAAACTTCACATTGCGTTCGGTTTCTTTCGCGTAGGTATCTCCCATTTCCACTTCTTTTAGCGCATAGCCATTGGCCAGATAAGCTTCTGCCGGCGCGGTCAGACGCAAAACATCGGTACCGCTAAAACCAATGCCGCTAGCAAACTCCTGCGCAAAGTCGGCAGCGGAGATATTAAACGGGGTATCTTCGTCAGCTTTACTGGCACCGGCTTCCAGTAGCCACTGCCAGTTGCCCGATTGTTGTTTAGTCCCCAACACCACAGCACTAATGGTCTGCGTTTCTTTGCGTTGTTTCAGTGAACGGATAATTTCGGCTTCACCTGTGCTACCGGCAAATTGAGGATCGGCCAATTCAACCACCAGACCCTGTCGATTTTCGGTATCACTAAATTCACTGTACAAGGTACGCAGGTAATACTCGTTGTGATTGCCAGGCCGATAGTCCAGGTTTAATGCTAAACCAATCCGCTCGCGGCTAATGGTGTAATCGCGTAGTTCAAACTCTTCCAACCCATCGTCAAAATCCCAGCTGCCGCCGGTTTCTACGTTTTCAGAACCAAATTTTCGCTCGGCATAACTTGCTGCGATGGCAATGCCCAAACTGTCCGTTTCACCCGCAGCATCGAGTATTTTGCTATACACACCAGAGAGCTTTGGGCTGGTTTTGCTTTGCTGCTCGTTGTAACCCGCTTCGGCCGTTATCGAATAAAAGTCGTTACTACGGTCAAACGCTGACAAACTTTTAATCTCCACCGTGCCACCCAGCGAACCCGCTGGCATGTCTGGTGTTAGCGTTTTGCTAACTTCAACCGACTCCAACAAATCCGACGGGATCACATCCAGTGCCACAGCCCGACGGCCTGCTTCTGGTGCAGCAAGCTGGGTACCATTATACGTTACGGCGTTATAGTCTGGCGCTAACCCGCGCACCCGCACGAAGCGGCCTTCGCCCTGATCGCGCTCTACCGACAACCCCGCCAAACGCTGCAGCGCCTCGCTCACATTGCTGTCAGGAAACTGGCCCATCTCATCAGTACTGGCAACCGTAACTATGCCTGACGCATTGCGTTGGCGGTTTAGTGCTTTGCTAACCGCACCAGATTGGCCGACTACTTCAATATGTTCAATACTGTCGCTGGCAGACAGTAATTTAATATCACCCAGGCGCTGCTCACTATCGCTTACCACCAATACCCGGGTTTCCGGCATAGCGCCAAGATAATTGACCAACAAGGTATAGGTCCCTTTGGGTAGCTGGTTGAACTGAAAGCGGCCATCGGCACCGGTTATACGGCGCAGGGTGAGCTCTGGAATACTGACCTCAGCACCAGTAATCAAATTACTGCGGTTATCCGTAATACGGCCCTGTACATCGGCATCTGCTAATATCGGTGCAGATAACGTGGCAAACGCCAGGCTTACAGCACACGCCAGCACGCTGCGTGAATTGTGTTTATGATTGGTCGACTTCATAGGTTGCTCTCAGATCACGGCTAATAATTGCCGTAAAGTGTGCCGCCGATGTATGACAAAAAGCCGAGTATTAACAGCAACAACTGCACGTTGCTGACCCGGGTCTTTAGCGCGCAGCAAGCGGTAAAAGCCAGCCAAGTCTGTCATATAGTTGTCATACCAGCACCGCAAACTGCTGTTTATTTGTAGCGGAAACCGACGATGTGGCGACAACACACTTACAAACTGCTGTTTAGTACACTGTTACTTTGCGGCGGCCTGTTAATGGCAACCAATGCCGGCGAGCTAAAACAAAGCCAGGCTTTTGACTGGATTGACGTGCTAGGCGAAGGCACCACCTTTCTGGTGGCGTGCTTGTGGCTGGGGTTAATTATCAGTAGTCGCCCGGCTGGGCGGGTCACAGAATGGCTTTACTACGGCAGCTTACTGCTGATGTTTTCTTATTTTCTTGACCTACTGGACGAGTTTATCCGCTACCCGGACGCGCTTCGGTTAATGAGCTGGTTGGAGTCGTTACCTGCACCAGTAGGTATGTTAGTACTTACCATAGGTTTAGTCGGTTGGCACCGAGAACAACGGGCTATAGATCGCCAACTACGCGGCCGTGAGCTGTTTCTGCGCGATCACGAACTTATCGATCCGTTAACCCAACTCTATGGTGCAGAATATCTGTATGCCGTATTACAACGTGAAATAACGTTGCACCGCAGTATGCAAAAACCGCTAAGTTTATTGCTACTGGATGTTGATAACTTTGCTGACTTCAACCGGCAATATGGTATTGCTGCCGGGGATAACTATCTGGTTCAGCTCAGTGAATTGCTGTCGAATCAACTGCGCTATAGCGATGTGGTATGCCGTTATAATGGCGACCGCTTTGTGGCGTTGTTGCCGAACACCGCGCAGTTGCAGGCAAACATTATCGCGCAACACTTACAACAACAATTTTCATTACTGACAAACCAGAATCAACAGCCACAACTCACCTTGATAAGTTTGGAAGTAGAGCAATTGTCAGCGAAAGACGCCCTGCAACAGGCGCTAAATACACTTACCTCTGCCCGCAAACACGGGCCGTTAACCTTACAGACAGACTGATGAAGCACGCGCATTTTGGTCATCAGGACAAAATACTGCTACTGCAACATGGCTGCACAGATTTACTAACGCTGGCACAGCGCCGCGGTGCACCGCTGCACAAGCTGTTAGCCGGTACCGGCATTTTTGAACAAGACCTGCACAAACCGCATGGCCGATTGCATCATGCCGATTGGCTAAAACTGCTGCACAACAGCCAGCAACACCTTAACAGCCCGGAACTACCATTTTTACTTGGCAGCGCCCTGCTCCAAAATCGCTATATCTCGTTGTGCCAAACTGTGTTGCATGCAGAAAATCTAAGCCAGGCGCTGCGCCAGTTGTACTATTTTCGCCATCATTTATTTCCCTCTATTTATGTACAGCTGTGCAGCCAACCACAACATTTGGTGTTAGAGTTTCACAGTGGCATCGCACTTGGGCCACAAAATAACAGTTGCATCAGCATAGTGTTATCATTACTGCTTAACCTTATAAAACAACAGCTTGGCAACACCGAAGGCGTTAGCGTGCAGCTGCAACACGATACAGCTACAGCTGTACAAAGCCAGCTGCATTGGGGCTGTGAGGTTGTGGCGAATCAAGCCAGCAACAGTCTGCATATTGCACTGCCTAAGCTTCAGCTGCCGTTTCACACAGCCGATAAAGCAAAATGCACTGCGGCCCTGAGAACCTGCCGACAGCTAAACCGTATTTTACCGCGCCAGCGCGGCTTACTGGAACGAATTTACCGGCTACAACGCCGCGCACTACCGCAATTGCTTAGCCTGGAGCAAGTTGCCCAGCAGCTGGACATTTCAGTAAACACTCTCAAACGCCAGCTCAAACAGCAGAAAACCAATTTTGCCCAGCAGCTTGATGCTATTCGCCGTGATGCCGCTCGTCAATTGCTGCAGCAAGGACACTACTCAAACCGCCAGCTAGCCATCAGGCTGGGCTACTCCGACGAGCATAATTTCCGCCGCGCATTTAAACGCTGGACCGGGTTGCTGCCCAGCAATTTTAAAAGCCTGCTGAATTCACCTTCACTCTAAACATGTACTCAGGACCTTTAATGAAATCTATATCGCGCATTATTTTTATCCAGCTGTGCTTGACGCTGATAGCCTGCTCGCCAGCTGAACGTACAACGACAACTACTAACCTAAGCCCGCCACAATCCGCACAAGTGCTGCGCTTTGCCGTGTTGGGTGACGCCGAACCGAAGCCGCTGGCGGAGTTTCCGCATACGGCCGCAGCAGTGGCAGATATAAACCGGTTAGTACAGCAACAGCAGATACACTTTGTTGTCGGTGTGGGTGACATCGCCCACAAAGGCACCCTGGTGCAATACGAAAATGCTACGCCGGTGTTGCAGCAACTGACGTTGCCGTTTTATCCGATAATGGGTAATGAAGAACACGGCAGCACGGTAGAGCGCTTTATGCAATTTGCCAACAAGTGGAACGACGGCAAAATAACTCTGGATGCGCCCAGCTATGTCCTGGAGTTTGATGGCGTAGCATTGGTTTTTGCTTCACCGGATCACGGCCGTGATTTTAATAACAACGGCATTAACTGGATACTTAATCAGCTTACACGGTTAGCGCCCAAACCCGTGCTGTTAGTAGTGCATGGTGCCCAAACGGGGGTTTATCCAGAAATGGCCGCAAAAGGCATTACCCATTCCGACTTTACCCGCGTTATTGCCCAACCTAATTTAGCTGCAGTGATCTCAGGAGATTTGCATATGGATATGGACAGGGTGCAACACTCCAAACAGCTGGGTAAAATACATTACCTACACATCCCTGCGCTGGAACGCACTAAAGTGCCGGATGACAGCCAGCACACGGCCATGTTCCGGGTCTTTAGCGTTTACCACGACGGCATAGTGCAGGTGGACACCTACCAGACAGGTTTAACCAGCCCATTACAGCGTCATGCCTACCAGTTCAACCTAACGGCGAGCCAGAAATAAAACTTTAATTCCAGCCTGATCATAGCGTTACTGTTCAGGCTGAAAATATTGCTCAAGTTTTAACCACCACTAACCGATAACCGTTTAACATAAAAACCTTGTGAGGCTGAAGATGGAGATTTCATCTGCTTCGCAACAGTTTGCGGTTGCCGAACAAAAAACTCTTGCTTATGGTCGCAAACAGCAGTTACTAAGCAATGAAAACCGCCCAACTCCTGTCGTACCAGAGGCAGCAAAGAGCGACGTGTTAACAGAAGATGATTTCAGTGCCGATGACGGTACCTTGTTTAATGCTTACCAAACTTTTGGCATGGTAAAGCATATTCTGACAACGCTGGGACAACATCACAAGGACTGGCAAAAGCCTGATCTTGCAGCCCCTGCGGCACACAGCAACAGTCGGTTGAACAGGGAGGTAGACACCGCTGTATTTGCTGCCAGTTTTAGTAGCGAAAGCCTGTTTGTCAGTGGTAATCAGCAGCAAATAGACAATAGCGGCCAACGCCTGGCCACAACCGAATGGGAACTTGGTTACCAGTCTGTACAGGCCAATTTTAGTGGCCAGCTGCAAATGCAAGATGGTAGCAACGTCAGTTTTGCCTTTGAATTTAGTATGCAGGTAAGCTGGGCCCGCTACAGCTACACCGAGCAGACACTACAAGACCCCTTAATCGTTAGTCTGGACAATAGTCCGGCTAAACTCACTGATAGCCGAACTGAGTTTGATTTATTCAGTAATGGCAGCAGTGTGCAGTTGCCGCAACTGGCGGCGCAGCAGTTTTATCTGGCATATGATCGCAACAACGACCAACGGGTAAATAATGGTACTGAGTTATTTGGTCCGCAAAGCGGCCAGGGCTTTGCCGAGTTGGCAAAATTTGATGACAACGGTAATGGCTTTATCGACCCGGGCGACGATATCTGGCAATACCTGTATTTATGGCGGCCAAAGCAAGACTTGTTAACAATGACTGAAGCAAAATTAGGTGCATTCTCGGTCAGCTCTGCCGCCACGTCGATGCCACTGCTGGACAAACAACAGCAAAAACAGGGCGAAATACAGCGCAGTGGCCTGGCGTTTACAGACGATGCCAGGCCCGTTTTGGTACAACAGATAGATTTGGTGGTGTAGTAGTTGGCAATTAACACTATAAAAATCGACGTACCTTAAACCAACCGTTGACGGCATGGATGCCGGACAAATTCGCACGGAGCGAATTTGAACAGCCCCGCTGGCCCAACGGGCAAACTTCACAGATGAAGTTTGTAATCGAGCCTACAGGGACGTATTCACGGCGTGTTGGTGTGGGTAAGACGGTTCTTTTGGGGCAACTAAACGCTAGCTTTTATCCTGATTTTCCAAAAAATCTTTAAATTCTATGGTGTATAGCTTTAACAGCACCAATGTCAGGGCAAAAATAATCGGCCCGTAGATCACACCGATTAAACCAAATAGTTGAATACCACCAATTAGCGATAAAAAAATCAGCAGCGTATTCATACCTGCACTGTCCTGCATAAGCAACGGCCGTAGGAAATTATCAATAGAGCCCACTACTATCGCGCCCCACAATGCCATAAACAGCGCCCATGGCCAGTCGCCTGTAAGCAACAAATACAAGCTAGCAGGTATCCAGATAAGCGCCGTACCCACCACAGGTATAAAAGAAGCAAATGCCATCATCGTACCCCAGAACAACGCGGGTAAACCAACAATGGCCATGGCAATACCACCGGCAAAGCCCTGAGCTATTGCCGTTAAAAATGAGCCCATAACTGCAGAGCGCGCCACTTTTTTGGCCTCGTCTAACAAAGCCTCTTCCTGCGAGCGTGACAGCGGCAACACCCAATGCAGAGTGTTTACCACTTTGTCGTGATCACGTAGTAAAAAAAACAGAATAAACAGCATCAAAATAAAACTGAATAATAAGCCCGTGACATCGCCTAGCAACTTAGTGCTTAAATTCAGCAATTCTTTACCAAAACCGGAAGCAAACTCGGTAAGTTGCTGCACCAAGCCTTGGCCGCTAATGTTGGCGGAAGGAAGTAACTGATTAATTTTATCCTGCGCACCTTGTAACAATGGGTGCTGTATTAACTGCTCGGCACCACCGCTGTTAAGCCAGGTGTAGCTTTGCTTGGTAAACGCAACGCCCTGCTGCACTATAGCAGTGAACACCAATGACACCGGCACAACAATGACCACGACCAACAATAAGCACGAGATGCTAGCTACCAGGTTAGGCCTGTCAGGAATTTTTCGCTCAATATACTGATGCACCGGAAAACATAACAACGACAACACAAATGCCAGTACTATGGCGCCAACATAAGGTGCCACCAACAGATAACTGGCGTAAAGCGCCAGCAATAAAGCGCCAATTAACACATAGTGCCGCGATTCAGTTTTAAAAGCTTGTTTCATATATCACACTCCCTTGCTTAAAATGGTTAAGGCGCAACCTGCTGCAGAATTAAGCCACAAATATAAGCACCATAGGTACCGAGGCCATAACCCAACACGGCGAGTAATACACCAACCGGAGCCAGTGACGGATGGAATGCCGCAGCCACCACCGGGGCAGAAGCTGCTCCACCTACGTTAGCCTGGCTACCCACCGCCATATAAAACATCGGTGCTTTAATCAGTTTGGCGACCAGCAATAGAAGCCCGGCATGGACGGCCATCCAGATAAGACCAACCAAGAACATCAATGGGTAATCCAGAATAGCGGTAACATCCATATGCATACCAATGGTTGCCACAAGGATATACAAAAAAGCGGAGCCCACTTTGGACGCACCAACGGCTTCTAAACTACGCAACTTGGTGGTAGATAAAAATAAGCCTACCGTTGTGGCAATAACCACCAGCCAGAAAAAGGTACTGGTGAGGCTATACATCGCAAGATGCGGCGCAACCTGCTCAATCCAGGGTGCAATAATGTCGGCCAGGGCATGAGATAAGCCGGTAACACCAAAGGCAACAGCGATAATCAGCATAATGTCTTTTAACTGAGGTATACGCGAGTTTTGCGCTTCATATTGCTCTATTTTTTTGCGCAAATTTACAATGCCGCTGGTATCGGCGCCGTTTTTACGATCAAAAAACTCAGCCCGACTGGCAATAAATAACAACACGGCCATCCAGACATTCGCCACCAGTACATCAACGGTAATCATAACCGAGAAAATACTACCATCGACATTAAACACTTCCTTCATTGCCGCCTGGTTAGCACCACCGCCAATCCAACTGCCGGCAATGGTAGTCATACCACGCCAAACATCACCACCAAGCTGCTCGGGGAAAAAATAGCCCATGCTAACCAGTGCTATTGGTCCACCAATCACTATGCCGGCAGTACCGGTTAAAAACATAATTAACGCTTTAGGCCCAAGCCCAATTATCGCTTTGAAATCAACACTTAATGTCAAAAGCACCAGGCTTGCGGGTAATAGATAACGCGATGCCATTTTGTACAACGACGATCCTTCTCCATCAATAATGCCAAAGGTATTAAACAACGACGGAATGAAATAGCAAAGCAGCAACGCTGGCACATAGGTATAGAATTTTTTGAAAAATGGGTTATCGCTATGGCTGGTGTAAAACACCGCACCAAGGATCACGGCCATTAAACCAAGCACCACGGCATCATTGGTGATTAGTACACTGGATTCTTGCATAGGGAGACCTGAATAATGATGATTATTATCTGAAATTAGCTGGCATCAAAATACCACAGGGGCGTGACTGAGCAAAGCGGCGCAAGATAAGCAGCATCCAGCATGCGCTGACGACGCACTGGACAGGTTGTTTTAAATAGATTTAGCGCTCAGTGCGATTTGCTCAAACTCAACACCATCCCAGCCGCTTCTGATGAAATTACGAATATTTTGATGATCAGTACCCTTAGGGCTATCTAATACTGCACGATAATAATCGCCAAACAAAAACAAGGTTTGTGGCGCAGACAACTGATGCAACAAACCAAATGCCAGTATTTTGCAGGAGCCATTATTTTCACCCGCACTGCTGTATAGCTCACCATTTTTAAACGCTGTCGGCGTAAAATCATATAACGCATCAATCAATGAAATACTTTGCTCAAAACTAATGGTTTCCGGTTCAGTACTTAATTGAATAAAAAAATGTTCTAACATAGTTCCCCCTGCCCCATTCCTTTTTAAGGACTCGCGTAATACGCAGATACTAAGCCTGGGCGGTATCATAAGGCAATAAGCCAAATGTCGGCGCACAACATATTTTTTATTCAGTGCCGGATCTGGCTAATTCATTCCAACGTGCCTGATATAATCAGGCAACACCTAACTTATGGAGCATAACGTGATCAACGCCGATACCTGCCATCAAGCACGGCTGGCACGCGATGCCCGTTTTGATGGCCTGTTTTACACTGCTGTAAAAAGCACTGGTATTTATTGTCGCCCGATTTGCCCAGCACGCGCTCCGGCTGAGCAGCAGGTAACATATTACCCTTCAGCGGCTGCGGCCAGCGCCGCAGGATATCGCCCTTGTTTACGTTGTAGGCCAGACAGCGCGCCGGGTTCAGCGGCCTGGCAAGGTACTAATACTACCTTACAACGGGCGCTACGACTTATTGACGACGGCTGTCTGCAACAACAAAACCAAAGTGAACTTGCCAGTCGACTTGGTATCAGTGAACGGTATTTACGCAAGCTATTTCAGCAACAGCTTGGCCTATCACCAAAACAGTATGCTTTGGCACAGCAGGTATTATTTGCAAAAAAATTATTACACGAGACTGTGATGCCAATTAGCAGCATTGCATTTCAGGCAGGTTTTAATAGCGTTCGCCGTTTTAACGATGCTTTCAAACAACAGCTCAAACTGAGCCCACTGACAATTCGCCGCGCCAACAAAACAACGCCCAATACGTTGCAATTATCGCTTAGTTACCGCCCGCCACTCGCGTGGCAACAGATGCTGGATTTCTGGCGAGACCGCACACTTGATGGCATTGATAGTGTTAACGGGCAATGTTATGGCCGGACATTTACATTTTTACAGCAGCCCGGCTGGTTTGAAATATCACCGGGACAGCACAATAGTTTGCGCCTGGAAGTACATTGGAACGGCAAACAAGGCTTGTTCAAGTTAATTAATCAAATACGTCGTTTGCTCGATTTAGATGCCAACATGCTGCAAATTGAGCAGCAACTAAGTCGTCATACTTTGTTTAGCAATGGCATTATACCGGGACTACGTATTCCTGGTGTTTGGGACAGCTGGGAAGCAGGTGTCCGTGCTGTGTTAGGACAACAAGTTAGCGTGGCCGGTGCCAGAACACAGCTCAACCGGCTAATACAGGCATTAGGCCAACCACAGCCGGCTGACCGGCGGTTGTTTCCAACACCGCAATCTGTAGTACAAAGTGATTTGCAAATGATTAAAGTCCCTCAAGCGCGGCGTGAAACGTTGAGAGCACTGGCGCAATTTGTAATGGAAAACCCAGATGCCGCACCTGAACAGTGGCTGCCGATTAAGGGTATTGGTCCTTGGACAGTAAGCTATGCCAGGCTACGTGGTTTGTCGGATAGCGATATCTGGCTAGGCGGTGATTTAGGTGTGAAAAAAGCGCTGGCCAAAGCGGGTGTCAGCAATGATATCAGTGCATTAGCGCCCTGGCGCAGTTATGCCACGTTTCAATTATGGTTTAGTTTGGGAGCATAAAATATGTATTGCCAGTTTATTAGCAGCCCGCTGGGACACATCAAAATAACTGCCAATGCCGATGGCATAACTGAAATCATGTTCAGCAGTGCAACTGAACATGGTACCCCGTCACGCTTTACCGAGTTAGCGGCAATACAATTGCAAGCTTACTTTGCCGGAACGCTGCAGCAATTTACGTTACCTCTGGCTGCAAGCGGAACACTGTTTCAGCAACACGTTTGGCAAGCACTATGTGAAGTGCCCTTTGGTATGACCTGCAGTTATGCCGATATCGCCAGACGTATTGGCAATAACAACGCTGTACGTGCTGTTGGTAGTGCAAATGGCCGCAACCCTATTGCTATTGTAGTGCCGTGTCATCGGGTTATTGGCGCCAATGGCACCTTAACCGGGTATGCCGGAGGGCTGGAGAAAAAAGCCTGGCTGCTAAAACACGAACAGCGCCTGTAGGCGCTGTTCGTGTTTTAGCGTTAACTTAATTAAAACTGATATGACACACCAAAACGGAATTCGTTTTTGGTATCACCGCTATTTAAAGCAATGTTGCTTCTTATCGCCCAGTCAGGACTGAGGAAAAAGGCAATACCACCGGTAAAACTGCCATGATCATCACCTATGGAGTGATAAGTCGCTTCTGAGTACAACTCAACCTGAGGTGTTAATGGGTGACGAACACCAACACCGCCATAACCGCCGGTTTCATCAGCGTCGCCTGACACATTATCAATACCCACTAGAATATAGGTCTGAGTTGTCGGTGAAAAATCTAACTTAAACCCCGTTAAATAGTTAACGCCGGCTTGCACCACATTTACGTCAAACGGACCACTAGACAAACGGCTGTATGTACCATCTACTACCCAGCGGCCGTCAAGACGATAAGAGCCCTCTATATAAGGACCATCGCCCGCAGCGTCAGTGTACCCTGCGCCGACATAATCCCATTTAATATTGGCCTGTGCGCCTGCAGCAAACACTGCAGTTATAATTCCCGCTAAAAACAATGACTTTTTCATGTTGTTACTCCGTGTTATCCAACATACAACCTAGTGTGGTGGCACTTTATTTAAGTGTCGCCAGTTTAGCGTCTGCGAATTAACACCGGCTGAACTGTGCATTGCCCCTAACATTCGTTTTAATAGAAAGTTTTAAGGCAAATTATGCCATTTTCATTTCAATTTTACTGATGTTTAATAAGACAAATATTATGGAGGCCAATATGAGCGCACGTACCTTACAACGATTGATCCCATCGGCTGCCGCATCAGATGGCGCAGGGGTAAAAATTAAACGTAGCCTGGGGCAAAATCCACAAACCCGGCTGGATCCATTCCTGATGCTTGATTTCTTTGGCTCTGATCAACCCGGCGATTATATAAAAGGCTTTCCCCCTCACCCTCACCGAGGCTTTGAAACGGTAACCTATATGCTAGACGGCCATATGCTGCATCAGGACCATTTGGGCAATCAAGGCCACTTAAAAAGTGGCGGAGTACAATGGATGACAGCAGGTCATGGCATTATTCACTCGGAAATGCCGCAACAGGAAGCCGGTGTAATGCAAGGTTTTCAGTTGTGGCTAAACCTGCCGGCAAAAGAAAAAATGAAGCCCGCAGCCTATATGGATATATTGCCAGAACAAATACCGCAAATTGCTATCGGCCAAGGCAAAGCAAAAGTGATTGCAGGCACTTTGCATCTTGCTGATTTACAGCAAAGCGGCCCTATTACAGGCTTAACAACTGACCCACAATACTATGACTTGCACCTACGCAGCGGCCAAACTATTACGCTGCAATTACCAAGTGCCTACAATGCGTTTTTATATCCTTATGTTGGCAACATTAACGTTAAAGATGACTCTGGATCGCGCAAAATACCGCAACATCATGCTGGCGTGTTAACCCTTGGTGATGAATTAACTATTCAGGCAGAGCAAGATTGTCAGCTGCTATTATTGGCGGCAATGCCGATAGGTGAACCTATCGCGCAATATGGTCCGTTCGTTATGAACACCATGGCTGAAATTGAACAGGCTATAAACGATTATCAACAGGGTAAACTTACCGCTGCAGGCGCAGCACAAAAAATCACGCTGACACAATAAGTAACAGACAACGCCATGAAAAACGGGATTTTACTGTCATGGCGTTTTATACTAGCTGCTTTGGGATAATAGAGACTGCAGCATGCAACTTATTGGTATTATCGGCGCAATGGAGCCAGAAGTGGCGTTGTTACGCCAGCAAATCAGCGATGTCACCACCACTGAACTAGGTAGTTATACCTTTTACTGTGGCACCTTATCAGGTGTCAACGTGGTGCTGGTGCAATCTGGTATTGGCAAAGTCGCATCAGCACTGGCCACCGCGTTACTTATTCAACATTTTAAACCTGAAGCGGTGATCAATACCGGTTCAGCTGGCGGCTTCGACCCAGAGCTCAATGTGGGTGATGTCGTCATAGGTACAGAAGTTCGCCACCATGATGTCGATGTTACCGCCTTTGGTTATGAGATAGGCCAGGTACCGCAAATGCCGGCAGCATATATAGCGCACCCAAGCTTAGTTATCGCAGCAGAACAAAGCATCGCCGCATTAGGCTTTTGTAAAACCAAGAAAGGATTAATTGCAACCGGGGACAGCTTTATTTGCGATCCAAGCCGGATAGCCATAATACGGCAGCAGTTTCCCACCATGCTTGCCGTTGAAATGGAAGGTGCAGCCATTGCCCAAGTTTGCCATATGCTGCAAATGCCGTTTGTCGTGATCCGCAGCCTAAGCGATATTGCCGGTAAAGAATCGCCGCAATCTTTTGAGGCATACCTTGAAGTCGCCTCTAAGCACAGCTCAGCCATGGTGCTTGAATTACTGCGTCGGTTAAACGCCGTTGTTCTATAACCTAAGCTGGCCCGAAGGCCTGTCAGCTTACCCAGCGTTAGTGGTGCTGGTTGTTGTGGTTGCAAGGTTGCTGCCTATGCCGCCGCAATATCATCCCCTAACGCTGTTTCGCTTGTTGGCACAGCAATTAGGTAAAAAGGTCAACCCGGACCCTTCCAGATCACGGCAGCAATTGATGATTTCCGGTGCACTTGCCATATTGGTTATCTGGCTGCCCATTATGGCATTATTGTATAGCCTGTATTGGTTTTCCGAGCTGCCTTTAGTGCTGGATGCCTTGCTGCTGTATTGCAGCCTGGACTGGCACACTCAGCAGCAACAAGCGCTAGTTATTCAGCGGCAGTTGCAAGCCTGCCAGTTAACTTTGGCACGAGAACAAGCCAAGCAGCTATTGTGTCGCCGTACAGCCTCCCTAAGCGAAATGGGATTAAGTAAAGCCTTGATAGAAAGCCTGACGTTGCGTTCAGCCCGTCAATTAATTGCGGTCTGCTGCTGGTTTTTAATCGGTGGTGGCCTTGCGGCTATCGGTTATCGTCTGCTCATAGAGATGCACCAACAATGGAATATAAAGCGCTCGGCACATCGCTATTTTGGTGTAACGATCGCGCTATTAGCAAACCTGACCAGTTTTATACCAAAACTAATAAGCGTAAGCTTGCTGGCATTTCAGCACGGTATATTGCAATGCTACAGACAATGCCGTCAGCCTAAAATGAATCTTAGCTCCGGTTCGTATTGGCTGCTATGCTGTGCCAGTGTGGCAGTTCAACGTAATATCGGTGGCCCGGTATTTTACAATGAACACAAACTGCAGCGCAGTAAAATGCTGCAAGGCACAGATCCCAAACCAACGGATATAGCGCGTATTATCAAACGGTTGCACTTTGTTCATCTATATTTATATGTGCTCATTATGACAACCAGCTTGCTACAGCTAGTATGGCTGCAGACTAACTGATATCTGCATCAAGGTTACGGAGCGCAACACTGGACAAGTTAAGCCTTCTCGTTATATGTTTTCCACCTATGATAGATGTAGCAACTATAACTTTAACAACGCTACCCTAAGGGAGTACGAGTGAATTTTTTGCCGCACCTTTTGTGCTACTTTGCCTTTAGTTTACTGTTAACGCTAAGCTCTGCAGTAGCATCACCCCTGTTGCGGCCGCTGACTCCGGATCAAGGCTTATCGCAAGGTTCTATCCGCGATTTATTGCTCGATAAAGAGGGCTTTTTATGGCTGGCAACCGATGGTGGCGTTAACCGCTACGACAGTACTTCAGTAACCCACATCACAGCACAGGGTTATCAGCTCAAGGCGCTGTCTTTCTCCAGTTTATTGCAAGACTCTAGTGGTAAAATCTGGGCATCGTCGGACCATGCCGGTATTTATCGCTTTAATCAGGATAAAGCGCTATTTGAATTGTTTATGCCGATGCCCACAGAGCCAAATTCAGAACTACCGGTGCCGCATAATATTGCTGCCGTATTGGAATATGATACTAACACCCTGCTGTTTGTTATGGACGATGCTCTATATCGATTACCATTGGATACCGCAGTACCGGAGCGTATTTTTAGTTTATCTGAGCAGGGTATAGAAAATGGATGGCTACGCACTGCCGCAGTGGTTAATGGACATATATTTATTGCTGCTTTTAATGGCCTATATCACTTTGATACCGCATCAAAAGAAGCGACAAGGTTGCCACATCTTACAGCCTCAATGTCGACTTTAGAAAAGAGTAAAATTGAAGATCAGCAGCATGTTAAACAGCTGAAGTTTAAGCATAACCGGCTTTGGATTGGTACAGTAGAGGGCTTATACAGTATTGGCCTTGCTGATATTGAAGCGTACTTAGAGCACGACGTTACTTATACCCCTCTGCAGCATATTGCTCGCCAAAACATCTGGCAACTGCTGTGGCAGAACGAACAAGCATTAGTGGCGACAGAACAAGGTTTGTTTAGCTTGTCGTTAGCGGATAATTCACTCACAAACGTTATCCGCTTCACGGATAGTGCTATGGATCTTTATAACAACAATATTATTGATTTTGTCGCTGACAATTACGGTGGTTACTGGCTTGGGTCTCGAGATGATGGCGCTTTTTATTGGCATCCCCGTGGCAATGCGTTTAGCAATATAACCCGCAACTATGCCGTTGCTTCAGGTCTAAGCAATGAGAAAGTGTTTAGTCTTGCCGTTGAAGGAAATAAAACGCTTTGGGTTGGCACCAACAACGGACTCAATCAGGTTGATATAACCACAAACAATGTACAGCAATATTTGGTAAACCCTGACACTAAAGCGATTTCTCACGGTGGAACAATATATCAAATTTACCCTGACGCGCCTGGAAAGCTATGGCTACTATCTGCTCTGGGGCTGCGTTATTTTGATTACACTACCAACACGTTAACATTGCCAGCGGCTAACGATGATAAAGCTGTGAGGATATTGGCTGAGCAAAGTGGTTTTATCTACCGCGCTGACGAGCAGTTTTATATCTATGCAAACAATGCATTTTTCCTTTATACACCTAAAAAGGCTGACCTCACAGCGTTGCCGGAGCTAGACGGGGTATTTTCCGCTAGCCTGTTTGGTGGCTTTATTGGTGAGGTTTCAGCAAACGGGCAACTGTTACTATCAGCAGCAGATCAACTCTGGCTGTATGACACTGAGCGAAAACAAGCTCGTATGTTTTATCAGCATCCGCAATTTAAACCCGAACTTAACCGCCAAGCCGATGGGTTAGTCATTGATCGAAATGGCGTGCTGTGGATTGGTTGCTATGGCCTGGGTCTCTTCGCTTTTGACCGTGAAAGCCTAACATTGCAGCATCATTTTGATAGCAGCAATGCTTTATTATCCGACGATGCGTATGCCTTACAAACAGATGCAGAAGGGAACATTTGGTTTTCATCACACATTGGTATTTCCCGGTTGAACCCTGACACGCTCCAAATTGAACATTTTAGCAAAGCCGATGGCTTACCGACTTACGAATACAATGGCACTGCGTCGGCAAAGTTGCCTGATGGTCGTTTGGCCTTCGGTAGTATGCGTGGCGTTACGCTGGTTACGCCTTCAGACTTAACAACAGAACATGAGCGCCCTACAGCCATGATTACGGGTATCAGTGTTCAAGCTGGCGAACTCTCGGCACTTAACGGCAACTTAAATGAGCGTCATATCACCTTGTCATATCAGGATTTGGGTATAACGATAAATTTCAGCAGTATGAATTTTCGTGACGCGCACAAAATGCAATATCGCTTTTGGCTTGAAGGCCAGCGAGAATTGCAATATCCCATTCAGACCAGCAGCAAAGTGGCTTTTCCTCAATTGGAAAGTGGTGACTATGTCTTCAATGTGGTGTCAATATCTCCCACAAATGGCTTGGAAAGTACGCCTGCCCGTTTATTTTTGCACGTATTACCCAGTCCCTGGTTGTCAAACTGGGCACTGGCAGCCTATTTTCTATTGGCAATGTTTGCGGCCTTTCGCTTCTATCAGTACCGCCGTCGTCAACATGACGAAATAACAGCGGCCCACGAAAAAGTACAACAAAGTGCGCTACGTATGATGCAAGCATTGGCGTCGGTCAACAGTGGTGCCTGGGAGTGGAATGCCAGCACTGATCAACTATTTGCCAAACGTATTTACAATATGCTGGGTTATTCAGAGCAATTAAATCCACTTAGTCTGCAGCAACACATTAGCCTTATTCATCCGGATGACGTGCAAAACTTCAATAACCAATGGCAGCGGTTTTTGCAACAACCAACATCTGGCTTTGACTGTACTTATCGTTTACAGCATAAAGACGGCAATTGGCTTTGGTTTCGCGATATCGGAAAAGCTACGGACATGGTGCACGTTGATAATGTCACTAAAGTTATTGGTACTTACAGTAATATTACTGAAACCCGGGCGAATCAGGAAAAGGCGCGCTTATTTGGTGAAGCCTTCCAACAAACGCGCGACTGGGTGGTTATTTTAGATAGCCATCAACGTGTTATTGCAGCCAATCAATCTTTTACTACGGCTTTTGGCAATATAGAGCAGTATTTGGACCAACCCAGAGTGCATCATTTGGGTATTAGCCTTAAACGACGCCGGTTTTACACCAAGCTACTGCGTGAACTGCAAAGTGGTGAACATTGGCAAGGTGAAGAACAAGTTATAACACCTGATGGCCGTGAGCGGCCAACCCTGATCAATATCAGCGCTATTGGTGAGCAACAGCAACAAACTTTTTTTGTGCTGGTGTTTACCGACATCACCGCACAAAAAATGGCAGAAGACGAACTTCGCTATCTGGCCAACTACGATGCTCTTACCGGTTTGCCGAACAGGGCACTGCTCATGGATCGCATTTACCATGGCATTGATCAAGCCAAGCGAGACAAACGCAGCCTGGCATTGTGTTTTATCGATCTGGACCGGTTTAAACAAATTAATGACTCTCTTGGTCATGATGTCGGCGACTTATTGCTAAAAGAAGTTGCCCGGCGACTTACTGAGGCTTTACGGGACAGCGATACCATAGCACGCTTAGGCGGGGACGAATTTGTTGTGCTACTGGAAGGCTATAAAAATGAAGACAACATTAGCAACGTCGCCCGAAAAATGCTCACCGTAGTGGGTGAGCCAATGCAATTAGCTACTCATACCGTAGGCGTTTCACCCAGTATTGGTATTGCTGTCTATCCGGATGATGCAATAAATGCAACTGAGTTACTCAAACATGCTGACGTTGCGATGTACCACGCGAAAGAAGCGGGTCGTAATAACTTCCAGTTCTTTACCGAAGAAATGAACGAGAAAGCCCATATGCGGCTGGCAAAAGAAACCCGCTTGCGCAACGCCTTGCACAATGATGAGTTCATTAACTATTACCAACCCATAATCAACAGTCAGACCCGACAAGTTGTCGGCGCCGAAGTATTACTGCGCTGGCAAAGCGCCGAAGGTATGGTTTCACCGGCAGAATTTATCCCGCTGGCAGAAGAACTACGCTTAATTATCAACATGACGCAGCAAATATTAGAGCGGGCACTCAGCGCATTAAAACAGTGGCATAACGATGGCCACCAAATTTATCTGTCGGTCAATTTGTCAACTCAACATCTTGAACAACCTGCATTAGCGGAACAGACTCGCGCCTTACTGAAAAAATATGAATTACCAGCTAGTTGCTTACGTTTTGAAGTCACTGAAAGCGCCCTAATGAGAGATCATCAAAGTGCAATAGACACCATGCTGGCATTAAGTAAGTTAGGCGTACAACTGGCACTGGATGACTTTGGAACAGGTTATTCCTCATTAAAATATTTAAAAGAACTGCCAATCGATGGGATCAAAATTGACCGCAGTTTTGTTAAAGACATCGGTATAGATAACAGCGATGAAACCATTATCGAAGCAATGCTTAGCATGGCCGGCAGTCTGGGCATGTATTGCGTAGCAGAAGGGGTTGAAACTGAACAACAGCTGGCATTTTTTAACCGGCGAGGTTGCTATCTGATCCAAGGTTTCTTATTTGCTAAACCTATGCCGGCAGAAGCACTATTGACATTTTTACAGCACGAACATGACAATCTTTAATATGGCTGCGGCAAATGGCTGACCTTACGAGGTAATTCACAAACGTCACCGGTCTGTTATCTGTTTGGGCTCTGTTATACGTTATACTTGGCGCCAAACAACGCCTGCTGGATATCTATGCTATCGCCGTTAGTGCAAGGTGCTCTACTTTTATTGCTTGCTGAAGCTTGCTTTGCGGGTATCGGTGCCATTGTAAAGTTTACCAGCAGCACAGCATCTGAAGTTCAGGTGGTGTTTTTCCGCAACTTTTTTGCCTTGTTGTTAATGCTGCCTTTCTTATATCAACACGGTTTTAGTTTACTTAAAACCAAACGCTGGTACCTGCATTTAAGCCGTGCTTTAACCGGTATTATCTCTATGTATTGCTTTTTCTATGTGCTGGCGCGATTACCGCTTGCGCAAGGTATGCTGGTATTACTGCTATCACCGTTTATTGTACCGATTATTGCACGATTTTGGTTAAAAGAGCGCCCTAGTCGATTAACCTTATTTGGCATTTTACTAGGTTTTGTTGGTGTTATGCTGGCGTTACCGGTTAATTTTGGCAATACCGATGCCATCTTATTAGTGGGGCTTTTATCGGCTGCGTTGGTTGCCATTACCAAAACCACGATTCGCTATATGTCAGATACTGAACCTGCAGTACGAATTGTATTTTATTTTTCGCTGTTAACCGCTGTCTTATCAGCTATTCCAGTGCCTTTTTATTGGCAGCCGTTGAATGGCTCAGTCTGGTTAGCTTTTGTTGGTATGGGTATTTTAGCGGCAATAGGTCAACTGGCGATGACACGCGCTTATGCTCTGGCACCCGCCAGTGATATAGGTATGTGGACATACAGCAGTGTTATTTTTGCCGGCCTGTTTGGCTACCTGTTTTGGCTGGAACCTGTCACGTTAGCCTGGTTTGGCGGCGTACTGGTTATTTTTTATGCTGGCTATATTACAACCCGCCAGAGACTGCTGTAATAATTCGACGAACAGGGTCGTTGCAGTGCTGAAAAGCCATTTTCAGCCAATGCTGGCAACACAAGCCTTAACAGGATAAAATACGCTCCTTTTTTCCAAGTGACAATACAGGTAACAACGCGCAATGGGCAAAAAGCTGCACATTAAAACCTGGGGCTGCCAGATGAACGAATACGATTCATCTAAAATGGCAGACCTTTTGGATGCTACTCATGGCTATACACTGACTGAAGACGCAGAAGAAGCAGATGTTATTTTGCTAAATACCTGTTCTATTCGTGAGAAAGCACAGGAGAAGGTATTCCATCAATTAGGCCGCTGGCGTCCGCTGAAAGAGAAGAACCCTGAGCTGGTTATTGGCGTGGGCGGCTGTGTCGCATCGCAAGAAGGTAAAGCGATACGTGAGCGAGCACCTTATGTCGATATCGTATTTGGCCCACAAACGCTGCATCGTTTGCCTGAAATGATTAATGCCGTAAAAGGCTCAAAGTCACCCGTTGTTGATGTTTCTTTTCCAGAAATCGAAAAGTTCGACCGCTTGCCAGAGCCTAAAGCAGATGGTCCAAGCGCTTTTGTGTCTATTATGGAAGGCTGTTCCAAATACTGCACCTTCTGTGTGGTGCCCTATACGCGTGGTGAAGAAGTTAGCCGACCGCTGGATGATGTATTATTTGAAATTGCTCAGCTGGCAGAACAAGGCGTACGCGAAGTTAACTTATTAGGCCAAAACGTTAACGCCTATCGTGGTGACAAATTTGACGGTACCTTGTGCCATTTTTCAGAGCTATTGCGTTTGGTTGCCTCTATTGATGGCATAGACCGCATTCGTTATACCACGTCACATCCTGTTGAATTTACCGACGATATCATCGAAGTGTACCGTGATGTGCCGGAGTTGGTTGATCACTTGCATTTACCGGTACAATCAGGCTCTGACCGAATTCTTAACCTGATGAAACGTGGACACACGGCGTTGGAATACAAGGCTCAAATTCGCAAGCTAAAGCGTATCCGGCCAAACTTAAGCATGTCGTCTGATTTTATCATTGGCTTCCCGGGAGAAGACGATGTTGATTTCCAAGCCACAATGGATCTGATTCAAGCCATCGACTTTGACATGAGCTTTAGTTTTATTTACAGCGCGCGCCCGGGTACCCCGGCTGCTGATTTACCAGACGATGTTAGCGAAGACGCAAAAAAACAGCGCTTATATATCCTGCAAGATCGTATTAACCAGCAAGCCCTACGTATTGCGCGCGGCATGTTAGGCAGCGAGCAGCGTATTTTAGTTGAAGGCCCATCCAAGAAAAACATTATGGAACTCACCGGCCGCACTGAAAATAACCGCGTTGTTAACTTTGAAGGCACGCCTGAGATGATAGGCCAGTTTGTCGATGTAAAAATTACCGATGTATTTAGTAATTCACTGCGCGGCGACCTGCTTAGAACAGAAAAGGAAATGGGCTTACGTCGGGAAGTTGCTCCGCAGCAAATTCTTGCCCGGCAAAAAGCTGAACCATCTGTTGACAGCATGGGTGTTGCAACCTTTACACCTTAACTTATTCGGGGGCATTATTGCCCCCCTTTTGCATTGAGGCAGGCATTTGAGCACACCTTTATTCACCGCAGAGTTAATACTTGAAGAAGCCGATAGCCGGCGTCTAACCCAGTTATGTGGCCCATTTGACGATAACCTGAAACATATTGAACGCCGTTTACTGGTCGATATCAATCATCGCGACAATCAGTTAAAAATCTCTGGACCTGAAGACAATGTGGCCGCTGCACTAGATGTGGTTCAGCAACTGTATGACGCAACGGCAGCGGTTACGGCTGAATTAACCCCCGAACAGGTGCATTTATTGATTAGCCAAAACTATGACATTCAGTATCAACAAGACAGTGATAACCGTGATTTCAGCCTGAAAACAAAAAAGGGGCTGATTAAACCACGCAACCCAAACCAGGCGGCCTATGTCGGTAATGTGCTTAAACATGATGTCTGTTTTGGCATAGGCCCAGCGGGTACCGGCAAAACATACTTAGCAGTGGCGTGTGCGGTTGACGCCCTGGAGCGCAACTTAGTGCGGCGCATTATTTTAACCCGCCCGGCGGTAGAAGCCGGTGAAAAGTTGGGTTTTTTACCTGGCGATTTAGCGCAAAAAGTTGACCCTTATTTAAGGCCACTTTATGACGCTTTGTTCGAGATGCTTGGTTTTGAAAAGGTCGAAAAGTATTTAGAACGCGGTATTATTGAAATTGCACCGCTGGCCTATATGCGCGGCCGCACATTGAATGATGCCTTTATTATTTTGGATGAAAGCCAAAACACTACAGTAGAACAAATGAAAATGTTCTTAACCCGTATTGGCTTTAGTTCTAAAGCGGTAATTACCGGCGATATTACCCAGGTCGACTTACCTCGCGGTCAGTACTCAGGGTTAAAACACGCTATAGATGTGCTAAGCGAGGTTACAGAAATTAGTTTTAATCACTTTACCGCCAAAGATGTGGTACGCCATCCCATCGTTCAACGTATTGTTATGGCTTACGAGGCACATGAAGCCGCCAAACTGGCAGCAAGTGCTATTGGCAAAGGTGACTAATGGCCATTACTTTAGATTTGCAACTGGCCTGCACAATAGACAATATACCGGCAGAAACCCAGTTTCAGCTATGGTTAGAAGCAGCCATACTGCCGTTTCAGACAGAAGCCGAAGTCACCATACGTATTGTTGATAATAGTGAAAGCCAACAGCTTAATCTGGGCTATCGTGGTAAAGATAAGCCCACCAATGTATTAAGTTTCCCCTTTCAGTGTCCACCCGGTATTGAACTACCGTTGCTGGGTGATTTAGTTATTTGTGCTCCAGTGGTAATGCAAGAAGCGACAGAGCAAGGTAAAAGCCTGAACGCGCATTGGGCCCATATGGTGATACACGGATGCTTGCATTTGTTGGGTTTTGACCATATAAATGACGACGATGCTGAACAAATGGAAGCTGAAGAAGTTACCATATTGCAGCAACTTGGCATTACTAACCCCTATTTGTTGGATGACGAGTAGGTTTTTTTCGTTTTTTGGAGTAATAGTTCACCTATGAGTGACGACAATCCACACTCTAGTCGCGGTTCTGCCGGTAAAACCTGGTTAGATCGGATCGCCAGTATCTTTAATGCAGAACCACAAGATATTTCAGACTTACAAGACATCATCAGCGAGGCAGAAGTACGCAGCCTGATTGATGCCGATACCAAGAGCATGTTGCATGGTGTACTGGACGTATCCAATATGCGCGCACGTGACATTATGGTACCTCGCTCACAGATGGCCACTATCGATATTGACGATAACGTTGCCACCATGCTGCCCATTCTGATGGAAAATAACCACAGCCGTTACCCGGTCGTCAATGAAGATAAAGATCATATTGAAGGTATTTTGCTGGTAAAAGACCTGCTGCAATATGCGCTAGACCCCAATGTGACAGACTGGCACCTGCGCGATTTATTGCGCCCTGCGGTTATTATTCCAGAAAGCAAACGGGTTGATGCACTCCTAAAAGAGTTCCGGCAAAAACGTTACCATATGGCGGTGGTTGTAGATGAGTATGGTGGTGTATCAGGGCTGGTAACCATCGAAGATATTCTGGAGCAAATTGTCGGCGAAATTGAAGACGAGCACGACGATGAAGAAGAAAACGATATTAAGAAAATGGCGTCCCGAGTGTTTCAGGTAAGTGCGTTAACGCCACTGGACGAGTTTAACGAATCATTTAACACCCGTTTTGACGAAGAAGACGCAGATACCATTGGCGGTATTGTGCTGCATGCTTTCGGCCATATGCCAACTAAAGGCGAAAGCATTGAGCTTGAAGGCTTAACCTTCAAAGTAAGCAAAGCCAATAGCCGCCGCTTAGTGCAGTTACAAGTAATACGTGCAAAAGAGCCCGTACCCCCTGAGGAAAACTAGCCATTTTGCCTGCTGTCGTTTCTAAACTACACGCGGTTATTCCTCACCTGCTGCTAATACTAGCCGGTGGGGTAACCACGCTGGCTTTCGCGCCCTACACGCTATGGTGGCTACCGCTGGTAACGCTGGCGTTGCTGGTGTTTCTGCTACAGCGCGCGAATACTGCTAAGCAAGCTATGCTACTGGGTTTTAGCTTTGGCTTAGGCTGGTTTGGTGTGGGCATTAGCTGGGTACACATTAGCATTGATCAGTTTGGTGGCTTACCGTTAGCGGGCAGCTTAGGGTTAATGGCGCTGTTGGTAGCCTATCTGGCCATCTTCCCGGCGTTAGCCAGTTGGCTAAACCATAAACTGCGTTTGCCGGTTGTGATGCCCCTGGTATTCGCGGCCAGCTGGACGTTAGCAGAATGGTTACGCAGCGTTGTTTTGACGGGGTTTCCATGGTTATCTTTGGGCTACAGCCAAACTTCAGCTGGCCTGAAAGATTTTGCCCCCCTCATCGGTGAAACCGGTATCAGCTTTTTATTAGTTTTTGCCGCAGCCGCACTGGCACAAATTTGTCGGCCGCAAGCCGCAATTAGCCGTTATAGTTACCTACTTATTGCGGGTGCTGTTTTTGCCATTAGTCCTTTTTTAAACCAGGTTAAAGGCTGGCAGTACAGTGATAACTCGCTGTCCGTACTGCTGGTACAAGGCAATATCAAACAAGAATTGCGCTGGGCACCGGAGCAAGAATGGCCAACCATGATGAAATATATGGATCTTACCCGGCCGCACTTTAATACTGACCTGGTTATCTGGCCGGAAGCGGCAATTCCCAAAATGGAACCCTTGGCACAGGATTACCTCGACAACCTGAACCGGGCAGCGTTGTATGCGGATACCGCAGTGATCAGTGGCATTTTGGATTACAACGTTAAAAGCCGTGAAGCCTGGAATAATTTAATCGTGCTGGGAAAACGTAACGCCGACTCTACCGACGGCGACTATTTTTATGGCCATGCTAACCGCTATAGCAAACATCAATTACTACCGATTGGCGAATTTGTTCCCTTTGAAAATTGGTTACGAAACTTAGCGCCTATCTTTGATCTGCCAATGAGCTCATTCACCCGTGGCGGCTATGTTCAGCCAAATTTAGTCGCCAATGGTTATCATATACTGCCTGCTATTTGCTTTGAAATTGCGTTTCCAACGCAAATAGCAGCCAACATGACTCCTGACACACAAGTATTACTCACCGTCAGTAATGACGGCTGGTTTGGCGACAGTATAGGGCCACATCAACATTTGCAGATTGCGCAAATGCGCGCCATCGAGTTTGGCCGGCCAATGATCCGAGCAACTAATAACGGCATTACCGCAACAATTGATGCCAGTGGCAACATAAGCGCCCGCGCTGCCCAATTTAGCGAAACCGTACTAAAAGATACGCTACGTTTAACCCATGGCAACACACTATATTCCCGAGCAGGTAACTACCCGCTGTGGTTGCTGTGCAGTCTGATATTATTACCGCTGCTTTTGCAACGAACCTACCGACATTATGTCGCACGCAAATAAGATTAATTGTTAACTTTTAACTTGTCCCTATAGCTCAGTCGGGTAAACTAACAGTACGCTTTGCTTAGCTGACGACAGTAATGACCTTACTACACAACATCAGCCGCACGTTGCAGCGCCGCCGCAACAGTACCTGGCATGCATTGGGTTATGACACCACAGTGCGCTTTGAAACCCCTGCTGATATTAAGGCTATTGCCAGTCTTACGCAGGCGGCATTTAATAACGATACCGAAGTACAATTAATCAACACCTTGCGCCAGCAGTGTGCAGAATGTATTTCGCTGGTAGCTGAGCAACATGGCCGTGTTATTGGTCATATTTTGTTTTCACCTGCCACCTTAGATAACGAAACAAACACAAAACTAATGGCATTAGCCCCGATGGCGGTAAGTAGTGTGTTGCAGCAACAAGGCATTGGCTCAGCCTTGGTAAGGGCGGGTTTAGAATTATGTCGCCAGCAAGGTATTGCCGCTGTCGTCGTATTAGGACATCCGGCTTACTATCCCCGGTTTGGTTTTGTTCCTGCCAGCACGTTTAATATAAGCAGTACATGGCAAGTGCCCGACAACACCTTTATGTTGCTACCGTTACAACCGCAGGCTCTGCATAAAATAAACGGCCAGGTTGTATATCACCCGGCCTTTTCAGCGCTTTAGTTGCAACTTAACCAAAAGCCACATAACGATGTGAGATCGTTATTCTTCCTCTACCGCGCCGTTAACAATTTCTGCAATCTGCGCTAGCCGCGTCATCGCACGACCATTAACAGATTTTTTCGGGTACTGACCACGGCTATTTTTCGTACCGGCATCCACATCTGTCAGTAAGGTTAATGCCTCATCGACCGTTTTTACCGCGTATACATGAAACTTTTTAAGCTTAACGGCATTAATAACCTCGTCATTAAGCACTAAATTCAATTGGTTACTTACAGGGATAATAACACCTTGCTCACCGGTTAACCCCCTGCTTTGGCACAAGCGAAAATAGCCTTCAATTTTTTCGTTAACGCCGCCAATAGCTTGTACCTGCCCATGTTGGTTAATAGAACCGGTAACCGCCAGGCTTTGCTTTATCGGAATATCGGTAATGGCTGAAATTAATGCACACACTTCGGCTAATGACGCGCTATCGCCATCAATATGGCCATAGCTTTGCTCCATGGCAATATTGGCAGACAACGTCAGAGGAAACTCGCGCGCATATTTTGCGCCTAAATAACCGGTTAATAGCAACACCCCTTTGGAGTGAATGGCTTTACCCAATTCGACTTCACGTTCTATATCAATAACGCCGCTAGAGCCAGCAAATACGGTCGCGCTAATGTGCGCCGGTGTACCAAAAGCCGTATCACCAATTTCCAGTACCGTTAAGCCATTAATTTTACCGACGGCTAAACCCTCGGTATCAATTAAAATTTGGCCTTCCTGAATATCTTCCAGAAACCCTTCGCTGATGCGACCGGTTCGATGCTGCTTGCCTTTTAATGCTTGTTGAATATGTTCGGCTCCCAACAAAGAGCTACTTTGCTGTCCGGCGTAATAACACGCTTCGCGCACCAATTCGAGCACATCAGCAAAACGGGCTGACAATTTACGCTGATGCTCTGCCTGGCGAAAACTAAATAGTAGTAATTGTTTTAAACCAGGGGCGCTAAGCGCTTCAATATCAAGCAAGCGCATTTGTTCTTTAATTTGCATTGCCATATAACTCACTGTTTGCGGTGTATATGGCAGGTAATGTTCAAAATCTGCCAGCACACGAAACAGTTCGTTAAACTCATCATCTACGTCCTGGATCAGGTAATACAGATCACGTGATCCCAGCAACACCACCTTTACGTTCAACGGAATAGCTTTGGGGGTAATAATGGTAGAGTTGGTTACCGAGTGTTCAGACAAGGTATCAATAAGCAGCTCACCCGATTTCAGTGCCAGCTTAAGCGCATCCCAAAGTGCAGGCTGAGTTAATAACCTGTCCGCATCCAGAATTAAATAACCACCATTGGCCCGGTGTAGTGCACCGGGGCGTATCATCCGGTAATTGGTGTATAACGCACCACTTGCTGAATTGTATTCCACCCGGCCAAACAAGTTGCCATAGCTGGGGTTAGGTTCAAAAATGATGGGCGCACCAGACATGCTTTCATAATGAACTAACACATTAGGGACAAATTCTTCGATAAAAATTTCGCGATTGTCAGCCTCTTCCTGCTTTTCACCTTCTGACTCGTCCGGTAACAGTTCCAGAACCGCTTTTATCAGGTGGCTGCGCATTTCGCGGACATAACGCTGTACGCCAAGCTCTGCCGCGTAGTCATGCTCCAGCTGTTTTAACAATGGCTTTATGGCTTGCTCTATAGTGTCTTTGCGCAAAGTTCGCAAACTTTCCGACAGCTCACGCTTCCACTGCGGCAACTCAAGTAACTGCTCGTTTAAAATCGTTTCCAGCTCGCTGACTAAGCCATAAAAGTACTGACGTTGCTCGTCAGTTATTTTTGAAAACTCCTGATCATCCAGCGGCTTACCATCAATAATGGGAGAAAAGCTCACTGCGCCGTTGTCTTCGTACAGTACAACGTCTTTTTCCAGTGCTTTTTTCTCCACCAACTCAATGGCGTGTTCGTATTTGTCGTCAAACGCGCGAGCTATGGCTTTTTTCTTACGCTGATAACCCGGGTTGTCAAACGCCGCCGGAAAGGTATCCAGTAACTCGTCAATCAGTCCCTCGATTTTCTTTACCAGCACCTTGCCTTCACCTGGCAACAAACGTAGCGTGTTGGGCACACGCTCATCATCAAAGTTATTCAGATAACACCATTCTTCCGGTGTAGCTTTTTCACTGGCCGCTTGCTGCAGAACATCTTGCACCAGGGTAAAACGGCCTAGTGCGGGCTCCCCCATTACATAGAGGTTGTAACCCGGCATGTCCATACCAATGGCGAACGCCAGTGCAGATTTTGCCCTGTCCTGGCCTATAAACGCCGGGATAAGTTGTTTTACCTCCAGCGCTTGCTTAATCAGTTTGCTGTCCAATTGTGGACTGAGTTGCTGAACTGTCAGGGCCAGAGTGTGTGCGTGATGGGTCATGTATTACCTTAGCTTAACCAGCTGTTATGCCCGCTATACTAGCAAAAATGGGCCTTACTGTGCTGGTCATTTTTATTGTTTGGCTAAAGAAATCATTGCCGCAGTCGATACGGTGTTTACCAAGGCAAAGAAAACATGGAGCCCGCAATGAACGAGACTTACCGCTTAGAGAAAATTCGCAACCTGGGCGTACGCTTACAGGAACTGGAATTGGTGGCATTAACACCGGGTAAATCTTACGCCAGCGCCGCACTTAACTTTTTGTTTGCCGATCATGAATTGGAGCGACCTTTTGGTATGCCGCTGGAACACACGTTAAAAACGTTGGGTGAGGCCATTGTTGCCAAGCGCAAAGTGCGTTTTACCACCTTAGATGCAGATGCAGTTATTGATTTTTTTTGCCGTTTGTACCGCGTGCACTAACCTGTTCCTCGCACAGTAAATTGCTGCTGTGCTGAAATATTCTTTCTGTCCTGCCGTTCTTATACCTCAGTAAAGCATTATTTGAGTAAGTACCCATGCAGGCTGTTGTTCACTTTTATCATCACACCATAGCGCAAAGCCAATATCTGTCGGGCTTAGCCCCATTGTTGCTGCGGCTATATTTGGCACCGGTGTTACTGCAAGCCGGCTGGAATAAATACCAACATTTTGACAATACCGTTGCCTGGTTCGCCAACGCCGACTGGGGGCTTGGTTTGCCCATGCCCACGTTGATGGCGGCTTTGGCAATTGGCGCAGAAATAATAGGTGCTTTGCTATTACTGTTGGGTTTATTAACCCGTCTTGCTACCTTGCCACTCATGGTAACCATGTTGGTCGCTATTTTTGCGCTACACTGGCCCAATGGTTGGCTCGCCATTGCCGACAGTAGTAGTTGGCTGGCAAACCAGCAGGTTATTGATTCGGCACAACAACTTAGCGCAGCCAGAGGTTTGTTACAAGAGCATGGTCACTACGATTGGCTGACTAAAAACGGACAATTCGTCATATTGAACAATGGCATTGAATTCGCTGCAACCTACTTTGTTATGTTATTCAGCCTGTTTTTTAGTGGTGGTGGACGCTATACCAGTCTCGATCACTTTATTGGCCGCTTGCAAGCCGGCAAGGCACAAGCATGAATAACATTCATTTTTTGCCTACTACGCAAAATAGCGCTAGGCTGGCAACTAACTCAGCTGCAAACGAATTATCCTCTATGAGTGAGCCCTTAGTAAAACTCGTGACACAAGCTAACGCTGCGTCAGCTAATGTAACGGCGCTGTTCAAGCTCAGTGATAGCAAAACTCACCGCTATGAAAAGTTAGTGCAACATTATCATGCAGATCTGTATCGCTATGCCTACTGGTTATGCAAAGACCCGGATATCGCTCAAGACTTAGTACAAGACACCTTTTTGCGCGCCTGGAAAAGTCTGGACAGTTTGTTAGACCCTGGTGCAGCAAAAGCCTGGCTGATAACCATTTTGCGGCGAGAGAATGCAAGGCGGTTTGAACGTAAACAATTTGACTACGACGACGTAACGGAGCAAGACAGTCTGGTTGATGTCACTCAAAGCAGTGCTGAACAACATTGCGACAATGACTTGCTGCGTAAACGCATAGCCATGTTACCGCAAGAGTACCGCGAACCTATAGTGCTGCAGGCCTTGGGAGGGTTCAGCAGCGACGAGATAGCCAACTTACTGCAGTTAAATGTGAATACCGTCAATACCCGACTGTTTCGCGCTCGTAAGATGTTACATGACAGTCTTTCAGCGCAAGGGGAGCCCAGCAATGGATAATTTAGAACTACAGCGTATCTTGCTAGCCAATCCGTTTAGCACGCACCCTGATGTGTTAGCCGCCTTAGCACAAGATGCCGATTTACAACAGTTTGCTGCAGAGTTGCAACAACAAGAGCGCGAGTTAGAAGATGCATTGCAGGTGCCGATACCCCCAATGCTGGCAGAGCGATTACTGCAACTGCCTGAACAGCAGCCAAAATCACACCGACGCTGGTTTGCCCCCTTAGCAATGGCCGCTAGCATCGCATTGGTATCGGTACTGGGGATACAACTGTACCAGGAGAGTTTTGCCACTGATCTTGGCAGCCATGCACTAGCACATGTGTACCACGAAGAAAATTTTATGCTCAGCCACACCAGCGCACAGCCATTGGCAGACGTAAACCTGAAACTAGCCGATTTCAGCGCCAGCTTACAAGATTGGCAGGACGAAATTATATACGCCCGGTATTGCACGTTTCAGGGCGTACGGTCATTACATCTGGCGGTTAAAACGGACAGCGGCTATGCCACTATTTTTGTCGTGCCCAAAGACGCCGAGCTTTCCTATAGCGAACATTTCGCAGATGATCAGTATCAGGGGTTAACACTGGCGATGGCAAAGGCGAATATCGTTATTGTTAGCAGCAATGCGTCAGACTTAAAGCAGCTACCGAAAAAGTTAACCGATAAACTTATCTTTTCGGCATAACAAGCACAGTGTTTTTTAACCACAGCTAAATATCACCAGCTTGCTGTTATTAAACCGATGAAGGCCATGGATGGCTGCTGTGTTGACGTGAGCAAATAGCATTATGCGTCATGCTAAACGGGTGGTATCAGCACTGGCATTTTTCAATTACCACGCTGTACTTCCCCGTCAATTTCCTCTCTGCGGCTAAGCTTGCGCCACATATATAAGCCATACCAGGCATTAAACCAAAACCCAATGTAGACGATAGCCGTAAGCTGCAAGTCACGTGAAAAGTACAACGGCACTGCCAGCGTATTGACCACAAGCCAGAACCACCAGGTTTCCAGTTTACGGTTCATCAGCAAAAACTGCGCAATAACACTGAACATTAAAATGGCCGAGTCAATAAACGGCGCATAGGCGTCCGTTAACCGATGCAGCATATAGCCGTATAGCACGGTAACAAAGAGTGCCAGCGCACTATATCCTGCCAGCCTTTTTATAGGCGTTTGGCTAACGTGTTTAGTACCACTGGCACGGCCCCATTGGTACCATCCAATCAGATTGGTTGCAGTAAAAAACAGCATTAGCAATACTTCAGCATACAGCTGAACCTGATAAAACAAACCGGCAAATAATATGCAGCCAATAATGCCTAACCACCACGTATGAATGCTATTGCGCGCCGCCAAAAACACCGCTAACAAGTAAAAGCCGTTTGCGGCATATTCCAGATACGTTAGATCCATTTAACTTCCATAGTATTAAAAGCGGTCATTGTTACTCACCCCAAGATTATTAATTTTGCGCTTTCTCATCAGCTTTAGCAGTAAGTTACGGCAGCTGCGTAACACCGGATAAAGCCACTTAGCAACCCGCTGTGATTTAAATAAATGGTAATTTAACCGGTTAAATATACCGCTGCGGCTACTAAGTAGTGAAAGCATATATACCGCATCACTGCCGTAATACCAGTTTTCATCCAGTTTTAGCACCATTCCCTGGTCAATATCTAAACCCTGTGCGGTAATGTGCTGCATAATGTCACTGTCTTCACGGGCGTTAACCAACTTAAGCTCGCCAAGGCTCTGCCGCACACGCACTATCTGACAATACGCATTGCAGGCAGGACAATCTTTGTCGTATATCAATACAATTTCTGCGTGCTTTGCCACCCTAGCACTCCATTTTTCATAGTCCGTTTTCTACCAATATGTGCCGCAAAAGCATTATTAGTACGCCAGCATAAAACCAACCATGCCCAAGACAAACCCCAGCACGGTGCCCATTGGCGGCCCCCAATGGCGCTCAAGTTTAACGTTTGGCGCCATATCCTGAAACACGGCATAAAGTATACCACCGGCGGCAAACAACATAATGGCACTGACAATTTCAACCGCATCATGCAGCCATAAATAGCCAGCAAGGCCAGCGGCTGGCCCCAACAAGGCCATCAGCGCAAAACTACCAATTAACCGTGGGCCAGAGGTAAACCGGTTGCGTAATTCACGATAAGCATTAAAGCCTTCAGGCAGGTTTTGTAGTGCAATAATACCCGCCAGCAACAGCGCCATTTGGGGATTGGCACTAAACGTCGCCCCCAATGCGATAGATTCGGGGATAAAATCTGCCAGCATCGCCGCTAACTGACTAGCGGGTGTATTCGCCTTTTGCAGCACAATATCCAGCAACATAAAACCAAAGCCACCCGCGATGAACCACAATGCCGCGCTGTTTGCACTTTGGTGCTTGATCCCTTCCGGCACCAGTACTAATGCAACGGCAGACAATAATGCGCCTGCACCAAACGCCAGCACACTGTGGCGAAATTCTTGCTCCAGCCAATCTGAGTGAATATTTTCAACAGCGGCTATAACGGCCCCTAATGGCATCGCTAAACCGGCACCTAGCGTTACTAACAAAATGATTAGCAAGGCATCCATATGCTTTCTCCACTATTCATTTACGCGGTAGCTTCCTTAACCATCAATAGTGACAGCCAAAAAAACACGCAGCACCGTATTAGTCCTGTAGCGCAAAATCGGCTGCTGCATTAGCGTGAATTAAGCTGGTATCAAATAACGGCACGGCAGCATCAGCTTTGCCCACCAATAAACCAATTTCAGTACACCCAAGAATGATGCCATCCACCCCTTGCCAGCCAAGGCCAGCCATCATCTTGCGCAGGGCCTGCTTCGACTCCGGGTTAATAATACCCTGACACAATTCCTGATAAATAATCTGATGCAAGCTATCTCGCTCCGCCTCGTTGGGCAAAACAACCTCTATGCCATGATGCTCACTTAGTCGTTCACGGTAAAACGGCTGCTCCATGGTAAATTTAGTACCCAGCAGCCCCACCCGGTTGCAACCCGCTTGCTTTATCGCAGTGGCCGTAGCATCGGCGATATGTAATAGCGGAATAGTCACCGAGGCCTCAATCTGCGCGGCTACTTTATGCATAGTATTTGTACAAAGCACAATGCAATCTGCGCCAGCGGCCTCAAGTGAGCGTGCTGCATTGGCCAGCAATTCACCGGCAGCATCCCAATCTCCGGCCTGCTGTAAGCGCTCTATGTCATGAAAATCAACGCTATATAAAATACATTTAGCCGAGTGCAGCCCGCCCAGTTGCCGTTTTACCGCTTCGTTAAGCTGTCGGTAATAAGGCACCGTCGACTCCCAGCTCATACCACCTATCAGGCCTATGGTTTTCATCGTAAAACTCTCTGCGTATTAGATAGACATAAAGTGGCGTAAAAGCAGGTAAACTGCAATAACTGGCTAGAGATAAGTCGGATACGGCGGTAAAAAAAAGCCCTGCATTTCAAGGCTTTTTGTAAATTTTAACAATCAGCCTAGCTTAGGCGCATCGAAGTTAGCCGGTTCGTCACTGTAAACACACACATTCCAGTCTTGCGCCAGGCCATCTTCGGCTAAGCAATAGGTGTCGAAAAAGTGCTTTATTTCAGCGCGTTGGCAGTGCGCTTCAAAACTCTCTATGTCGGCCCATATTTCATTAAAGGCGATTGGAAAGCTTTTACCTTCGGCAAACGGGCTGGCAATTTGCCGGGTTACAATGTACTGCAAACAACCGTCTTCACGGTTGCTGTTAGGCTCTAAGCTTTGCAGCACCTTAAATAACTGTTCCGCTTTGCCGGGTTTAGGCAAAAACTGCGCAATACAATACACTTTCTTTGACATAAAGGATCCTTTTACAAGAGCGTCGCGGCCTTCACCGCGACACGTGTTTTAGTAGCTAATGTCCACTTGGGCTGCCGAAAATCTGAAACACATCGGCATTTAAATATAAATGCGTCAGCACGCTTGCACCGTATCCAAGCAAAATAACCGGCGCCCACTTTAAATGACCAACGAAGGTATAGTAGCCACGTGCTTGGCCCATTAATGCAACACCGGCTGCAGAGCCTATAGATAGCAAACTACCGCCCACACCAGCGGTTAAAGTAATCAGTAACCATTGCCCGTGAGACATGTCGGGTTGCATAGTAAGCACCGCAAACATCACCGGTATGTTATCTACCACCGATGACATTAAGCCTAAAATAACGTTGGCGGTGGTAGGGTTGCCATTACCGTACAAACTGGTAGATAGCATTTCCAGATAACCAATATAGCCAAGGCCACCAACACAGGTTACCACGCCGTAAAAAAACAATAAGGTGTCCCATTCAGCTCGGGCTATACGGTTAAATACGTCAAACGGTACAATTTGCCCCAAGGCGCGCAGGCGCTCTTTGTCGCCTTCGCGTTCGGCCATCGCCCGTTTGCGCGCCAATGAGCCTGGCAACGTTTTGCGCAAAAAGAAACCAAAGAACTGCAGTAAACCTAAGCCGGTCATCATGCCTAACACTGGCGGTAAATCTAACCAGGAATGGTAAAGCACGGCAATGGCGATGGTGGTTAAAAACAGCGTTAAAATACGCAGGGCACCGCGCTTTAACTCAACATCTTCTTGCAGAGCTGCCGGGTAGCGGCGCTCTACGAAGAAACTCATAATGATAGCTGGCACCAAATAGTTAACGACAGCCGGGATAAATAAGGTAAAGAATTCATTAAAGGTAACAATACCCGCCTGCCAAACCATTAGCGTGGTGATGTCACCAAAGGGTATAAACGCACCACCAGCATTAGCCGCTACAACGATGTTAACGCAGGTTAGATTAATAAAGCGCTTATCGCCTTCAGCCACCTTCATTACGACTGCGCACATTAGCATTGCCGTGGTCATGTTGTTGGCGAACGAAGAGATGACAAAGGCTAATACACCACTTATCCAAAACAAGGTGCGATAACTAAAGCCCCGTCGTATCATCCAAGCGCGCAGTGCATCAAATAAACGCCGCTCCTCCAGTGCACTGATATAGGTCATCGCAACTAGCAAAAACAGCATCAACTCGGCAAATTCAAGCAGAGTATGGCGAAACGCGTCCGCAGTAACATCGGGTATGCCGTCCTGCATATAGCGCCAGGCAATAAGTGCCCAAATAAGCCCCGCCGCGACCAACACCGGTTTAGATTTTCGCAGATGAATTTTTTCCTCTGCCATTACCAGCAGATACGCCAGAGCGAACAGCACTAACGAGACAATACCAATAGGTGATAAGGTCAGATCCAGGCTTCCGGTTGCGGCAAACGCCGCCGGAGAAAACCCCGCACACAGCAACAGGCACAGCAGAAACAGCTTCACGGTTTTACCCTCAGGTTAGAACGAATAAAATCCGGCGGATACCGGGCGGTTAGTATAAAACAAACTCAGTTAGAATAATTGCTCAACTTACAGCAAAAAAACCGGCCAATAGCCGGGTTTAGGGTTTAACGTAAGATCAACAAAGAACACTTCGCTTTGCAGATCATGGCAGTGGTGGTACTGCCAACAATAAATTGCCGGATCCGGGAATGACCATAGGCCCCCATCACCATTAAATCGATTACATGCTCTTGTTGATACTGGTGCAGCACCGTTTCAGGCTCACCCGCTACAATGGCTGTTTTGGTATCAAAACCGGCTGTACGTAAAATCTGTTCGGCGGTGTCCATTTGACAACGAGCCGCTTCAACATCAGCACCGGCCATCACTAGGTGTACAGGTAAACCGCGCCCTAATGGGCTGGCGGCTAGCATTTCCAAGCCTTTTAAAGCGGTGGCACTGCCATCGTAGGCCAACATAATACGTTTAGGTTCGGTATAACTCTGCTGCGTTAACAGTATTGGCTTATGCAAGCTGCGGATCACACGCTCAACATGTAATCCCATATGGCCGTGCGCTTCTGCACTGCTAAAACCGCGCTTGCCTAATACCAGCAAGCGGGTTTCGTCTTCAAGCTCAGTTAATGTTTCCACCAATTGACCATGGCGTAAACGCTCGTCTACCGCTTTTACACCGGCCTGTTCCGCACGTGACTTAGCCGCATCTAAAATACTACGACCGCGGGCTAGCGCCAGTCTGCTGTGTTTTTCATCCAGCTCAGCCAGTTGCTGTAACAATAATTCCTGTGAGCCAAGGCCTATGCTGCCACTTAAATCTGGTGTATGAGTGTGTTGCGCTTTATCGAGGATATGTACCACAGACATTGCAACATCAAGCTTTTTCGCTGCCCATACGGCATAATCGCAAACGGCTTCGGCATAAGGTGAGGCATCAATACACGCCAGTACTTTTTTAGTCATTACTTTGCTCCGTAGTCCAGTTTACTTATCAGTGGCCCATCAGCTTTTCAACGGCATCAGGCTGATTGTGCACACCAAATTTATCCACTAAGGTGGCACTGGCCTCGTTTAAACCAATTAGCTCTACTTTGGTGCCTTCACGGCGAAACTTCAGCACCACTTTGTCCAGTGAACTGATGGCGGTAATATCCCAAAAGTGTGCCCGGCTCAAATCAATTTGCACCTGCTCTACGGCCTCTTTAAAGTTAAAACCGGCGATAAAATGCTCCGCCGAGGTAAAAAACACCTGACCAACCACCTGGTATTGGCGTTGATGGCCGTCTGCGCTGAGTTTCGAGCCAATAAACAGTATTTTGCCCACTTTGCTGGCAAAAAACAGCGCACTAAATAACACGCCAACTAACACGCCATAGGCCAGGTTATGCGTAAACACGGTAACAATAACGGTGGCTATCATCACTACACTAGAGCTTTTAGGGTTGGTGCGTAAATCTTTAATTGAGCCCCAGTTAAAGGTACCAATAGACACCATGATCATAATGGCCACCAAGGCGGCCATAGGAATTAAACCGACCCACGCATCTAAAAACACAATTAAAATTAATAAAAACACACCCGCTAACAGAGTGGATAAGCGAGTACGACCGCCTGATTTTACGTTAATGATAGACTGGCCAATCATGGCACAACCTGCCATACCACCAATAAGCCCTGAGCCAATATTGGCGATGCCCTGACCAACACACTCACGGTTTTTATCGCTGCTGGTGTCGGTTAAGTCATCCACGATGGTGGCGGTCATTAATGACTCCAAAATCCCCACTACAGCCAGCGCCAAAGCATACGGAAAAATAATAATAAGTGTATTCAACGTTAGTGGAACTTCAGGCCATAAAAATATCGGTAAGCTGTCAGGTAACTCGCCCATATCAGCCACAGTGCGAATATCAAAACCAAAATATATCGCTAATGCAGTTAATACTAAAATGCATACCAACGGCGAAGGAACGGCTTTAGTGACATAGGGAAACAAGTAAATAATCGCCAGGCCCAGCGCGGTCATACCGTAGACCAGAGCCGTACCATGCTGACCGCTTAGTTCGGGCAATTGCGCCATAAATATCAAAATAGCCAATGCATTGACAAAGCCGGTGACCACTGAACGCGAGACAAAGCGCATTAAATCGCCTAGCTTAAAATAGCCGAAAATAATTTGTAGTAAGCCGGTAAGTAAGGTTGCAGCCAACAGGTATTGTAAGCCATGCTCACGCACTAGCGTGACCATAACCAACGCCATGGCACCCGTCGCAGCTGAGATCATCGCAGGACGACCACCCGCAAAGGCAGTTATTACCGCTATGCAAAATGAAGCATATAACCCTACCTTGGGATCAACTCCGGCAATAATGGAAAATGCGATAGCTTCAGGTATCAACGCCAAGGCGACTACCAGCGCTGAAAGCACATCACCGCGCAGGTTAGAAAACCAGTGTTGTTTTAAGTACATAAGCATGACAGGCGCCGATTAAGCAAAACAGAGGGCGCATATTCTAGCAATAATCAGCCCGTCTGCCCACCCGTAAACTAGCTTTGTTGGCGTATTATGTATTAGCCTTAAACCGGTAAGCCTTCACGAAAAAACTGCACACCACCGCAATCATTGCATACCAGTAATTCTGTAGGGTGAGTATAGTCGATGTGCTGCAAGCAATGGCTGCAGCGATAACGACCCATACCAACCACTTCGCCCTGATAATAAACACCCTGATGCTTGAAATCCTGCACCAACTCTTGCCATTCCAACTGGCTTTTGTCGGTAATACTACTTAGCTCTTGCCACAATGCCTCTGGCCACAGTGAAGGCGGTTCATGGGCTTTTTGTGCAAGCTCTTGCTCATTGTGCTCCTGCCACTGCCGTTTTAGCGTTTCGACAAACAAGGTCGTTTCATAGGCACTTAAATCCTTACCAGCCTTTAAATAGGCTTTAAATTGCTCGACAAAATGCACCATACTGTCCAACTGCAACTGATCATTTTGCTGTAAAGTGCGGTTAAATTCGCTAAGCCACTGCTGATATCGCTTCACAAAATCTGTCATTACGCCTCCTGTTATGTAAAACAAGTATAGACAATGCGCTGCTTATTGTTGTCAATACGCCTCTGCGGTATGCTATGGGTACTTTTTTGCCGTAATTGCGGCAGCTGTACTAACCCCCTTTTTCGGAAGACCTGAATGCAAGAACAATATAACCCGCAGCAGATTGAAACTGCTCTGCAGCAGCAATGGGAAGATACCAACGCTTTTAACGTGACAGAAGATGACAGTAAAGAAAAGTTTTACTGTCTCTCAATGTTCCCATACCCAAGCGGGCGCTTGCATATGGGCCATGTGCGCAATTACACCATTGGTGACGTGGTTAGTCGTTTTCAGCGTATGCAGGGTAAAAATGTTATGCAGCCAATGGGCTGGGATGCCTTTGGTCTACCTGCAGAAAACGCCGCTATTAACCATAAAACGGCACCAGCAAAATGGACTTACGAAAATATCGACTACATGCGCACCCAATTAAAGCGCCTGGGTTTTGGCTATGACTGGAACCGTGAAGTGGCCACCTGCAAGCCAGAATACTACAAGTGGGAACAATGGTTTTTCACCAAACTGTATGAAAAAGGCCTGGTATACAAAAAAATGGCCACGGTTAACTGGGATCCGGTAGATCAATGTGTACTGGCAAACGAGCAGGTTATTGACGGTCGCGGCTGGCGGTCAGGTGCCTTGGTAGAACAGCGCGAATTAGCACAGTGGTTTATTAAGATTACCGCCTATGCAGAAGAATTGTTGCAAGATTTAGATCAGTTAGATGGCTGGCCAGAACAAGTTAAAACCATGCAGAAAAACTGGATTGGCCGCTCAGAAGGCGTTGAGATCCGGTTTGATATTGCCAACACAAAAGACAGTTTAACCGTGTACACCACCCGGCCAGATACGCTATACGGTGTAACCTATGTTGCGGTAGCAGCACAGCACCCTTTGGCACAACACGCCGCTGCAACAAATGCAGAACTGGCCGCCTTTATTGAAGACTGTAAAGGCGGGAAAATGGCCGAGGCTGAACTGGCTACCATGGAGAAAAAAGGCTGCGCTACAGGCATCTTTGCCGTGCATCCGCTTACAGGTGAGCAAGTTCCGGTATGGGTAGCCAACTTTGTATTAATGGATTATGGCTCTGGTGCCGTAATGGCGGTGCCCGGCCATGATCAACGTGATTACGAATTTGCCAGCAAATATAAATTGCCTATCAAGCAAGTTGTTGCGCCAGCTCCGGACAGTGCACAGGATTGCGATTTATCCAGCGCCGCTTTTACCGAAAAAGGTGTACTGGTTAACTCTGGCGAATTTGATGGTTTAGCCTTTGAGCCAGCCTTTAACGCCATTGCCGATAAACTCGCCGCAATCGGCCGCGGCGAAGTTAAAGTGAATTATCGCCTGCGCGACTGGGGCGTTTCACGCCAACGTTATTGGGGCACGCCTATTCCTATGCTAAACCTGGCAGATGGCAGCCAGGTACCCGTACCAGAAGGCCAACTGCCAGTGCGTTTGCCTGAAGATGTGGTAATGGACGGGGTAACCTCGCCGATTAAAGCCGACCCCAATTGGGCAAAAACCACCTATAACGGTGCTGATGCCTGGCATGAAACAGACACCTTCGACACCTTTATGGAGTCGAGCTGGTACTATGCCCGTTACTGCAGCCCTGATCACGATAAAGCTATGCTGGACCCGGCCAAAGCCAATTATTGGCTGCCGGTAGATCAGTATATAGGCGGTATTGAACATGCAATTTTGCACCTGTTATACAGCCGTTTCTTTCACAAATTACTGCGCGATGTTGGCTTAGTAAATTCTGACGAACCGTTTAAACGCCTGTTATGTCAAGGCATGGTGTTGGCTGAAACCTTTTATCGCGAAAGCGAAAATGGTGGTAAGCAGTGGTTCTCGCCGCAGGATGTTACTGTTAGCCGCGATGAAAAAGGCCGCATTTTAACTGCTGTGTTAAACAGCGATAACCAACCTGTTGTTGCCTCTGGCATGAGTAAGATGTCAAAGTCGAAAAACAATGGTATCGATCCACAGAAGGTTATCGACCTGTATGGCGCGGACACGGTGCGTTTATTTATGATGTTTACTGCACCACCAGAGCAAACATTAGAGTGGTCTGACTCAGCAGTTGAAGGTGCACACCGTTTTATTAAACGTATTTATGCCCTGGTTACTGACTTTGTCGCTGCTGGTAACGTGGGGACACTTGACATCAACGCGTTGAATAATGATCAGAAAACGCTGCGCCGCGAACTGCATAAAACCCTTGCCAAGGTGTCAGATGACATTGGCCGGCGCTACACCTTTAACACTGCTATTGCCGCTATTATGGAATTGAGCAATAAACTACAAAAAGCCAGTTTATCGACAGAGCTTGACCGAGCTGTGATGCAAGAAGCCGTTTTAGCGTTATTGCAAATGTTAAACCCAATAACGCCGCATGTAGCACAATACCTGTGGGCACAACTTGGGCAACAGCATGGCATTGAGCAAACGCCTTGGCCAGAAACTGACACTGCCGCCATGGTAGAAGACGAAAAGCTGGTGGTGGTTCAGGTAAACGGTAAAGTACGCGGCAAAGTCACGGTCGCCGCGAATGCCGATCAGGACGCTGTGCTAAATGCCGCAAAAACGGACGACAATGTTTGTCGCCACCTTGAGGGCGTTACAGTACGTAAAGTGATTTACGTACCGGGTAAATTGCTGAACCTGGTGGTGGGCTAGTATGGTCCGCTTCAGTGCAATGCGGCTGCTGAAATGTGGTGTGCTACTTAGTAGCATGTTGCTAAGTAGCTGCGGCTTTCATCTGCGCGGTGATTTACCCCTTAGCCATTTCCCGGCGATGCATGTTCAAAGTCAGCGTCATTCTGAACTAGCCTCGTTACTAAGCACCAGGTTGGAGCAAAACAATGTGCAACTGCTGAAAAGTTATCAGCAGTCTGCACCGGTACTACAACTCATTGACGACACCCTTGAGCGACGCACCCTGTCATTATTCCCTAATGGCCAGGTCGCTGAGTACGAGCTAATTTATAGAGTGCGCTATGCACTCACCATGCCTGAAGGTGAACCACAAAACTATCAATTTGAGCTGTTCCGCGATTATCAGGACGACCCAAACCAAGCGTTAGCGAAAGCCAAAGAGCTGGAATTGATGCTGGGCGAACTTCGCCAGCAGGCCGCCAACCGCATTATGCGTCAATTGTCCCGGCTGCATTGATGCGCATTGGGCAAGGTTGATGCAAAAACTGTATGCCAATCAATTACCCCAGCATTTAGCTGGTGCGCTAGCGCCCTGCTACTTGCTGTTTGGTGATGAACCACTGCAAAAACTTGAAGCCATTGACGCCATTCGCGCTGCAGCCAAACAAAAAGGCTTTGCTGAACGCATTAGCCTGACTGCCGATACGCAATTTGATTGGAATGAACTCAACAACGAGCTTCAAGCGATGTCATTATTTGCTGAAAAACGGCTTATTGAATTAGAACTGGCACAGCAAAAGCTGTCCACTGCAGCAAATGAACAGTTAAAAGCGCTACCTCAACAGTTACATCAGGACATTATTCTGCTTATTCATGGCGATCGCAGCCATAGCGAAGTCAGTAAGCTGGCCTGGTTTAAGCAATTGCAAAACCAAGCGGTACAAGTACCCGTTTATCCGTTGGATGAGCGTCAAAGTATGCAATGGTTAAAAGAACGCGCCCGACAACTCCAGCTGCAGCTCAGTAGTGACGCACTGACATTGTTACAACAGCACTGTGCGGGCAACCTTTTAGCTGCAAGGCAAGAACTGGAAAAATTGGCACTGAGTAATATTGACCAGCCGCTGGATGCCGCCTCACTTAGTCAGTTTTTAGCTGACCATTCAAACTTTACCGTGTTTCAGTTAGTTGATGCTATCTTGCAAGGCCAAACCCACGATGCGTTGCACAAGCTGCAGCGTTTGTGTCAGCAAGATGTCGAACCGGTGATTATCGCCTGGCAACTGCAAAAAGAAGTACTACAACTGCGACAACTGCAACAGGCTGAGAAGCACAACCTCAATAATCTCTTTAAAACGTTGGCTATCTGGCCAAAGCGCCAACCGCTGTATCAACAGGCGTTAAAACGGCTCTCCATTAACTGGTTGGATTATCTGCTACAAGAACTGGCAGCATTCGACCGGCTATATAAAGGAGGTCGCCTGAGTAATACTGACGTTGCACTAGCACACCTGGTTACCTTGTTTATTCAGCCAGTACCTAAAGCGTTTTCACTGCAACAACAGGCGGGATATGACTAAGCATATTGGCATTCTGGGGGGAACTTTTGACCCGGTACACCTGGGACACGTTAGCTGTGCTCGCTTCGTGCAGCAGCACTGTCAACTTGACGAAGTTAGACTAATGCCATGCCATTTACCTGCACATCGCGCCACACCTGGTGCAACCAGTGAACAACGCGCCGCTATGGTAACACTGGCGATACAATCTTACCCAAGGCTTTCATTGGAAAGGCTGGAGCTGGACAAGCAAAGCGCGTCTTACACCGCAGACAGTTTAGCATTGCTCACCCACCGCGAACCCAACAGCCGTTTCTACTTTATTATTGGCATGGACTCACTTTGCTACTTCCAACAGTGGAAAGACTGGCAAGGTATTTTAAAGCAGGCCCATATTTTGGTATGCCAACGGCCAGGATATAGCGCGGCAGAGGGTGATGCGCCATTCCTATTGCAGCACTATGGCATCAACAATGTAACGTCGCTGAAACAGGTTAGTGCCGGTAAAATTTTACTGCTTGATAACCCACTTCACGCCATCAGTGCCAGCCATATTCGTCAACAACTTGTTAGCGCTAACCCAGGCACTGACACTTTAGATCCTGTCGTATTGAACTATATTGCTACACAACAACTCTATCAGGCGTAAGAGCTATCGCCAGACGTAAACTATGCTAAAATGCCGCTTTTTTAATGTGCAGAGGATTTAGGGTGCAAACATCCGAGTTAGTAAGTTTTGTTCAAGACAAAATTGACGATATGAAAGGCCGTGATATTGTTGTGTTAGATGTCCGTGGTAAGTCTAGCGTAACAGAGTTCATGATAGTGTGTTCAGGCACATCTAATCGACATACTAAATCAATTGCTGACTATGTTGCGGCAGAAGTTAAAAAAGCCGGTATTAATGCGCTAGGCATTGAAGGCCAAAGCTCTGGTGAGTGGGTTTTGCTAGATTTGGACGACGTAGTTGTGCACGTCATGCTGGAAGAAAGCCGCAGCTTTTACCAGCTGGAAAAACTTTGGGGTGCTTAAACCAGTATGAAGTTAATACTGATTGCTGTAGGCAGTAAAATGCCAGCTTGGGTACAAAGCGGCTACGACGAATACGCCCGCCGCTTTCCGCGCGATATGGCGTTGGAATTAATCGAAATACCCGCGGGGAAACGGGGTAAAAACGCTGATATTAAACGCATTCTTGAACAAGAAGGTGAAAAAATGCTGGCGGTTGTGCCGCGGGGTAGCAAAATAGTGACACTGGAAGTAACCGGTGATAACTGGAGTAGCCCACAGCTGGCCAGTAAGTTAACCGACTGGCAACGAGATGGCCGTGATGTCTGTTTGCTGGTTGGCGGACCAGAGGGTTTGGCACCAGCGTGTATCGCTGCCAGTGAGGCTAAATGGTCGCTGTCTGCGCTAACACTGCCTCACCCGATGGTGAGAGTCGTACTGGCAGAAAGTTTGTATCGGGCATGGAGCATTTGTACTAACCATCCTTATCATCGCGAGTAAAGATGTTAAAAAAGCGCGTTGCCATCCAGGATTTCGCTGCCGAAACCAGACTGTTTAACCACAGGGCTGTGGTAGCAATGTCAGTTGTTGCGATACTGTTTTGCGTCATTATCTTTAACCAATATCAGTTGCAGATAGTCTCGTATCAAGATTATCAAACCCGCTCTGAAGGTAATCGCATTAAAGTTATGCCGATGGCACCTAATCGCGGTCTAATCTACGATAGAAGTGGTATTTTACTTGCGGAAAACCGGCCGGTTTTCTCACTGGAGCTGGTACCTGAACAAATCAAAGATATGGATGAGGTGCTTTCAGCACTGGCTCAGTTAATTGATATTACACCAGAGCAAATAGAGTCATTCCTCAAGCATGTCAAAGCACAGCGCCGCTTTAATAGCATTGCATTAAAAGAGCAACTCGACGATACCGAAGTTGCCATACTTGCTGCGAATCAACACCGTTTCCCGGGTATTACGGTAGAAGCCCGTTTAAGCCGCCATTATCCGTTTGGTGATCTGTTTACTCATGCGCTAGGCTACATTGGCAAAATAAATACCCGTGAACTGCAACAACTTGATGAAGATGGTGAGGCCGCTAACTATGCCGCCAGCCGCGATATTGGCAAAATTGGTCTGGAACGTTTTTACCAGCGTGAGTTACATGGCACCATGGGTTACCAGGAAGTTGAAGTTAATAACCGTGGCCGGCTAATCCGGGTATTGCGTTCAGTTCCTGCAGTGTCTGGACAAAATATTCATCTGGGACTAGATGTTGGCTTACAACTCACTGCTCAGCAAGTGCTAAAAGATCAACGTGGCGCTATTGTGGCGATGGACCCGCGTGATGGTGCAGTATTGGCGTTTTATAGCAACCCAAGTTACGATCCTAACCTGTTTGTCCACGGTATTAGCTCAACCAACTACAATGCACTGCTGCACTCGCGCGACAAACCACTGTTTAACCGGGTAACACAAGCTACCTACCCTCCGGCGTCAACGATTAAACCACATCTCGCATTACTCGGCCTTGAAACGAATACCATTACACCCAGCAGTAAAATTTGGGACCCGGGATATTTTATGCTGCCAAATGTCGACCACCGCTTTCGCGACCACATAAGCTGGGGCCATGGCTGGGTAGATATTTACACTGCGGTGATGAAGAGCTGCGATACATTTTTCTACGAATTAGGGGTAAAACTCGGCATTGATCGTATCTCTGAATACATGGGAAAAATGGGTTTTGGTGAAAGAACCGGCATTGATATTTTTGAAGAAAGTAGCGGCATTATGCCATCTCGCGGCTGGAAGCGCGCCAGACACAATCAGCCTTGGTATCTCGGTGATACCGTGCCGTTAAGTATTGGCCAAAGTTACTGGACGACGACCCCACTGCAACTGATTGTTGCCACGGCCGTAATATTAAATGAGGGGCAGTTGGCTACGCCACATCTGGTAACTGCTTTTAGCGATGAACAAAACACCACTTTTCACTCACCACCATTACAACCGGCAATAGAAGTTGTAGACCCAAATAACTGGCAGGTGGTAAGAGATACCATGCATCGCACAGTGAAAGACATCGGAGGCACGGCACACAAAGCGTTTATTGGTGCCAGCTATGATGCGGCAGGTAAAACAGGCACCGCACAGCTAGCCGCCATTGCCCAGGATGCAAAATATGATGCCAAGGCGATAGATGAACGGTTGCGGGATAATGCTATGTACATTGGCTATGCGCCTTACGACAACCCAAGTATTGTTATCGCTGTAGCATTAGAAAATGCCGGTGGCGGTGGCAGTAATGCGGCGCCGATAGCACGGCATATGCTGGACTATTACTTTACCGCCGGAGTAAACGCCAATGAATGAACAGTTTGACAGCTCAGCCAGACAAAGCAGGCTGGCGCTGTTCCACATTGACGGCCCCTTACTGCTCGGATTAATGCTACTGATGGGCTTTGGCCTAATGATCCTCTACAGTGCCTCAGGCCAAAATATGATCATGATGAAAGCTCAGCTTATTCGTCTTGGCGTTGCCCTGGCGGTGATGGTAGCTATTGCGCAGGTTAAGCCTCAAACCTTGAAGCGCTGGTCATTGCCGCTTTTTATTGCCGGCTTAGGCTTATTAGTTGCCGTGTTATTGGTTGGACACGTGGGTAAAGGTGCCCAGCGCTGGTTAGATTTAGGCTTTATGAAGTTTCAACCGTCAGAAGTAATGAAGCTGGCCGTTCCAATGGCCGTGGCATGGTTTATCTCGTCGCACAATTTACCTCCCAGACTATGGCATTTGTTGGTGGGTTTTCTCATGTGCGCTATTCCCACCTTACTTATTGCCAAACAACCCGATTTGGGTACCTCTATTTTAATTGCTACTGCGGGTGTGTTTGTGTTGTTTATGTCCGGCATGAGTTGGCGCATTATTATTTTTGTTGCTGGCGTAATTTCGGCATTTTTACCGGTCTTGTGGATTTTTTTGATGCATGACTACCAACGTCAACGTGTCCTCACTTTTCTTAACCCGGAAAGCGATCCACTTGGCTCTGGCTACCACATTATTCAATCAAAAATTGCTATTGGCTCAGGTGGGTTAGAAGGTAAAGGTTACCTACAGGGCACACAGTCACAACTGGAATTTTTGCCTGAACGCCACACCGATTTTATCTTTGCCGTGGTAAGTGAAGAAATGGGGTTGCTGGGCGTGCTGGTTTTGTTAGGTGTCTATCTGTTTATTATTGCCCGTTGCATGTTCATTTCTACTCAGGCACAAGAGAATTATAGTAAGTTAGTTGCGGGGAGTTTTACCCTGACATTTTTTGTCTACGTATTTGTTAATATCGGTATGGTATCGGGCTTGCTACCGGTTGTGGGAGTGCCACTGCCGCTGGTAAGTTATGGCGGTACCTCTATGGTAACTTTGATGGCTGCTTTTGGGGTAATAATGTCTGTCTGTACACATAAACGCATGTTGGCAACGCCATGATGAAATACTTGTGGGTAGTGCTTTGCCATCTCTGTCTGCTGTCGGCATGCAGCAATACACGTGATAATGCTCAGAGCCGCGCCAGCGAGCCTAATGCCGGTCGTTATCAACAAAGCAAAGACAGCATTCCCAAGCGACTCCCAACCTTATTGGAAATGACTGACCCAACGCCTCAATCTGAACCGCTTAGTCGAGGCGGCAACAAGCCATATAATTTATTTGGCCAAGATTACACGCCATTAATTAGTGCTGTAGATCATACTGAAGTTGGCATTGCGTCTTGGTATGGTAATAAATTTCACGGCCATCTGACGTCAAATGGTGAAACCTACAACATGTTTTCTATGACAGCGGCCCACAAAACGCTACCGCTACCGTCATACGTTAAGGTAACTAATCTGGATAACAAACAAACTGCCATTGTCAGAGTTAATGACCGCGGCCCGTTTCACCCCAACCGCATTATTGACTTATCCTATTCTGCTGCCAACAAGCTGGGGATGCTACAACAAGGTACAGCCAGAGTTAAGTTAGAACTGTTACAGTCGCCGGCCATGCTGGCACAGACAACACCTGTCGAGCCATGCTATATTCAGGTCTTTGCCAGCGTCGACAGCAATAAGCTTTCGCAATTGCAGCAAGAACTGAAGCAGCAACAAGCATTGCCGTCTGAAGTTCGCCCTGCCAGTGGAATTTTTCGCTTGTTGGTGGGTCCGATACATGACAAGCAACAGGCTCAACGCTGGCTAAGTCAATTGCGTACGGGAAGTTTCCCATCAGCCTATTTTGCTGATAGCCAGCAGTGCAGCTGAACTCGAATTAGTGTTTAATCATCCATAAATTAAAAGAACAGGTCTCATGAATAGTTATTGCCACGTTTTCTCCGTTGCCGCCCTTACACTCGCTAGCATTAGCCTTACGGCTCAAGCCCAAACGGTAATGCCTGAGCCACCTGAGGTTGCCGCTAAAGGTCACATCCTGCTTGATTTTGACACTAATAAAGTCTTAGCTGAAAATAATGCAGACATGTCATTAGCCCCTGCTAGTTTAACAAAAATGATGACTAGCTATGTTATTGGTACTGAGTTAAAAAACGGTAATATCACCAATGACGATATGGTGACTATCAGTGAAAATGCCTGGGCGAAAAACTTTCCGGGTTCGTCACTGATGTTTATTGAAGTGGGCACCAAGGTTTCAGTAGCAGACTTAAATAAAGGTATAATTATCCAATCAGGGAATGATGCCTGTGTCGCCATGGCAGAGCATATTGCAGGCAGTGAAAGTGCCTTTGTTGATTTAATGAATGCCCACGCTCAGCGCTTGGGTATGCATAGCAGCCGCTTTGGTAACTCACATGGCTTACCAAGTGCAGAGAATTTTTCTACACCAAGAGATATGGCCATACTGGCAGCAGCACTTATCCGTGATGTACCAGAAGAATATGCTATTTACGCTGAAAAAGAATTTACCTATAACAACATTAAACAATACAACCGTAACTCTTTGTTGTGGGATCGCAGCCTGGACGTTGATGGTATAAAAACCGGCCACACCAGTGAAGCTGGCTTTAGCTTAATTACATCTGCAACACGCGATGGCATGCGGCTTATATCAGTTGTAATGGGCACTAACAGTGAGCGTAGTCGCCAAACTGAAAATAAAAAATTACTTACCTACGGCTTTCGTTTTTTTGAAACCTATATGCCTTATCAAGCTGGAGAGCAGTTTGCTGAGCAACGAATTTGGCAGGGTGATAAAGAGAATATCCAGCTCGGTATTTTGCAGTCAGTGCAAGTTACAATTCCGCGAGGCCAACGCAAAAACCTACAGGCAGACTTTACCTTGAATCAACAACTTATTGCCCCCATAACCAAGGGCCAGCAAGTTGGTACTATTTACCTTAAACTCAATGGTGAAGACATTGCTACCTATCCGTTAGTTGCACTGGAAGATGTTGCCGAAGGTGGTATCTTCAGCCGGATGATTGACTATATTAAAATGCAGTTTATCTAACTGGCTCAGTTGTAAACGGATGAAGTCCCGGCAACGCCCGGGACTTTTTGTTACAATACACCTATTAACAGCAACACCTGCGACAGAGAGACAACCATGGTGCAAGAAGTAAAAAATACCAAGTTCGACGAATATCTGGAATTTCCTTGCCAGTTCAGTTTCAAAATACTGGGCCTGGCTGAAGACGCGTTGGTAGATCAAGTGATGGCTGTGGTGCGGGAACATACTGAGGCCGGTGATTATAGCCCGGCCGTTAAGCCTAGCAGCAAAGGCACTTATCACTCCGTGTCTGTCAACGTAACTGTGACCAGTAAGCAGCATATTGAACTGCTGTACACTGAGCTTGGCAAAATTGAGCTGGTGCGTTACGTACTTTAAGGTAATACCACAGGCATAGCCATTCGTATTCCATGTATAAGGCGGTATAATGCACAGCGTTTCGAACCACGCCGGACAACAAGTGCCTTTAGAACAACATATAAATAGCCAACTCGTTGTACGTGATCTGGCATTGCAGGACTACACTACCGTGTGGCATGCCATGCAGCAGTTTACGGATCAGCGCAACGCTAGCACACCGGATCAATTGTGGTTGCTGGAACACAACCCGGTGTTTACCCAGGGGCAGGCCGGAAAAGAGGAACACCTGTTGTTTCCCGGCGATATACCGGTGGTAAAAGTTGATCGGGGTGGCCAGGTAACGTATCACGGCCCTGGGCAACTGGTAGTCTATGTATTATTCGATTTAAAGCGACGTAACTTAGGCGTACGCCAGCTGGTTACGTTACTTGAGCAGGTGCTGGTGTCATTATTAGCATCCTATGGCATCAATGCTTATGCCAAATCCGATGCGCCAGGTGTCTATGTTAATGATGCCAAGATTGCCTCGTTAGGTTTAAGAGTGCGCAAAGGCTGTACCTTTCATGGCCTGGCATTAAATGTAAATATGGATTTGGCGCCGTTTTCCCGTATTAACCCCTGTGGTTATGCTGGTATGACGATGATCCAATCAAACGATTTAGGCGGCCCGCAAAGTATTGCCGAGGCCAAACAAAGAATAGTGCAGTGTTTTATGCAGCAACTGAATGTCGCGACACTGCAGCACACCACAGGGTTAGACTGGCAAAATGACTAAAACTGCACGTATGGAACCGGGCGTAAAACTGCGCGACGCGGAAAAAATGGCACTTATTCCGGTGAAGGTGTTACCGACAGAGCCAGATCAAATGTTGCGTAAACCCGAGTGGCTAAAAATCAAACTGCCAAAAAGCTCAGAACGTATTGACCAGATTAAAGGCGCACTGCGCAAACATGGTTTACATTCTGTATGCGAAGAAGCCGCTTGCCCCAACCTGACAGAATGCTTTAATCATGGTACCGCTACGTTTATGATCCTTGGCGCTATATGCACCCGTCGCTGCCCATTCTGCGACGTAGCGCATGGCCGCCCCCTGCCGCCAAGTGCTGAAGAACCTGAAAAACTGGCGTTGACCATTCGTGACATGAAACTAAAATATGTTGTAATTACGTCAGTCGACCGCGACGACTTGCGCGATGGTGGTGCGCAACATTTTGCCGACTGCATTAGTGAAATACGTAAACATAACCCTGAAATAAAAATTGAAGTGCTGGTACCTGATTTTCGTGGCCGCATGGATACTGCACTGGATATTTTGACGCAAACCCCACCAGACGTGTTTAACCACAATCTGGAAACCGCGCCACGACTATACAAGCTTGCGCGTCCCGGTGCTGACTACAAATGGTCGCTACAACTGTTACAACGCTATAAAGCGGCCCACCCGGAAGTTGCAACCAAGTCTGGTTTAATGGTCGGCCTGGGTGAAACCACGGAAGAGCTGATTGAAGTATTAAAAGACCTGCGTGCGCATGATGTCGACATGCTTACGGTGGGCCAGTACCTGCAACCGAGTAAACACCACTTACCAGTAAAACGCTATATGCCACCGGCCGAGTTTGACGAGATTAAACGCATTGCTTACGAGCTGGGATTTAAGCATGTTGCCAGTGGCCCCTTTGTGCGCTCAAGCTACCATGCCGACCGCCAGGCAGCAGGTGAAGATATTAGCTAACAAAGATTGTAATTAATGCATTATATAAAAGCGCCATAAGGCGCTTTTATATAATGCGAAATCAGCTACTTGTGTTGCCTCCACACTAATTTCATTCCTAGCTGTAGCGCTAATTTGTTACCATGTAAGCAGTGCCTTTGCAGGCCATATACGCATAACCAACTTGCTCTTGTGGTTTGCAGGCCACATGCTTGAAAGACAACGCCGTTACCGCCTAAGCGCTGTGTATCAATCTTTAGTTTTGTCATCAAATAGCCCTGGCTGGGTTTTTCATCCATTCTATCAACCTGGCAGTAGTCTGCATCAACATACCCCACTACAGCAGCGTTTAATTGCCAAATCTCACCCTCGGAGTATTCTTTTACCACACCCGCTCTAATACTATTTTCTGCTTTGTTCTGCACGTAAGGACCCATGTTAGAATTAAACACAATTCCTGAGCACCCCGTTAGATAAAAACACAATATAAACAAGCTTGCTTTCATAAGCCCTCCAAACACGCACCAAAACTTTATTTCATTCTACCTGGTGAATGTTAATTTACAATAAGTCAAACTAACTAACATATTCTACTAAATCAATCGGAACTTACTTTGCTTTCCAAGCTACAATGCTAAAGATATACTGCGGGAGCATTGTCGTGCTTTTGTTTAACTTAAAAGACGCTATGCTCAATAAAGATTAATGGGGGACGAAATGGATAACAGACGTTTTAGCCGGGTCAATTTTAAAGGCAAAGCTCATCTTGATATGGGTGAGCACAGCTTATTTACTGAAGTACTGGATCTCTCATTGCAAGGTGCCTTGATCAGCAAACCTAACGACTGGCCAACGGCTATACCTCAGCAACTTCAATTGCGTATTCAGTTGGATGATTTTCCGTTGGAAGTAATTATGAGCGTTAGCGTTGCGCATACTTCTGATACGGTAATAGGATTGCACTGCGAAAAAATAGATATAGAAAGCGTCTCACATTTACGCCGGTTGTTAGAACTTAACTTAGGCGATGCTGAGCTCTTAAGCCGAGAACTGTCAGAACTAAGCGCAGACTAGTCCCTGTTAATCTACTGCTAATGCTTGCTGCGCATCTGCATAACCTTGTTCAGATGCGCGTTGCATAAACTGTTGCCACTGCAACCAACTTTGCTGCTGTCTAGCAAGGTAAGCAAAATAATATTGTACCGGCATTAGCTGCTGTGGGTTTTGCAACACTTGTTGCGCTAAAGCCAGATATAAATCCGGTAATCCAAGCTCATAAAATCGCATCACATTTGTTGTACTTACCACACGATAGGCTTGCTGCCCAATAGACTGGCAGGTTTTTACAGCGGTTAAAGCAATATCCTCTGGCGCTAATTGCCAATGTTGCAAATACGCTGTGCTATTGTCACCAATAATAAGATTGGGGTAGCGCATACCCGGCTTACATATCGCCATAGCCGCTTGCTCTGTCAAAGGATACTCATCTACAAAGCCCAAAACATGCATAAACTCGTGACGAAATAATGCCAAGTCAGCATTGTCTGGCAGCTGCAAAATACCGTTGTTGTAACTGGCTTTACCCCGCCCAGCAATAACCAATAGCTGGCTAAATCTGCCAGTTTCAACAACAGTGTCAAGTGCTCGATAATGGCACTGTATAAGGGTGTCACTGCTTTCTGTACAGCCCAAAACGGTGCTATCCAGAGTATATACTGGCAAAAAACAGACTGGTAGCTGCGACAACTGCGGATCTTGTTGCCATTGCTGAGATAAGCTTTGCCAGTTGTCTGCCCCAGCCTGCTGACTAATAACCGGTTGCAACGTGAGTTTACAGCCAAGAGCATGGGAAATGCCCGCAATACGGGGTTTGTTTTGTTGCCATAATCCCAACTCAGCACGCTGTGCCAGATTTACGGCAGCGTTATCAATGATATTGCTATCAAGTTGTTGCTGCAGCCACTGCGCTGTAGCAAGCCTACCTTGTTCGCGCTGTTGTAACTGCAAGGCATGATGCAACGCAATATCATCGCCAAGTAACGCTGCATGTCGAAACCAACGCAGCGCTGCATCATACTCTGCCGAGGCTAAGCGCTGACTCGCTAACGTAACTGCAGCAACGGGGTCGTCTGCAGCCCTTCGCGTCAACTCAGCCTGATTATTATTTACCGGCTGACAAGCACTCAGTAACAGAAAAGCAAAAAAGCCGGTAAACCGGCTTTTTATAAATCGTTGTACCAATATATTACGGCTCATCGTATTCGCTGGCGGGCATAGTGTCACCTCGCAAACGTGCTATTTCCAAGCGGGCATAGCGGTGCTCAACAAACTCAAATACGTTAGTCGCCAATACTTGCTTGTAATAAGTTAATGCTTGCTCCTGACGATTCTGGCTTTCATGCCATTTAGCCAAGTAGAAATACACTTCACACAATCTTTCGGCCAACAGCTGTGAATTGCTTAAATCTTGTAATACAGAATCAAGCAACGTTTGCTCAGCCATTTCTCCCGCCAGAAAGCGCACTATGTTAGTAGACCATTCCGCCTTATCTAACTTAGCAAGGTTCTGCTTCAATTCAGTGCGGGCTTGCTCAGTGGATACATCGCTTTGGGCAAGGTATAACCAAATAACACGGTAAGCATCGTTAGGTTTTAACGCCAAAAAACGTTTGAAATCAGTTAGAGCTAATTCAGTTTTGCCAGCATAATATAACGCAATACCACGATTTAAATAGGCAAATTCATGCTCGGGCGCTAGCTCTAAAGCAGAATCAAATGCTTCAAATGCCGAGTTAAAGTCACCATTAACGGTATTGTGAATACCAACAAAATTGTATGCGTCCGCCATATCAGGTTTTAAACGCAAAGCGCGAATAAAATCCAGGCGAGCCAATGAACGTAACCCAACGCTATCGTACATCACACCACGGTCGTAGTATAACTGCGCAGACTGTTCTTCCGACAACTCTGCACGGTACAAGATTTCACTTAACCGGGCGATAGCCAATTCAGTACGGGTTGACGCGGCAAGCGGTTCTGGTACAAGCCAACCAGCATGCATGGCCGGCTGCGAAGCGCAGCCGCCAAGTAACGAAGCCAATAGCGCCAAAGGCGCTATTTGACTTAACAGCCTATTAGGCATTGTCTTCAACATTTGCAGGCTCAGTAGCAGGTTTAGCGGTCGCTTCTTTAATACTTAAGCGCACGCGGCCTTGCTTGTCGACTTCTAACACCTTAACGGCAACTTTCTGACCAACAGTTAAGTGTTCAGAAACATTATTCACGCGCTCATCAGAGATTTGTGAAATATGCACTAAGCCATCTTTACCCGGTAACACGTTTACAAAGGCACCGAAATCAACAATACGTACGACTTCACCTTCATAAATGGTACCTACTTCAATTTCAGCAGTAATAGCGTTGATTTTGTCGATAGCAATTTGTGCCGCTTTGGCTGTTGTAGCGGCAATTTTAATGCTGCCGTCGTCTTCCAGTTCAATGGTAGTACCTGATTCTTCAGTGATCTGACGAATTACTGCACCACCTTTTCCGATAACTTCGCGGATTTTCTCCGGGTTAATCTTCATGGTGTAAATTCGCGGCGCGTATTCTGACATTTCTTCGCGGTGACCGCTGATAGCCTGGTCCATCACGTTCAGAATATGCAAACGGGCAGCTTTAGCTTGCTTAAGCGCAATTTGCATAATTTCTTTGGTGATACCATCAATTTTGATATCCATTTGCAGCGCTGTAATACCGTCGGTAGTACCCGCTACTTTAAAGTCCATATCACCTAAATGGTCTTCGTCACCTAAGATGTCTGACAGAACAACGAAATCGTCGCCCTCTTTAACCAACCCCATAGCGATACCCGCTACAGATGCTTTGATAGGTACGCCAGCATCCATAAGTGCTAATGAAGAACCACACACCGATGCCATAGAACTTGAACCGTTTGATTCAGTGATTTCAGACACGATACGAACAGTGTATGGGAAGTCATTAAAATCAGGCATAACAGCTAGTACGCCACGCTTCGCTAAACGGCCATGACCAATTTCACGACGCTTAGGCGAGCCAACCATACCGGTTTCACCAACACAGTACGGAGGGAAGTTATAGTGCAGCATAAAGGTGTCGGTTTTTGCACTTAGCAAGTCATCGATATTTTGTGCATCACGGGCAGTACCCAAAGTTGCAGTTACAAGCGCTTGAGTTTCACCACGGGTGAACAAGGCTGAACCGTGAGTACGAGGCAATACGCCCGTCATCACGCTTAAACCACGGATCATTTCCGGGTCACGGCCATCGATACGCGGCTCGCCCTTGGTAATACGACCACGTACCACTTTAGATTCCAACTCGTGGAAAATATCGCCGACGTCGTTTTTATTAAGTTCTTCACCGTCAGCCAGCTCAGCAGTTAATTTTTCAACTAAAGCGGCTTTGATTTCACCAATACGCTCGTAGCGTTTGGCTTTTTCAGTGATTTGATAAGCTTCACTCAGTTGAGCGCGTGCTAATGTGTCAATTTTATCAATTAACGGCTGGTTCTTCGCAGGAGCCTGCCAGTTCCACTTAGGCTTCCCGCCTTCAACAGCAAATTCATTGATAGCATTGATAGCCGTTTGCATTTGCTCATGGCCATACATTACTGCACCTAGCATGACATCTTCAGACAGAATGCCGGCTTCAGATTCAACCATTAACACAGCACTGGAAGTACCGGCTACCACTAAGTCCAGCTTAGAGGTTTTCAGCTCTTCTTCTGACGGGTTCAGGACGTACTGGTTATTAATATAACCAACACGAGCCGCACCGATAGGGCCAGCAAACGGAATACCTGATAACGCCAGCGCAGCAGAGGCACCGATTAACGCTACGATATCGGGTTGAATTTCCGGCTGTACGGATACAACAGTAGCAATAACCTGAACTTCATTAATGAAGCCTTCAGGAAACAGTGGACGAATTGGGCGGTCGATTAAACGCGACGTTAAGGTTTCACCTTCAGATGGGCGGCCTTCGCGTTTAAAGAAACCACCAGGGATACGACCGGCAGCATACATTTTTTCTTGATAATTTACCGTTAACGGGAAGAAATCCTGACCAGGTTTTGGCTCTCTCTTACCCACTACCGTTACTAAAACTGACGTATCACCCAGGCTGGCCAGCACTGCGGCATCTGCCTGACGGGCGATAACGCCGGTCTCTAAGGTAAAAGTGTGTTGGCCGAATGGGAATGATTTTACGATGGGAGTCACGTGTTTGTTTCCTTTACTTAATCGCCTAATTGCGATGTCATTTTTGTCGTTTAATTCTTACGTAGTATACTCTGTAACCAAAGCGGAAAGATAGTTCAGTCAATCGTTAAGTTTGTAGAAAATTTCATCGCCTAATATAAAAAAAGGGGCTAAAAGCCCCTTTTTTACTTAAACCGATTAACGGCGTAAGCCTAAACGCTCGATCAGTGTGGCGTAACGGCTCTGGTCTTTACCTTTTAAGTAATCCAGTAATTTACGACGCTGGCTAACCATGCGCAACAAACCACGACGAGAGTGGAAGTCGTGCTTGTGCTGGGCAAAGTGGCCTTGTAAATGGTTGATTGACGCAGTTAACAGGGCTACCTGTACTTCTGGTGAACCTGTGTCGCCTTGCTTAACAGCAAAGTCAGCAACGATTTTTGCTTTATCAGCAGCGTTTAAAGACATATGTAACTCCAAATGTGAGTGAACTAAAATAAGGGAATTGCCGATCACTCATCCAGCAAGCCCAAAAAACCGCGCGATTATACCATTTTACGGTTTTTTCTCAATACGTTTTTCACTAGCATTACAGTGCAGCTGTATTAAGTAAACGCCGTGAACTTAAGATACTATCGGTTATCTCGCCAATACCAAAAAAACTATCGTCAGGACCATGTAGTTTTATTGCCGTAATGTTCTGCGCAGTCACCTGACAACTCTGGCCATGTTGTAACCGATGCTGCTCAGCACCAGTCAGAACTATTTTAGGCATAGCAACAATACCCGCATCCATCGGCAGTAGCAGGCTGTCCATAGTGGTGAAATCGGTACTTTGATGACAAGTTTCAGCCAATTCATCCAATTGTAATGGCGTAATCATTTGCGCCGCGTCAAACGGGCCAACCTGAGTTCGGTGCAACTTAGCAACATGAGCACCACACCCCAGCGCCTCACCTAAATCATCAATCAGTGTGCGAATATAGGTGCCTTTTGAACAGTGCACTATAAAATCAGCATTACTACCCGCCATTGCCAGTAGCTCGAAGCGAAAAATACTAATGGGCCTTGCATCACGTGGTACTTCGATACCCTGGCGCGCATAGCGATACAATGGTTGGCCTTGATACTTCAAAGCAGAAAACATCGTTGGCACCTGCAGAATATCCCCGCGAAACGCCTGCATCGCCAGCTCCAGCTCTGCCTGGCTGAAATTGACCGGCTTTTCGCTGATTATTTCACCTTCGCTGTCACTCGTATTAGTTCTAACACCAAAGGTCGCCGTAACGAGATAGGTTTTATCCGTATCGAGTAGAAACTGGCTAAACTTGGTTGCCTCACCAAAACATATAGGCAGTAAACCTGACGCCATGGGATCTAATGCCCCAGTATGACCGGCTTTTTGAGCCTGAAACAACCAACGAACACGCTGTAAAATGCCGTTACTGCTAACTTCCAGCGGCTTATCCAGTAATAAAATGCCATTTACCGCACGGGCATTTTTACGCGCCATTAGTTATTAGGCTCGTCGCTGTTGCTGACTTCTGTATCCGCTGCGTCTTTATTTGCGTCAACATCATCCAACGCTTGGCCTGATTCCAACCGGCGACGGTCATCATCAGCGCGAGCTGAGCTAACCAAGGTGGCCATACGAATACCTTCGTTAAGCGACTCATCAAACACAAAACGAATGTGGGGCACAATACGTGCCTGGATCCGCTTGCCAATTAAGCTTCGGACAAAACCAGACGCGTCGTTTAAAATTTTAAGGTTGTCTTCAACCTTTTCATCGGCAAGGCCTAAAAAGGTCACAAATACCTTGGCATGCGATAAGTCTCTTGATACTTCCACATCGGAGACCGTAATCATGCTGTGTAAACGCGGATCTTTAATTTCACGCTGTAAGATCACGGCCATTTCTTTTTTCATTTGCTGCGACAATCTGTCGACGCGCGAGAATTCTTTACTCATACACTTATTTCCGTTGTATGCAGCAGACAAAACAGGGGCCGTCGGCCCCTGTTTTATTGTTGCGTTGCCTGTTACAGGGTACGTTCAACCTGTATCACTTCGAACACTTCGATTTGGTCGCCTTCGCGAACATCGTTGTAGTTCTTCACGCCGATACCACATTCGAAGCCGTTACGAACTTCACTAACGTCATCTTTAAAGCGACGTAATGACTCCAGCTCACCTTCAAATATAACCACGTTGTCACGCAGTACGCGGATAGGCGCGTTACGCTTAATAACACCTTCGGTAACCATACAGCCGGCAACCGCACCGAATTTCGGTGAACGGAACACGTCACGTACTTGCGCCAGACCAATGATCTGTTGCTTAAATTCAGGCGCTAACATACCGGTCATTGCTGCACGAACTTCGTCTAACAGCTCATAAATGATACCGTAGTAACGTAAATCCAGACCTTCATCTTCGACTAACTTACGTGCAGTACCATCAGCACGCACGTTAAAGCCGATAACAATAGCTGAAGACGCTGCGGCTAATGTTACGTCGGTTTCGGTAATGCCACCTACGCCGCTACCAACAATTTTAACTTTAACTTCGTCAGTCGACAGCTTCATTAATGATTCAATGATAGCTTCTACCGAACCTTGTACGTCAGCTTTCAGTACGATATTTAGTTCTGACACATCGCCTTCAGTCATGTTAGCAAACATGTTTTCCAGCTTAGATTTCTGCTGACGTGCTAACTTAACATCACGGAATTTACCTTGGCGATACAGCGCAACTTCACGAGCTTTACGCTCGTCTTTTACAACAGTAACTTCGTCACCCGCCTGAGGTACGCCAGATAAACCTAAAATTTCTACCGGAATAGATGGGCCAGCCGTTTTAACGTCTTTGCCGTTCTCATCACGCATCGCACGAACACGGCCGTATTCAAAACCACACAGTACGATTTCGCCCTGCTTCAACGTACCAGCTTGCACTAGTATAGACGCAACCGGACCACGACCTTTATCCAGACGTGACTCAATTACCACGCCACGCGCTAAACCATCTTTAACGGCCTTTAATTCTAACAGTTCAGATTGGTTCAAAATGGCTTCTAGTAAGTCGTCAATACCCATACCAGATTTAGCCGATACTGGCACGAACTGAACATCACCGCCCCACTCTTCTGAAATAACATCGTATTGTGACAGTTCGTTACGTACACGTTCTGGATCAGCTTCTGGCTTATCCATTTTATTAACTGCAACCACTAACGGCACACCAGCAGCTTTCGCATGCTGAATAGCTTCTTTGGTTTGTGGCATCACGCCGTCATCAGCCGCTACCACCAAAATAACGATATCCGTTGCTTTAGCACCACGAGCACGCATAGACGTAAACGCAGCGTGACCTGGCGTATCTAAGAACGTGACCATACCGCGGTCAGTATCTACGTGGTAGGCACCGATATGCTGGGTAATACCACCGGCTTCGCCTGCAGCAACTTTCGCTTTACGGATATAATCCAGTAATGATGTTTTACCATGGTCAACGTGACCCATTACCGTAACAACCGGTGCACGAGACTCTAGTACACCCTGACCTTCACGGTCAGACATTACCGCTTCTTCCAGCTCATTTTCTTTTGTCAGCGTAAACTTATGGCCCATTTCTTCACAGACAATGGCCGCCGTTTCCTGATCAATAACCTGGTTAATGGTTGCCATAGCACCCATTTTCATCATCACTTTAATAACTTCTGATGCTTTAACGGCCATTTTGGCTGCCAGCTCAGCAACAGTGATGGTCTCGCCAATTTTCACTTCACGCTCAACCGGCTGAGCTGGCTTGTTGAAGCCATGCTGCATACTCGTCGGCGTTTTCTTTTTCTTAGCATGACGGTTAGCACGGTTAAATGCTTCTTTGTCATTAGCATCGTCTTTCTTTTTACCTTTTACAGGAGGCGCTTTTTTGCCTGCACCACGACGACCTGCACGCTCTTCTTTCGCGTCCACTTCATCTTCAGCCTGTTTAGCAAACTCGTTGCTGGTTAGGTGGTAATCATCAGTGTCTGCTGGCTTGGCTTTTTCTTCCTGAGCCCATCGTTCACTGTTTTCTTCTGCCAGTTTACGGGCAGCTTCGGCTTGCTTGGCCGCTTCTTCTTCTAGCTTCCGAAGTGCTTCAGCCTCTTGCTGCTGACGAATATGCTCAGCTTCTTTACGGGCTTCTTCTTTTGCTGCGCGACGTGCCGCTTCTTCCGGATCATCTTTCACCAGCTGAGCTTGCTTAGCTTCTTCACGACGTTTAGCTTCTGCAGCTTTGCGTTCAGCCTCTTCTTTGGCTTTTGCTGCCGCAATTTCTCTTGCTTTGCGATCCGCTTCCTGACGCGCGAGGTCAGCTTCGGCTTTCGCTTTTTCTTCTGCTAAACGGGCTTCTTCCTGTGCTTTTAATGTCGCTTCATCAACCAGAGGCTTTTTCACGAAGGTCTTTTGTTTTCGAACTTCAACCTGAATCTCACGGTTACGACCTGCGCCACCAGACACACTCAACGTGGTCTTCTCTTTGCGCTTTAACGTTAAGCGCGCTGGCTCTGATGAGTTTCCACCATGCTGTGCACTTAAATGTTCCAGTAAAGATTTCTTTTCATCTTCGCTGACTACCTGTCCGGCTGCTTTATTGATACCGGCATCAGCGAATTGCTGCACTAACCGTTCAACAGTAGTACCGACATCACTGGCTAGCTTTTCTATAGTGACTTCTGCCATTTGTGTTGTTACCTCCGTTGACTACTTATTTTCTTCGCTAAACCAGACAATATTACGGGCGCCCATAATCAGGTCGGCGGCTTGTTGTTCCGACATGGTGGCAATTTCCAGTAAATCATCAACACCCAGCTCTGCCAGGTCGTCTAACGTTGTTACCCCTTTACTGGCTAAAACATAAGCCATATGGGTATCTAATCCTTCCAGCGCTAACAGCGCTTCGCTTGGTTGGGCGTCTTCCAGCGATTCTTCGCTAGCGAGTGCGCGAGTTGTTAACACTGCTTTAGCACGACCGCGAAGTTCTTCAACCATTGCTTCGTCTAAACCATCAATGCTTAACAATTCACTCACAGGTACATAAGCAATTTCTTCTAGTGTCGAGAAACCTTCGTCAACTAAAACATCAGCAAAGTCTTCATCAATCTCTAAAGCATCAACAAAAGCCTGGCGTACCTTGGCTGTTTCTTCCTGGTGTTTCTGTTTCATGGCAGAAACAGACATAACATTCAGTTCCCAACCTGTAAGCTGGCTTGCCAAACGTACGTTTTGCCCATTACGGCCAATTGCCATTGCCAGGCTTGAATCTTCAACCGCAATGTCCATAGAGTGGGTATCTTCATCAACGATGATAGAAGCCACTTCTGCTGGTGCCATTGCGTTAATAACAAACTGGGCATCGTTGTCGTCATACAACACGATATCTACGCGCTCACCGGCCAATTCGTTTGATACCGCCTGTACACGTGAACCACGCATACCAACACAAGCACCAACCGGGTCAATACGACGGTCGTTAGTCTTCACCGCTATTTTGGCACGTGCCCCCGGATCACGAGCAGCACCACGCAGTTCAATCATTTCTTCGCCAATTTCTGGCACTTCAATGCGAAACAGCTCCAATAACATTTCTGGACGTGAACGGCTTAAAAACAGTTGCGCACCACGCGCTTCTGGCTTTACTTCAAACAGTAAGGCACGAATACGGTCACCCGGACGATAGGTTTCACGTGGTAACATTTCGTCACGACCCAACATCGCTTCAGCATTGTTGCCTAAGTCGACAATGATGCTATCGCGATTAACTTTTTTCACTACACCTGTGACTAACTCACCCACTTGGTCGACATAAGCTTCAACAACTTGTGAACGTTCTGCTTCACGCACTTTTTGCACGATAACCTGCTTGGCCATCTGCGTGGTGATACGGTCAAATTCGATAGAATCGATTTGCTCTTCGTAGTAATCGCCAATCTGCACTGAAGGCTCGTCGTACTGCGCTGCCGATAATGTCATTTCACGGTACGGGTGCTCTTGCACCTGATCATCCGGGATAACTTGCCAGCGACGGAAAGTTTCATAGGCACCGGTTTTACGATCAATACTGACGCGTACTTCGATGTCGCCTTCATTTTTCTTCTTCGTAGCTGCTGCCAACGCAAATTCTAATGCCTGGAAGATTTTCTCCCGCGGTACCGATTTTTCGTTTGAAACTGCATCAACAACTAATAATATTTCTTTTGCCATTGTCTGTTGCCTCGCTTTGCCCCGATACCTTAAAAAACAGGTACCACGTTTGCTTTATCTACGTTATCCATCAGCAAACGATAGGGTTTGCCATCTACTTCCACTATCAACATATCGTCTTCAATAGCTGTTAGTACGCCTTTAAACTTGCGACGGCCATCCTGTGGAATCGCAAGTTTCACTTCAATCTTTTGCCCTACTACTACAGCGAAATGTGCCGGAGTAAATAGCGGGCGATCTAAACCCGGCGACGATACCTCAAGCAGGTATTCGTTCGTGATAGGATCTTCCACATCTAAAATGGCGCTGACTTCACGGCTGACCAGTGCGCAATTATCAACATTCACGCCATCGGCATGGTCAATATAAATGCGCAAAGTCGAATGACGACCAGCCTGCACCAGTTCCAGCCCTAATAACTCAAAGCCAGTTGCTTCAACTGTTGGAAGCAACAGCTCGGTCAGTGTTTGTTCTTGCTTAGTCAATGCGACCTCCGAAAAACCTGTATCTGCTGCAACCAGGTCCTAGGTCGCAACAAATAAAAAAAGGGCTGCGTAGCCCAATACTGCTTAAAACTGAGTCTGCAGATACGAAAACGCCCCGAACTAGCGGGGCGAATGGGCATCTAATCAGTAAACATATCGCCAATGTTTACTGAAAAACATAATCACTTTTGCCTTAAAGCATCATCGTATGCGACAAGACTGAAAGTTGGTTGCGGGAGCCGGATTTCAGACCTTCGCCCTGCCGTTATAAAGAGGAGCCCGTTGGACTTTCTCTGTAACTGCTTAACCATTAAATTTGGTTGCGGGAGCCGGATTTGAACCGACGACCTTCGGGTTATGAGCCCGACGAGCTACCAGGCTGCTCCATCCCGCGTCCGTAATTGGCGCTTATTATATAGCGCTGACTGGTTAATCGCAAGGGTTGCTATGGCAAACTGTTGATTAATTTGGTGCCGAGAGCGGGACTTGAACCCGCACGTCCGAAGACACTACCCCCTCAAGATAGCGTGTCTACCAATTTCACCACCTCGGCAAATTCTTTGTTAACTTAGTTGCCTACAGGAATATCGCTAGCATCGTCTTTTTTCAATTCGACTTGCTCTGTAGTAGGAACAGAAAGATCCTGCCATTCGTCAACTTTTTTACTCTGGCCTGCACTGTAATTGCCCAGTACAATACTCAGGACAAAAAAGATGGTTGCCAGAATAGTGGTGGTTTTGGTAAGGAAGTTACCAGTACCAGAAGAGCCAAACACTGTAGCAGACGCACCAGCACCGAAAGAAGCGCCCATATCAGCACCTTTACCGTGCTGTATTAACACTAAGCCAATTAATGCCATCGCAACTAACAGATAAACTACTATAAAAATTTCGTACATGCTTATTCCTTTGCACCTTTTGTAACTGCAAGGCAAATTTGCGCAAATTCAACTGGCTTGAGGCTAGCGCCACCTACCAGTGCACCGTCTATGTCGGCTTGCTGAAATAACGCAACACAATTGTCTGCATTAACACTGCCGCCATACAATAATTTCACCGTTACGGCTGACTGCGAATTATATTTCGCCAAATGCTGCCGGATAAAATGGTGAGTTGCTTGAGCCTGTTCTGGCGTAGCTGACTCTCCGGTACCGATAGCCCATATTGGCTCATATGCAATCACTGAGTTTGCCAGTAATTCGGGCTGCGAAGCATACACCGCATCAAGTTGCCGTGCAAGAACCTGCTGAGTTTTTTCTTGTTGTCGCTCAGATAATGATTCACCAACACACAAAATAGGTGTTAAGCCTGCTGCTACTGCACGACTGAGCTTTGCCGCAATCAAGGCGTCAGTTTCAAAATTTAATTCGCGTCGCTCAGAATGCCCAACAATGACATAGGTTGCACCCGCCTCAAGGAGCAAATTGGCACTCAACTCACCGGTAAAAGCACCGCTAACTTCATGACTTAATGTCTGGCCACCTAAGGCGAACGTCTTTGGATTAGTAAAGGCTGTAAGCAAAGTTGCCGGCGGGCAAACCACAACAGTGGTAGTACCTTGCGACAACTCATTAAGCGCGGCAGTCATGTCTTGTGCCAGTGCAGCCGAACCGTTCATTTTCCAGTTAGCAGCAATCAGTGGTGTACGATGCATGATGCGGTATCCCCATTATTTACCGGGCGCGATAGTAACCAACCACGCCCAGCCAAACAAGTATTATTGGCGCAATTGAACAATCAACTGGCTATTTTTACCGCAGCGGCGATCTGTTCAGCATATTCACGCACCAATAATGCGTCTTCGCCTTCTACCATTACCCTGATCAAGGGTTCAGTACCACTTTTACGAATTAGCACTCGACCAGATCCATTAAGCCTAGTTTCAACATCTGCGATAACTTGCTTAACATGCTGCTTTTCTAAAGGTGCAGTGCCTTTTTCAAACTTCACATTGACCAGCACTTGTGGCAACTTGTGCATACCTTGGCTAAATTCAGCCAGCGTCATTTTCGCTTCAATCATCGCGGTTAATACTTGCAGTGATGCAATAATGCCATCGCCGGTACAGGTATGATCTAAGTTAAGTACATGACCAGAATTTTCACCACCGATACGCCAATCTTTCTCACGCAGCAATTCCATCACATACCGGTCACCAACTGCACTTCGGGCAAAGGGAATATCTAATTGCTGCAATGCCAGTTCAAGGCCAAGGTTACTCATTAAGGTGCCTACGACACCTCCATGTAACTTATTTTGTGACTTCGCTGCACGGGCAATAATATAAACAATTTCATCGCCATCAATAACACGACCAGTATGATCAACCATCATGACCCGGTCACCATCGCCATCATAGGCAATACCTAAATCAGCTTGTTGTTCTACTACCGTTTTCTGCACTAAGTCTGTATGCGTCGCGCCGCAGTCAGCATTAATGTTAATGCCATTCGGGCTAGCACCAATAAGCACAACCTCAGCACCGAGCTCTTTAAATACGGCAGGTGCAATGTGATAGGTGGCGCCATGCGCGCAGTCGATGACAATTTTCATCCCACTGAGCGATAGGTGGTTTGGTAAATGACTTTTACAAAACTCGATATAGCGGCCTGCCGCATCTTCGATACGCTGTGCCTTACCAAGCTTTTCTGACGATTCACAGACCATGGGCTGTTCCAGCTCATATTCTATCGCAAGTTCAACTTCATCCGGCAGTTTAGTACCATCAGCAGAGAAGAACTTAATGCCGTTATCATAGTATGGGTTATGTGACGCGCTAATAACGATACCGGCTTCGGCACGAAAGGTACGGGTGAGATAGGCAACGGCGGGGGTTGGCATTGGGCCCAGCAGGCGTACATTGATCCCGGCGGCAATTAAACCTGCCTCTAGTGCAGTTTCAAGTAAATAACCGGAAATACGTGTGTCTTTACCAATAAGCACTTTACGCGTGCCACGCTGCGACAACACCCGACCGGCTGCCCATCCTAGTTTCATGGCAAACTCAGGTGTAATAGGAAAATCCCCTACTTTGCCGCGTACGCCGTCGGTACCAAAATACTTTCTGCTCATCCTTTATACTCCATACTGCATGGCTGTCACTACCTTGACGGCCTGCACGGTTTCTTTAACATCATGCACCCGTATAATTTGGGCACCTTTTAATGCTGCAATAGTAGCGCAGGCCAGACTGCCTGCCAAACGTTCGTTCACTGGCAGGCTAAGTAACTGCCCTACCATAGACTTGCGCGACATACCGGCAAGCATCGCATAACCGGTATCACAAAACTGAGAAAGCTGGCGCAGTAACGTATAGTTGTGCTCCAGGCTTTTGCCAAAACCAAAACCGGGGTCAAGAATGATATTGTGTTTTTTTACACCGGCATGTTCACAGGCTAACGCTCTGTGTAGTAAAAACTGTTTTACCTCAGCGGTAACATCGTCGTACTGCGGTGCATGTTGCATACTGCGTGGCGCACCTTGCATATGCATTAAACAGACAGGAACCTGAGACGCCACAGCAACCGCGAGTGCTCCGGGTTCCTGCAGTGCCCGTACGTCATTGATAATATCTGCACCTGCCTGAACCGCTGCTGACATCACGGCAGCTTTACTGGTATCAATGGAAATAACACAATCAAACCGTTGCCTTATCGCCTCAATAACAGGTATTACCCGCAGCAGTTCAGCTTGTTCCGGCACCTCGTCAGCACCTGGGCGGGTAGACTCACCACCAATATCTAAAACCTGCGCACCATCTGCCAGCATTTGCTCGGCTTGACGCAGTGCATCGTCTACCCGCTGAATACGACCTCCATCAGAAAATGAATCGGGTGTGATATTTAAAATCCCCATAACCACTGGCCGTGTTAAATCAAGTTGGCGCTGACGAGGTAGAGACAACAGCATAGCGACTCCTGTAAAGCATAAACGTTATTTTTACTTACGATAAAAATAGGCACTAAAAATAAACCCCGGCAAAACCGGGGCTTGGACAATATCAATTTTAGACAACGTGCTTAGTGCAGATTACCTTCAGAAGGCTTCGCCGATGTTGCGGTATCATCGTTATTTGATTTCGCATCCGGCTTATCATCAGAACCCGGTTTATCACGGGGCTCCCAGTTTTCCGGTTGACGAACTTCACGACGTTCCATTAAGTCATCAATCTGCTTAGCATCAATGGTTTCATACTTCATTAATGCATCTTTCATCGCATGCAGTATGTCCATATTCTCTTCAATCAGCTTTTTAGCTCTGTCGTAGTTGCGATCGATAAACTGCCGGATCTCTGCATCAATGGCTTTTACCGTATCCTCAGACATATGCTTATTTTTACTGACTGAGCGTCCAAGAAACACTTCGCCTTCTTCGTCTGCATACAACAGCGGCCCCAGTTTTTCTGAGAAGCCCCACTGAGTTACCATTTTACGCGCCAAATCTGTGGCACGTTCAATATCGTTAGAAGCACCTGTAGTTACAGACTCAAAACCGTAGATCACTTCCTCAGCAATACGACCACCGAACAACGAGCTTATCATGCTCTCAAGCAAACGCTTGCTGTGTGATACGCGGTCACGCTCAGGTAAGTACATAGTCACCCCCAGGGCACGACCACGCGGGATAATACTCACTTTGTAGACAGGATCGTGATCCGGAACTAAACGTCCAACAATGGCATGGCCTGCTTCATGGTAGGCCGTCATCTCTTTTTCTTTTTCCGTCATCACCATAGAGCGGCGTTCTGCGCCCATCATGATTTTGTCTTTGGCTTTTTCAAACTCATCCATCGACACCACACGACGATTTCCGCGGGCAGCAAACAATGCCGCTTCGTTGACCAGGTTGGCTAAGTCTGCACCTGAGAAACCCGGAGTGCCTCGCGCGATTACTGAAGGCTCAACACCTTCAGCTAAAGGTACTTTGCGCATATGCACTTTAAGAATTTGTTCACGACCTTTCACATCAGGCAAACCAACGACTACCTGACGGTCAAAACGACCTGGGCGCAATAACGCTGGGTCCAATACGTCTGGACGGTTGGTAGCGGCAATAATGATGATACCTTCATTACCATCGAAGCCATCCATCTCTACCAGCATCTGGTTTAACGTTTGTTCACGTTCGTCGTGACCACCGCCTAAACCGGCACCGCGCTGACGGCCAACTGCGTCAATTTCATCAATAAAAATGATACAAGGTGCGGCTTTTTTCGCCTGTTCAAACATGTCACGTACCCGTGACGCACCCACACCAACGAACATTTCAACAAAGTCTGAACCCGATATTGTAAAAAACGGAACTTTAGCTTCGCCAGCAATGGCTTTTGCAAGTAACGTTTTACCGGTACCTGGTGGGCCGACCATTAAGATACCCTTGGGGATCTTTCCGCCCAGCTTCTGGAAGCGTGATGGGTCTCGCAAGTAATCGACCAGCTCAGACACCTCTTCTTTTGCTTCGTCACAGCCTGCGACATCAGCAAAAGTGGTCTTAATCTGATCTTCGCCCATTAAGCGTGCTTTACTCTTACCAAATGACATAGCGCCTTTACCGCCACCACCCTGCATCTGGCGCATGAAGAAAATCCACACACCAATGAGCAGCAACATTGGGAACCATGAAATAAAGATGGTCGTTAGCCAGCTACTTTCTTCTGGTTTGCTACCAAAAGAGTCCACTTCATTTTTAATCAGGTCATCATTTAACTTTGGGTCATAACCTGTCGGAATAACGGTTTCAAAGCGCTCACCGCTGCGTTTCACACCAGTAATAACGCCAGCGCGATCCACTTTAACTTCGCGGATCTGGCCTTGATTTACCTCTTTGATAAACTGAGTGTAACTGGTTTGTCTCTCACTGTTGTCACCGGGTCCAAAGCTATTGAACACCGACATTAGAACAACGGCGATAACTAACCAGACAATCACATTTTTTGCCATGTCACTCAAGGTTATAACCTCTTCTTACCGAAAATTAGATAATTACCAGACTACTTTACTAGACTTTAAAGCCGGTAGCCACGATATATGTCTCTCGTGAACGCGCACGAGACGAATCTGGTTTACGAATTTTAACCGTTGTGAAAGCCGCTCGCACATCTTTTAAGAACTGCTCAAAGCCATCACCCTGAAATACTTTGACCACAAAACTACCATTTTGCTTCAATACTTTGTGACACATATCCAACGCAAGTTCCACCAGATAAATAGAACGCGCCTGATCCGTGGTATCATTTCCGCTCATATTCGGCGCCATATCAGATAGCACTACATCTACGTTCTGACCATTAATTCGGCTCAGTAGTGCATCAAGTACCGTTTCTTCGCGAAAATCGCCTTGTAAAAAACTAACCCCGTTTATCGGGTCCATCGGCAAAATATCGCACGCAATAATAGTGCCTGAGCTCCCAACTAAACCAACACAAAATTGAGACCAACTGCCCGGCGCTGAACCCAAATCGACTACGGTCATGCCCGGTTTAATCAACTTGTCTTGCAGATTAATCTCTTCAAGTTTAAACGCTGCGCGCGATCTTAAACCGAGCTTTTGTGCCTTTTGCACAAATTTGTCATCAAAATGCTCTTTCAACCAGCGTGTTGAACTGGCAGAGCGTTTTTTCTTGGTCATGCTATCACTCTTGATTAGTGTTATGCGTTAGATGGCGCTACAATAACGCAAATTCAAGCGTTATCTGCGGAAATAGTCATTTTATGAGTTTAACCAATAAACAAAAACAATTTTTAAAAGCAAAAGCACATGATCTTAAACCCGTCATTCTGCTCGGTGGCAATGGCCTGACCGAAGGTGTAGTAGCAGAAATCGACGTGGCGCTTAATTTTCACGAACTGATTAAAATTAAAGTTCCTACAGAAGATCGTGAAGAAAAAGTGCTCATCATGGATGCTATTGTTCGTGAAACTAAAGCAGATAAAGTTCAGGTCATTGGTAAAACACTGGTACTTTTCCGCCAGGGTAAAGATAAAAAGATCCCACTGCCTCGCGGTTAATGTTGCTGCCATTAACTCTGTAGCAAGCTACTTAACTATATTATCAACTGCCTGCATCATCATGTAGGCAATGATAACATTAAACATTTAAACAGTCACAATACCGAACCTGCCGTGCAATTAAGAGACTATCAACAGCAAGCCGTTGACGCTGCTATTGCCCATTTCAGGCACAGTAGCGAATCGGCAGTTATAGTACTGCCGACTGGTGCAGGAAAAAGTTTAGTACTGGCAGAGTTGGCGCGCCTGGCCAACGGGCGGGTACTTATTTTGACGCATGTTAAAGAGTTAGTGGCACAAAATGCCGAAAAAGTGGCTTTACTAAGCCAAGCTGGCACTGTGTTTGCTGCAGGACTAAAGCAAAAGGACAGTAGTGGTAAGACGGTTATTGCTAGCGTGCAATCAGCAGCACGTAACCTGACTCAGTTTAGCCAGCCTTTTTCGCTAGTCATTATTGATGAATGCCATAGAATTAGTCTTAGTGAAGATAGCCAGTATCAGTTACTGTTTAATCATTTACTTCAGCAAAATTCCACGCTTAAGCTCCTTGGACTTACTGCTACGCCATACCGGTTAGGAACAGGCTGGGTATACCAAAGTCACTACCACGGTAAGGTAGGCTCTGTCGAGCAGGCCACTTTTACGCGTTGTATCTTCGAACTGCCGTTACGGCCACTTATCAACAAAGGCTATTTAGCTAAACCAGTGTTGTTGGACGGCTTGGCAGCGCAGTATGACTTTAGCCATCTTGTTCCCACTGAGGGTGGTGATTACAGCGAGCAACAGGTTGATTCAATTCTCGGTAAAACGGGCCGTGCTACTAAATTAATTGTCGGCCAACTAAATCAGTTAGCCCATAATAAGCAAGGTGTGCTTATCTTTGCCGCTTCGGTGCGTCATGCCAACGAAATTGTTACTCTACTCGAGGGCTTAAATCAACAAGTCGCCTTGCTCACTGCAACAACACCTGGTAACGAGCGCGACCAGCTGATTAGCGAGTTTAAGGCGCAGCGACTGAAGTTTTTAGTTAATGTTGCAGTGCTTACCACTGGGTTTGATGCGCCTCATGTCGATTTAATCGCTATTTTGCGCCCTACAGCCTCGGTCAGTTTATTTCAGCAAATGGTAGGGCGTGGCCTTCGCAGTGCACCAAATAAAACCCACTGCCTGATTATTGACTACGCCGCAAATGGCTATGACTTATATTACCCTGAAGTGGGCAGCCCAAGGCCTACCAGCAAGGCAGTACCCGTTCAAGTGCCTTGCCCACAATGTCAGTTTGCCAACATATTTTGGGGGCTGGTCGATAACGACGGGGATATTATTGAACACTACGGCAGACGCTGCCAGGGGCTAGCAGAGCATGCGCCCACCACAGTACCCAACCAATGCAGTTATCGGTTTCGTGCCAGAATTTGTCCAGATTGTGGTGGCGAAAATGATATTGCCGCCAGAGTGTGTCAGCAGTGTCAGTCTCAACTTATCGACCCTGATAAGCGTTTGAAAGAGGTATTAAACCAAAAACATCATCATTTGTTTCGTTGTCAGCACATGTTGCTTACTGATGTGCAAGGCAGATTGCAAGTGCAGTATGTAGATATTGATGGCAATCCGTTTTATCGTCAGTTTGCACTTCAAACCGCAGCACAGCGCAGGGCATTATTTGCGCTATTTATTTTACCGCATCAACGTGCACCAGGATTAAAACCTAAAAACTACCTGACAGCCCTTGAAGTCGTCGCCGATCAAGATAAATTTCGCATGCCGCAACTTATTCTGTTAAAAAAAACCAACAAAGGTTGGCAACATCTGGACAGTATTTTTGATTACAACGGCCGTTATCAATCTAATGCTAGCATAACGTAGCACTATAGAAATAAAAAACGCCAGCCCTAAGGCTGGCGTTTTTACATCAGTAGCGTTAATGCTTAGATATATTTAACATCTATAATTTCAAACTCTACCACCCCTTTTGGCGTAGTAATGTTAGCAACGTCATCAGCAGATTTGCCAATCAAGCCACGCGCAATAGGCGAATTGACAGAGATCAGGTTATTTTTAATATCGGCTTCATCATCTCCAACAATGCGATACGTCACTTCTTCTTCAGAATCTAAATTCAAAATAGTGACTGTACAACCAAAGATCACCTTACCATTGTTAGGTTGTTTACTAATATCAATGATCTGCGCATTAGATAACTTAGCTTCTATATCCTGAATACGCCCTTCACAAAACCCTTGCTGCTCTCGCGCAGCATGATATTCAGCGTTCTCTTTTAAGTCGCCGTGTTCACGCGCCGTCGCAATAGCCTGAATAATGATAGGCCGTTTTACTGACTTAAGTTCATGCAGCTCGGCGCGTAATCTCTCTGCGCCCAGCACTGTCATCGGAATTGCACTCATCCGTTTACTCTCTTATGTAGTTCCTGCACCGAGGCTACGCTATCAAACGCACTGGCAGTGTTTGATTTAACGGTAGCAAAGGCGGCATTTAAAGTAGTGGTATAGTTGGCTTTATACTGCAGCGCTCCACGACGAATGACTTTGGAGTCTTCAATGGCCTGGCGACCGTCAGTGGTGTTTACAATATAACTGTATTCACCGTTTTTAATACGATCTAATATATGCGGCCGACCTTCTGATACTTTGTTAACCGTACGACACTCCACGCCTGCAGCTTGTAAAGCTTTAGCCGTACCGCCGGTTGCATCTAGCTCAAAGCCTTTTTCTACCATCCGTTTTGCCAGTTCAACAACGCGCACTTTATCGCTGTCACGAACTGAAAGCAAGGCACGGCCACCGGTTGGAATAAGCGTACTTGCGCCTAACTGTCCCTTAGCAAAGGCTTGTTCAAACGTGTCGCCCACCCCCATAACTTCGCCTGTTGAACGCATTTCCGGGCCTAAAATAGGATCGACACCCGGGAATTTGTTAAACGGAATAACCACTTCTTTTACTGAGAAGAACGGTGGAATAATCTCTTTAGTCACACCTTGCTGAGCCAGAGACATGCCTGCCATGCAACGTGCGCCTACTTTAGCCACCGCTACACCGGTCGCTTTAGAAACAAACGGCACTGTACGGGCAGCACGCGGGTTGACTTCAATTAAGTACACTTCGTTATCTTTAACCGCAAACTGGGTGTTCATCAGGCCAACTACGCCTAACTCAAGTGCCAGTTTCCGTACTTGCTCACGCATCACATCCTGAATTTCTTTGCTCAAGCTATGCGGTGGCAGCGAACAGGCAGAGTCACCAGAGTGCACACCCGCTTGTTCAATGTGTTCCATAATGCCGCCGATGACAACATCTTTACCATCACAGATGGCATCGATATCAACTTCGATCGCATCGTCAAGGAAGTTATCCAGCAATACCGGTGAATCGTTAGATACACTGACCGCTTCGTTCATATAGCGGCGTAAGTCTTGCTCGTCATAGACAATTTCCATTGCCCGCCCACCCAACACATAAGACGGGCGCACCACCATCGGAAAACCAATATCAACCGACTTAGTAATCGCCTCTTCCATACTGGTTACGGTAGCATTTTTCGGCTGTTTAAGCCCCAAGCGCTCAACGGCCTGCTGGAAGCGCTCACGATCCTCAGCGCGGTCAATAGCATCAGGCGAAGTACCAATAATTGGCACTCCGTTAGCTTCCAGCGCACGTGCTAATTTCAGCGGTGTCTGACCACCATATTGCACGATAACGCCTTTAGGTTGTTCTTTGCGGACAATTTCCAATACGTCTTCTAACGTAATCGGTTCAAAGTACAACCGATCTGACGTGTCGTAATCGGTAGAAACGGTTTCCGGGTTGCAGTTCACCATGATAGTTTCAAAACCATCTTCGCGCAGTGCCAGCGCGGCATGAACACAGCAATAATCGAACTCGATACCCTGACCTATACGATTTGGGCCACCACCGATAATCATAATTTTATCGCGGTTGGTCGGTGCAGATTCACATTCTTCATCGTAGCTTGAGTACATGTAAGCCGTGTTAGATGCAAACTCGGCGGCACAGGTATCTACCCGTTTATAAACCGGATGAATACTGAAACTGTAGCGCTTTTTACGCACTTCATTTTCACTGACACCTAATACGTCAGCGATACGCTTATCGGCAAAACCTTTGCGTTTCAGGCGTGCAATACGAGCTTTATCCAGGGCAACAAAACCGTCTTTAGCTAATGAATGTTCTTCTTTAACTAAATCTTCCAGCTGCACTAAAAACCAGCGGTCAATATTGGTTAGGCTGAAAATATCATCCATGCTCATGCCCATGCGAAATGCATCAGCAATGTACCAAATACGGTGCGAACCCGGCTCTTTTAATTCACGAATAATCTTATCTTTGGCTTCTGGCAGCGTGATATCAATTATTGGATCTAAACCGCAAACGCCAATTTCCAGGCTACGCAGCGCTTTTTGTAAAGACTCTTGCTGGTTACGACCAATCGCCATTACTTCACCAACCGACTTCATCTGGGTGGTTAAGCGATCGTTAGCGCCGGCAAATTTCTCAAAGTTAAAGCGTGGCACCTTAGTGACAACGTAATCGATACTCGGCTCAAACGAGGCAGGCGTTTTACCACCGGTAATATCATTGGCCAACTCATCCAACGTATAGCCAATCGCCAGCTTAGCGGCCACTTTGGCAATAGGGAAGCCTGTTGCTTTGGATGCCAGTGCAGAGGAGCGTGATACCCGAGGGTTCATCTCAATAATAACCATACGGCCATCAACCGGGTTAATACCAAACTGTACGTTTGAACCGCCGGTTTCAACGCCAATTTCACGTAAAACTGCCAACGAGGCATTACGCATAATTTGATATTCTTTATCGGTTAGGGTTTGCGCTGGTGCGACAGTGATAGAGTCACCGGTGTGCACCCCCATAGGGTCGAAGTTTTCAATGGCGCAGACGATAATACAGTTATCGTTTTTGTCGCGCACCACTTCCATTTCGTATTCTTTCCAGCCGATCAATGATTCGTCAATTAACAACTCTTTGGTTGGCGACAAATCTAACCCACGGGTACAAATTTCTTCAAACTCTTCGCGGTTATAGGCAATACCACCGCCTGAGCCGCCCATGGTAAAAGAGGGCCTGATAATACAAGGGAAACCGATATCATCCAGTACCTGATACGCTTCATCCATCGAGTGAGCAAAACCTGCTCGCGGACAGGCCAAACCAATAGAACGCATAGCTTTATCAAAGCGCCCACGGTCTTCTGCTTTGTCGATAGCATCGGCTGTGGCACCTATCATTTCAACATAATATTTAGCCAATACGCCATGACGCTCTAAATCCAGCGCACAGTTCAGTGCAGTCTGACCACCCATTGTTGGCAGCACTGCACAAGGGCGTTCTTTTTCAATAATTTTTTCTACTACCTGCCAGTGTATTGGCTCGATATAAGTAGCGTCAGCCATTTCCGGATCAGTCATAATGGTGGCTGGGTTAGAGTTCACCAGAATAACGCGATAACCTTCCTCTTTTAAGGCTTTACAGGCCTGAGCGCCGGAATAGTCAAATTCACAGGCCTGACCAATTACGATTGGTCCAGCGCCTAAAATGAGAATACTTTTTAAGTCGGTACGTTTTGGCATTGCTGCTATATCTCCGTAATTCGTGTCTGCTTATACCCTTCATCTGTCATCATGCACGGTCGTTGCCTGTGCCGAGGTGCCCAATCACTTAGCACAACTAAGCTCATGAGCCCCCGGTCTTGCCGCCTACGTGCATTTCGACATTTATTGGGTAACGGCTTTATGCTGTTGCATCAGCGCAATAAAGTGGTCGAACAGCTCAGAAGCTTCGTGCGGCCCCGGACTGGCTTCAGGGTGCCCCTGAAAGCTAAATGCCGGCTTGTCGGTACGATGTATACCCTGCAAGGTGCCATCAAACAACGATTTATGGGTTGCGCGCAAATTCGCTGGCAAACTGGCTTCATCTACTGCGAAGCCATGGTTTTGTGCAGTAATCAGCACGCGCTTGGTATCCAGGTTTTGCACCGGATGGTTACCACCGTGATGGCCGTGGCTCATTTTCACGGTTTTTGCACCGCTGGCCAATGCCAGTAACTGATGGCCTAAGCAAATGCCAAACAGCGGAATATTTGTATCTAAAAAGGCTTTGATAGCGTCAATGGCATAAGTACAGGGTGCAGGATCGCCCGGGCCATTAGAAAGAAAAATGCCATCTGGGTTCATCGCTAAAACATCACTGGCCGGTGTTTGAGCGGGTACCACTGTTAACTTGCAACCACGGTCTACCATCATGCGCAAAATATTACGCTTCACACCAAAGTCATACGCTACTACATGAAACTGTTCTGTGGGTGCACTGCGGTATCCTTCGCCTAACGCCCAACTTCCTTCCGTCCAGTGATAAGGGGCCTTAACAGTAACTTCTTTGGCTAAATCCATACCTGACAAACCAGGAAAGCCCTTGGCAAGTTGTAATGCTTTAGATTCATCTAGGTTGTCACCAGCCATTAAGCAGCCGTTTTGAGCGCCTTTTTCACGCAAAATACGGGTTAATTTACGGGTGTCGATGTCGGCAATGCCGAGTATGTTGTGTTGTGCTAAATACTGACTAAGTGAGAGTTGGTTACGGAAATTACTGGCAAGAAGTGGTAAGTCGCGGATAATCAGGCCTCGGGCCCAGATTTGTCCGGATTCTTCGTCTTCAGTGTTGGTACCGGTATTGCCGATGTGTGGATAAGTAAGCGTTACAATCTGTTCTGCATATGAGGGATCAGTTAATATTTCCTGATACCCGGTCATCGAAGTGTTAAACACCACTTCACCAACAGAAACTCCTTCAGCGCCAATGGCTGTACCGCGAAATACGGTGCCGTCTTCCAGTACGAGCAGGGCGGACTTAGTCAAGATAACCTCCAAACAGCAAAAAACGGGCGAAAACTGACACTGTTTTACAACCCGTTTTGACCCAAAATGTGATACCCGGATTTGCCTTAGGCAAACCTGACTATTTTAGGCGATAAGCACAGAATTAGCTATGCTTTTTTTGATATTTATCACAAATGGCAAGTTAAGCGTAATTTCATCCTTAATAAGGCAAAAGACTAGCTTAAATCAGCCAAACCTAACACTTGTTGCATAGTATAAAGTCCTGCCGGTTTATTTTGTAACCACTGAGCAGCACGCAGTGCGCCTTGCGCAAAGGTGTTTCGGCTTGAAGCTTTGTGTGTAATTTCCAGTCTTTCGCCTAAATCTGCGAATAAGGCAGTATGGTCACCAATAATATCGCCGCCACGTACGGTAGCAAAGCCTATTGTTTGCTGCTCACGTTCTCCAGTAAACCCTTCACGACCATAAACTGCAACGTCAGCTAGATTGCGATCAAGCGCTTTGGCAATGCTCGTGCCAATGGCCATTGCGGTGCCTGATGGCGCATCTTTCTTGAAGCGATGGTGCGCTTCTATAACCTCAATATCAGCGGTTTGTCCCATTACCTTGGCGGCTGTTTGCACCAAATGCAGCAACAAGTTCACACCAACACTCATATTAGGTGCCCAAACAATCGGAATATGCTGGCTAGCCTGCTGTACCTTAGCATATTGCGCGTCAGTTAAGCCGGTAACACCAATAACCATAGCTTTTTTGGCTGTTACAGCAAGCTCAAGGTGCGCAAGCATTGGTTCTGGCATGGTAAAATCGACCCAAACGTCGGCCAAACTTACGCTGTTCTGGTTGGTTTGTTTCAGAGCTACATCATATTTACCAACGCCAGCTAGTTCGCCAGCATCAACGCCTATAAGTTCAGAACCTGCCCGCACCGTAGCAGCGGTCAAATTAAGCTGCTGCTCTTTGGCAACAGTGATTAATGCACGCCCCATACGGCCGTTAGCACCAAAAATTCCGATAGTGGCCATAGTAAAACTCTTTATAAAATTCAGAGGCGGCTATTAAAGCAAAAGCCGCCTGCGGTAGGAAGAGAAATAGCCATCTTTATAGCTAAATAATAAGCTTTGTTTAGACGCGTTTGCTCTCGACACTGTCTTGATAGAGTTGGCGGACTTCTTGCTCCAACGTCATTGCATTGGCGACCTCTGCAGCTATGGCTGCATTCGCAACAAGACCAACTTTTGACCAGAGCCGACCTTTGAATTTAAATGCCCCACTGCCGTGATGGCTAAAAAACGACCCCCACAACCCTTGTAACGCCATTGGAACTACGGGTACCGGCGTTTCCGCTAAAATACGTTCTATTCCCGGGCGAAAGCTATCTATCTCGCCGGTTTTGGTTAAACGCCCTTCTGGAAAAATACAGACCAGGTTTCCAGCGTCTAGCTCACGCTTTATAGCAACAAATGCAGCTTCATATACGACTTCATTTTTTTGCTTACTACAAATCGGAATAGTACGCGCAGCTTTAAACAACCAATTGGCTACAGGTAAATCATAAATGGCTTTTTCCATCACAAAGCGAACTGGCCGACGCACGGCCCCTCCTATTAGCAATGCATCGACATAACTAACATGGTTTGCAACCAGCACTGCCGCCCCTTCTGCCGGAATATGCTCCAGCCCGCGGCTAGTTACCCGGTACATAGTATGGCTCAGCAAATAAATGACAAAACGCACCGCAAACTCTGGCACCTGGCTGAATACGTAGATTGCAATAACCGCATTCATAATGGCCAGCACCAGAAAGTATTCCGGGATAGCTAAATCTAATACACTTAAAAATAAGATACCGGCTAACGCGCTTACCACCATAAACAGCGCATTAAAAATATTATTGGCAGCAATCACCCTGGCCCGTTGCTGCGGTTCGGCTCGTTGTTGTAACAACGCATATAGAGGCACAATAAACAAGCCGCCAAATATGCCAATAAACAACAAATCAAACAGCACTTTCCAGCCGAGGCCGGTTGCCAAAAATTGCGACAGCGATAACAATTCTGTTGTTATACTGGCGGGGCTGCTAAAAAACAGACTGATACCAAATATGGTTAACCCTAAGGCCCCAACTGGCACAATCCCCAGTTCAACCTTATCGCCAGATAAGCGTTCACACAGCATTGAACCTGCGCCTACTCCAACGGAAAAAGCCACCAGCAACGCCGTAACGACCGTATTGTCGCCGCCCAAAACCGTCTTGGCAAAATTAGGGAACTGCGTCAAATAGCCCGCGCCCAAAAACCAAAACCAGCTAATTGCCATAATCGACAGATACAAAGTACGGTTTTGATAACTGATGCTAACCGCTGCCTTTGTTTGCTGCCACGGTGCAAATTTGAACGGATCCGCTTGATGCACTTCACCAACCAACGGAATATTGCGGCTGACAAGGTAACCCAATACAGAAAATACAATAACAACAGCCCCAATCCAGATCGGTGCATTAGCAACACCAACCAACAAACCACCCACTATAGTGCCAAGTAAAATGGCGACAAAGGTACCCATCTCTACCCAGGCATTGCCGCTTAATAAGGTTTTGTCATCCAACAACTGCGGTAATATGGCGTATTTTACCGGACCAAAAAAAGCAGACTGGCTGCCCATTAAAAACAGCACCCCCAATAGCAACAAATATTGCTCATAGTAAAAAGCCGCCCCCGCTAACAGCATTAAGCCGATTTCTAATAGCTTTAGCGCACGGATAAGCTTTGTTTTACACATGGCATCGGCCAGGGTGCCAGCCGTTGCAGAGAACAATAGAAAAGGCAATATAAACAGCCCGGCAGCTAAGTTCATGGTTAAGTCCGTGTCCCATGGCAGCGCATTAGCAGCAGTAAACGCCAGCATTAACATCAGCGCATTTTTAAATACATTGTCGTTAAAGGCGCCGAACGCCTGAGTAAGAAAAAACGGCAAAAAGCGCCGCGAGTAGATTAACCGGTTAGCTGACATAGACACTCCAGCGAAAAAAGCAGCCAAATAAATAAGTTGCCAGCATAATCAACTCAGGTAGCTTATACCAGCAGAGAAAATAATCTGCGCAAATTGACAGGCCATCTAGCCATCTATATATTGCGCAGCTATTAAGATGGCCAGGCCGTCTGTTTACTGAAAAGGTAATACTATGAATTCACATTCTTCGACACCAATTGGCGCAAAACGCTCGTTGTTGCCGCTGCTCTTTTTTGTCGCGTTATTTCTGGGGACCGGCTTGTATTTACATAGCCAGGACGTAGCGTATGCTTTTTATCAGCTACCGGGGCATGTGGCGATTATTCCAGCACTTATGCTTGCAATCTGGTTACATAAAGCGCCGTTACAACAATCGATCGATGTAATGATTAAAGGCGCTGGGAACAGCAATATTATCACCATGTGCATTATTTACCTGTTAGCAGGTGCTTTTGCTAGTGTTGCTACAGCAACCGGTGGTGTGGATGCGGCTGTTAATGCCGGCCTGAGTTTAGTGCCTGCCCCCTGGTTATTGCCTGGCTTGTTCGTGATTGCCGCGCTCATTTCCACGGCTATGGGTACTTCTATGGGCACCATTGGCGCTTTAGCCCCCATCGCTGTGGGTCTGTCCAATCAAGCAGACCTGGAACCGGCGTTAGTTGCCGGTGTGCTGTTAAGCGGCGCCATGTTTGGTGACAACTTATCTATTATTTCCGATACCACCATCGCCTCTACCCGGACACAAGGCGCACAGATGGCAGATAAATTTCGAGAAAATATTAACATTGCTCTACCCGCAGCACTGCTCACATTGTTACTGTATGTAGTGTGGGCCGGTGACAGTGCGCAAGTGCAAACAAACGCGGTAAACTGGACCGGGGTGTTGCCTTATGCGGCAATATTAGTGTTTGCCGTTATGGGTTTAAACGTCTTTGTTGTGCTGTTGCTGGGAATCGTCTTAGCCGCATTACAAGGTGCAGTATTTGCCGATTATGCCATCGCAAATTTGGGCAAAGATATCGCGACAGGTTTCGCTAATGTACAGGAGATATTCTTACTGGCGATGCTGGTAAGTGCGTTAAGTGAGTTTATTAAGCAGCAAGGAGGCTTACAATGGATAGCCGACAACATTCAACGTATCGCCAACAAGCTCCAGCTGGCAGGTAATAAAGCACAACAACTAGCCATAGCCGCGTTGGCATTTATCAGTAACCTCTGTATAGCCAATAACACTGTTGCGATTGTGCTTACCGGTGACGTGGCTAAAACGCTGGCGCAACAGCATCACATTACACCCCGGCGTAGCGCCAGCTTACTGGATATTTTCGCCTGTATCAGTCAGGGTTTAGTTCCCTACGGTGCGCAAGCGCTACTGTTAGGGGCCAGTTTTGGTATTTCACCCTGGCAAGTCGTTAGCCAAAGTTACTATTGTCTGCTGCTGTTACTGGTAGCCGTGTTGGTCGTGTTGTTACGTAAAACCACAACGCCTTAGTTTGACGGGATAGCTGGACGGAACAGTTTGGCGTTATCACATTACCGTATAACGAGGTAGCTGTTATGCGGTAATGTGCAAAATACGTTAACCGTTCATAATCTACATTTAGGCAGTGCTGACGCGGCTTTGCGTTCATTAAATGTTTTCATAGCTTCAGGCAGTTTCTCTCGCAACTCACGGATACGGGTATCTGGTGCCGGGTGGGTAGACATAAACTCTGGCGTACCACCACTGCCTTGAGCAGCCATATTTTGCCACAAATTAACCGCTTGACGTGGTTCAAAACCGGCTCGGGCCATTAAGTCTAAGCCAATAATGTCAGACTCAGACTCGTGCGCCCGGCTAAATGGCAACACAATACCAAATTGAGAACCGGCACCAATCAATGCCATAATTTCCTGCTGGTATTTAACACCATAGGCTTTCATACCGGCATCGCCCAACGACATTGCCGTCTGAATTGCCTGATTAGTGGATAATCGCTCATTGCTGTGACCTGCGATGACGTGGCCAATTTCATGACCCACCACAGCAGCCAGTTGATCTTTATTTTCTGCCACTTTTAACAAACCAGTGTAAACACCAATTTTACCGCCCGGCAACGCAAAGGCATTTACCTGATCGGATTCAAACACCACGATTTCCCAGCTTTGTGCACGAACATTCTCCGGCGTAACGGCCAACAAACTGTTGGCCACACACTGCACATAATTATTGGTTTTTGCGTCTTTAGAAATAGGGACTTCAGCTTTCATACTGTCGAAGGTTTGTGCACCCATTTTGCTTAAATCAGCGTCATTAAACAGCATAATCTGGCGTCTGCCAGTAGGGGACTGCGCACAGGCAGCAATAACGAGAGCGCAGGTCGCGGTAATAAACAACTTTTTCAACATGAATATATCCTTATTTGTGACCAAAGCGGGTAAACATATGTCAGCACCACTTTATTGTATCCCCGAAAAAACAAAAAACCACCCGCAGGTGGCTTTTTCATTTGCAGTTAACTGGTTAAGTCATCAAAAAACTTCTTCACACCATCGAAGAACCCTTTAGATTTTGGCCGATGTTTGGCCTCACCATCACCCGCCATAGTGTCATCAAGCTGTCGCAGTAAGTCTTTTTGCTTATCGCTTAAATTGACCGGTGTTTCAATCACGACCTTACAAACTAAGTCTCCAACACCACCACCACGCACAGACTTAACACCTTTACCCCGTAAACGGAACATTTTCTCTGTTTGCGTTTCAGCAGGGATTTTAAGTTTAACGCGGCCATCCAGTGTGGGTACGTCAATTTCGCCCCCAAGCGCTGCGGTAGTAAAACTCAGCGGCACATCACAGTAAAGGTTATTACCATCACGCACAAAAATAGGATGCTCTTTAACATGTACCTGCACATAAAGATCACCCGCTGGTGCACCATGCATACCGGCTTCACCTTCACCGGTTAGGCGAATACGATCACCAGTATCTACGCCGGCTGGAATTTTCACCGACAACGTTTTGGTTTTCTCTATACGGCCTTCGCCATGGCACTTGCTGCAAGGATCCGGGATGATTTTACCGCGGCCACTACAGGTTGGACAGGTTTGCTGTACAGCAAAGAAGCCCTGACGCATCGTAACCTGACCGGCACCATGACACGTTGGACAAGACTTAGCTGATGTGCCTTTTTTGGCACCTGAACCATCACAGCTATCACAACCAACCATAGTCGGTACTTTAATATCTACCGACTTGCCACGAACGGCGTCTTCCAGGCTCATCTCAAGGTTGTAGCGTAAATCTGAACCACGCTGGGCTCGAGATTGGCCACGACGTCCACCGCCGCCACCGAAAATATCACCGAATACATCGCCGAAAATATCACCGAAATCAGCACCACCGGCACCGCCGCCTGCGCCGCGGTTAGGATCTACTCCGGCATGGCCATAACGGTCATAGGCTGCACGCTTCTGCTCATCCGACAACACCTCATAGGCTTCCTGGACTTCTTTAAACTTCTCTTCCATAGCTTTATCACCCTGAGTACGATCCGGGTGAAATTTCATGGCGAGGCGTTTATAAGCCTTTTTGATGTCTTTATCGTCGGCGCTTTTAGCAACACCTAGTACTTCATAATAGTCACGCTTGGACATACTTCTCGCTCAGTGTTTCTCAACGTAAAAGGCTGCAGTATACTGCAGCCTGGGTTAAACCAAACTTATTTTTTGTCGTCTTTAACTTCTTCAAACTCAGCATCAACGACATCATCATTACCATCAGCTTGTGGCTGATCTGCAGCGTCTCCGCCCTGTTGAGCTTTTGCCTGAGACGCTTCCATCAGCTTCTGAGAAGCCTGGATAAGCGCTTGAGACTTCTCGTCAATTACAGCTTTATCACTGCCTTTCAACACAGCTTCCAGCTCTTTAATTGCCGTTTCAATCTCTTCTTTATCGTTTGCCGCTAAGCTATCACCCACTTCTTCCAGTTGTTTGCGCGTAGCATGTACCATCGCATCAGCCTGGTTACGGGTTTGTACCAATTCTTCAAACTTTTTATCGTCTTCAGCATGGGCTTCGGCATCACGTACCATAGCTTGAATCTCTTCATCGGTTAAACCCGAGTTAGCTTTGATGGTGATTTTCTGCTCTTTACCCGTGTCTTTGTCTTTCGCTGACACGTGCAGAATACCGTCAGCATCCAGGTCAAATACCACTTCAATTTGTGGCTCGCCACGACGACCGCCGCGAATACCTTCTAAGTTAAACTGACCCAACGACTTATTGTCAGACGCACGCTTACGTTCGCCTTGCAGAACGTGAATCGTTACTGCCGACTGATTATCTTCTGCTGTTGAGAACACTTGCGACTTCTTAGTCGGAATAGTGGTATTTTTCTCAATCAGCGCCGTCATTACGCTGCCCATGGTTTCAATACCCAGTGACAGAGGTGTAACGTCAAGTAACAGTACATCTTTTACATCACCTGAAAGTACTGCACCTTGAATGGCTGCACCTACTGCTACCGCTTCATCCGGGTTGACGTCTTTACGTGGCTCTTTGCCAAAGAAAGCTGTTACAGCTTCTTGTACTTTTGGCATGCGGGTTTGACCGCCAACCAAAATAATATCGTTGATTTCACCAACGCTTAAATCAGCATCTTTCAGTGCTTGCTTCAGCGGCTCAATAGTACGCTGAATTAAGTCTTCCACTAAAGATTCCAGCTTAGCGCGGGTGACTTTAATGTTAAGGTGTTTCGGGCCAGACGCATCTGCAGTAATGTACGGCAGGTTAACTTCAGTTTGTGACGCTGAAGACAGCTCAATTTTGGCTTTCTCAGCAGACTCTTTTAAGCGCTGCATCGCCAGCGGGTCGTTGCGCAGGTCTATGCCCTGCTCTTTCTTAAATTCTTCTACCAAATAATTTATCAAACGGTTATCAAAATCTTCACCACCTAAGTGGGTATCACCGTTAGTGGCCAATACTTCAAAGGTTTGTTCGCCGTCAACGTCGTCAATTTCAATGATAGAGATATCGAAAGTACCACCACCTAAGTCATATACTGCAACCTTGGTGTCACCTTTCTTTTTATCCATACCATAAGCCAATGCAGCAGCTGTTGGCTCGTTGATAATACGTTTTACGTCTAAGCCCGCGATACGGCCAGCATCTTTAGTGGCTTGGCGCTGAGCATCGTTGAAATACGCCGGTACAGTAATTACTGCAGCTGTTACCGCTTCACCTAAGAAATCTTCTGCTGTTTTCTTCATCTTTTTCAGCACTTCAGCTGAAATTTGTGGTGCAGCTAACTTTTTACCTTTAACTTCAACCCAGGCATCGCCATTATCAGCTTTAACGATGGCGTAAGGCATAATTTTAATATCACGCTGTACTTCTTCATCTTCAAAGCGACGACCAATTAAACGCTTAATCGCGAATAAGGTATTTTTCGGGTTGGTTACCGCCTGACGCTTAGCTGGCTGACCTACTAATACTTCGCCATCTTCAGCATAAGCAATAATAGATGGCGTAGTACGTGTACCCTCTGCGTTTTCTAATACGCGAGGTTTATCGCCGTCTAACACCGCTACACATGAGTTAGTTGTACCTAAGTCAATACCAATAATTCTGCCCATAACTGCTCTCCACTTATATTCTTTACAATTACAAATTGTGTTGAAGCATTTATGGGGATTAGCCCTGATCCATTCAAGGTTATTCAAGTAAAAAAATTACTTTAATAGCTAAAAGCAATGCTTTAGCCGTGATTTGCCGCTTTTAGCGGCGAAAGCGGTTAACTTATAACAGCTGACCTGACTATAATAGCTGCTATCAACCGTCGTTAATTACAGGGTTTAGTTATGCCATTATTAGATAGTTTCACTGTAGACCACACCATTATGAAAGCACCTGCTGTGCGGGTTGCTAAGAAGATGAACACACCAAAAGGCGACGCCATTACCGTATTTGATTTGCGTTTTTGTGTGCCAAACGAAGAAATTCTGTCGGAAAAGGGTATTCATACCCTGGAGCACCTGTTTGCCGGCTTTATGCGCGACCATTTAAACGGCGCAGATGTAGAGATAATCGACATTTCGCCGATGGGCTGTCGCACTGGCTTTTATATGAGCTTAATTGGCACACCAGATGAGCAACAGGTAGCAACAGCATGGCAGGCAGCCATGGATGATGTACTGCATGTCGCTAGCCAGAACGATATTCCCGAACTTAACGTCTATCAATGCGGCACAGCACAAATGCACTCACTAGAAGAAGCTAAGCAAATTGCCAAGAACATTCTTGACCGGGGTGTTAGGGTAAACCGCAATGATGAACTGGCATTGCCCGCTGAAATATTAAATACACTGTAATACCTGCCACAGATAAGACGCAGCAACGCTGCGTCTTAATAAACTGATATCAAGCACTCCAACTTAATACCTGCTTACGTCCCGCTACTTTTGCTTTATATAACGCACTGTCTGCCGCGGCGATCATCTGTATCGCATTGGCGAAGTCGTTATCATCGGTCGACACTACGCCAGCCGAAAAGGTGCAACTAAATTGAATAGAGCCAGCACTGAACGTCAGCTTTTTAAAGGCATCAAGAATTTGCTCTGTTATCAGTTTTGCTTGCTGGGTGTCACAATCGGGTAATACTAATAAAAACTCTTCTCCACCGTAGCGACCTGCACGGTCGGTTTTACGAATCCGTTTGCGCAGTAACGTCGCCAAGGCGGTAATGACCAAATCGCCAGCAGCATGACCATAGGTATCATTGACCATTTTAAAATGGTCAATATCCAGCATCACAACGCTTAGCGGCTTTTTGCTGCGCTCGACACGAAGAAACTCTAATTCAGCAGTGTCTTTAATGGCGGCATGTTTGACGAGCGACGTCAGGCTATCTTTTTCTATTAGGTTTTTTATTTGCAAACTGCGCGCCAGACGCACTTTTATGGCCTGAATCAACTGCATGTCGTCAATTGGTTTGGTTATAAAGTCATCTGCACCATGCGACATTGCTTTAATTTGCAAAGACTTGTTCAGCTCTGATGATAAAAACACGATGGGTAAGCGTTTAAAATCACGATATTGTCGCAGCACACTGGCAATTTCTGCACCAGAGTACTCTGGCATATACATATCCATTAGAATTAAATCAGGTTGAAAACGCATCACTTCATCAACAATATTTTCAACGTGATTGCTAATTTGTGTTTCAATGCCCGCTGTAGATAACACCAACGCATAATGCTCGGCCAGTAACTTGTCATCATCGACAATAAATACCCGGCCCACGCCACTGCTATAGTCAAGCAATTCACTAACGTACGTTATCATTTCAGGTACATTAAGTGGCGTAACAAAAAACGCTTCTGCACGTTGCGCAGCAGCCTGCACCCTTAATGGAAAACTGTCGGCCTCTGCCAGTACCATTAGGCGTATTTGCTGCTGAACTAGCCTATTTAACAACAGCGTCTGTTCAAACAATAATTCACCCGTAGACAGCGCGACGGTGGCGAGCAAAATCGCGGGCGTTTCCTCTCTTAGTCGCGCAACGCATTGGGTGTAATCTTTAAATTCTTCAACCTGCAGACCAAAGCCTTGCAGCTGAGCGGTAATTTCAATAGTGAGTGCCGCGTTATCTAACAACAACCATACACTGTTCTTCATCACAGGCATCTGGCGCTGAAGCTCATGCTTACCAGTTACTCCGGCAATCATTTGCGCCACGGCAATGTCAAACTCCTGTACCGTATGAATAAGCTCTGGTATGGTTTGCTCTTGCTCTTGTAAAGGCTTAGCACTTATCGCTTGCGCTAACTGCTCAATTTGTCTGGCCATCGCACCTAATAGTGCATGCCCAAAGGTGCCACAGGCCCCCGATAGTTTATGTGACTCGGCAACAATATCAGCCAACATCTGCTGTGCTGGCTTTTTTTGTACCATGGCTAACATAGCCGCAGAACGTTGTGGCAACCCTTGCTCGAAACGCTGGCGCAAACTGCTAAAGGCAGCTGTTAAGTCAGTTTTGTTATTTAAGGCTTTCATTGTTCTAACGCTTTACTCCAACTGACCGCTACTGTCTTGATGCAACGGTAAAGAAACAAAGAATGTAGAACCTTGTTGCAGTACGGAACGAAAGCCAATACTACCCCCCATTTGCTCAACTAACTCTTTGCATATTGCTAAACCCAACCCTGTTCCGCCACGCTGTCGGCTACTAGACCCGTCAGCCTGCGCAAAACGTTCAAACACCCTGGGCTGAAATTCCGGCGCAATGCCTAGACCATTGTCCGTAACCTCAATATTCACCTTGTCTGCTTCGTGCTTTGCGCCAATTGTCACTGTCGCGCCATGTGATGAAAATTTTATGGCATTTGACAACAAATTGGTCAAAACCTGCTGTAAACGTGACGCGTCAGCTTTAATACAAAGCGCTGAAGGCACCAATTGTAACTGCATTATAACGGCAAATTGCTTCGCATAGGGTTGTAAATTACGTATTGCATGTTGCAATTCTTTTTGCACACTAACGACCTGTAAATCAAAGGACATTTTTCCGGCAGCCAGTTTTTCAATATCCAGTAAATCGTCAATTAAGTGAGATAAACGTTCACTATTACTGTGTGCCACGGTAAGCAAATTAAACATTTTCTCAGGCACTTGCCCTAATTTACCCGAATTAACCAGCCCCAAGGCACCTTTTATCGACGTTAATGGCGTTCTAAGTTCATGGCTTACAGTAGAGATAAATTCACTTTTCAACTGCTGCAATTGCATGCGCTCTGTTACATCCTGAACAGAACCAATTAAAGTTGCAACTGCACTGTCTGATACTGGCAGCATACGAGCCAACTCATGCACCCAACGTATCGTGCCATCAGGGCGGATAATACGGTGCACCACATCATTAAGACCGGTTTCCTGCGCTACTTTTTCACTTTGTATCACCATGTCTCTGTCATCGGGATGCACCGCGTTTTTGAATAATGCCACGCTGGGTGTTGTAGTGGCTTCTTCAAAACCAAAAATCTGATAAATAACCGACGACCACCACAGTTCACCAGTATCAAGCGACGCCTGCCAAAAACCAATTAGCGCATTTTCACTCGCTGTATCAAGACGCTCCTGGCTCAACTTAAGCGCCTTATTAACACGCTCAAGTTCAAGATAATACTGCTTAGTATTGGTAATATCTTCCAGGTAACCATGCCACAACGTACTGCCATCAGGCATGCGCTCAGGTGCCGCATGTCCTGATAACCAAGTTAACCCACCTGTGCTATTTAGCACCCGATATTGATACTGCCAGTTACTTAGTGTCGCTGCAGATTTATTTATACTGTCAAGCAGCCCGGGCAGGTCTTGAGGGTGAATTTTATCGAGTATCAGCGATGCATCATGTTTTACCTGCTCAGGCAATACACCATATATTTTCTCAATGTTATCGCTGGCATAAGGAAAGGCCATACGGCCATCTGGCCATCTGGCCACTGTTGAAATTGATACACCACGCCGGGCAATTGCGACGTTAATTGAAGCAGTTGCCGTTTTAAAGTTTTCTCCTCGGTAATATCCAGAATAAAACCATCAAGTAAAAGCACCTCATCATCATCGTTGTATTCAGCCTGCCCCCGCTCTTCTACCCAACGAATATTGCCGTCTTTGTGTATTACCCGATATTGTAATATCCAGCTTTGCTTTGTTTTAACTGCATCTAACACTGCCTGTTCCAACCAAGCGCAATCGTCAGGATGGATCACGCTGGCGTAACTGCGTACTGCGTTATTAATAAAATCACTGGCCGGATAACCAGATAATGGGTCAATACTGCCGCTCATGTACAACATGGTCCAATCACTATCCGCTTTACATCGATAGGTAATACCCGGGATATTGGCAACCAAAGTTCGAAATTGGTCTCTACTCGCCTTTAAATCCTGCTCAGCGTGCTGTTGCAGTCTATCAATAATCTCCTGTTCAATAGCATCAGCAAACTGTCGCAATATTTGCCGCTCTGATAGCGTAAGCTGCCGTGGCTGAACGGAAATAATACATAAAGTACCAATATTTTGGTTGGTAATTTGCAGCGGTGCACCAGCATAAAAGCGGATAAACGGTGCACTGGTGACCAAGGGGTTGTCGGCAAAACGTTCATCTAACAGTGCATCAGACACTTCAAAAATATCGTTTGATAATATAGCGTGGCCACAAAAGGAGATATCACGGCCTGTTTCGCAGGCATCCAGGCCCTGTCGGGATTTGAACCACTGCCGATCTGAATCAACCAGTGAGATGAGAACTATTTCAGCACCTAAACATAGCTGAACCAGTTGCGTCAGCCGGTCAAACCTTGGCTCGTCGGCAGAATCAAGTAGTGTTGTATTCACCAGCGCTTGTATACGCTCTGGTTCATTTGCCGGAATTATCGGCTGCTGCATATGATCTCCGACACAGTTTACTTGAGTTACCTTACATAGATAAACATCTAGCTGATGTAAGGTTGCATTGATACTTTTTATTCATCTTGAAACATTTATAGTTGTTTATCTAGGATAGCGGTTAATGTTGTCAATCACCTACTTCATGTTTAAGTCTGTTCAGGTAGGTTTGTTAGATATGTTGCAAGCATATTTGTACTGAAGCGGTTTTTGCTAAAAGCCGCTTTAACCAGGGCTTTATTTACTGTCGAGGTATCCTGTGCAGTAAATATTATCAACGGAATATCACCTTGATGCTGAACAATATTTGGCAATAAGTTAATACTGTTACCGTCAGATAACTCCAAGTCTAACAATACCAAGTCAAAGGTATTAGCCGATAACTCTGCCTTTGCCGCTTCAATGGTTGTTACCGCATGATATTCAAAATTTTTTTCAAGCTGTAGTCGCATAATAGTAACCAGATCTGTGTCATCATCTATATGCAATACACGCTTGGTACCCGCATTAGAAGGTAAGTTGCTAAGAAATTGCCCAAGCTTAGCGCTAAGTAACTCAGGATTTACTGGCTTTTCTAACCAGTCCTGCACATGAGGAATATCTGCGTCGTCTACAAGTACTGATACGTTTTCAGTGTTATCCGACACTTCCTGCGAAGCTAACGGCTTATCAAAATGATAAATAGGCAGTGTTAACCAGAAGGTTGCTCCCTGCCCAGGCGATGAAGTCACCCCTACGTCACCACCAGACTGCAACAAAATTTCGTGGCTAATAGCCAAACCAAGACCAGTCCCACCTTTAGAATGATGCTCAGCATTGGCCAACTGAGAAAAACGTTTAAACAATTGGTTTTGGTCACTATCGCTAATACCAGGCCCCTGATCTTGCACCAAAATTTTAATGGTTTGGCCGTGTTGTTCTGCGCTAATTGTTACTTCGGTATGCGCGGGTGAAAACTTCACAGCATTAGAAATATAGTTAGCCAATACTTGCTGAATTCTGGCGTTGTCTACCCATACACTCAGTGGCTGCGGCTGGATAAGCGTTAATTTAATATCATGCTGCTTGGCAAAGGGCTGATTTTGTTCCAGCGCTTCGTTTAATAATTCAGGTAATGACAAAGCGGCAGGCTCAAAACGCATTTTTCCTGCCATTAGCTTTTCTATATCCATCAAGTCATTGATTAATAAGTTTAAACGCTGACTATTTTTGTGTGCAATACTAAGCAGTCTTTCGGCATTTGCGTTAAGCTCACCAACAGCGCCACCCAGTACCAATCCTAACGAACCTGCAATTGACGTTAACGGTGTTCTAAGCTCATGGCTTACTGTTGAAACAAAATCATCTTTTAACTTTTCAACCCGCTTAATCTCACGAATATCTTTGATAATGGTCCAGATATATTTATCACCTGCCGTGTCGACAAAAAGCACACCGTTTAATTCAATATCAATAAGCTCACCGTTTTTATGGCAATACTGTTTAATGTAAGGGCCATAGCTTCCGGTTTGGCTTAGCGACTGCAGCTGTTGCTGTTCAGCTTCTGCATAGCGCGCTGGTGTTAAATCCCAATAGCTTAGCTGCTTCAACTCTTGCGGATTGTAGCCAACTAAAAGCTCCATTGCCGGATTAGCATCAACATAGGCACCGTCATCAAAGCGATTTAATAAAATTGGCAGGGGTGACAATCTAAACAAGGCCGCAAATTTCCTTTCCGATTGTTGTAACAACGATTGTTGCAGTGCCATTTCGCGCTTAGCAATACCCAGCAAAAAACGGATAATTAATAAAGCCAGCAACACCACCCCAAATGTTGATAGCAGCAGTATCATTGCACCTATTTTTTGTTCAAACAGATAGGCATTGTATACATCCGTTACATCCTGCCATTGAACACTAATCGTACTTTGGGTGTCATTAGTTTGCTGCCCCCATAACTGCCATGGCATTACAGACATTAAGTATTGCTTATCAGCATGGGGAACCAGTTTTCTATATTCTTCAACATTTGTATCGACAATGCCTTGTTCTATCCAGCTATGCAGCATTTGACTAGGATGCTGCGTGCTCCAATCATTAGCACGAAACCAACCTTGAGGCCGTTGATTATAAAAAGCATCGAATACGCGGGTGTCATGCAAAATAGCAGTTTGCATAAAAAGATTGGTGGTATGGCCTAAATTCGCCCATGCCTGCCTGATACCAGCCACCTTTTTGATATCTAATACCAGAGCAAGGCTAGCCACCGTTTTATCGCTGTATTGCAGCGGCAACACTGACTTAAACCCTAAACCATCGGCTTCTAAACTAAGCCCGCTGACAAGTTGCTTTTGGGATTGAGCGCGCGTAACCATATCGGGGAACGTCAGTAACTCACCGAGTGTAACCTGTGGCTGCGTTGTGTTAATTAACACGTTTTGATCAACGGACAAATATAGGCCCAATTGAGTAACAGCGTTTGACTCAAACTTTTTCAAGTAGCTGGCAAGAACCAGTTTAAGTTGGCGGTATGATTCAATCTGCCCTTGCGTCGGGTTATTTGTCCCGTCCCTGCCAATATCGTTGAGCACGTTAAGTAGCTGCTCATCAGCAATAATTGTTTTTAACATTATTTCAGATTGAAAACTCAGCTCTTGCCTGAGTTGAAGCAGCTTATCTGTCTGCAGTTGATGTAAGCTTTCCAGCCTTGACTCGAATACCTTTGCTCGTTGATTGGCAACAGCAAAGGCGGCAAACAACATAATAGCCACCACAACTGCACCACAAAGCCAATACAGCCGCTTTATAGATATTGGTTTCGGACCCGTTCTCAGGTTCATTTAACTGCACCAGTTTCATCAACTTAGTACAGCATTGCCTAATTTAAGCTGTACTGCAAACGATAAATTAAACGCGGCAACATCAACTGACCTGGTCCAACAGATACACCAGATGCTGGTATTCGATACCACTGTGTCGGGATAACCCCAATTCACATGTTAAGCTGGTCGAGACACCTAGTGAGCAATGACTTACCTGTTGTTTCAAACCAGACAACGCAGAGGCATTTAGCTCTGGTAACACAAATCCTTTATCCCCGGCAAAACCACAGCAGCTTATGCCTTCTGGAACAACGACGTTATGGCTACAAGCACTTAGTAAACGCTGCAACTTGCTGGTTTGCCCCAACTGACTTGCGCTGCAGGTAATATGTAATGCTATCGGCTTAGTTAGTGGTGTGAGACTGAGTTTGGGCAACACCTGATCATGCAAAAAATCGACACTGTCGATAATGTTTAATCGACTATCTAGTTGCCCCTTTAAAGTTAAGCTGCATGGGCTACTGTCAGAAAAAACCGGCCATTGACCATTATTGCTTACCTGCAATAACCATTGTTCCAACTCTTGTTGTTTTAAACTGCCCACGGCAAACTGGCCTTTAGATTGAAACGGCATACCGCAGCATTGTTGGTTAATACCGTCTGGCACAATTAGCTGATAACCGGCTTTTTTAAGTAAGTTGGCACTTACCTGCTGCAAGGTGCGAGGGTCTTGGCTAGCAACCTGCGGTGCCATCACCCGGCCCGCGCAACAGGCCAGATAAATCACAGGTTGTAAGTTGGCATCTGCCGTCTTGTTATCCACGCGATTCACGCTGTAATTTGCCGTTGGCATTGCAGAATGCCAAAATGGCACCAATGCACTAAATCGCCGGCCAATGCTCAAACCAAAACGCGCCAGGGTGGACACCGCGGCAAAATGCCGGGCCAAGAACGCGGCAACACCACGCCATTGCCGGTTATTCACCGCCCGCAGCTGGCGGGTTAAATCGCCGGTATTAATACCCACCGGGCAGGCGCTACTACACATCCCACAGGCAGCGCAGGTATCATTACCCTTATATTGATAAGACTGCTGCAATATGCGCAAACGCTCAGGTTCATCGCCGCTACGTTGTAAGCGTGATATTTCCCGCTGCGTCACAATACGCTGGCGTGGTGTCAGTGTTAAATTTCGCGACGGGCAAACTGGTTCACAAAAGCCGCACTCGATACATTTGTCTACCAAGGGGTTTGTTGCCGGTAATGGTTTTAAATTTTGCAGGTGTAGCTGCGGATTATGGCTTAACACCACATCAGGATTAAGAATATGCTGCGGGTCAAGTAGATGCTTAATCCGCCACATTAACTGATACGCCTCAGTGCCCCACTCCAACTCAACAAAAGGTGCCATATTGCGGCCAGTGCCATGCTCGGCTTTCAAAGAGCCGCCAAACTCTGTGGCAACTAAGGCGGCAACATCTTGCATAAACGCATCATAACGGGCCACCTGAGTCGCATCGTCAAAGCCTTGGGTAAATACAAAATGCAAGTTGCCTTCCAGCGCATGGCCAAAAATAATCGCCTCGGTGTAATAGTATTTATCAAACAACTGCTGTAAGCGGGAAACCCCCTCTGCTAGTTGCGCAAGGGGAAAAGTCACATCTTCAATAATCACCGTAGTGCCGGTTTTACGCACCGCACCAACGGCCGGAAATGTGCCTTTGCGAATAGCCCATAGTTGGTTATATACCCCTGGATCACTGCTAAATGCAACCTGCTGCTCCAGCTCAAACTGTGGCAATAACGCAGTTAGTTGCAGTAGTTGTTGTTGCAATAAGTTGTTACTGGCAGCAGTACTCTCTATTAAGAGCGCACATGCGTTATCTGATAGCGTGCTAACCCATGATGGCATTCCTGCTTTATTTTGCACTGAGCGCAGGCTGCGCCGGTCCAATAATTCAACCGCGGACACCGGGGCAGTTTTAAGTACACTCACAGCGCGACAACAACTTTCTACCGATGGGAAAACCCATAATGCACTGGCCCGATGCGGATAATCAGGCACCGTGTTATAAGTCACGGCACTGATAAAACCAAGGCAACCCTCTGAGCCGACCATAAGGTGCGTTAGAATATCGATGGGATCAGTAAATTCTGTCAGCGCATTGAGGGAAAAACCGGTGGTATTTTTTAACCGGTATTTATGCCGAATTTTATCTGTTAGCGCTGTGTCAGCACGGGTTTGTCTGGCTAGTAATTCAAGCTCAGTAAGCAAGGCGCTATGGCTTAGCTTAAAGGCAGTTACGCTGGCAGGGTCTTCAGTGTCCAGTACAGTGCCATCAAACAACACCACGCGCATAGCTGCCAGGGTATTAAAACTGTTATGGGCGGTGCCACAACACATGCCACTGGCATTATTAGCCACAATACCGCCAATTTTGCAGCTGTTAATTGATGCCGGATCGGGGCCAATTTTACGCTGAAACTTGGTTAAAGCGCGGTTTGCCTGCGCACCTATCACGCCAGGTTGCAGGCGAATTTGTTCACCTAAACCGCGCACCTCACGTTGCTGCCAATTTTCGCCCAGCACCAATAACACAGAGTCTGTGACTGCCTGACCGGACAAACTGGTGCCAGCAGCACGAAAGGTCAACGCCACTTTGTATTGGTTAGCCAGTTTTAATAGCGCCACCACTTCGGCTTCGCTTTCAACACGCAACACCAACTTGGGCAGCAAGCGATAAAAGCTGGCATCTGTGCCGTACGCCAACGTGGCTATAGGGTCGTCAAAATAACGCTCAGCCGGAATCAGCTGTTTAACGGCCTGAATAAACTGCGCGTGCATGTCACCCTCTGACACTAAAACATTAAAGCTAGATTAGCCGATAATACGGCAACAGCAGACAGTTTGCATAAATTTTCTAGCGCCAACAAGCAAGCAATGTATAAATTATTCGCAAAGACCCCAAAATTCCACGCCGGACATAGTTTCAGCTTAAAAAAATGCCGAACAGCTACGCTGTTCGGCATTAGACATCAGGCAAGTATCTATACTGAAGCGCTTATTCAGGGGCTTTAGAAACGCCTACCATCGCCGGGCGCAATAAGCGGCCATTTAGCTCATAGCCTTTTTGCATAACAAAAGTAACGGTATTTGGCGCAACGTCGGCAGATGGCTGAATGCTCATTGCCTGATGCAGTTCAGGATTAAACGGCTGCCCCTGCGGATCGACCTGGTTTACGCCAAATTTGCCTACGGTATCAAGGAAGCTTTTCAGTGTAAGTTCAACCCCTTCCACCACGCCTTTTAATGTTTCGTCTTCACGGTCAATAAAACCTAACGCGCGCTCCAGGTTATCAACTACCGGTAATAAATCACCGGCAAATTTTTCCAATGCAAACTTATGTGCTTTTTCCACGTCCATACTGGCACGGCGGCGCACGTTTTCAGACTCAGCTTTAATGCGCAGCACAAGATCCTGCTGATCTGCCAATTGCGCTTTTGTTTCGGCCAATTCGGCTTCTAATTTAGTGATAATGGCCTGCTCACCGGATAATTCAACGGTATCAGCATGCTCATTAGCTTGCTCAGTTGTGTTGTCGTTTGGCTGTTGTTGCTCAGTCATGCGTTACTACTCCCAAATTAAGTAGATGTATTATGGGGATGCTTGGCGCCGATTCAAGTTTAAATTTAACTGGCGGGCACAAGCGTCCACTAATGGAATTAATCGGGCGTAATTCATTCGCCTCGGGCCTAACAACGCAATAAAGCGTTTAGGTTGTACTTGATAGCGCTGCACTATCACACTCACGTTTGCCAGCTCGATAAAACCAGACTCTTTACCTAACAGTAATTTGGGTTGCTCATCCAGCGTAACCGTTTGTAATAACTGCATTAAACCGTCCGGGCGCTCTAACATGTCCATCACCTGTTGTAGCGCGGTATTCTGCTGGTATTCTGGCGTTAACAATAATTGATGCTGGCCGTAAATAAGCGGTTGATGCTGTTGTAACTCATCTAAGCTCAGTTGCCCAAGCACCTTTTGCAATAACTGCTGACATAACGCTGACTCGCCACGCACTATGGTACCCAGGCGCTCAATACCATCCTGCCATTGTCCACCGCCGCCCAAAGCGGCATTTAGCAAACACAGCACCTTGCTTAGGGTACTGTTATCAATTGCGGTTTCGCAGTGCAGCACCCGATGCAAAATATCGCCATCTTCATCTATCACCACTAACAACAAGCGATCACTGGCTAAACGAACTAAGTCAATTTGCCGCACTATACGCCCATCTGCTTTCGGTGCACTGACAATAGCAACAAAGCCCGTAAGGTTTGTCAGTAATTGCCCAGCTTGCTGACATAGCAGTGATACGGGTAACTGTGGTACCAGCTTTCGCTGAAGTTCCATATTCCAAAAACTGCTCAGTGGCTGTAACTGCAGCATTTTATCAATAAACAGACGAATGCCAGCGGTGGTAGGAATACGCCCGGCTGAAGTGTGCGGTGAACGAATAAGCCCCTGTTGCTCCAATGCCATCATGGTATTTCGAACGGTAGCTGAACTTACTACAAGTTGTGTATTATCAGCAAGCAGCTTAGATGACACCGGCTGACCATCCAACAGATACTGCTCAACAATCAGCTTTAAAATAAGCTCTGGTCTGCTTAGGGTTAACGTCATGCGCCACACTCATTTCTTCAATGACATTTGATATGGGGGCATCGCTTTACAATTCAAGCTTCTTGCATCGCTAGTGTCTGACGCACGCTGCCGTTATACTGCGAGAACGCACTGAAAGGAAACCGCTATGCAGCATGCTTTTACTACGGTTGGCTTGATCGGCAAACCGCATCATCAAGGGGCAAATAATACCCTGATGGCACTCTATCTTTTTCTACAGCAGCAGGGACTGAAAATCTATGTAGAAGAACGTGTGGCCCAATCTATCAATATCCCTGACGTTGAAGTGCTGGATTTGGTTGAATTAGGCAAAAAATGCGACCTGGCGATTGTTGTGGGTGGTGATGGCAACATGCTAGGTGCTGCCAGGGTATTAGCCCGGTTTGACGTAGCAGTGTTAGGCGTTAATCGGGGAAACCTGGGGTTTCTAACCGATTTAGCCCCAGAGAACTTTCAACAACCGTTAAGCGAAGTATTAGCTGGAAATTTTGTCACCGAGAAACGCAACTTACTGGAAATATCGGTTCATCGCCACGGCACAGTAAAAAGCAGTAACAGCGCGGTAAATGAAGCCGTACTGCACGCCGACAAAGTTGCGCATATGATTGAATTTGAAGCCTACATTGATGATGAGTTTGTGTTTAGCCAGCGCTCTGACGGCTTAATTGTCAGCACGCCAACAGGCTCTACAGCCTACTCCCTTTCTGGTGGCGGCCCTATCCTTACCCCCGACCTGGACGCTGTTTGTCTGGTGCCCATGTTTCCTCATACACTAAGCAGCCGTCCGCTAGTGGTATCTGGCAATAGTAACATCCGGCTAAAAGTGGCTAGCACTAATGACGCCCATTTACAAATTAGCTGCGACAGCCACGTTATACTGGCGGTTATGCCTGGCGATGATATTTATATTCGTAAGCATCCCACCCCTCTTCGGCTGGTTCACCCACCGGGTTATAGCTATTTCAACGTACTACGAAATAAGTTGGGTTGGGGTAGCAAACTTTATTAACCGGCTACTTGCCAGCGCTTAATTTACTGTATAAAGTTACTGTATAAATAACCACTGTTATTATTAACAGCGACTTACCACTTAGCACTGGAGCAACGCATGCTGTGTCATCTGCATATCAGTAATTTTGCCATCGTTCGTGCCTTAGAAATAGACTGGGCCAATGGCATGTCTACCATTACCGGCGAAACCGGTGCCGGTAAATCTATTGCCATAGATGCATTATCGTTGTGTCTTGGTGAGCGGGCAGATGCCGGTGTAGTAAGACCCGGAGCAGATAAAGCAGACATTGTCGCCAGTTTTGATATCGGCAAACTACACGCCGCGCAGCAGTGGCTTACAGAGCAAGACTTAGCCATGGGCAACGAGTGTATTGTCCGGCGCGTAGTAAGTAGCGAAGGACGTTCCAGAGGCTATATCAACGGTGTGCAAGTACCGGCGCAACAGTTAAAAGCGTTGGGACAACATTTACTGAGCATTCATGGTCAACATGCCCATCAACAGCTGCTAAAACAAGACTACCAGCGCCAGTTGCTGGACGCCTTCGCGACCAACAGCCCAAGTCGGGACGCTACCCGCAGCGCTTGGCGCAACTGGCAACAACTGCAACGAGAATACGTTGAGCTAGAACAATCTCAACAGCAGCGAGATGCACAGCGCCAACTATTAGAATATCAGGTTGCCGAACTGGATAACTTTGCTGCATTGGAAGATGAATTCGCCGCTTTGGAAAGTGAGCATAGCCGCTTAAGCCATGGCAATACCTTGCTAAGCCAAAGCCAGCAATGCCTGCAGTTAATGTATGATGACGAGCAGCAAAATATTTATCAGGCGCTGTCTGCGGCAACAGCCCAGTTAGAGCAACTAAGCAGTTTAGACCCCGCGCTAAATAGCATTACCCAAATGCTTAACGAAGCGTTAGTGCAGACAGAAGAAGCCAGCCGGGAATTACGTCGCTACGCCGATAAAGTTGAATTAGACCCCGAACGTTTGGCACAAGTAGAAGAACGTTTAAGCCTGTGGTTAAACCTCTCCCGTAAGCATCAGGTTGCTAATGAAGCGCTACCCGCTCTACACCAACAGTTATCAGCTCAATTGGCTACATTAACTGGCAATGATAAACGGCTACTGCAACTCGCTGACGATATCACTAAAGCGCAGCAGCAGTACGTCACAGCTGCAACGCAATTAAGCAACGAACGTGCGACGGCCGCCGGCCTGTTAAGTGAGAAAATAACAAGCAGTATGCATGAGCTTAGTATGGCGAATGCCCGTTTTACTATTCAACTGCAACAGCAGAGTATTGAACAGGCCAGCGCCAACGGTCTGGACAATATTGAATTTCAGGTATCCACCAACCCCGGTCAGCCATTACAAGCGCTGCATAAGGTCGCGTCTGGCGGCGAGTTATCCCGAATCAGCTTGGCAATTCAGGTGATATTGGCGGATAAAATAACCACCCCCACACTGATATTTGATGAGGTCGATGTTGGCATTAGCGGCCCGGTCGCAGCTGGTGTAGGCCGCTTACTACGCCAGCTGGGCGAGTCAACGCAGATTATTTGTGTTACCCATTTGCCGCAGGTTGCAAGCTTAGGACATCAACAACTGTTTGTGGAAAAATATATCGACGGCCAGGCTACCGAAACCCGTATGCGCCAGCTAACAGATGAAGAGCGCATCAGTGAAATAGCCCGCCTACTGGCAGGCGAAAATATCAGCGCCAGCGCTTTAGCAAACGCACGCGAACTTTTATGTACACCAGGGGTCTGAAAGAAGGTTTTTAACCGGGCGCGTCATAGGGTATGATGAGCCCATTCAGATAAAGCAGATGTGACAAATGAAAGCAGTAATAGCAACTTTAGTACTGGTAACAGCGTTAATGGGCCTAAGTGGCTGCAGCAGCTGGGTATACCGCATTGATATTCCACAAGGTAACTTTTTAGAGCAGAAAGATATCGACAAACTGCGTATTGCCATGACCAAAGAGCAGGTTAAATACGTACTAGGCACGCCAGTGGCCGCTAACGCCTTTGACAACGACACCTGGCATTATTTTTATGCGTTGAAAAGTGGTAACGGTAAGCACTTTGAAAAGCAATTAGTCATTGAATTTGAAGATAATAAATTACAGAACATTAAAGGCGATTTTGCTAAGTCTGCCGACTTTGATACGCCGCTGGATATTTAAGCGCTGCGGTTAAGTGAAAAAAACCAGCTTAATGCTGGTTTTTTGCTATTCAACGCCTGCTTTTACTTCATGTGGCCGACCACCGGTAGTTTTGTCGGCCCGCCCTTCTTCTTTAGCCTTCTCTGCCCGACGACGGCGTAAATCTTTTGGATCCGCAATCAGGGCGCGGTAAATTTCAATGCGATCGCCCGCTTTTACCTTATCAGTCAATTTAACTGGCCGGCTCCAAATACCAACTTTTTGTTGGCTTAAGTCAATATCAGGAAACTGTTGCAAAATACCGCTTTGCTCAATAATTTGCTGCACGGTGCTCAAATGATTCACTGCCACAGTTAGCAAGCTTTGCCGCTGTGGTAAGGCATAAGCCACTTCAACGGTAATTAAATCAGACATGCTACTCTCCATACACTTGCTTCGCGCGTTGTGTAAAAGCATTCACCATAGACGCGGTAAGTTCGCTAAATATCTTACCAAAGGCAAACTGAATAAGTTTGCTGGAAAACTCAAATTCCAGTTTAAGGATCACCTTACAAGCATTGTCACTAAGAGGTTGAAACTCCCAACCTCCCTGTAATTGTTTAAAAGGGCCGTCTACCAGTTGCATGGCTATACGATGATCAGGGTACAATGTATTACGGGTAGTAAAAGTATGACCAATACCAGCCTTGGAAACTTGCAATGATGCCACCATGTCTGTATCAGATTGACTAACGATACGGGCAGAAGTACAGCCAGGCAGAAATTGTGGATAGTCAGGAACAGCGTTGACTAAGTCAAACATCTGCTTTGCACTGTAAAAAACCAGCGCACTGCGCTCAATTTGTGGCATACTCTCTCCCCTTTAAACTCGCCGCCGATTGTAACAGAATAACGCGCTGCAACAAGGCTTGAGCCATCGCTGACATAGAAAACAGAGCTGCGAATACAACACATTATGAGTAAAAAACAAGCTAGTAAAAATAAGAACGGTACCATCGCGCAAAACAGAAAAGCCCGTCACGAGTACTTTTTAGAAGAGCGCTATGAAGCAGGCATGGCCCTGCAGGGCTGGGAATTAAAAAGCATCCGCGAAGGTAAGGTTAATCTGTCAGATTCTTACGTTATTTTGCATAACGGTGAGGCTTACCTGTTAGGTGCGCAGATCCAACCGCTAAACAGTGCCTCATCACACGTAATATGCGACCCAGAGCGTAACCGCAAACTGCTGTTGCACAAGCGTGAGCTAAATAAACTTATCGGCTTAAAAGAACGCGATGGCTATACCCTAGTAGCGACAGCAATGTACTGGAAAGCCTGTTGGGTAAAACTGGAATTCCACCTGGCCAAAGGTAAAAAAACCTTTGATAAACGTGACGATATTAAAGATAGAGATTGGTCACGTGAAAAAGAGCGGATGATGAAACATTCCAAGCGCTAAACAGCAATTGAAACTTTTCCTGCAACACCCCATCTAATAGGTGTTGTAGAAAAAAGGCTGGCGATGCAAAGCTTACTTGTTTAATCAAAGCGAGCTGCGTACAATAGCCAAACACTGTAAGTGTGAGTGTAACACCACAGAATTCGGGGCTGATTCTGGATTCGACGGGATTCACGAACTCTTAGGTGCATGCCGAGGTGCGGTAGGCCTCGTAAAAAAGCCGCAAAAAACTAGTCGCAAACGACGAAAACTACGCAATCGCTGCTTAATAGGCAGTAGATAGCTCTTCCCCTCACGCATGCCTATAAGCTGAGACTCTGGAAGATCACCCCTAATAGGATCGCGTCGCGTCTTCGCCTGGAGACAACACGTTAAAACCAATCAGGCTCGCCCGACGATAGCCTGCCATTCGGCGCTCATAGGGTTAACTAAATGAATGCGCTAAGCATGTAGTACCGACGATGTAGGTTTTTCGGACGCGGGTTCAACTCCCGCCAGCTCCACCAAATGACGGACTAAGCCAGTCCATAACCGGCCACTAACCCAGCGTAACTGCTGGGTTTTTTATTGCCATAAATTCTATATTGGTCTAATGTTGTCCAGCGGATACCCCGTGATTTTCAGGGTATTTGCTGGGGTATACGGACTAACTGCCAGAGTGATACCCCCGAACCGATACCCCAGGCTGCTAAAAGCCATTAGCAATCAGATATAGCGCCAGCATACCGGAGGTTACGACATGCCGTTATCAGCAACGCAGGTTGAGAAAGCCAAGCCACAAGATAAGGACTATAAACTGTCTGACGGTAACGGCCTTTATCTGCTGGTTAAAACCAGCGGTTCAAGGTACTGGCGTTTTAAATACCGCTTTACCGGTAAAGAACGTCTGCTGGCCATCGGCGTTTATCCTGACGTCAGTTTGAAAGATGCTCGACTTGCCCGCGATGAAGCCCGCCGACTGCTGGCGCAAGGTGTTGACCCCAGCGCAGAAAAGCAGGCCCGTAAGCTGGCCAGTAACCAAGCTGCAGCCAATAGCTTTGAAGTGATCGCCCGTGAATGGCTGGCAGTGAAAATGTACGACAAAAGCGAGAGCCACCGCGACCGCACCAGTGCAGCACTGGAAAAAGACTTATTCCCCTATATCGGACGCAAACCAATTGCTGAACTAACGCCGCTTGATCTACTGGCCACCTTAAGGCGCATAGAGAAACGTGGCGCTATCGAAACAGCACACAGGGCAAAGCAAACCGCCGGGCAGATTATCCGCTACGCCATTGCAACAGGCCGCGCTGAGCGTGACATTAGCGCAGATCTAAAGGGCGCATTGAAGAACCCGATAACAAAGCACTTTCCGGCCATCACTGAGCCGGCAGAGGTAGGCCGGCTGTTACTGGCAATTGATAACTATACCGGCACCAATATTGTCAAAGCAGCGCTGCAGCTTTCACCTTTACTATTTTGCCGCCCGGGTGAATTACGTCACCTTGAATGGTCAGAAATCAATATGGCTGAGGCCCGGATCGAGATAGCAGCGGAAAAGATGAAAATGCGCGAGGCGCACATTATCCCGCTGAGTAAACAGGCCCAGGCAGTACTTGAAGAACTGCACCAGCTCACAGGCCACTTAAAGTATGTTTTCCCATCTCCCAGGGGGCAGAGCCGCCCACTGTCCGAAAACGGCGTAAGAACTGCACTGCGGGCGCTGGGCTATGACAACGACACCTTAACACCGCACGGCTTTAGGGCGATGGCCAGGACGTTGCTAGATGAAGTGCTGGGATATCGCATTGAATGGATAGAGCAGCAGCTGGCGCACGCTGTGAAAGACGCCAACGGCAGAGCGTACAACAGAACCAAGCACCTGCCCCAGCGAACTGACATGATGCAGCGCTGGGCTGATTACTTGGACACGCTGCGCTTAAGCGCCAGCAGTACAAACGTAATACCGGCTAAGTTCGGCTAACTCACAAAGGTTATAGCGATGCAAACCATTGATAGCAAAGTCAGCAATGTATCCGTTGTGGCATTTAATCCGGCAGTGAAACAAAGCAGGGAAAAGCAGGCGTTACAGTTAATAGTTGAATACAAGGGAATTAGGGAAATGGCGGACAATATGGCAAAGGTTAACGCGCTGCAACAATGGCAGCAACGCGCCTTGGCACTGGCCTCGGAATTAAGCGACCAACAACAATCGAAGCAAGGGACATAACATGAACACAGCAAAGCTTTCGCCGGTAGAAACAACTAAATCAAACCAGCTTATCGACACGGTTGATAATCTGAACCGCCTTACCGGTCAAGCTAGAGCGGTTGTTACCAGCTTGTGCTCGGACGATAACTTCAAGACGCTGAACGAGGCAACGCTGGCTAACCTGCTTTGGTTACTTGGTGAAAGGCTGGATGATATCGATAAGCAAATTAAACAAATAAAGCTGGGTTAAACCTATGCCGAAAAGCAATTCAGGGCGGCCACTGCCGCCCCTACTTCCGCTTGAGTATTGCACATTGGCCAGGGCATCCAGGCTATTAGATTGCGAGGTCGAAGATTTAGTACATTGGGCGTTAATTGGGGCAGTTAAGCTATGCCTAAAGCCGGATGACATAGAGCAGCCATATTTCTCTGTAAAACTGCCAGTTTACAATGAGATTAAGCAGCTAATTGATCCTGCTGAATCGGTAACAAGCCTGGCATTAGGTATGTCTGCACTGCATTTCAATACTGAAGACTTTCTGACAAGCGAGCAGCGTAACGGCTTAATCAGCTTCCCGGGCATAAGCATTAGCGGTATTTGGCGAATCGAGTTTCCGTTGATAGGTCCTGAGAGAGCAGACAAAGATAGTGATGCTTTTAATCCGTTATGGCTCTTCAGTGATAACACTGCTGGTGTTACCGTTGTGTGTCACACGGGCCCTAAGGCAAGATTCAGCGAAAGCGAGATACTAATCACATACTCCGAATTAAAAAAATTGCACACAGCAATAACGACTGGAGCACCGCTTAAAAGCAAATATAATGATGCTGATATAGCCAACAGCATTGCACAGAACAATGAGCTAATTAGCGCAAGTAAGCCCGAGCGCAATAGCCCTGGCAGAGCAGAAGCAACGTTGTCTATAGTTGAACTAGCTCTAAAAGCCTTGAATCTGCAACTTGAGCTGGTTGATGACCCTTATAAATTGTACTCCCAGCTGAATGATCTTTTAAGAAAAAATCAGCTAACTGAAATACAGATAACAGACCGGGGTTTTGCCGACATGCTTGATAAGGCGAAATCTGCCAGAGCAGCGCGGCAACCGAAGCTAAACAGCTAACCGAAGTTATAAGCATAAAGCTGCTAACTTCGAGACTAAGCGCCAGCCATTACACGAACATACCCCTGAGAGCTAAACAAGCCTAAAGGGGTATAGTATGAATACAGAAACACCAAAACCACGTCTGATCCGCCGGGCTGAAGTAATTGCCCGTGTCGGCCTATGCAAAGCCAGTATTTATAACCGCATGAACGCCGGAGAGTTCCCCCGCCCTGTTGCTATAGGTGGTGGTCGTGTTGCCTGGCTGGAAAGCGATATAGATAGCTGGATTAATGAACGACTGGCCGAAGCTGGCCGGGCTGCAGCATAGGGGGCGATATGTCAGAAAAAAATCAGGCCGCCCGGCAAGGCAGCCCAATAGACACTCAATATAACGGTTCAGAGTTTACACAAATTGGCGCAAGAACAGCAACAACAAAGCCCGCCAGCCAGATAGAACGGGTTTTGCTGGCGCTGTTATACAACGGTAGCATTAATTGCCAGGAAGCTGAGCACCAGCCGATTAGGGCGCGTCATCTGAACAGCGTGATCAGTGAACTGGCAAACAGGCACCAACTTGAAGTAGGCCGGCAGCGCGAACAAGTTAAAGGTTATCAGGGCACAGCTTGCCATCTAACCCGGTATAGTTTGCCCACAGCTCAAACAGACAGAGCGCAGGCGATGGTTAACCAGTTGCGAGCAAGGCGCAACGCGCCCCCGATAAACTGGAGGCAGTTAACCAGTCATACCCTTAATCAGTATTTGCAATCAGCAGAGAGTTGCCGGCAAAGCACAAGGGGGTAACGCATGGTTCAAGACAACCAGGCATTACCCACACGGTTGGAAGTAGACACTAACATAGTGCAAGTTCATGGTGTACTGACGGCGCTAATGGCTGCTGATCTGTATTGGTGGCTTGTTGCACTGGATAAGCCTTGCCGCTGGGTGCCATACCAGCGCTGGGCGCTAATGTTTTGCGTGTCTACTGATACCATTAAGCGCCAGCAATCGAAGTTAGCCGGCTTATTTGTGGTTGAAAGAACCCGACGAAAGAACGCCGCAGGCCGCGCCGTGCTCGGTGCCAATTGCTATAGTTTGCATCAGTGGAGGAAAGATCAAATGAAGCGCAACAGAAAAGCGCAATCAACCGGCAGCAATGACGCTGGCGCAATAGCGAATTTAGTTGTATTCCCGCTGGAGTATATTCAGTTGGCTATCAAATATGGCAACAACAGCAGCCCGGCTGGGTTCGCTTGGTTCCTATACAGAGTAAGCCGCTTACTTTTCCTTAACCAGCACCGCAAAAGCGCCAGCGCTGTTACCACCTTTAAAAGCATGGATTGGCTAGCACACTATTGCCAGTTACCAAAACGAACGCTTGAGCGTTACACCGAGCAAGCCAGGCGCACCGGCGCTGTTGTAATAGTGGGCAATCATATAGCAGCACCAGGTGTTGCAGAGGCTGAGCTACTGGCCCCATTGTTGAGGATAGAACGAGAGCGGGAAACCGCCCTGAGCAACTTGCTGGCCGATGACAGCACAGCTAAACCCTATCTGCAGGATTGGGCAGACGATATGCTTTATCAATTAAAGCGCAGCATCTGAACTGCACAAAGTACCGGCACTGTGTAGGCATTATGCAGGCACCAGTCATAATTGCCGAATGCTTAAAGCCACAATATTAAGGGGCTAGCGCTTAATCTGGAATTGTAATATTTGAACATTCCACGCAGGCACTGTGCAGGCATTACAGGGTAGCCCGACGCCACGAAAGCCAGCAGCACTGCTGGTTACAAAGTTGCCGGGAGTTTTACAAGACGGAAACCGCCAAGCACTGACGAAGTACCGGAACAGCAGTTCCGTACAAACGGAACAACGGTTCCGGAAAGGCGGAACAGATGCCGCCAACCAGCGCTCCCGGCGCACTCTGGTAATATCACTACTAATCAAGAGCGATCAGGATTAATACGCGCCCCATCCGCCAAACTGCCCTCTACAGCTCCGCCAATCTGCCCTCTACAAGACCGCCAAATTGCCCCCACATAAGATCTTCTATTAGTAAGATCCTCTATTACTAAGAGGGTGTCACTTTCTGCGAAAGCTGACGCCAATAATTTTAGTACGTTTGCTTATTGAACTTGTTTGGTCCGCACTTTGTATTTTGCCAATCATAGGAGTTGATCCGACCAGAACCTAAAACCCGCTTAACTGTGATTTGTTATGCCAGTTTAACAAGCCGAGTGTTACTAACAGTCCTTACGAATATCTTTAATAGTTCAGTCGAACAAAGACGGTTACTAGGATAAAACCAAAAAAGCAAAACCCCGGATGTTACCAGCATGCCGGGGCTTTTTGTATTCACCCCTAACTCAAACTTAGGAGCAACACATTTGTGAATAGTATCAATAAAAGTAGTTTAAAAGTAGAAGGGAAGATGTCCACAAAAGGATCTGATGTCGCTGGAACTATCATCGCTGTGGGAATTGCTGTATTTATGATCATGGTTGGTGCAGCTGTCCTATTTAAATAAAGAGTGCGCAAAAGGACGTTTAATCTTTAAGTATATGAGGATAAAGCTGCCTCCTACTACAATCTCAACAGCTAAGGCAGCCTAGCCCTTAAACCAGATTTACATGAGCGCGAAATCAAACTCATGGGCAGCCAATGAATAGGTGAAACCCAAGGCATGTGAAATAAAAACCAGTAGCGACAGGGGACCCCAGCTGTACATTTTATGCCAAGGGGGCGCGGAAAGCCGCGGCGCAACAGTATTTTTCGGCTATCTATAGTGATCCACCACAGGTGTACCAAAGCCCATACCCAATAACGCTTCTGAGCTGATCAAGCTGTACATACTCCGGCAATTTACGGAACAAATGTTCCAGCAAGACGGAACAAATGCACCGTAAAGCCGGTGCAAATGCTCCGTTGTTTCCGCTTATGATTGCTCAACACTTAAGGACTGTCTTTTAACGGGATCGATACCGGTAATATCTAGAGCTTAACGGTTAAACAACGGTGAGGTTATGACATATGCAACGGTCAGTGTTACACGGTGGCTTTATATTACGTTGTGTACGGAAACACCGAGGGCTTACGCAAGATGAATTGTCACAACTGGTTGGTGTCAGTGGCCGGACGTATGGCAGATGGGAAGCAAAAGAGACAGAGCCAGAATTTAGTATGGTCTGCGTATTTGCTCTGATATTCTAAAGCTATCAATATTCGAGGCTTGGCAAATAGCGGAAGCGAGCTTGTGAACATCAAAGATGTAAGACGATTGCTAAAGGATTGGGGCAAATACTGGGCAGCAATGAAGCGGCCAGTAGGCTTTCACAGAAGTTCTATCACAGCCAAAGTAATAGAACAGGCCAAAACCGGTATTTTTGCCAGCACTGATAAAAACGCTACACGATTTGACAGCGCCAGCATCAGGCCGCCGGCATGGGTTGACCAGATAGATCAGATAACAGAAACTTTGCCCGAGGCGCAGCGCCGGGCATTGAATATGCGCTATATCAAAAATGCAACGTTAACCAATACTGAAAAGCTGGCGCTCATAAACGTAGAGCTTGAACTGGTGGCCTCTTTGTTACACTGGGCAGCGCAACCGGTTAATAGTGCCCACAACATAAGGCTAGGTCGGAGTATCTGAATCGCTACTTTCCTCAGTTGCCCTATAGCACCCCTTTAAACACTTTTTTATACCAGCGAAAAATGAAATTAAATACAACACGAGACAACCACAATTGCGACCACAGAAGTCGTGAACAAGACCAGTTTGCGCCAGCAGATGTTTAATTAAATATAAAGTACCACTTCTTCGGATAGCTGCTCTGTGCCCAGGCTGTGTAAAAACTCATATTTTCCGCTCTTTCAGCGGTTCGCCAGTATGCACTGTTAGTGCCTCGCTGAAATAATGAGTGTGCGTTTTAGTTTTCATTCAGTGCGGTTCGGAGGCTTATTAAGTCCGATATTGAGCGTTATGGGTGTGGTATCAGGAGCTAAAGCGACTACAGCCGCTAGCCGTAACGCTCTTGCAGCTTTTTAGTTAATCCTTCAGAACCCCAGATGGACATCATTCTTTTGAGGTTATAAGCCAGCACATGCAAACTGATTTCCGTGCTAACGTTCTTAAATC
>NZ_AUDG01000002.1 GCF_000425345.1 Rheinheimera baltica DSM 14885 | reverse complement strand
CGTTACGTAGCAACCTGCCAGAGCTTATCCGGCAGGAGCTATGGGGGGTGTTGCTCGCTTACAATTTAATTCGATACAAAATGGTATTGATGGCCAAGTCCCTTAAAAGTGTATTCCCAAACCAACTGAGCTTTAGAGATGCCTCATCGCACATCATCCACAAGCTCACTCTGATGCCAATTTATGCGCCGGGTAATGTGCCCGGATTCATCTTTGAAATAGAAAAAAATGCCAGTCAATTCAAGCTTGAAGGAAAGCGAGAACGCAGTTATCCAAGGACGCTAAAGGTATCGAAAAATCGCTACCCGGTGGCTAAAAGTAAAAATGCCGCTCACCTTAAGTGAACGGCATTAGCCTATTGGCGGTTTTTTATTTTTACTGTTTGTTAATGCTTATCGTGATACAGCTCGCAAGCTTCCAGCGTGTTTTCAATTAAACTAGCGACTGTCATCGGGCCTACGCCGCCTGGTACCGGAGTGATATAACGCGCGTGTTTTACCGCTGTGCCGTATTCCACATCACCCACCAGTTTGCCGCTATCTAAGCGATTAATACCTACATCAATAACCAGCGCGCCCGGTTTTACCCAGTCGCCAGGAATAAACTCTGGCCGGCCTACAGCGACAACTAATAGGTCGGCACGGCGCACCTGAGCTTCAAGGTTCCTGGTAAATTTATGACACACCGTGGTAGTGCAACCTGCTAATAGCAGTTCCAGCGCCATTGGGCGGCCGACGATATTAGACGCACCGACAACCACTGCATCCATGCCTTTAACATTGACGCCGGTGCTTTGTAGTAGCGTCATAATGCCTTTAGGCGTGCAAGAGCGCAGGGCAGGCATTCGTTGTGCAAGGCGGCCGATGTTGTAGGGGTGAAAACCATCAACATCTTTATGCGGAATAATGCGCTCAAGTATCAGTGATGAGTCTAAACCGGCAGGCAAAGGCAGTTGAACCAGAATGCCATCGACGCTATCGTCATTGTTTAACGTGTCAATAAGCTCTAGCAGCTGTTGTTGCGAAGTTGTAGAGGGGAGATCGTAAGAAACAGAATGAAATCCTACTTCTTCACAGGCTTTACGTTTACTGCCAACATAAACTTGCGATGCGGCGTCAAGGCCCACCAGTACAACGGCCAACCCCGGGGCTCTTTTACCTGCAGCCAGGCGGGCACGCACCTGCGCGGCGACTTTATCTTTTGTTGCCTGAGCAACGGCTTTGCCATCAATAATTTGTGCTGTCATTTGTTAACGTCTCTGCCATAATTCTGCTGCGGTATATTTTCGCACAGCTACCGACAGAACTCCATCTTGCAATGCTCAGCGCATAATAGGTTCAAATAATAGGCAATCAGTTGATTTGTGCAAAAAAAGGTTTGACGCTATTGCCGCCCAGCTGTAATATTCCGCCCCGTTGCAGAAGTGCAGTGATGTCGGTGATTGGCGCAGCTTGGTAGCGCACTTGGTTTGGGTCCAAGGGGTCGCAGGTTCAAATCCTGCATCACCGACCATTTTAAAAATGGTAAGTTATACACGTGGTTTGGGTACTTTTAATCCACGGGTAGCAGGTTAAAATACTGCGTATCGGACCATTAATTTTATAGCTTGGTAGGGCTTTCGATTTTGCGCCCGTAGCTCAGCTGGATAGAGCAACGCCCTTCTAAGGCGTGGGTCATAGGTTCGAATCCTATCGGGCGCGCCATAACAAGCGCAAAACAGTTTCAGTGGTGGTTGTAGCTCAGTTGGTAGAGCCCCGGATTGTGATTCCGGTTGTCGTGGGTTCGAACCCCATCATCCACCCCATCTCTTTACGTTGTACAGTCGGTGATTGGCGCAGCTTGGTAGCGCACTTGGTTTGGGTCCAAGGGGTCGCAGGTTCAAATCCTGCATCACCGACCATTCTCAAAATGGTTAAGTCTACACCTAGTTTGGGGGTTCTTAATCCACGGGGCGCAGGTTCAAAGCCTGCATCATCGACCATTTTCAAAATGGTTAAGTCTACCCCTATTTTGGGTGTTCTTAATCCGCGGTTCGCAGGTTAAAATCCTGCATCACCGACCATTTTCCCTAAATCCCTCATCTATAATCAAACTAATTTCTTCTTACGGCTTGTATTGAACTATCTGTCCAATTTGCTATAGCAAAACTATTTATACTGCTAAATAATGCAGCTAAATTCTTGTTCCCATAAACCGTTATCTTAATGTATGCTCACTGTAGCCTGTGTTTTAAGGATGATTTTATGGTTGTTGCAGAGACTCCTCGTTTACGGATCCGACACCTTACGGCGGCCGATGTGACGTTTACCTGTCGATTGTTGAACGAGCCTTCCTTCATTGAAAATATTGCTGATCGTGGTGTAAGAAACGAGTTGGATGCTATGCATTATCTCGCTGAAGGACCGATAAAGAGCTATCGCCAACATGGTTATGGTTTGTTTTTAGTTGAGGAATGTATCAGCGGAATACCGCTGGGGTTTTGTGGTCTATTACGTCGTGATGCTTTGCAGGAAACCGATATTGGTTTTGCTTTTATGCCGCAGTTTTGTGGCCAAGGCTATGCCTTTGAAGCCGCATCTGCTGTGATACATTTTGGCTATAGTACGTTGAAATTAAAACGCATTGTTGGTTTGACGCATGCAGGAAACACGGCGTCAATTAAATTGTTGAACCGGCTTGGTTTGCAGTTTGAGAAAATGGTGAAACTTACCCCATCAGAAGACTATATTCAGTTGTATGCTTAGTGCATTAAAATGTAATTAAATTACATTTTAATGCACTTTTGTTGCCCCTTTTAAATGTATATAGGGTATTCACTATATTTATAATCTATTTAAAACAATAGTTTAACTTTGATTTGTAGTTTGTGTTTGTGTTGGTTTTTGTAGGTTGGGTGGTGCCGGGTTACAGATTTTGTTATTATAGCGACTGCAATAACCATTGGAGGAGTTATGATTAACCCATCCTGGCGTCGGGTCGTGCTGAAAGTTGGCAGCGCCCTAATTGCGCCAGAACATCAGGGGTGTAGTGAGCAGTTTTTGCGTCCCATCGCCGAATTTATTCGGCAGTGCCGACTACAGGGTCTTGAAGTGATCCTGGTTTCTTCTGTTAGCGTTGCTGCCGGTCGCCATCATTTTAACTTTCAACATCAACGTGTACCTATTGCGCTTAAACGTGCCATGGCAGCGGTTGGGCAAAATGAGTTAATGAATTTCTGGAGTCGTTGTTTTGATTTTCCGTGCGCACAGGTTTTGCTAACGCATGGTGATTTAAGTGACAGGGTCCGCCATGTCAATATTCAGAACACGTTACGTCGTTTACTTGATCATAACGTACTGCCAATCGTGAATGAAAATGACACCATTGCCACCGATGAGCTTAAAGTGGGTGACAATGATAATTTAGCCGCGATGGTAGCAACGGTAGCTAATGCTGATGCCTTGATCATTTGCTCTGATGTTGCTGGCCTCTATACCGCAGATCCGAATAAAGACCCCAATGCTACGTTAATCCCAGCTGTTAAGCGTATTAGCGCTGACATTTATGCTTTGGCTGGTGGTGCTTCTTCTGCTATGGGCACAGGTGGCATGCGAACCAAAATTGAAGCGGCAGAAAAAGCCGCAGCTCATGGCATTGATACCATGATCATTGATGGTCATCAGGAATTTAGTTTTCAGTGTATTTTAGCGGGTAAAAACCCAGGCACAATTTTTTATGGTCAAGCTAAGCCTTTATCGGCTAAAAAACATTGGGTGCGTCATACGTTAAGGGCTAAGGGTGAAATCTGGGTAGATGATGGCTGTATTGAGGCACTATGCCAGCATGGCGCCTCGCTATTGTGCAGCGGCATCGTTAGTATTAATGGTGAGTTTGATTCAGGTGATGCTGTTTTAGTGCGCTGTGCTGTTGGCAAACGAAAAGTTGCTAAAGGGGTTAGCCGTTTTAGTGCCAGCGAGCTGTTTTCCATTAAAGGACAACAAAGCCGGGATATAGAGTCATGTCTTGGATATTGTCCAACCGGCAGTGATGCTGTGATCCATCGTAGTGAAATGATGTTACTGGAGAGATTATGAGTACCGAAGTTGCGGCCAGTATTGCCGCCAAAGCGTCGCGTGCAGCTAAAGCAGTGGCGAATTTAACCACAGAACAGAAAAATGCAGTGCTGCAAAGCATGGCAAATCAGTTGCGCTTAGCAAGTGCAACTATTCTGACAGCGAATAAAGATGAAGTGGCTGCAGCCAGTGCAAACGGCACCAGTGCGGCCATGTTAGACCGGTTAACGCTAACCCCAGAACGTATAGAGGTCATGGCTAAAGCCATAGAGCAAATTATTGCATTGCCAGACCCTGTAGGTGCCACGCGACAGATTGAACAACGGCCTAATGGCATAAATATTCAAAAGCGTCGTATCGCGCTTGGCGTTATTTGTATGATTTATGAAGCAAGACCCAACGTTACAGCTGACGCGGGTGCTTTGTGTTTTAAATCTGGCAATGCGGTTATTCTGCGATGTGGGCGCGAAGCCATTCAAACCAGTTTAGCCATTGCAGCTGCCATGCAACAGGCGCTGCGTGAGCATAACTTGCCTGACGAAGTGGTGAGTATCGTACCGGATCCGGATCGTGATCTGATGTTGGCACTGTTAAAGCAAGACCAGTATATCGACTTGGTGATCCCACGGGGCGGGGAAGGGCTTATTCGTTTTGTGACGGAGCATAGCCGTATCCCGGTAATTCAGCATTATAAAGGGGTATGCCATTTATATGTCGATCAGTCAGCAGACTTAAACATGGCATTGGGCTTATTACTAAACGGTAAAGTGCAACGCCCAGGCGTGTGTAATGCGTTAGAAGGTTTATTGGTTAACCAGCATATCGCGGCAGACTTTTTGCCGATGGTGGCAAGTGCTCTGGCACAGCACGATGTGATTGTGCATGCTTGTAAAAAGAGCTTAAGCTATTTCAATCAGGCACAAGCTATTGCTGATAATGAGTTTGGTCAGGAATACCTGGCTCCTGAGATTGCTATTCGGGTGGTCGATGACATGGACGGGGCAATAACGCACATTGACCAGTTTGGTAGTCAGCATACTGAAGTTATTTGTACTGCCGATAGTGCTAATGCTGAGCGCTTTATTTGCGAGGTAGACTCAGCTGTGGTGATGCATAATACGTCATCACGTTTTTCTGACGGTGGCGAGCTGGGTTTAGGTGCTGAAATTGGTATATCAACCAGTAAGTTGCACGCATATGGCCCTATGGGGCTTGAAGCGTTAACAACGGAAAAGTATGTTGTTACCGGCAATGGGCAAACTCGAAGCTAATACATTTTGAGCATAATAGAACGACACGCAGCCTGAAATAACTCCTCTTCAGGCTGCGTTTTTTTATGTTGTTTGCGTCGGTTAAAAAGCGCTTTTGCTAAGGGCTCGACGTCGGACATTTACCCCGCTATAATGCCGCGTCCTATTTTATAACAGGTCTGGTTCAGTGCTGCGTTTTGATACCAGATCACACTAGTAAGGCGTTAATTACGCGCCCGTTTTTGAATTTGAGGTAACAAGATGCAAGTTTCTGTGGAAACCACTCAGGGTTTAGAGCGCCAGTTAACGATTACAGTTCCGGCCGACAAAATTGATTCGGAAGTTAAAAACCGTTTACGTGATCTGGCCAAGCGTCAGCGTATCGACGGTTTTCGTCCAGGTAAAGCACCAGTATCTATTATCCAGAAGCGTTATGGTTTAGCTGTATTGCAAGAAGTTGCAGGCGAGCAAATGCAGCGTCATTTTTACGATGCCATTATTGCTAACAAACTAACGCCAGCAGGTTCACCAACTTTTGCACCAGGCCAACTGGAGCAAGGTAAAGATCTGGAATTTAAAGCGACTTTTGAAGTTTACCCAGAAGTAGAAGTTAAAAATCTGGATAAAATAGAAGTTAATAAGCCAGTTGTTGAAATTGCTGATGCTGACTTAGACAAAATGCTGGACACTTTGCGTAAGCAACACGCCAAGTGGGAAGAGAAAAAAGGCAAAGCAGTGTCTGGTGACCGTGTGGTTGTCGACTTTGTTGGTTCAATCGACGGTGAAGAGTTTGAAGGCGGTAAAGCCACTAACTTCACACTGGAATTAGGCCAGGGCCGAATGATCCCAGGCTTTGAAGACGGTATTATCGGTAAGAAAGCCGGTGAAGAAACCACGGTTGACGTTACTTTCCCAGCAGAATACCACGCTGAAAACCTTAAAGGTAAAGCAGCTAGCTTCGCTGTAACAATCAGCAAGGTAGAAGAGCAAGTATTGCCTGAACTAAATGATGAGTTCGCAACATTGTTTGGTCTTGAAACGGCTTCTGTTGATGCGCTTAAAGTTGAAGTACGCAAAAACATGGAGCGCGAGCTTAACCAAAACATCAAAGCAAAAGTTAAAGAGCAGGTAATCAAAGGATTACTGGCAAATAACGACGTTGATGTACCTAAAGCCTTAATTGAAGGTGAAGTGGACGTTTTACGTAAACAAGCTTTACAGCGTTTTGGTAATAATGTTGATCCTAAGCAATTACCTGAACTGCCAGCATCACTGTTTGAAGAGCAAGCAAAAGACCGCGTTAAAGTAGGTTTGTTGCTGGGTGAAGTAATTAAAACAAGTGAACTGAAAGTAGATGACAAGAAAGTACAGGCGTTAATCGAATCTGTAGCTTCTGCATACGAAGATCCACAAGAAGTGGTGCAGTACTACAACAGCAATAAAGAACTGTTACAGAGCATGCGTAATGTTGCACTGGAAGAACAGGCGATAGAAGTTGTTTTGGCCAGCGCTAAAGTGACTGACCAAAAAGCGGCTTTCGATGAAATAATGAACCCACAAGCCACCAACTAAGATTGACTTATTTGGGCTTGACGGCTTTAATGGCTCGGACACTAGTTCGGGCCATTTTATTTTCTGCAACAGTAAAATCCAGCCATTTAAAGGGAACCCTATAATATGTCTATGCCGCAACATCTTAATGACATAGTAAACGCTTTGGTACCAATCGTTATTGAGCAAACCGCAAAAGGTGAGCGTTCTTTTGATATCTATTCACGCTTGCTCAAGGATCGCATCATATTTCTAACTGGTCAGGTTGAAGATCACATGGCAAACCTGATTGTGGCGCAATTATTATTCTTAGAATCAGAAAATCCTGAGAAAGACATCTATATTTATATAAACTCACCAGGCGGATCCGTCACTGCCGGCTTATCAATTTATGACACTATGCGTTATATCAAGTCGGATATCTCTACCATTTGTGTCGGACAGGCCGCCAGTATGGGCGCGTTTTTATTGTCCGGTGGTACTAAAGGTAAACGCTACTGTCTACCTAATGCCCGTGTAATGATCCACCAACCCTTAGGTGGTTTTCAAGGTCAGGCAACAGATTTTGAAATTCATGCCCGTGAAATATTAGGCATAAAAGAGAAATTAAACCGTCTTATGGCAGAGCATAGCGGTAAAAGTTACGAGCAAGTCTGTAAGGATACTGAGCGTGATAATTTCTTAAGTGCACAGCAAGCCTTGGAATATGGCCTGGTAGATGCCATATTTACTAACAGAGACGCGAAGTAATCATTTTTTGGCAACCAGACACCATCTGGTTGCACCGTAGTGAAAGAGGTAGTTACATGTCTGATCACCGCACTGACGGCGATAAGAACGGTAAATTGTTGTACTGTTCTTTTTGTGGCAAATCACAGCATGAAGTGCGTAAGTTGATTGCAGGCCCACAGGTATATATTTGTGATGAATGCGTTGATTTATGCAATGACATTATCCGCGAGGAAATAAAAGATATTTCCCCTAAGCGCGATGCCGATACCTTACCGGTACCCCGTGAAATCCGCACTCATCTGGATGACTATGTTATTGGTCAGGACCATGCCAAAAAAGTATTAGCAGTTGCAGTGTACAATCATTACAAACGCTTACGTAGCGCACAGCACAAGCAAGACGTTGAGTTGAGTAAAAGTAATATCTTGTTGATTGGCCCAACCGGAAGTGGAAAAACGCTGCTGGCTGAGACCCTGGCAAGATTGCTGGACGTGCCGTTTACGATGGCTGATGCGACTACGCTGACAGAAGCCGGTTATGTTGGCGAAGACGTAGAAAATATCATTCAGAAATTGCTGCAAAAGTGCGATTACGACGTTGAAAAAGCTCAGCGTGGTATTGTCTACATTGATGAAATCGACAAAATTTCTCGCAAAAGTGACAACCCTTCTATTACCCGTGATGTTTCAGGTGAAGGGGTGCAGCAGGCTTTGTTGAAACTTATTGAAGGAACCATTGCCTCTGTTCCGCCACAAGGTGGGCGTAAACATCCACAACAAGAATTCTTGCAGGTGGATACCTCCAAGATCTTGTTTATCTGTGGTGGTGCTTTTGCCGGCTTAGATAAAGTTATCGAACAGCGTTGCGCCAAAGGAGCCGGCATTGGTTTTGGTGCAACGGTGCGTAGTAAAGAAAGTAGTCGCAGTCTCAGTGAGTCTTTCCGTGATGTTGAACCAGAAGATTTGGTTAAATATGGTCTAATACCGGAATTTATTGGTAGGTTACCGGTTGTTGCAACATTAACTGAACTTGACTTAGCTGCCTTGGTGCAAATTTTAAGTGAGCCGAAAAACGCTCTGGTTAAACAGTTTGCAGCTTTATTCGCCATGGAAGATGTTGAACTAGAGTTTCGTGAAGATGCGTTAAGAGCCATCGCACAGAAAGCCATGGAACGTAAAACAGGCGCGCGTGGCCTACGTTCTATTGTTGAAGGTGTGTTACTTGATACGATGTACGACTTACCTTCGATGCAGGATGTGGCAAAAGTTGTAATCGATGAGACGGTGATCCGTGGTGAAAGTGACCCGATACTTATCTATCAAAGCAGCGAGCCTGTAGCTGCAGAATCCCACTAATGTTGAAGTAAAACGAGTTTTTTTGATAAAAAGGAGCTGATTCAGCTCCTTTTTCGTATATAGAATTGAAGTTTTAAAAATGAACCCCATATACTGAAACATATTCGCGCCTGCAGTAACTAATTTCGAGAGAGTATCAATGACATCAGAAAACGCTGAACGTTTGCATATGCCCGTGCTGGCACTGCGCGACGTTGTCGTCTATCCCCATATGGTTATTCCACTATTTGTCGGGCGGGCAAAGTCCATTAAGTGCTTAGATGCAGCAATGGAAAATGATAAACAAATCTTTTTGGTCGCTCAAAAAGATGCCACGCTGGACGACCCTACTGCAGCAGACTTATATCAGGTAGGTACCGTTGCGACGATATTGCAATTGCTGAAATTACCCGATGGCACCGTAAAAGTGCTAGTCGAGGGCAGCCGTCGTGCCCGGTTAGCTGAATTTACAGAAACAGATAATGCCTTTGCTGCTTATGTAGAGCTTATTGAAACGGCTGAAGTTGAAAGTAAAGAGCAGGAAGTGTTTTTACGCTCAGCCATTAATCAGTTTGAAGGGTATATCAAGCTTAATAAAAAAATTCCACCAGAAGTGCTGACAGCATTAACCGGTATTGATGAGCCGGCTCGGTTGGCTGATACCATGGCTGCACATATGCCGCTTAAGGTTGAAGATAAGCAAAAAGTACTGGAAATTTTTAACGTGACCGAGCGGCTTGAATACCTGATGGCAATGATGGAGAGTGAAATTGACATTCTTCAGGTCGAGCGCCGTATTCGTAGCCGCGTTAAAAAGCAGATGGAGAAAAGCCAGCGCGAGTATTACCTAAACGAGCAAATGAAAGCTATCCAGCGCGAGTTAGGTGAGCTTGAAGATACACCAGATGAATTTGAAGCACTGAGCAAAAAAATTGAACAGGCGCAAATGTCAGCTGAAGTGGAAGATAAAGCTAAAGCAGAATTACAAAAGCTTAAGATGATGTCTCCGATGTCAGCAGAAGCAACCGTTGTTCGCAGCTATATTGATTGGTTAGCCAATGTGCCGTGGAAAAAACGCAGTAAAGTTAAAAAGAATTTGGCAGAAGCAGAAAATATTCTGAATGCTGATCATTACGGGTTGGAAAAAGTTAAAGAACGCATCGTTGAATATTTAGCAGTACAACAACGGGTGAATAAGTTAAAAGGCCCAATACTGTGTTTAGTTGGACCACCAGGCGTGGGTAAAACCTCGTTAGGGCAATCCGTTGCTAAAGCGACGGGGCGTAAGTACGTCCGTATGGCACTGGGTGGTGTACGTGATGAAGCAGAAATTCGAGGCCACCGTCGAACCTACATTGGCTCAATGCCAGGTAAAATTATCCAGAAAATGGCAAAAGTGGGTGTACGTAACCCATTATTTCTACTTGATGAAATAGATAAAATGGCGTCAGATTTTCGTGGTGATCCTGCAGCGGCGCTTCTAGAAGTATTAGACCCTGAGCAAAATACCGCTTTCAGTGATCATTATCTTGAAGTCGATTATGACCTATCTGATGTAATGTTTTTTGCTACATCTAACAGTTTAAATATCCCGGCGGCATTGCTCGATAGAATGGAAGTTATTCGCCTGGCAGGATATACCGAAGATGAAAAACTTAATATCGCCAAACAACATCTTATTACCAAGCAAATTGGCCGAAATGGTTTAAAAGCCAGCGAGTTAGTTATAGAAGATAGTGCCATCATCGGCATTATTCGCTATTACACCCGTGAGGCTGGTGTGCGTAGTCTTGAACGGGAAATCTCAAAACTATGCCGCAAAGCAGTAAAACAAATTTTGCTGACAAAAGATTTAAAACAAGTTGTCATCAATCAGCAGAATTTAGAAGAGTTTCTGGGTGTGCAGCGCTATGACTATGGTAAAGCCGAAGACAGTAACCGGGTAGGGCAAGTGACTGGTTTAGCATGGACCGAAGTGGGTGGCGATTTACTCACAATTGAAGCCGCATCTGTAGTAGGGAAAGGTAAATTAACCTATACCGGCTCACTAGGTGATGTAATGAAAGAGTCTATTCAAGCCGCAATGACTGTCGTTCGCAGTCGTGCAGAAGGTTTGAGGATAAATGAAGACTTTTATGAGAAACGTGATATCCATGTCCACGTACCAGAAGGTGCTACACCTAAAGATGGTCCAAGCGCCGGTATAGGCATGGTAACGGCATTAGTTTCTAGCTTAACCGGTAACCCTGTGCGGGCAGACGTTGCTATGACAGGTGAAATTACCTTACGCGGAGAAGTGTTGCCTATTGGTGGCTTGAAAGAGAAGCTATTGGCGGCGCATCGTGGCGGTATCAAGCGTGTGCTAATTCCACATGATAATGTGCGTGACCTTAAAGATATTCCGGATAATGTAAAAGGCGATATTGAAATTTGCCCGGTAAAATGGATTGATGAGGTGCTTGAACTGGCACTACAAGAGCCATTAGCACGTGTATCTGTGGTAGAAACGGCAAAATAATCAGCAAATAGCGAAAAAACGGAAAAAAATTCTGTATAGGGGCTTTTCATTCCCGTTGGCTGTGCTAACTTATGGAAAGTTTTAGACCAAGCCCTTGTTATACAAGGGCTGCAGTCAAAGCAAGAATTATTAGTTTTGTCGCTTCTTTTACTTGCAAGCTCCAAAAATGCTTGTTATAACGATGAAGCGCACTGACAAAATTAGTAAAGTGTAGCTGTTGAAAATAATAACAATTGAAGGGGATGATATTGTGAACAAGTCTCAACTTATCGACAAAATTGCTGCTGGTGCAGACATTTCTAAAGCGGCAGCAGGTCGTGCTTTAGATTCGTTCATTGATGCTGTTACTGAAGCTCTTAAGGAAGGCGACTCTGTAGCATTAGTTGGTTTTGGTACATACAGCGTACGTGAGCGTGCAGCCCGTACTGGCCGTAACCCACAAACTGGTGCAACTATTCAAATCGCTTCTGCGAAAATTCCTTCTTTCAAGCCAGGTAAAGCGTTAAAAGACGCCTGTAACTAAGCTGAGGTTCTGTGTTACGGCACAGAGCACAGATGGGAGCAGCGTTTTGACAGCAAAACATTTTAATGTGCGCGAGTTAAGACAGGCAACTGAATACAGTAGCTATCGCGTCCCAAGGCTTCTCTAAAAAAAGCGCATCTGTTAAGATGCGTTTTTTTTTACGGCAACACAGCAGTTGTTTTGTTGTCTTCCAGCCGCTAGTAAGTGAATAAAGAGATTGCGCTAAGATGTTAGAGAAAATCAGAGAAGGCTCACAGGGCATTATCGCTAAGTCTATTTTAGGCTTGGTGATCCTGACATTTGCCCTGGCAGGTGTGGGGAGTTATTTGAATACACCCGCTGAAACCAATGTCGCTGAAGTCAACGGCGAAAAAATCAGCCGGGAAGCATTCGATCAGGCATTTCAGGCAGAACGTGGACGTATGCAGCAGCAGTTTGGTGAAATGTACGCCGCTATGGCCGCAGACAGCACCTATATGACAAAGTTTCGCAGCGAAGTGCTGGAGAAATTGATAGATGAAACACTGCAAAAGCAACTTGCAGAAAGTTTAGACTTGCGTTTGAGTGACGAGCAAGTGCGTGATGCTATCCGGGATATGCCGGAATTTCAGATAGACGGCCAGTTTAACAATGACCGTTATATTGCCTTATTGCGTCAGACCGGGTATCAGCCTGAGTCATTTCGGGAAGAAGTTCGCGAGCAATTATCACGTAATCAACTATTACTGGGTTTAATTGGTAGTGAGTTTGCAACCGGTAAAGAAATGCAGTTGCTAATGACATTACAGCAGCAGCAGCGCGACATTAACTATGTCCGTTTTAATGCGGCTGACTTTGCTGATAAGGTCACCTTAACCGAGCAAATGTTGCAAGATTACTACACCATGAACTTGGCGCAGTATGAAACTGAGCAAAAAGTAGCGGTCGAGTATATTGAGTTATCTGCTGCAAACCTGGCTTCTGACGAGCAGGCAACAGATGCCGAGATTGAACAGTATTATCTTGCGAACAAAGCGCGTTATACCAAAGAAGAGCGCCGCCAGGTTGCTCACATTATGCTTGAATCGGAAGATGCGAGTAGTGATGTAGAAGCCAAAGCTGAAGCGCTTTTGGCGCAACTGCAAGCCGGAAGTGATTTTGCTGAGTTAGCAAAAACGGCGTCAGCAGATACGTTTTCTGCAGAGAATGGTGGTGTGCTTGATTGGTTAGCACCAGGTGACATGGATGCAGATTTTGAAAGTGCTGCTTTTGCATTGAATGAGGTTGGTGCATTAAGCCCTGTTGTTAAAAGTGCCTATGGTTACCACATTATTAAGCTGGTTGCATTAGAGCGCGCCCAAGAGAAGTCATTGGCTGAAGTGTCAGCTGAAATTGCACTGCAATTAACACAAGACCGTGCCAGTGCCGCATTTTATGAATTACAACAGCGTTTAGCTGAGGTGAGTTTTGAAGTGCCTGATACGCTGGAAGATGCTGCAGAGGCAACGGGATTAAAAGTGTTGTCGACGCCATTATTTAGTCGGTCTGAAGCTACTGCACCATTGTCTGAACCGTTAGTCCTTAACAAGATGTTTGATGCCGCTTTTATTCAGGAAGGCTTAAACAGCGAGCTTATCGAGCTTAGTAAAGAGCATGCTATTGTGGTTCGTGTTAAAGAGTTTCAACCGGCTCGCACTCAATCTTTGGATGAAGTGAAAGCTAACGTTGAAGCGGCTGTACGTGCAGAGCAAAGCGCGCTGCTTGCTAAGCAGCAAGCTGAGTCGGTACTGGCGACAATAGCTGATAGCACGCTTGCTGTGCAAGCGGAGCAACAATCTTTAGATTTGCAACAATCTTTAGATACGCCGCGTTTTGGCGGCACCTTAGACGCTGAAATTCGCGCAAAAGCCTTTGCTATGGCAAGGCCTGTAGACACGCCAAGTGTTGAGTTAGTGAATTTGGTGAACGGTGATAGTGCTATTGTTTCATTATTAGCAGTAAAAGATGCTGAAGTTACCGTTGCGCCTGAGCCAGCGCAGTTAGAGCGTTTAGCTGAGCAACAAGCTGATCAAGCTTACAAAGCGGTTATTGCATCGTTAAAAGCTAAAGCTGAAATAACGCGTAATTTGCGCGTAGCACAAAGCGGTGATGTGTTATAAGTTAGCGACCAGAAAAAAACCGTGGCTTGCCACGGTTTTTTTTATGCTGTTAGACTGTTGATGAGTTTTCTACTGTAATCATGTTGTGGGTGAGAAAACACCTGTGCCGTGGTGCCATAGTCCAATGTCATTCCCTGATGCAATACCAGTAGATCGTCTGCGATATGTTTTACTAATCGCAGATGGTTAGTGATCAATAGATAAGCTAATCCTGATTTTTGCTGAAGATCGAGTAACAGATTAACAATTTGCGCCCGCAAGGATGGGTCAAGTGCAGTTAACGCTTCGTCAAGAATAAGCAGTTTAGGGTCTAAAATTAACGCCCGGGCCAATGCTACACGTTGCAACTGACCGCCAGAAAACATATGCGGATAGTACTCGCTGTGTTCATCTAACAACCCCAACTGTTTTAATGTCATTCTAATTTTCTGCCGACGTTGATGGCTGTCCAATACCGTACTAAAACGTAATACGTCATCGAGCATTTGGCCAACTTTTTGATGAGGATTTAACGACTTTGCCGCGTCCTGAAAGATAAATCGGATCATGTGATTATACTGGCGGTAATGGCTTATTTTCGCGACGGTCCCTGCCAGTAATATCTCGCCACTATCGGGTTTTTCAATACCCACTAATAATTTAGCCAGGGTGCTTTTACCCGAGCCAGTTTCACCCACTATGGCCAGGGTTTTCCCTTCCGCCAGGCTAAAGCTAACATCATTGAGTGCGCAAATACTGCGTTGGCGAAACAAACCAGCTTGTTTGCGGTATGTTTTATGTAAATTGCGCACTTCCAGCAAAATACTCATTAATCGTTCTTTCCAGTTAATGGGAAATGGCAGCTAAAGTAGTGATTTTGCAGCCGTTCAAGTGAGGGCGTTTTCACACACTCTTTACGCGCATTGGGGCAGCGTGGGCCAAGCCTGCAGCCAATAGGAAGGTGCTGCAGAACAGGAATGCTGCCAGGAAGCGCATAAAGTGGTGTCTTAGGTTGTAAATTAGGTTGAAATTCGGGCACACTTTTTATTAATGCATGCGTGTAGGGATGATAGGGCTGTTTCAATATCGCTGCGGTCTCTCCGGCTTCCACCAGCTGGCCGCAATACAATACGCTGAGGCTTTGTGTGTAGCGCGCAATACTTTCCAGTTCATGACTGATTAGCAGCACGGACATGCCTTTTAGCTGATTAAAACTGGCGAGTAATCGAAATAATTGCGCTTGAGTTGTACTTTCTAATGCGGTAGTTGGTTCGTCGGCAATGAGAAGTTTGGGGTTTTTGGCGATGGCCATGGCAATCATGATTTTCTGGCAAATACCTTCAGACAGCTGGTAAGGCACGCTTTGCAGCACGGATTGATGGTCGCGAATACCCACTTTGTGCAACAAACCTATGGCTTTTCGTCGGCGCAAATAACTGCGTTTCCACCAGGGACCATCGAGCAAGTGATCTGGCACAGCTTCTTCTAGTTGTTCGAGAATGGCTGCAGTAGGGTCCAGGCTTCGGCTGGGCTCCTGATAAATCATAGCAATATCACGGCCGATAATTTTTCGTTGCTCGTCGTATGACAAATTTAACAGGTCTTGTCCACGCCAGCTAAAGCGATCTGCGGTAACCTGCCAACGTTTATTCAGCACACCAACTATGGCTTTAGCAATTAAACTTTTGCCAGAGCCTGATTCGCCCACTAAGCCTCGAATTTCGCCTTCGCGCAAACTTAGATTTACGCGATCTACGGCGCGCACTAACGCATCTGGTGTTTTCAGTTCTATGGTAAGATTTTTTATATCCAGTAATAGCATTAGTTTTCCCGCCGCTTCTTGGCTGCATTGCGCAAACCATCGCCAACCAGATTAACCGATAACACGGCCAGAAATATCAGCAGCCCGGGGATTGCCACGCTTACAGGTGCAATATAAATAAGGTCGAGTGAGTCTGCAATCATTGCACCCCATTCAGCTGTGGGGGCTTGTGCTCCTAACCCCAGAAAACCCAAAGCGGCAATATCCAACGTTGCGGTAGAAAGTGCCATCGTTGCCATCAGCGTGAGCTTTTCCCAAATATTTGGCAATATTATACGGCTAAATACTTGCCAATTATTGGCTCCGTCCAGGCGATAAGCAATGACATAATCTTGATTAAGCTGTTCTGCTATCGCGTTGCGGATACCATGTACAAATTGAGGTAGCAATGCCAGCATAATAGCCCAGGTGGTGTTTTGTAGCCCTGGGCCTAAAATGGCGACGATAATAATCGCGAGCAGTAATGATGGAATTGTCAGTGCCAGATCAAGTAAGTGGTTTAAAACACTGGATTTAAGGCCTTTTGTCATCCCCGCAAGTGTACCTAGGAGTAATCCCATAACCAGAGCCCCCATGACCGTTATCATGGCAATACCAAAGGTATAACGGGCGCCGACGAGTAAGCGGGAGAATAAGTCACGCCCTAAGTCATCAGTTCCAAACGGATATTGCACCAAGCCCTGTTGTGACCAGGATGGCGGCAACAGTAGTAAACTGTCGTTTTGCAAATATGGGTCGTGTGGTGTCAGCACTGCTGATAACAGCACCAGTAAGAAAAACAGGCTAAATATCAGTAGCCCTGCAATGGCGCTGTGTTGTCTGGAAAATTCACGCCATAATTGTTTAAAAGGAGAGCGCGCTAGTTGCTCATCGGGTAGCAAACGAAACTTAGCCATACTAGCGTTTCCTTGCCAGTGGATTAAACAGGGTATGCAAAATCTCTGTAATCATGTTCACGGTAATCACCAGAGTGGAGATAACCAACAGGCCCGCTTGAATGGCGGGGTAGTTTCGCTGGTATATGCTGTCAATCATCCAGCGGCCAATGCCAGGCCATGAAAAGATAACTTCGGTGATCATCGCCAAAGTGATTAGCGTACTAAATTGCAGACCAATCTGGCGAATAACCGGTAACAAGGCATTACGTAGTGCGTGGCGATAAAGCACCTGTGCTCTGCTCAGACCTTTGGCTCTTGCTGTTTTAATATAGCTTTGCTCCCACACTTCAAGCATAGAGTCACGGGTAAAACGAATCATCACTGTTGTAGGGAAGGTTGCTAATACCAGCGTCGGCAGCAGCATATGCCGCAGAGCATTTAACATCGCTTCGTGTTGATGCTGAGTGTCTGATAGCAGAATATCCAACAGCATAAAGCCGGTAACATGGTTAATTTCAAATAATACGCCAATTCTACCTGCGGTAGGCAGCCACCCCAAGCCAAGCGAGAAGATCATTATCAGCAACAGAGCCCACCAGAATATTGGAATAGAATAACCGGTAACGGCGAGGGCAGAAATGATTTTACTCACTGCACCTTCGGGTTTAATTGCTGCGATAATACCAACGGGGATACCAATAAAAAATGAAATTAACAATGCATATGCTGCAAGCTCAAGGGTGGCGGGCAACAATCGTTTAATCTCTTGCAATAACCCTTGCTCGCTAGCGAATGACATTCCCCAATCGCCGCTTATCACGCGGGTTAGATAGCCAAGATATTGTTGAATGTAACCCTGGTCCATGCGGTATTCGGCGCTAAGTTGCTCCAGCTGATTTACCGGGATGTGTCGAAGTCCGGTAAAGTTTTGCAGCGGTTCACCAGGGAATAGGTATCCGAGGCTAAACGCTAAGATGGTCAACGCGATAAAAACAAAACACAGCAAAAACAGGCGGCGTAGTAAATATAAAATCATTCAACGTCCTTTACCGCATTGGCCAGCGCTATTCCGCCATAAGGGTTAATTTTCACACCTTTAATATCGCTGCTAATGGCTTGAAAGCGTTGTGAGTGGGCAATGCTAAGCAAGGGCATCTGTTCGGCGAGGTATTGTTGTGCTGCCATATAGTAACTACGACGTTGCTTTTGATCTGGTGTCAGTAATGCCTGGCTAATAAGCAGATCAAAATTAGCATCGCACCAATTTGCTCTATTTGAGCCCGTTAAGGCTGCGCTGCAACTTAGCAGTGGCCGGAAAAAATTGTCTGGATCAGCGTTGTCAGCAGACCAACCAATTAGTACTGAGTCATGCTCATAGGCACCCAGCTTACGGCGAAAGCTGTTCCACTCGTAAGAGATAATGCTAGCTCGGACACCAATTTGCGCTAAATCTGCTTGCATTAGTTCTGCCATTTTTAATGCATTTGGATTATACAAACGTTGCACCGGCATGGCCCAGATATCCATGCTAAAGCCATTTGGGTAACCAGCTTCCGCCAGCAATTGTTTAGCCTGCAGCGGATCATACTGTTGTACTGGCAAGTTAGGATTAAACGCCCAAGAGGTAGGTGGTAAAACTGAGTTGGCAGCTGTTGCATGGCCAAAATAGACGGCTTGTAAAATTGCATCGCGGTTAATGGCATGGGCCAGAGCCTGACGTACCTTTACATTGTCAAACGGAGCTTTGGCGGTATTAAATGCCCAAAAACCTATGTTCATACTGGTACTTTCTTGCACACTTACATCTGGGCGCTGACTGATTAAGCCCAGTTCCGATACTCGCGGAAAGGCGACAACATCACATTCATGCGTAAACAGTTTGGCCATCCGGCGGGCATTATTCGGCACAATGTCAAATACTAATTGTTCCGGTTTTGCCAGCTCACGCCAGTAGTTCTTATGGCGGTAATAACGTATCAGTAAGTCTTTTTGATATTCTTTAAACCGAAATGGGCCGGTACCGATAGGTTTGCTATCAATTAGAGCAAGTTCACCTGATGTGACTAGTTGTTGGCCATACTCAGCGGACAATATTGCGGCAAAGTCTGTAGCGAGATTAGACAAAAATGAACTGTCTGGCCGACTTAACTCAAACTTTACTACATTTGGCGCTTCTGCTGTGACGCTGGTCACCAAATCTGCCCAATCAACACTTTGAAAAAAAGGGTAGTTAGCACCGCCTTGTTGGTGAAATGGATGCTGACTGTTCATTATACGGTTAAAAGTGAACACTACATCTTCTGCGTTCAGAGGCCGTGTAGGGGTAAAGTACTCTGTTTGGTGAAACTCGACGTTTGGGTGCAGAGTAAAGTGATACACCTTACCTTCGTTACTCACTTGCCATAGCTGTGCTAAACCGGGTATTAGCTCACCATTTTCTGGATTAATATCCAGCAGCCGATCGTACAACTGCTGGCTGATCGCATCTATAGTAGTACCGGAAGTAACCAGTTGTGGGTTGAATGTTTCAGGTGAGCCTTCAGAGCAATACACTAAACCGCTGCGCACAGTTTGCGGCAGTTGAGGTTGGCAGCCAACAACAGCAATAATTGTGCATAGTAGCATTGGTAATACACTATGGGTTGCTCTCATTGTAATTGTATGGCCCAGTGTAAGTTTCATGTTTGCTGGCTTTCAAGTAGTTGGTATTTTTTCATATAACCACGTAGCTGATGATAGGTCAGGTTTAGGAGTTCAGCCGTTTTTTTCTGGTTGTATTGGCTTGCTGCCAGTGCCTGTTTTATCAAACTAACTTCAAAATCCTGTGACAAGGTTTTAAAATCTTGAATGTTGCTAAAATCAAACTGGTTAAAACCAGTCGTGGGGGCTTGCACAGAGGCTACCACTGAATTGGGTGGTAAGTCAGCAACCATAGCTTGCACCGGTTGCTGTATCCTTTTAATACGTTGTTGTGGGCGATAGGGCGATTCAAACGGATCCAGTAAGATATCATGTACCGGGACATAGGCATTGTTTGTTCGATAGACGCTGCGTTCAACCACGTTTTTTAGCTCTCGTACGTTGCCTGGCCAATGATAATCCAGCAAAATATGCTTGGCTTTTTCACTAAAACCGCTGAAAAGTTCAAACCCAAGTTCGCGCGCCATATTAATCGCAAAATGTTCTGCTAATAGCATAATGTCTTCACGTCTTTCACGCATTGGCGGTAAGGTGATAACGTCAAACGCTAATCTGTCTAGTAAGTCAGCGCGGAACTCTCCCTGTTCGGCCAACAAGGGTAAATCTTCGTTAGTGGCGCAAATCAAACGCACATCGGTTTTAATCGAACGGCTACCGCCAACACGCTCAAACTCGCCATACTCAATTACCCGCAGCAATTTTTCTTGTACCAGCCCAGGGGTGTTGGCTAGTTCGTCAAGGAACAGTGTGCCACCGTGTGCGCGCTCAAAACGTCCTTCATGGCGCTTACTTGCCCCGGTAAATGCGCCAGACTCATGACCAAACAGCTCGCTCTCTAGTAAGTTCTCATTTAGCGAGGCGCAGTTTAAGGTTAAATATTGCTGATCCCAACGTTGGGACAAAAAGTGTAGACGGGCTGCGATGAGTTCTTTACCGGTACCCCGTTCACCGATAATTAACACCGGCTTGTCCAATGGCGCGATTTGTGAGACCTGATCCAGCACATTTAGAAAGCTGTTAGACTGGCCCACCAGATTATCTTGTTTGAATTTTCTGCTCATGGCGTGCTATTAGTTGGTTAAATTGGCTAATTAATAGTGTATTTCATAATAGGTGGTAGCAGAAGCATTAATGGAAAATAAATAAAAATTAATTAAAAACATATGCTTATATTGTTTTGAAAAGTTGGCAAGGAAACTGAATAGGTTAGCTTGTACTAAATCAGTCAATAACGAGGTAAATATTATGGGTATTTTTTCACGCTTCTCAGACATAGTGAATTCAAATATCAATTCATTGTTAGATAAAGCCGAAGATCCGGAAAAAATGGTGCGCCTGATTATTCAGGAAATGGAAGACACCTTAGTCGAGGTGCGTTCTTCTTCTGCTAAAACCATTGCTGAAAAGAAAGAGCTTCAACGTTTGGTTAACCGTTTGCAGGAAGAAGTGGCTGATTGGCAGGCTAAAGCAGAACTGGCATTAAGTAAAGAGCGGGAAGATTTAGCACGCTCTGCATTGATTGAGCGGCAAAAATCGTCTGATCAGGCTGATGCCGTTGCAGCAGATATTGCTAATCTGGATGAGCATATTGGTAAGTTACAAGATGAAGTTGCTCAGTTGCAAGAGAAACTAGCCGATGCCAAGGCTCGCCAAAAGTCAATGTTGATGCGCCAGAAAACGGTATCTTCGCGGCTTGAAGTTAAAAAGACACTGGATAGCAACCGCATTAACGATGCCATGTATAAGTTTGAGCGTTACGAGCAGAAAATTGATACATTGGAAGCTCAGGTTGAAGCATATGATTTAGGTAAGAAAACCTTGAAAGACGAGTTTGCTGAACTGGCTGCGCAAGACAAAATTGATAACGAGTTAGCTGAGTTAAAAGCTAAAGTTAATCAAAAAGATAAAAACGCCTGATTTTCAGGTGTTTAGGAGCGAACATGGAATTTTCAGAAGTTATTGGTATCCCGTTTATTTTGTTTATGATTTTTGTGGCGCCAATCTGGGTCATAATGCATTACCGTAGCAAAAATAAAATGGGACAGGGGTTGTCTGACCAAGAGCTTACTCAGTTAAATGACTTGGCGCACCGGGCAGAAAAAATGGCGGATCGTATTAAAACACTTGAAGCTATTTTAGACGCAGAAAGCCCAAAGTGGAGAAATCAACATGACTAAGCCCAAACGTGAACTACTTCGCGACGATGCAAATGGCAAGATAGCCGGCGTTTGCGCCGGTATTGCTGACTACTTTGGCTGGGAGCTTTGGTTGGTAAGAATTATTACCGTATCAGCGTTTTTTCTCGGTGCAGGTGGTTTGGTGTTAGTGCTATATATCGCCGCTTGGGTGGTGCTGGAAAAAAAGTCCAAGGCCGTTGTCAAAGCTTCCACAACGGCTGATTTAAGCCCTGCAACAGAGAAAGCTGTTGAGGTTAAAATTCGCATGTGGCAACGTGGTGAAGCTCCAAAACAAGCGCTACAGCATTTAGCCAATCAGTTTGATAATCTGGAGCTTCGGCTTAGAGGCATGGAAAGCCATGTTACATCAGCGAAATTCCAGCTGAACCGTGAATTTAATAACCTCTAGGGTGGTACACCTTAGCTTATGAAGCTACTCGATAAGATACAGCATCAAGGGCGCGAACTGACCGGACGCGCTCTTGATCGTCATTTACGCTTAGGGGTTACAGGCTTAAGCGGTTCAGGTAAAACTGCGTTTATTACCTCACTCGTGCAACAGTTAACGATGGGTGACCAAAGCGCCAACTTGCCGTTTTTTGATGTGGTGCAATCACAACGTTACCTGGGCGGACGTCTTGCCAAACCGCCGTTGGATGTGCCGCGTTTTCCGCTAGAGCAAAATTTACAGGCACTGCAACAAAGTCCGCCGCAGTGGCCAGCGTCAACCCAAGGCTGGAGCCAATTAAGTCTAACTTTGCGCTACAAAGCGTCAACCGGACTGCGGGCGCATTTGCAGTCGCACAGTGAACTGGCGTTGGATATTATCGACTATCCTGGGGAATGGTTACTGGATTTACCGCTGCTGGACATGAATTACAAGCAGTGGTGCGAATTTAGTTGGCAGTTATTTAGCAAGCCCCATCGCGTTGATGTAGCCGCACATTTTAATCAGCAATTGGCTGCCATTAGTTTAGATAATGCCACTGAGCTGCAATTGCAAACCTTGACTGACAGTTATAAAGCACTGTTGCAGCAGTTTCATCAAACCCCAGGCGCTTATTTAAATCAACCCGGAAGATTGTTGGTACCCGGTACCTTAGCGGGGGCGCCAATGTTGCAGCTATTTCCGCTGTTGCCACATCAGGTGTCGGCGGATTCCGCGTTAGCTAAAAAGCTAACGCAACACTATGAAAGTTACTGTGCGCATGTGATTAAACCGTTTTATCAAAAGCATTTCTCTGGCTTAGATCGGCAAGTCATTCTCGTTGACTGCTTATCTGCGTTAAACGCCGGATATGCTGCTATGACCGAGTTACAGCAAGCATTGCAGTTTATATTGAAGAGCTTTCACTATGGACCAGCCAGTTTATTAGGCCGGTTATTTAGCCCAAGCATAGATAAAGTGTTATTTGCAGCCAGTAAAGCCGATCACGCAACGCCAGAACAACATAAGGCATTGACGCTGCTATTGCAGCAATTTCTACAGCAACCGTTAAAACATAGTCAGTATCAGGCAGCAAAAACTGAAGCCATGGCTATTGCGGCTATTCGGGCCAGTAGCAGTGGCTTTGTTCAGTCAGATGGGCTACCACAGCCTTGTATTAGTGGTACAAGCCTCGAGCAGAAAGCGGTAACTTTCTTCCCCGGTGATGTGCCTTCTCAGCTGCCAACAGCGAAGATGTTTGCTCAGCATCAGTTTGCTTTTATACCACTGCGTCCGCTGCCATGGCAGGACTGTAAACCTTTACCACATGTGCGAATGGACCATGTATTGCAATATCTACTCGGAGATAAATTACGATGAGTGAGCTAAAGCAAGCCCGCCATTTTGAACCGCAGCAATTAACGCCTTTACCAGAGTTAAAAGCAGCGAGTCATTTTGACAATGACGCTTTTGTAGCGGCAGATAATGCGGCACCGGTGGCACTAAAACAGCCTATACGCTGGTGGTGGCGATTAGCCGGGCTGACACTCGTTGCTATTGTAGTGCTGTCTGTCTGGCAATGGTGTCAAACCCTGCTGCTAAGCTGGCAGCAAAACGTGGTGTATGGCATATTCCTAAGTTTAATTACTGCCGCAGTAGGGGTGCTGTGTGTGACGGTATTATGGCGCGAGGTCAAACTTTGGCGACGTCTAGCACGAAATAGACGTTGGCAACACAACGCAGACCGTATTCGCCATAGCGTACAATATGGCGAAGCGGGTGAGCTCTGTAAGGCAGTTGCCGATAGTTTACCAGCATCACCTGCTATTACAGCCGCCAAACAGCAATGGCAAAATGCGCTAACCGACGCACATAGTGATGAAGAGCAATTACAGTTGTTTGAGCGCTTTGTGCTTGCTGAGCTAGATAAGCAGGCGCAGCAACTCATCTATCGGGCGGCTACCGATACCAGTCTTGCCGTGGCTATCAGTCCTTTTGCTTTAGCTGATATGCTACTTGTGCTGTGGCGTAGCAGCCGCCTTGTACGTGAGTTGGCCCAGCTTTACGGTGGCGCCATTGGCCAATTGCGCAGCATGTTGCTGCTCAAACGTTTGCTGGGAGCATTATTGTGGGCAGGTGGCTCAGAGCTGGCATTGGATATGGCATCTGACGTTTTAGGCAGTGAGTTAACCTCGAAACTTTCGGCCCGTGCCGGGCAGGGTATTATCGCAGGATTACTGGTCGCCCGTTTGGGTAACCTGGCGCAACAGCAGCTAAGGCCGTTACCTGCAAGTGAATCCGCTAAAGTGAGTATTAAATCACTCAGTACCAGTTTACTGTCTCGCTTTAAAGCTGCAGTGCAAACTAAAGCTGACAATAAAGGTTAAACTTACAGGGTACCGCCAGACTGCAAGATGTCTGGCGTGCTTCCATTAATTACCAATTCTGTTATTTGTTACTGCGAAATTAACTATAAGTAGCAGTTTAACTATGCATAACAATAATAAAAATGCCGAGACGTTGTGTATTCACGCCGGTAAAGAAAAAAATCAACACGGTACTTTAGCAACACCTTTATATCAAACTTCAACCTATATTTTTGACAATGCTGAGCAGGGGGCCGCGCGCTTTGCTGGCGAAGCTGAGGGGTACATTTATACCCGGCTTGGCAACCCCACTACGCGTGAGCTGGAGTTGAAAATTGCGGCGTTAGAAGGCATGGAAGATGCCGCAGCAACGGCTACCGGAATGGGAGCTGTCGCCGCCAGCACGATGGCTTTTTTGCAACAGGGTGATCATTTAATCGCCAGTAAAGCAATCTACGGATGTAGTTTTGCCCTGTTTAATCACATGTTTGCTCGTTATGGTATTGACGTCAGTTTCGTTGATATGACCGATCACGCAGCAGTAGAGCAGTCTATCAAACCTAATACAAAAATGCTGTTTGCAGAAACGCCAATTAATCCCAATATGGTGGTGCTAGACCTCTCCTTTCTGGGCGAGTTTTGCCAGCGGCATCAACTGATTTCGGTTATTGATAATACCTTTATGACCCCGCTACTGCAAAAGCCTGCGGAGTACGGTATTGATATCGTTATTCATAGTGCAACCAAATACCTAAATGGGCATGGTGATGTGGTCGCCGGTGTAATAGTGTCTGATGCCGAGCGGATAAAAACCATTAAACTGACGACGCTAAAAGACATGGGAGCGACGATAAGTCCGCATGATGCCTGGCTTATTATTCGCGGTTTAAAAACGCTGTCGGTAAGGTTAGAGCGCCACTGTAGCAATGCGCAAAAAGTTGCAGAGTTTCTTGAAGCTCATCCGGCGGTAAAGGAAGTGTATTACCCAGGTTTGCCATCTCATCCGGGCTTTAAGTTTATTGGTACACAAATGAAAGCTGCCGGCGGTGTGCTGGCGTTTGAATTAGAAGCCAGTTTGGATGACGGCAGATTTTTTATTAATCAGGTTCAACTGCTCAGTCTTGCTGTTAGTCTGGGCGATGCTGAATCACTTATTCAGCATCCTGCATCGATGACTCATAGTCCTTACACGGCTGAAGAGCGGCAAATGGCGGGCATTACTGATAGTTTAATCCGGCTATCCGTTGGCCTGGAACATGTTGATGATATTATTGCTGATTTAGCGCAGGCACTGGACAAAATGCAGCAACGTCAGCGCTGACTGTTTGTGTTGTTGTAAGACATTCTTTACGCAAAACGTATCAACTTTAGACGACGGCAAGATTAACTCTTGCCGTCGTATCGCTTAGTATCCGCTCTAACTAATTATCTGCGCCCATAATTATTCCAAGCTAACAGCAGATAAACGGGACACTCCCGTATAACAGATTAATTAACAGGTTGTTTATGAGTAAGTCGAGTAAGTATATTTCCCGTCAGTCTGATGATACTGGGTTTATTGCCTGGTCAGATGAAGACAATCAGATTTGGCATGAGTTAATTACACGCCAGTTAAGTGTGGTTGAAGGCAAGGCATGTGATGAGTATATGGCCGGATTGGAGAAGCTTCAGTTGCCAACCGATCGGATACCGCAATTAGAAGAAGTCAGCAAAGTGCTTCGTGCTACGACAGGCTGGGAATGTGCCGAAGTGCCGGCCCTTATTAGCTTTGACAAGTTTTTTGAGTTGTTAGCAAATAAACGTTTTCCGGTGGCGACCTTTATTCGTAGCAGAGAAGAGTTTGATTACTTGCAAGAGCCGGACATTTTTCACGAAATTTTCGGCCATTGCGCCATGTTAACTAACCCTGCATTTGCCGAGTTTACGCATATTTACGGTAAACTGGGCCTTGCTGCGAGCAAGCAAGACAGGGTTTATCTCGCCCGACTGTACTGGTTTACTATTGAGTTTGGCTTGCTAAATACGCCAAATGGTTTGCGTATTTACGGTGGTGGTATTTTGTCATCCCCGGGCGAAACGCAATATGCCTTAGAGTCTGATATACCAGAACGTAAGGCGTTTGATGCCGTAGATGTTCTTAGAACACCTTATCGGATCGATATTATGCAGCCTATTTATTTTATGATAGAGCGTATTGACCAACTGTTTGATATTGCGCATCTGGATATGATGGCTTTAGTTGAACAGGCCAAAGCCTTGGGGCTGCATGCGCCAAAATTTCCACCAAAAGAAAAACAAGCAAGTTAGGAATTAAACATGTCTGAATTAAAAGCAATGCAATGTGAAGCTTGTCGAGCTGATGCGCCGAAAGTCAGTGACGCTGAGCTTCCTGAATTAATGCGTCAGATACCAGATTGGACGCCAGTGGTTCGTGACGGTATTTTACAATTAGAGCGTGAATTTAAGTTTAAAAATTTTAAACTTGCTTGGGCGTTTCACCATAAAGTCGCTGAGTTAGCGGAAGCGGAAGGTCATCACCCAGCTTTGCTGTTAGAGTGGGGAAAGCTCACCGTAACCTGGTGGTCGCACTCAATTAAAGGCCTACACAAAAACGATTTTATTTGTGCAGCTAAAACAGATTCTCTTCTGGCGAATTAACGCCTTAATATCGAGTGGTGGTGTCGCCACCACTCGATATTAGCTATCTCTCTGCTTTTTGTTCATATTTCTTTACAAAATTACTGGTCTCAGTTGTTAGTTATACCGTATTATGCTGCTCACGATTTGGTTTCGGGGTACTTTGCGGTATGCGTTTAGAAATTCAATGCCAGAACAGACTTGGCCTGGCGCAAGAAGTATTAAATGTCTTAGTAAGTTATCAGCTAGATTTGCGTGGTATTGAAGTTGTACCAAGTTTAAGCCGGATGTATGTCTCTTTTCCGACAGTTAATTTTGAAAAGTTTCAGGAGCTGATGGCAAAAATACGTCGTATTTCAGGTGTGGAAGATGTAAAAACGACAGCTTTTATGCCATCGGAACGTGAGCATAATGAATTATCAACCTTACTGCGTACCTTGCCTGATGGTCTAATCGCCATTGATGTCAAAGCTAATGTCACGGTAATAAATGATGCAGCGCTAGAGGCGCTATCTGTAGAACGTGATGCAATAGCCGGACAATCCCTGCATGGCATGGTTAGAGGCTTCAATTTCCAACGTTGGCTGGAAGGGGATGATGTGCTGGCACAGACTCGTCGGCTGGAAGTGCAAGGCAAGCGCTTTGTTGCTGACATTTTACCCGTTATGGTGCCTGATGACACTGGCGAGGAGATCCTGGCCGGTGCTGTGATTAACCTTAAATCAGAAAGCCGTTTGGGCCAGCATATGGTGGCATTTAAAAAGGGCGATCAAGAAAGCTTTAATACTCTGCAAGCACATAGCAATTTAATGCGTAAAGTGGTGCGCGAAGCAAAGAAAATGTCGCAGTTAGATGCACCTATTTTAATCATGGGTGAAACCGGAACTGGCAAAGAATTGCTCGCCAGAGCCTGTCATGCTGCGAGCAGTCGTTCAGCAAAACCGTTTTTAGCATTAAGTTGTGCTTCGCTGCCAGATAACGTTGCTGAGTCTGAGTTATTTGGTTACGGCGCAAATGCTTTTGCCGGGTCTGCAGAGGGTAAAAAAGGTATTTTTGAGCAAGCCAACGGTGGAACCGTCTTTCTGGATGAAGTTGGTGAAATGTCCCATCAGTTGCAAACTAAATTAATCCGGTTTTTGCAGGACGGTAGTTTTCGAAGGGTTGCCGATGAAAATGAAGTAAAAGTGGATGTTAGGGTTATCTGTACCACACAGAAAGATTTACCCGGTATGGTGCAGGAGAATAAATTCCGCGAAGACCTATTTTACCGCTTAAACGTACTGACACTGGCATTGCCGGCATTGCGTGAGCGCAAACAAGACGTTATTCCTCTGGCAGAGTTCTTTATTGCTCGTTTTTCAGTACGGTTAGGGCGAAAAGCGCCTAAGTTAACTGACAGCTGCGCCAGTTTCCTGCAAAGCTATCCATGGCCTGGCAACGTAAGGCAGCTTGAAAATGCACTATATCGTGCCATTACGTTGCTAGATGGTTATGAGTTGGACCGCGAGCATTTACAACTGCCAAGCTATAACAACGATTTTGGTTATCTAGAGCAGGATTTTGACGGAACACTTGATGAAGCCGTTAAACGGTTTGAAGCCAACTTGTTACGGAAGTTGTTTCCGGCCTATCCAAGCTCACGGCAATTAGCCAAAAAGTTAGGATTAAGCCATACCGCGGTTGCAAATAAGCTGCGTGATTATGGTATTAACCGTAAGAGTGTAAAGATTTAGCTACGCTTTGTGTTTAAAACTGTACTCTCTAAGGGCCGATAAGGTTATAAATCGGCCCTTTTTGATCGGTTTTTTAGCAATAGCTGTTTTCGTACTGCCAACTTTACAAAACTGCATATTAGTCTTCACCTGACTGTCGCGTGCTCCCCCCTTTCTTTTTTTTACGGCTAGCGCATTATTAGCGCCATCGAAGACATAGCATGGAATACACTGATGTTAGATTTAACTAATCCACTGGGCACTGATGGTTTTGAGTTTGTTGAATACACCGCCGCAGATGCCGACGGTATTCAGAAATTAAAAGACTTATTTTATTCGTTGGGCTTTACCGAAGTGGCACAGCACCGTTCTAAGCAAGCATGGTTATACAAGCAGGGTGATATTAATTTTATCATCAATGCAGAGCCAAATTCGCAAGCAGAAGAATTTGCTCGTAATCATGGTCCAAGTGTATGTGCTATGGCGTTTCGCGTAAAAGACGCAGCGTTGGCGTTAAAGCACGCTATTGCAAATGGCGCCAAAGAATATAAAAACCAGGTTGGGCCAATGGAGCTAAATATTCCAGCGGTATATGGTATTGGTAGTAGCTTGCTTTACTTTGTTGACCGTTATGGTGCCAGCTCTGTGTATGACATAGATTTTAAATACTATGACAATTGGCAAGTAGAGATGGCAAAACATGGGGTTGGTTTAGAAGTGCTGGATCACCTGACGCACAATGTCATGCGCGGCAATATGAATGTCTGGGCGGGCTTTTACGAAAGTATCGGTAATTTCCGTGAGATCCGCTATTTCGATATTGAAGGTAAGCTTACCGGATTAGTCTCTAAGGCAATGACAGCTCCGTGCGGTAAAATTCGCATTCCAATTAACGAGTCTTCAGATGATAAATCGCAAATTGAAGAATTTATTCGCGAGTACAAAGGCGAGGGTATACAGCACATCGCTTTAACCAGTGAAAATATTTATGAAACCGTGCGCACATTACGCAACCGTGGCATGGATTTTATGCCGACACCAGACACTTACTACAACAAGGTTAATGACCGTGTAGTGGGGCATGAAGAAGACTTAGATTTGTTGCGCGAGCTACGGGTTTTGATTGACGGTGCGCCAATGAAAGACGGTATTTTACTGCAAATTTTCACCAAAACGGTAATTGGTCCGGTATTCTTCGAAATTATTCAGCGTAAAGGTAACGAAGGTTTTGGTGAAGGTAATTTTAAGGCGTTGTTTGAATCTATCGAAGAAGATCAAATTCAGCGCGGAGTGTTAAGCAATGCGTAAATGGGCATCGTTTCCATTAAAGGAAGGTGATGTATCACGCCAGGCTCATGCTGATTTTCCCGAGCAGGCTATTTATGAGCGTGAAACTGGCCGTAGTGGTTTTTTTGGTCCGGCAACGCATTTTCATCACAGGCATGCACCAACCGGTTGGAGCGATTGGCAAGGACCGCTTAGGCCTCACCTGTTTAACTTCAACGAAATAGGTAAGGATAACGCGAATTCGCCCTGGGCCGTGCCAAACTTGTTGTTCAATGCGCATTGTAAAATGCGTACCTGGCGCTTAGCAGCCAATATGAGCAAACTGGCACGTAACGCTGATGGCGATGAGTTGCTGTTTATCCATGAAGGTAGTGCCGATTTATATTGTGATTATGGCCATATGACAGTGCGGGATGGTGACTATATTGTTATTCCGCGCTCTACCATGTGGCGTTTAGAGCCAAAAGAACCGATGTTTATCCTGTTAGTTGAGGCTACGAACGACAGTTATCAACTGCCGGAGAAAGGCCTTGTGGGTAATCATGCTATTTTCGACGCAGCCATGCTGGATACGCCAAAAATAAATGATGCTTTTAAAGCACAATACAGCGAAGACAGCTGGCAGGTAGAGGTTAAGCGTCATGGCGAGGTGTCGGTTATTACTTACCCGTACAACCCACTCGACGCGATTGGCTGGCATGGCGATTTAGCTGTTATGCGTATTAACTGGCGTGATATTCGCCCGTTGATGAGCCACCGTTACCACTTGCCACCTTCGGCTCATACTACTTTTGTTGCCCAGCGTTTTGTGGTGTGCACCTTTGTGCCTCGGCCAATAGAGAGTGATCCGGGCGCGTTGAAAGTGCCTTTTTATCATAATAATGACGATTATGATGAAGTGCTGTTTTATCACGCCGGCGATTTTTTCAGCCGAGACAATATTGAAAAAGGCATGGTCACGTTTCATCCCGCCGGTTTTACGCATGGCCCACATCCTAAAGCATTCGCTGCAGGGCGTGAGTACAAGAAAAAATTTACTGATGAAGTTGCGGTAATGCTAGATACTCGTGATGCACTGGAAATGGGCGAGGCAGCATTAGCAACGGAAAATCCGGATTACGTTAACAGCTGGAAAGTAAAAACCTAAGCGCGATGGGTTAAGGATAAAAAATGAAGTTAGCAAGTTTAAAAAATGACAATCGTGATGGTTTACTGGTGGTAGTAAGCCGGGATTTAACGCGCTGTGTAGCCGTGCCTGCTGTCGCTGCCACAATGCAGCAATTACTCGATAATTGGGCGCAGTTAAGTGTCAAACTTGAAGAAGTCTATCAAGCACTGAACAGTGGGAAAGTGGATGGTGAAGTGCTTTTTGATCAGGCGCAATGCGAGTCACCGTTGCCACGTGCTTATCAGTGGGCTGATGGCAGTGCATATGTTAATCACGTTGAACTCGTGCGCAAAGCGCGTAATGCTGAAATGCCGCCAAGCTTTTGGACCGATCCGTTAATGTATCAGGGTGGGTCGGACGACTTTATTGGCCCTTGTGATAATATTGACGTTGTCAGTGAAGACTACGGGATTGACTTCGAAGGCGAAGTCGCTGTGATCACTGATGATGTGAAAATGGCATCTACGGCTGATGAAGCGCGCAGTAAAATTCGTTTGTTAATGCTGGTAAACGATGTGTCACTGCGAGGCCTTATTCCAAATGAACTTGCCAAAGGCTTTGGATTTTTTCACTCAAAACCGGCATCGGCGTTTAGCCCTGTTGCAATAACCCCGGATGAGCTGGGCGATAAATGGCATAATGGTCGTGTCCATCTACCGTTACTTTCTACCTATAATGGCAAGCTATTTGGTAAACCTAACGCGGGTATTGATATGACCTTTGACTTTGGTCAGTTGGTAGCGCATGCCGCTAAAACCCGAAACTTAGGTGCAGGCGCTGTTATTGGCTCTGGTACCGTGTCTAACAAGCAGGGAACTGAGCACGGTACTTCTGTAGGCGAAGGTGGAGTAGGTTATAGCTGCATTGCTGAAATCCGCATGATCGAAACTATTCGCGACGGTAAGCCATCCACATCTTTTATGAAGTTCGGTGATACCATTCGTATGGAAATGCTTGACGAGCAGGGCAATAGCATCTTTGGTGCTATTGACCAGAAAGTGGTGGAATATAAAGCCTGACCATTAGCAAGCGAATGCGGATGTAGTTTTTCTGCGACCGTTGAAGGGCCGGATGGCCTGAGACGAGCCCCCAAGGATGGGGTTACGGCGTGTCGCTGAAAAATGTACGCAGCCGCTGCGTATTCGAAGTTTCGTACGTTAAGGACCTGCAATGAAATTTTACGGTTATTGGCGCTCTTCAGCAGCCTACCGGGTGCGCATAGCGCTGAATTTAAAACAGCTGAGCTTTGAAAATCTGCCGGTACATCTGGTAAAAAATGGCGGCGAACAACACAGCGACAGTTATAAAGCGTTGAACCCGGCAGAGCTGGTGCCAACTTTGGTAGATAGCGATATCAGCCTGAATCAATCACTAGCTATTATTGAATATCTGGACGAGATGTATCCACAGCCGGCGCTATTGCCGCAGGAACCTGCTGCCAAAGCCAAAGTACGGGCGCTGGCGCAAGATATTGCCTGTGACATTCATCCGCTTAATAACCTGCGTGTATTACAGTATTTAACGGGGACATTGGCATTATCAGAAACTCAAAAGCAAGAGTGGATTATACATTGGTTACATACTGGATTTGCGGCATTAGATAAGCGGCTTAGCCTTACTGCGGGGCAATTTTGCTTTGGCAATGACATTACATTGGCCGACTTATGTTTAGTGCCGCAGGTATATAATGCTCAGCGCTTCTCTTTAGATATGCAATCCTATGAGCATATTAATAACGTTGTACATCATTGCAATCAAGTTGCCGCCTTTGCGTTGGCTGCGCCTGAACAGCAGCCTGACGCACAATAAGTTAGCTAAAATGCTGTATTGATAGTGATCAATGACAGCATTTATCATATCCCCCTAGACGATTGCTGATAGTCGCCTATGCTTAAGCAATAATTTCTTTGTTCTGCTATAGATATCATTGCGTTGCTCGAAGCAACATGTTGTAGTGTATGTAATTAGCGATAAATTGTTCATTAGCTAAGTCAGCCCCTCAGAGGTAGTGCAATATGAGTAAATTGATGGCCTCCGTAAATCAGCGGACAAATCTGGTTGGTAATAACCGGCTTGAGTTGCTGTTGTTTCGACTGCATGGTTCTCAACCTTTTGGTATTAATGTGTTTAAAGTGCGGGAGGTGTTACAGTGCCCTGAGCTGACCGAAATGCCTGGTGCTAGCGCGCATGTACGGGGTATTGCCCACTTACGTGGCGTACCGGTAATGGTCATCGATTTAAGTCAGGCAACAGGTGGAAAGCGAATAGAAGATTTATCTACGTCTTACGTTTTAGTTACCGAGTACAACCGCCATACACAGGGCTTTTTAGTTAATAGTGTCGACAGAATAGTTAACACCAATTGGGATCAAATTCTACCTCCACCCAAAGGGGCTGGCGCTGGACATTATCTGACCGCCGTTACAGAAATTGACGGTAAGTTGGTACAAATTATTGATGTTGAAAAAGTGTTCTCCGAGATTACCCCTGTCAATGAAGACGTTAGCGATGCGGTTAAAACTAAAGCGTCTAATCGAGACTTTAAAGATGTTATCGTATTAGTAGCTGATGATTCAGCGGTTGCGCGCAACCAGGTTAAACGCGCGCTAACCTCTATTGGTATTCAGGTCGAACTGGTTAATGATGGCAAACTGGCACTTGATTGGTTAAATGCCAAGGCTGCAGAGCTCGGTGGTGACATATCAAGCAAAGTACCGTTACTTATTTCTGATATTGAAATGCCCGAGATGGATGGTTACACCCTGACGGCTGAAATAAAATCGGATCCAGATTTACGCAATATGCATGTTGTGTTGCATTCATCATTAAGTGGTGTTTTCAATGAAGCGATGGTTAAAAAAGTCGGTGCGGATCAGTTTATTGCCAAATTTCATCCGGATGAATTAGTTTCAGCTGTTCAAAAATGGATGAGCGAAGAGTAATATATTTGCTAATCTGCAGTGTGGGCACTGCAGATTACGTTTAGTTTAGCAACGAGGGGCATAAAAGTGTTTTCTTTTCCTAAAAGGCCAATTAACAGAGCCTTAGTATATGCAGGGTTATTTGGTATTGTATTTCAATTAACCGCAGCGTGTTATGCCTTGTGGCATGGTATTAGTTTACAAGCAGGTTGGGTTATCACGCTTATTGCACCGTTGCTATGTATTGCGTCAGGCACTGTATCTGCTTTGCAACTACAAAAAGAACAAAAGCAATAAATTAGCGGCGTGGTTTAAACATACCTTTGACGTTTACATCTTTAATACCTTCCTCGGAAAACAAAAAATTGATTTGCCCAGGGCCGCTGCTAAAGTAATAGTTTTCATCGTTTAACTGTAGCACGAAATTAGCTTTATCTGGGTTGGTTTCCGTATCCTGATACAGCCTGATGGTGTAATTTTCGATTTTTAGTTCGAAACCAACGAGTGGTTCGTTAATAAAGTCGGGAACCCAAACGTGCTTATCGTTTTGAAGTATTAATGCGAGGGCATATTTTTCCGGTACAGTTTGTACAGTTAAATTGTACCGGCCCACGATAAACCTATAGCTTCCTTCACGACGAATATAGCTAAATCCGAAGTCAAACTCTTGGCTTGCACCTTTAACCGGATACAACTTACCTTCACCAGTAATGTCAAACTGTGCTCTACTGCTGATACTTACTAGCAGTAATAAGCAATACAGCGGCAAATACTTCATCAGGCTATTTCCTCGCTTGATTTGACGTTTATACGCGTTTGACGTCAACAACCAGCTTTAATTTCTGTCCAGGCTGCAAATAACTGCTTGTATCTATATTGTTCCATTTTACGATATCCGACACGCTGACACTAAAACGCTGAGCGATACGCGCAAGGGAGTCACCCTTGCGTACTTTGTAACTGACCGTTCTGGAAATCGCAGTAGCATCGGCGATTTTGTCTTGTTGCCAAATCGCTAGTTTTTGCCCGGTTTTCAACGCTGAGCGCTGTGCTATGCCATTCCACTTAGCTAATTGGGAAACAGTTACATTATGTTCGCGGCTGATATCCCATAATGTATCACCCTTTTGGACAGTATAGTCCAGCTTCGTACCCGCGATATTTTGCTGTGCGGTTTCAACACGATTTGGAGCGCTTAGCTCGTAGTCAGCATTATCCAATGCAGCTATGGGGATCAGTAATGGTTGCCCCAACCTAATGGTATTGCCGCTAAACTTGTTTATACGTTGAATGGCACTGATATTAGTATTGTGTTGTTGGGCAATTTTGCCCAACGTGTCGCCTTTGCTAACGATGTAACGTTTCCAGCGGAGTCTGTTATTGCTTGGTGTTTGCGCTAACTTTTGCTTAAACGACATTGTGTGTGTAGCTGGAAGTACCAGATAATGTGGGCCATCAGGATCGGTTGCCCACTGATTGAAACCAGGATTAAGTGCTTGAAGTTCTGTAACATCAAGTCCGGCCAAATTTGCCGCTATAGCGAGATCAACTTGACTCTCAATATCGACTACGTCAATTTTTACTTCATTGGCAATAAATTTCCAGACAATCTCAAATTCATCCGGTCGTTTTAATATATCGACTAAGGCTAGTAATTTAGGCACATAGGCTGTGGTTTCTGCCGGTAAATCTAATGACCAGAAGTCTGTAGGTAAGCGCTTTTTCTTATTACGTTTTATTGCCGACATGATTCGGCCTTCACCAGAGTTATATGCTGCTATGGCATTTAACCAATCCCCTTCTAGTGTGTCGTGTAGATACTGTAAATAGTCCAACGCAGCACGGGTTGACGCGATAACGTCCCTGCGCCCGTCGTACCAATAATTTTGTTTCAAGCCAAATCGTTTACCGGTAGCGGGCATGAACTGCCACATGCCGGATGCCGCAGCGTGAGAGTATGCAAATGGATCGAAAGCACTCTCGACAATGGGTAATAAAGCCAATTCAAGCGGCATACTTCGTTTTTCGATTTCTTCAACGATGTAATATAAAAATGGCTGTGCCCGACCTGCAACGCGGTCAAGATAGGCTTGATGACTGGCGTAGTAGTTACGTTGTTCTACAATAGGGCGGGTTTGTGGTACTTCAAATGTTAACTGCATCTGAATTCGCTGCCACAAGTCTTCTAATTCTGTGACATCTACCGGCGTAACGTCTTCGTTAGCGCGTGCTGCCTCAGACCATAGATGCTTAGCAATCTGCTGAGCATTTGCTGCGTTTTTATGAACGTCTGCGGGCTGCGTTTTAGGCGCAGTTTCAGGCTGTTTGGTTATCTCGTCAGATGTATCGTTGCTTACGCATCCAGCGAGTAAAACGGCCGCAGCCAGTGCAGAAATTCTTATAAACATTAGGGTGTTCCACAGTTAAAAATACGAATGTTACCTTTTCGGCATCCGATTGCAAGTTAGCCTTTAAATTGATCTTTCGCTGCCCTTAATGCTGTAAATAGCGTCTGAGCAGAGTCTTGCTGCCATTTTTTCTGTAAGGATTTGTTTTTACAGCGTAAAAATGGATTTATTGCTTTCTCCAGTTGCATCTTAGATGGCAGTGTTGGCAGGTTTTTCTCACGTAAATGCGTACAATGGCGGGTATATTCGATCAAATCCGAATTACTTGGTTCAGCGTGTAAGGCGAACTTTAAATTCGCTAAGGTGTACTCATGTGTACAATAAATTTGGGTTTCGTCGGGTAACGCCATTAGCTTTTGTAGCGATTGCCACATTTGCTCAGGGCTACCTTCGAACAACCGACCACAACCAGCGCTGAATAAGGTATCACCACAAAACAAAACCGGCGCTGAATAGAAAGCAATATGGCCTAAGGTGTGTCCTGGTAAACTTATAACCGATAATTCAAGATTAAACTGAGGCAATGCTATTGTGTCACCTTCTGTTACGCTCTGCGTCAGACCTGCTATGCGATATTGCTCAGCAGCAGGCCCAATAACCTGAATGCCTGGGAAATGCTGACGTAAAATGTTAATGCCTGCAGTATGGTCGGCGTGATGATGAGTAACGAGTATAGTATCCAGCACTAACTGGCGTTCAGATAAATACTGCAGCACACTGTTTGCGCAGCCAGGGTCAACTATCAGACATTTAGCTGTGGTAGGCTGACATAGTGCCCAAATATAGTTATCCTCAAAAGCCTGTATAGGTGTAATCTCTAGCATAGCGGTCATACTTTAAATGGATCCGGATAGTAATTTAGCATGAAACCGGCATTAAGCGAAAAAGAGCAGACATTTCCCACCCACTGGCGTCAGTTTAATCAAGGCGATGCGCTTGCGCGGGCAATTAGTGTCGAACTGCAACCTTGGTGGCAGCGGATATTTGGCTATTACTTGCTCAAAATAGGCGATTTAAGCTGTCAATTAGATACTGGTGGTTGCAAGGTACAGCACCATATCAATGTTGGTTTGTGCAGTGAAAATGTCATGTTGCAGGCAGAAGCGGATGCACTGCCTTTTAGCGATACTAGCATCGATGCGATATTGTTAAGCCACCATTTGGAGTTTAGTCACGACCCGCATCATGTTGTTCGTGAAGCGCATCGCGTTATGCGCTCTGATAGTTATTTAATCATCACCGGCGTTAACCCTTATAGTTTAGTCGGCATATTAAAATACTGGCCTTCACTGCAACATCGCTTCCCATGGCAAGGGCGTTTTTTTAGTGTGTCACGTATTAAAGATTGGTTGCATTTGGTCGGTTTTGAAGTGTTGGCTGAACAGCGTTTTTTTTGTTCGGCTATGTTAGCTAAAGATTATCATCAGAGCCGATTGCAGCAGTTTTCTGAGAGTCATCTTCACTATTTTGGTGCCAGTTATATGTTAGTTGCCCGTAAGAGAGAGCTGCCACTGACGCCCATTAGGCCTAAGTGGCAACTGAATCCCACTTTTGAACCGCAGGTTAAAGGCGTTAGCGCGCGGCATCGAACAGATAAGGTTTAACGCTGTTGGAGCAGAAGTGCAGCATTGGCTGCTGACAATATCATAAAATACAGTCTGGTGTTTTCCGGTTCAGGCGGCTTACGAATTGTAAAGCCAAAACTTTGATAACACTGTATCGCAATAACGTTGTGGCGATGCACATAAAGTGAAATATCGCGTTGTTGTTGTGAGAATGCCTGCTTAATTAAATTTACGATCAACATCTTTGCTAGCCCCTGGCCTCGATGTTCAGGGCAAATAACAAGCCTGGCTAAATGGTGGCAACTAAAGCGGTCACAAATTTGGCCAAAACCTAATAAAGGATCTTCAGCACTTTTTCTTAAGCTAAAGCTTTGCGTGCCAGGGCGATTTAGCAGTTGCAGAAACCGCGCGGCACTGCAAGGAAAATCAAAATTATCACCACCCCAGCTATGTTGCTGCTCAGCCGATTTAAACCAGCTCTGCAACTGATGCATCTCCTCGACAGTGGCTAATGCGATATGTGCTTGGCAGGTGACATTGCTGCACGTTGGTGTTACCACATTAAATCGTCCGGTATTTTGTAATCTGCGTAGGGATCATCTTCATCCAGTTGTTGCTGTTTTACATTTAATACAACGATACTGTCACTTTGGCGCTGGCTTATTTTTTCCGCAACGTTTGCAGGAACAAGAAAATACTGTTCATCTTGCTTGGCAATGGCTAACAAGCCTCTACTAAGTTCGTCGTGCTGCTTTTTGCTGACATAAAGTCGCTTTACCAGTTTGCTATCAGTAAAATTATACGCCACATCGCCAAGCGCCTTAATGGTATTAACATCAATAAGTTGTTTAACCTGTGCCGCGATGGCTTTAATTTGCAACGCGGCTTGCTTTTGCTGATTTAACAATCGATCGCGTTCAATTTGTTGTTGCCGTGTCTGTTCTGCTAATGTACTTGCCTCGTTAACAATTGGCTGTTTCTTACCTGCCTGTACTTTTTGTTTATGTTTTTCTTTTTTAACCGCTTTTAGTTTTTTAGCATCAGCCAAACCGGCCTTTAACAGTTGCTCTTTTAATGCGTTGCTCATTTAAAACCTTGTCCAGTTTGTCGGCGTAGGCCGTGTTGAATGGAGGCGCTATAGTAGCGCAATCGTATAGTGTTATTAAATCAAACTAACTCAAATTGTCAGCATCGGTTATTATATAGCGGTAATTTAAGGTTTAAGAGGTTCACTTTGCCATTTAATGATCTATCGCTTGACCCACGCTTAATGCGTTCCGTGCAGCACCTGGGGTTTGAAAAGCCTACTGAAATTCAGCATGAAGCTATTCCTGCTGTGATGATAGGACGGGATTTAATCGTCTCCTCACAAACGGGCTCTGGTAAAACGCTGGCGTATTTATTGCCCATGATGCAGAGATTATTAAAAAGTCGTCCGCTATCTAAGCGGGATGCAAGGGCACTGATATTAGCGCCGACCAGGGAGCTTGCCAAGCAGGTCTATGCGCAATTACGTTTGTTTGTGGCGAATACGCCGTTGACCTCGGCGTTGATTGTTGGCGGTGAGAATTTTAATGATCAAGAAAAAATATTAAAACGCGAACCCAATATCATCGTTGCAACACCAGGAAGATTTGTCGATCACCTGGAACACAAATCAGTATTTATTAACGGTTTAGAAATGTTAATTCTGGACGAAGCCGACCGTATGCTTGATTTGGGTTTTATGCCGCAGTTGACCGTTATTAATAAGTCGGCGGATCATCGTTTGCGTCAAACTTTATTATTTTCTGCAACGCTTGATCACGCTGAAGTAGACGAATTGTCGCTGGCGCTGTTAAAAAATCCACACCGTGTCGCGGTTGGTGCTTCGCACTTGCAGCATCAAGATATTAGTCAACGTTTTTATCTGGCAGATCATTTAACCCATAAAGAAGCGCTGCTGAAACACTTTCTGCAGCAGGATGCGTTAAAACAGCTCATTATTTTTACTGCAACACGTGAAGACGCTGATCGTTTGGCACTATTGTGTGAGCAATTGGGTAAAGGCGCTGTTGGGCTTAGTGGTAAATTGTCACAAAGTAGTCGTAATTCGGTGATGCAGGCCTTTGCTACGGGTAAGCACCAAGTATTGGTGACGACTGATTTAGCCTCACGTGGTCTGGATTTATTACAGGTATCGCACGTGATCAATTTTGATTTACCTCGGCACGCCGAAGAGTATGTGCACCGTATTGGTCGTACAGGGCGGGCGGGTGCAAAAGGCGAGGCTATTTCACTGGTTGGGCCTAAAGACATTCCTGCATTGCAGCGTATTGAAGCGTTTTTAAGGCAACCTACCAGCTTTAGTGAAGTGGAAGGCTTAGCGGCGAAATTTGACGGTAAAGTCAGCGTCGCTAAAGCAACGTCTAAACCTGTGACAAAAAAGCAAAAACGTCCGGCTAAAACCCATACTAAGACAAACGCGAAAGAGGCAGTAAAGTCAGCACCTAAATTTTTTCTCGGTGGTGATGATGGTTCTGCGCCAATAAAGCGTAAGCAAAAATAAATAGAGTACTGATTATTTTTTCATCAGTATTGCTGCTACACTAAATTAGTTGTTGATTAGCAGGTAAACAACAGGGTAATCAGTAATGTGGCACATGTTGCTGATACGGCTAGAAAGAAATTATTTTCTGTGCAGCAGGCAAGGTTATTGACCCCTTACTATGGCTTAAATGATAATAAGGGTGAAAATATATACTCGTCAGCTGCTATGGCCGGTAATATTTAAGTCGCCAGCGAGCTGGCAAGTTTAGTTAAAGTAAGAGAGTGTTATGTCACAGTTAATTTCCGGTTCAGTTAAGTGGTTCAACGAAGAAAAAGGTTACGGTTTCCTGGAGCGTGAAGGTGGTAAGGACGTTTTTGTTCATTTCCGCGCTATCAATGGTACCGGCCGTAAAACTTTAGTTGAAGGTCAGAAAGTTACTTTTGAAGTAACTGAAGGCCAAAAAGGCCCACAAGCTGAAAACGTAACTGTTATCGGATAATTCCGGCCAGGCTTGCATAAAACCGGCTTTCGCCGGTTTTCTGTTATTTAAAATCAGATAAATGCTGTGAAACAAGTTTAGAAAGGTAAAGCCAGTTGTTGCAGTGCGTCTGTTTTAAAACCAATCTGTAGCCCGATAAGTCTTACCCCTTGTTGTTGCCGACGTTGCCACGCTTCAGTAAGTAATGGCAGTAATTTGTCCAATTGCAGTGGTTGGCCTTGTTTTTCAACTGTAGTTTGTCGAAAGTCACTAAACTTAAGCTTTATGCCTACTTTCTGAATTGGGGTTGTCTTACCAGCAGCGGTATTAGCGTAATGCTCTAATCGACGCTGTAGCTGAGGCAATAATTGGCTTAAAGTTTCCACACAATCCGTGTAATGCAGTAAGTCATGCTCTAGTGTGCGCTCGACACCCAGCGACTTTCGTTGTTCATTATTACACACCGGTCTGTCGTCAATACCCTGGCTACGTTTTAATAAGGTGTCTGTTAATCCGCCAAAATGCTTTAGCAATACAGGCAATGGTGCATCGGTTATGTCGGCACAATAGTGCAAGCCAAGTTGATTTAAACGGGCGGCTGTTTTAACGCCAACACCGGGCAGTTTTTTCAAAGGTAGCGTTTTAACAAAATCGGTTACCTGAGCGGGTGTAATAACAAAAAAACCATCGGGTTTATTTTCATCGCTGGCAATTTTAGCCAAAAACTTGTTTGGGGCTATGCCTGCTGATGCGGTAAGCCCGGTTTCAGTGAAAATACTATGACGAATGTCATTTGCGATGCGCGTTGCGCTTCCCTGGAACAAAGTACACTCAGACACATCAAGATAGGCTTCGTCTAGCGACAACGGCTCAATATGGTCTGTGTATCGGCTAAAAATAGCGCGGATCTGTTTGCTAGCCGCTTTGTACTTTTCCATATTGCCATTGAGTAGTGTTAGCTGAGGGCACAGTTTTAGTGCCTGGCCTGTTGGCATGGCTGAACGCACACCGAAAGCCCGCGCAGGGTAATTACAGGTTGAAATAACGCCACGGCTTTGTCTGGACCCCCCAATCGCGATTGGAATATGCCGCAACGCAGGGTTGTCTCGCATTTCAACTGCGGCAAAAAAACAATCCATATCAATATGTATTATTTTACGCACTGCTCATCCGCCTGATAGTGTGCTGTTTGTATATACAGTATATTAGGTGGCATTGATCGTGCTGTAAAGAGTTCATCACACTATGGCGGGTTAAAGTAATAGGCTAATTGCCGCTTCGGCCATTTAGATGGCTAAATTCTAAGTGCACAAAACGCAATTAAGCGGTAGAATAGACAGCAATTTTTGTCAGCCAGTTTTGACTTACCGTAATTTAATTAAGACTAAGCGTAAAACCGCGCCAGGAGAGAGCATGTTAAAGCGTGATATGAATATTGCCGATTTTGATCCCGAATTATGGCAGGCCATAACAGATGAAACTGAACGTCAGGAAGCGCATATAGAGCTTATCGCCTCTGAAAACTATGCTAGCCCACGTGTATTACAAGCTCAAGGCTCTCAGCTGACAAACAAATATGCTGAAGGGTATCCGCACAAGCGCTATTATGGCGGCTGTGAGTATGTAGATATTGCAGAAGATTTAGCCATTGCTCGTGCTAAAGAATTATTTGGCGCAGATTACGCTAACGTGCAACCACATGCGGGTTCACAGGCAAACTCTGCGGTGTTTCTGGCGTTGTTAAACGCAGGCGATACTATTTTAGGTATGAGCCTGGCTCATGGTGGTCACTTAACGCATGGCTCGCACGTTAGTGCATCAGGTAAGCTTTATAAAGCCGTGCAATATGGCCTGCACCCTGAAACAGGTGTTATTGACTACGATCAGGCCGAAGCGTTGGCGCTGGAGCATAAACCAAAACTGATCATTGCAGGTTTTTCTGCCTACTCAGGCATTGTTGATTGGCAGCGTTTTCGCGATATCGCTGACAAAGTTGGTGCTTATTTGATGGTCGATATGGCCCATGTTGCTGGTTTAGTGGCTGCTGGTTTATACCCTAACCCGGTATCGGTTGCTGATGTAGTAACCACAACAACGCATAAAACATTAGCCGGTCCGCGTGGTGGGTTAATTTTAGCGCGTAAGAACGAAGAAATTGAGAAAAAGTTAAACTCAGCGGTATTCCCAGGCAGTCAGGGTGGCCCGTTAATGCATGTTATTGCAGCCAAGGCGGTTGCTTTTAAAGAAGCGTTGCAACCAGAATTTAAGGTGTATCAGCAACAAGTGCTGCAAAACGCTGTGGCTATGTGTGATGCGATGATGGCACGTGGTTATAAAATTGTTTCTGGTGGTACAAAGAATCACCTGTTTTTGATGGATTTAATTGATAAAGACATCACAGGTAAAGAAGCTGATGCCTGGTTGGGCCAAGCGCACATTACGGTGAATAAAAACTCTGTGCCTAACGATCCCCGCTCACCTTTCGTCACGTCAGGTTTGCGCATTGGTACGCCAGCCATTACCCGTCGCGGTTTTAAAGAAGCTGAAGCGCGTACAGTAGCAAACTTGATTTGTGACGTGCTGGATAGCCGTGGGGATGCGGGTGTAATTGATAGCGTACGAGCCCAGGTATCTGAGCTGTGTGGGCGTTTCCCAGTTTATGCGTAAGCATTAATTAAGTGCTATGATGGCCGCTATTGCGGCCATTTCTTTATCTGGCTTTTCTCTTTATTCAGCTGTTGGTGGCTTAGCAGGATCTCGAATATGTACTGTCCGTTTTGTAATGCAGACGATACCAAAGTAATAGACTCGCGTCTGGTCGCTGATGGCCATCAGGTAAGGCGCCGACGTGAATGTCTTGCCTGTCATGAACGTTTTACTACCTTTGAAGCTGCAGAACTTGTGATGCCTCGCATTATTAAACGCGATGGCTCTCGTGAACCTTTCAATGAAGATAAACTGCGCAGTGGCCTGTTGCGTTCACTGGAAAAACGACCGGTGGCGACTGAGCAAATCGAGCAGTTGATTAATAAAATTAAATCACAGCTACGCGCTACCGGTGAGCGGGAGATTGGCAGCCAGCTACTGGGTAATCTTATTATGGACGAGCTGGTCAAGGTTGATAAGGTGGCCTATGTGCGTTTTGCTTCTGTTTACCGCTCATTTAAGGATATTCGTGAGTTTGGCGAGGAAATTGCGCGCCTGGGAGAAAAATCCTAATGGTTAGTGCTGCAGATACTGGCTTTATGGCGCTAGCCTTACAGCTCGCAGAGCTTGGCCGCTATACGACTAGCCCGAATCCGAATGTCGGTGCTGTAATAGTGAAAAACGGTCAGATCGTCGGACGTGGTTATCACAAACAAGCCGGCGGTCCTCATGCAGAGGTGTTTGCGTTACAAGAGGCCGGCAGTGATGCCCGAGGGGCAACCTGCTATGTGACATTAGAACCCTGTAGTCATCATGGTCGCACGCCACCCTGTGCTGAAGCATTAGTGGCGGCCGGTATTTCCCGGGTGGTAATTGCGATGCAAGACCCTAATCCGCAGGTTGCGGGTAAAGGTGCAGCGATACTGCGAAATGCCGGTATGCAGGTAGATATAGGCTTATTGGATACACAAGCTCGGGCATTAAACCTGGGTTTTTTAAGTCGGATGGAACGGCAAAGGCCGTATGTCCGGCTAAAGTTAGCCGCTAGCCTCGATGGCCGCACGGCTTTGGCTAATGGTGACAGTAAGTGGTTAACGGGTGAGGCCGCTCGTGCAGATGTGCAGCATTTTCGGGCGCAAAGTTGTGCCGTGTTGTCTACCGCGACTACGGTATTGGCTGACAATGCGCGTTTGAACTTGCGCGCTGAACAACTACAGCAAGATATTGGGAGGCTGGACAGTGGTGAACTGCGCCAACCTAAGCGGGTAATTTTGGACAGAAATGGTTTGTTGAAGCATGATTTGGCCATTTTTTCTGACGGTGGCGAAGTGTTATTGTGTGTCAGTAAGCTTGAAAATGACCGACAATTACCCAATATTGCCAGACAAATCCATTGTCCGCTGAATAATGATGCCCAGTTTGATATTGCCGCCTTATTACAACATCTGGCGTTGCGTGAGCAAGTCAATACATTATGGGTAGAGGCGGGTGCCACGTTAGCGGGCACTTTGTTGCAGTTAAAATTGGTAGATGAACTTATTGTTTACCTGTCACCCAAGTTGCTAGGGAACGCTGCGCAGCCGCTAGCGGTATTGCCACAATATACTGCATTGACGCAGGTTCCAGAGTTAAGCTGGAGCGATATACGTGTGGTAGGGCAGGATATTCGCCTTACTGCCAACTTACTCTAATCTCAGTGGTACAAGAGAGAAATTATGTTTACAGGTATCGTTGAAGCCACGGGTACTCTTACGGAGATCGTGCGTCAAGGTGCAGATCTTACGGTGACGATTCACAGCAATAGTTTAGATTTTACCGACGTAAAGCTCGGCGACAGTATTGCCAGCAATGGAGTATGTTTAACCGTAACCCAGCTAAGCGCAAATAGCTTTTGTGCTGACGTGTCGTCAGAAACCTTAGCCAATACCTTATTCGGCCATTATCAGCGGGGGCAGGTTATTAATCTGGAAAAAGCGATGTTGCCTACAACACGCTTGGGTGGACATATTGTCAGCGGCCACGTTGATGGGGTAACAGAGGTCGTTCGTATTGAAAGCGCTGGAAGGTCCTGGCATATCTGGTTGGCGTTGCCAAACGCATTGGCGCACTACATTGCAACTAAAGGCTCGGTTACCATTGACGGTGTTAGTTTGACGGTCAACGAAGTAAATAAAGACGCCTTGCGGCTAACAATAGTGCCTCATACCGCCACACAAACTACAATTTCACGCCTTGAAGTGGGCACTAAAGTACATCTGGAAGTCGATGTTATTGCCCGCTATTTGGAACGTTTACTTCACAAGGATACCGACAAAGCCAATGGCGGCGTTAGTATGGCGCTGTTGTCTCAGCGCGGTTTTTTATAAATAGGGTTGGTTATGCAGCTGAATACGCCTACAGAAATAATTGAAGACATTCGTCAGGGGAAAATGGTTATTCTGATGGATGATGAGGATCGTGAAAACGAAGGCGACTTGGTGATGGCCGCCGAGTATGTCACGCCCGAAGCCATAAACTTTATGGCCACACATGGGCGCGGATTAATTTGTTTAACCCTGACCAGAAAACGCTGTACGCAATTAGCATTGCCGCTGATGGTAGATGCAAACAAGTCGCCTTTTGCCACTAACTTTACCGTGTCAATTGAAGCCGCTGAAGGCGTAACAACAGGAATTTCTGCTGCCGATCGTGCCCGCACGGTGAAAGCCGCAGTTGCACGGGACGCCAGACCTTCAGACATTGTACAGCCAGGCCATATTTTCCCATTAATGGCACAGGATGGCGGTGTGTTAGTGCGGGCTGGCCATACTGAAGCCGGTTGTGATTTAGCGCGGTTAGCGGGTCTTGAACCTGCTGCTGTTATTGTTGAGATTCTAAACGACGATGGTACGATGGCGCGTCGGCCAGATTTAGAAGTTGTTGCCAAAAAGCATGGCATAAAAATTGGCACCATAGCGGACTTAATTGAATACCGGAATTTAAACGAAACCACCATTGAACAAGTCGCCCGTTGCCAGCTTCCTACAGAAGTGGGAGATTTTCAGCTGGTAACCTTTAAAGACACTATCGATAACCAAATTCATTTTGCCTTGATAAAAGGTGACATTAGCGCGGATGAACCCACGCTGGTTAGGGTGCACTTACATGATACGTTCAGCGACTTATTAATGGCGAATCGAGCGGCTAATCGTAGCTTCCCGCTGCATACAGCGATGGAGCGGATTGCCCGTGATGGTGGCGTATTAGTGTTGTTAGGTAAACATGAAAGTACCGACGCCTTGATACGAACCGTTCAGGGTTTTGAGGCAGAGGATAACGGCGAAAAACCAAAAGCGACGCCATGGGCGGGCACCTCTCGTACAGTTGGCGTTGGGTCTCAAATACTCGCCAGTTTGGGTGTAAAGAAGATGCGCCTGCTTAGTCAGCCGAAAAAGTATCATGCATTGTCGGGTTTTGGTCTTGAAGTGGTCGATTATGTTAGCGAGTAATGGCTAGCAGGCGATTAATTAAGCCAGTACTGGCGTGATAAAGACTATGCCGGTTTTATGAGTGTTGTGCTATTATGCACGGCTAATTTTGAGCGGTCAGATTTTAAGGGCATCTTATGCAGGTAATTGAAGCGGGATTTTCTGCCAACGGTAAAAAGTTTGCGCTGGTTGTTGCGCGGTTTAATAGCTTTATCGTTGAAAGTTTATTAAGCGGTGCGGTAGACACATTGCAACGTATTGGTAATGTGGCTGAGCAGGATATTACTGTTATACGGGTACCGGGTGCCTTTGAGTTACCATTGGCAGTGCAGCGTGTGGCTGCCAGCAAAAAATATGATGGCATTATTGCACTTGGTGCGGTGATCCGTGGGGGCACACCTCACTTCGAATACGTATCGGGTGAGTGTACCAAGGGTATTTCGCAAGTCATGATGCAACATGACATCCCGGTTGCCTTTGGAGTGTTAACCGTTGATAGTATTGAGCAAGCCATAGAACGTGCCGGCACAAAAGCTGGCAACAAAGGTGGCGAGGCTGCTATGTCTACGCTGGAAATGGTTAACCTGCTAGCTAAGCTGTAACAGGAAGAGACACAGAAATGAAACCTAATGCCCGTCGTCAGTCACGGTCACTTGCAGTGCAGGGTATCTACAGTTGGCATGTCAGCCAAAACCCGATTGCAGATATTGAGCAACAATTGTTGCTGGAAACTAATGTAAAACATCTTGATGTTGGTTATTTTCAGGATGTTGTCCGCGGTGTGGTAAAAAACTACGCAACCCTGGACGAGGCGTTAAAGCCTTATTTAGATAGACCATTTGATGAAATTGATTTCGTAGAGAAAGCGATTCTTCGTGTATCTGCCTATGAACTTAAATACCGATTAGATGTCCCTTATAAGGTCATCATCAACGAAGCTATCGAGCTGGCAAAGGCATTTGCTGCAGACGATAGTCATAAGTTCGTGAACGGTATTCTAGATAAAGCCGTGCGCGTTCTGCGTCCAAGTTGAAGGAGTGCCGACATTTGTCGGCTTCTTAGTTTTATGGGTGAATTCGAACTCATTGCTCAATATTTCTCCAAATGTGGTACTGCGCGCTCCGATACTGCTGTTGGCGTCGGGGATGACGGTGCCGTGTTACAGGTTCGTGATAATTACGACCTGGTTGTAACCACGGACACCATGGTTGTAGGGACACATTTTTTTCCTGATGATGATCCGCGGGCCCTTGGTCATAAGCTTGTTGCCGTTAATGTCAGCGATTTAGCTGCCATGGGCGCTGAGCCAACTTGGTTATCGTTAGCATTAACCTTGCCCGTAGTTGATGAAGCCTGGGTTTCGGCCTTCGCGGCTGGCCTTCATGAAACAGCAGAATATTATAACTGCCAATTAATCGGCGGTGATACAACCCGCGGCCCTATGAGTCTCACGATGATTGCTAAAGGCATTGTACCTCGTGGCAAGGCTCTTACACGCAGTGGTGCTAAAGTGGGTGATTACATCTACGTTACGGGGACATTGGGAGATGCCGCGTTGGGGTTGCAGTTGTGTCAGGGGCGGCATGACGTCAGTAAGAAACATCAAACCCATATTTTACAACGTTTTCATTATCCTTCTGCCCGCGTAGCGTTGGGGCAAGCTTTGCGCAATATCGCCAGCAGTGCGATGGATTTATCTGACGGTTTATATAGCGATATTCAGCATATTTTAGCCCGTTCAGGCGTGGGAGCCAGTGTTGACGTTGCTCGAATTCCTTTGTCGCAAGCAATTAAAGATAGCTGTGACACTGCCACGGCAATGCAATTGGCATTATCAGGCGGAGAAGACTACGAGTTATTGTTTACCGTACCAGAGGCCAAGAGAGGCTCGCTGGATGTGTTGCTATCGCCTTATGGCGTTGCGGTTAGTTGTATTGGCCGTATAACCGGTGTAGCGGGTAAATTAGAACTTAAATATGGTGAGCAGGCATTCCCTTATCAACATACTGGTTTTACGCACTTCGGATGAATAAAGTGCAATTTGATTTAACAAAATGGTATCAGTTCCTAGCTCTGGGTTTTGGCAGTGGCTTGTCGCCTAAAGCACCGGGCACTATGGGGACAATTGCCGCTATTCCGTTAGTGGTGTTGTTGTTGTGGGCAGGAAACATTTATTTGCTAACCTTTGTTGTGCTTGGTAGCGCGCTCGGGGTTTACTTGTGTGGTCAGACTGCCCGTGATATAGGTGAACACGACCATGGTGCTATCGTATGGGACGAAATAATTGGTTTAGGTATCACGATGTTGTGGGCGCCACTTCATTGGCAAACCCTACTCGTTGGCTTTGTGTTGTTTCGACTGTTTGATATTGTAAAACCCTGGCCGATTAGCGTGTTGGACAGATCTGTTCATGGTGGTATTGGCATTATGCTGGATGACATCGCGGCGGGTTTGGCTGCATTGGCTTCGTTGCAACTTTTAATTCCCTTTTTACCGCTGGGTTAACCTATTAGAGAAAGAGATGGCCGCAATGAAAAAAGCCGTACTGTTGTTTTTATTGTTGTGTTCTCTAAATGTGCCTGCGTATAACCAACAATCTGTCTACGATTTTGATATCAAACATTGGGGCAGTGCAGAAGGCTTATCCAGCAATTCTGTGCGCGCGATTAGTCAAGACTCTCAAGGCTATATCTGGCTTGCAACACAATACGGTCTTAACCGGTTTGACGGAACGCAGTTTGAGCATTTCAATAAAGAATCTCAGCGGCATCTGGCAAGTAATGCCGTTACCCGATTATTGAACGATAGTCACGGCTACATGTGGGTAGGAACAAAATCCGGATTGTCTGGTTTTGATCCCGTAACCTTAAAATTTGATCGCTATCAAATATTGTCTGAAGTGACAGCAATTGTTGAGATCCGACCAGGCGAAGTATGGGTGGCAGCTGATTTACTGTACCGGGTACGGGATGGGAAAGTAAGCCGTGTAGAACAAATCCGCTCTCAGGTAAGTCAGCTGGAATTAGTTGACAATAAAGTATGGGTTGCCAGCGCCGAAAAATTATTTCGTATTGATATTGACGGAAATACCGATAACTTTCCATTACCTGCAGAGCTAATGCAAACACCAATCTACGATTTATATTGGGATGATGGCAATTTGTTTATAGCTGGTGAAGCTGGATTTTATCATCTTGATAGCGCTGGAAACGTTACAAAATGCAATTTGCCGGATAAAAATAATACGGCTGTATATAAGCTACTGCGTGACAGCCGGGGCAACCGGTGGATTTCGGCACATCGAAAATTATTTCATCGACATAATGAACAGGCTTGGCAACACATCACCGGCGACGAGCTTGGCAGCTATCCGTGGTTTAGCGATATTTTTGAAGATAAAGATAACAATATTTGGTTAGCCAGTTTTAGTGACGGTATATATCGGGCTTCGGTGGGTAATATTCGCCGTATTGTGCCAGCTGACGCCGACCCAGTGATCCGCAGTGTTGCTGTCTCGCCAGCGAATACGTTGCTTATTGCTGGACAGTCTGACATAGGCGAGCTTACCGCAGAAGGACAATACACCCGGTTGTTAGATGCTGCACAACTTGGCGCCAGCACGGTGCATGATCTGTACTGGCCGGATCCGGAGCAAATGTGGCTAGCTAATGATCACGGCGTTAAACGGTATCAGCGCGGTAGTGCAAAATTGAGCAACCAATTTGACGAGTTGACCGGTTTTGCAGTTCGGCTGTTACAACCCGATGACACTGACGGACTTTGGATAGGGACGGTAATGGGGTTATACCATTACCGTGACAATGTACTCTCGCCTTTTGTCGAGAATGATGTATTAGAATCGCGAAATATTACGGTGTTGCAACAACATCAAGGTAGGGTCGTATTTGGCACGACGCGGGGTTTATACCAGTATCAGGACAGTAATTTAAGTCGTCTTGGCGTTGGTTCAGCACTTTACAATAGTTACATAACAGCACTGCTTGTACTGCCGGACAACACTATTATCGCTGCCACACTGGATGACGGTATTTTTATCTCGCAAAATCAAGGTGGCTGGTTGCAATGGCACTCTGGAAATGGTTTACCGCATAGTCCTGTTGTTAGCCTGATATATGATATCGACTCAGCGACGGTGTGGGTAAGTAGCAACAAGGGTATTTTTCGTGTAAATGTCGCTGAACTACCTAACTTAGCCACAGACATAGTCTTAGCCGACGAGATACTTGGCCCGTATGACCGTCAGTTAGGTACCGTTCCTGGACGATGTTGTAATGGGGCTGGGCATGCAAAAGTAGTGCGCTGGCAAAATCAATATTGGTATCCGACACTCAAGGGGGTGGTTGCAGTACCGCTTAAGTTGGAGCGAAAACGAGCAGGGGATTTGTTGCCGGTTATTAAAATGGTCCAGGGCCAACGACAATATGTCATTGAAAATCAACAATCGCGCTTGGTGTTGGATCTTGATGATCGTAATTTTACGGTGAAATACTCCGCGTTGGAATTTATTAAACCTGCCGCGTTACAGTTTCGTTATCAGTTGGAAGGGTTTGATCAACAATGGCACGACGTCGCAGAGCGCCGTGAAGCCGTTTACACTAACCTGACTCCGGGACATTTTGTCTTTCGTTTACAAAGCCGGTTTGATAGTGGTGTGTGGACTGATAATCAATCCGCACAACTGCAGCTTATTATTCCAAAACGTTTTGATGAAACCCTGGTTTACCGTGGTTTATGGCTGATCCTTATTTTATTTTGCTTTTATGGTATTTTGTGGCTGCTACGGCGCAACACCGTTAATCAGCAATTGCAGCTGGAACGTTTGGTAAGGCAGCGCACGCAGGAGCTGGAAAACAGCAATCTTAAACTAAACGAAGTCAATGAACAGCTAACGCTGCTAACGCACAAAGACAGTTTAACCGGACTACGTAATCGTCGGTTTATGTTTGAGCAGCTACCTAAAGATATTGAGCATTTCCAGCGTAACAGAGAGTCTATGCAGTCTCAGGGGAAATGCGTTGCCTTAATTCATCTCGATTTAGATAACTTTAAACAAATCAATGACCAATATGGAAATAGTGCCGGTGATAGCTGTATTCAGCAAGTGGCCGCATTGCTTATTCGTGAAACCCGGGGGTCAGATTATGTGGTGCGCTTTGCCGGTGAAGAATTTGTATTGGTATTGCGGGATATTCAGATAGAGCTGGTTCCGCAGTTTAGCTTTCGTTTAAATGAGCTTATTGGCAAAACCGTCTTTAGTTTGCCTGATGGACACCGTACCAGGCTCTCCTGTTCGGTGGGCTATGCAGTGTATCCACTAGAATTACTTGGCGGCCAGCTGATTAACTGGGAAATATCATTACAGCTAGCAGAGATGGCACTTTATCATGTCAAACATGCTGGTAAGAATGGGGTGGCTACTATTGTGTTTGACCAGCAGGTTGACGCCTTTGAGTTTGAAGATTCGTCACATATTGAAGCGCAAGTTGAGCGACTTTTGGCAGCAGGTTTGGCACACTTTGAACTAAAAAATTCGCTTTTCTGACACAAAAAAAGCCCGCTTTAGCTGCGGGCTTGTTGTGCTGTCAACGTTACTTTTTTATTTAAGCCGGTGTTGGATACTCGCGAGAATACCTGTGCTGTCTAAACCCAATTCGGCATAGATTTCTTGCTGGCTACCATGTTTAATAAACTGATCTGGCAAGCCAATATTCAAACAGCTAATGGCCAATGTATCGTTAGCGACAAATTCGTTTATCGCAGAGCCTGCACCACCCATAATGGCATTATCTTCAACCGTAACAAACAGCTCATGGTGTCCGGCAAGCTCCGTCAACAAAGCTGCATCCAGCGGTTTAACAAAACGCATGTCGACCAAGGTGGCGTCAAGTTGTTTAGCAACGTGCTGGCATTCGGCTAGTAAAGGCCCAAAAGCCAGTATAGCAACACGCTTGCCTTGATGAACGACTTTAGCTTTGCCTATGGGGATTAACTGCATGTTTGACTGTGGCGCAATGCCTGTACCTGAACCGCGCGGATATCGTACTGCCGCCGGACCATTAAACTGATAACCGCTATATAACATCTGCCGGCACTCATCTTCGTCAGATGGCACCATAATCACCATATTGGGGATACAGCGCATAAAGCTGATATCAAAGGCTCCTTGATGAGTAGGGCCGTCTGCACCGACAATGCCAGCTCGATCAATGGCAAATAATACATCCAGGTTCTGTAAGGCAACATCATGAATAAGCTGATCATAGCCTCGTTGCAAAAAGCTGGAGTAAATGGCCACTACTGGTTTTAACCCTTCAATCGCAAGCCCGGCAGCTAGCGTTACCGCGTGTTGTTCGGCGATAGCAACGTCAAAATAGCGTTTAGGGTAGGTTTTAGAGTAACGAACTAAGTCTGAGCCTTCACGCATGGCAGGTGTAATGGCTTGCAAGCGTTCATCTTGAGCTGCCATGTCACAAATCCAGTTACCAAAAATATTCGAAAATGTTGGCAAGCTAGCTTTTTTTGCCGGCTGTTTTTCATCGGCCGGGTTAAATTTAGACACTGCATGATAACCAATAGGATCCGCTTCTGCCGGAGCATAGCCTTTGCCTTTTTTGGTTACAATATGCAGCAGTTGAGGGCCTTTTAGATTACGCATGTTACGAATGGTATCAACCAAGCCCAGCACATCGTGACCATCAATTGGGCCAATATAATTAAAGCCTAATTCTTCAAAAAACGTGCCTGGCGTAACCATACCTTTGAAGTGTTCTTCGGCCCGGCTAGCCAGTTCATGCAGCGGTGGCACGCCACGAAGTATTTTTTTACCGCCTTCACGTAAACTGGTGTAAAAACTACCGGATAAAATTCTGGCAAAGTAACGGTTTAATGCACCGACATTTTCTGATATCGACATTTCGTTATCATTTAAAATAACCAGCATATCCGGGCGCACTTCACCGGCATGATTTAATGCTTCAAATGCCATACCCGCAGTAATGGCGCCATCGCCAATAACGGCAACGACTTTGCGGTTATTGCGTGCTTGTTGCGCGGCAATTGCCATGCCCAAGGCCGCACTTATTGACGTGCTGGAATGGCCAACAGACAACACGTCATATTCGCTTTCATCGCGATACGGAAACGGGTGCAAGCCATCTTTTTGCCGAATGCTATGCATACGTTCAGCACGTCCGGTAAGAATTTTATGCGGATACGCCTGATGACCAACATCCCAAATCACGCGATCGAACGGCGTGTTATAGACATAATGTAAAGCTACTGTCAGTTCAACAGTACCTAAACCAGAGGCGAAATGACCGCTGCTTTGGCTAACGCTTTGCAACAAATAGCCGCGAAGTTCCGCACTCAACGCCGGAAGTTTTTCCTGTGGTAACTGCCGTAATTGCTCGGGTAAATTAGCCTGAGCCAATAACGGGTAATCGTTAATATCTAACGCCATAATCCATGCCTGTGTTAAAACTTGCGTTCGATAATATACTGCGCAAAAGCGCGTAATTCATCAGTGTTATACGGTAAGCTAGCCAGAGCGTTCAGTGCTTCTTGATATAATTGCTGAGCTTTGGCTTTGGCATTCTCCAACCCCAACAATGCCGGGTACGTTGATTTGTTTGCCTTGCTGTCTGAGCCTTGTGGTTTGCCCAGCGTGGCCGTGTCACTTTCAATATCGAGAATATCATCCTGCACTTGAAATGCCAGCCCTAACGCACGTGCAAAGCGCAGTAATGTATCTAATTCTGTTGATTGTTGATTGGGGCTGCATAACCATGCCAACTGCACCGCGCACTCTATCAGGGCACCTGTTTTCAGCCTGTGCATCTGTTCAAGCTGCACTAAGTTTGTGCTTTGGTTTGTCTGGGCTAAATCAATCGCCTGGCCACCACACATGCCACTGTAGCCAGACGCTTTAGCAAAACATTGCACCATATGCAATATCGCTTTAGGTGTGCAGTGTTGATAGTCGTGACTACTTAAAACCTCAAAAGCCAGGGTTTGCAAAGCATCACCCGCCAGCACTGCAGTGGCTTCATCAAACGCCTTATGGCAAGTGGGCTTTCCGCGACGTAAATCATCGTTGTCCATTGCGGGTAAGTCATCATGTATCAATGAATAACTGTGCAGGGCTTCCAATGCGGCGGCAGGGCCGTCTAAGTCGTGCAGACTTGCACCTAACATGGTGCCGCAACTGTATACCAAAAAAGGCCGGATACGCTTGCCGCCCAGCAATAAACTATATGACATAGCCTCAAGCAGCCGCGGTGAGGTTTGCTGACGTGCAGTTAGCAGTTGTTGCAGATGCTGTTCTACCCGTTGCTGATACATCGGTAAATTGGCTGGTAACACCTTAATCCCCTTGATCAGGTTCAAACGGTAGCAGTGATTCCTGTTGCTGTTGTTGCATCAGGATCTGTACTTTTTGCTCAGCCGTTTGCAGCAACTGCTGACTTTGGCGCGCAAGGGTAATACCACGCTCAAATTGGGCTAAAGATTGATCTAAAGAAAGTTCTCCTTGTTCCAGTTGTTGTACTATCTGTTCAAGTTCAGACAAGGTTTGTTCAAACTGGCTCAAATCAGCTTTTTTTTTGCTCATACTACCCCCGGAAAAAGTGTGCGCAAAGGTACCTTAGCAGGCTATTATGGTCAATCGGAAAGCACAAGTGAAAGGCTAAATAGATAATTTCACGTAAATTATACTCAAACATTGTGCTGTATTGTCGATAAACAGTTATTGTCTAGAATAAACCTATAATGACAATGCCCCGGTTGATGTAGATTTTAAGGAGATAAGAGTGGATATAGCTACCCTCGTTGGTATGTTAGGCGCAATTGGCTTTGTTGTGATGGCCATGGTTTTAGGTAGCAGCGGTAATGTCGGTATGTTTATGGACACCGTATCTGTTCTTATTGTTTTTGGTGGCTCAATTTTTGTTGTTATTTCCAAATTTACTTTGTCGCAGTTTTTCGGTTCCGGTAAGGCGGCAGCAAAAGCCTTTATGTTTAAGATTGAAGCGCCGGAAGAACTGATTGAGAAAGCGGTTCAATTAGCTGACTCTGCTCGCAAAGGTGGTTTTTTAGCGCTTGAAGAAGCTGAAATACCCAATGCTTTTATGCAAAAAGGTGTCAACATGCTGGTAGATGGGCACGACGCCGATGTAGTGCGGGCTACCTTGTTAAAAGATATTAGCCTGACCGAAAAGCGGCATGAGACGGCGATAGCTATTTTTAAAAGCTTGGGCGATGTGGCTCCGGCGATGGGCATGATAGGTACTCTGGTTGGCCTCGTTGCCATGCTGTCTAACATGGATGACCCTAAAGCCATTGGACCTGCAATGGCGGTTGCTTTGCTTACAACCCTTTATGGCGCTTTTGTTGCAAACGTTATTGCCATTCCACTGGCCGATAAACTAGCTATTCGAAATGTGCAGGAAAAACAGAATAATCAATTAATCCTGGATGCGATTTTAGGCATCCAGGATGGGCAAAATCCTAAAGTAATTGAAGGCATATTGCGTAATTATTTGGCGCAGGGTAAACGTGAACCGGCTGCGGCGGAGTAAGATATGAGTGATGAAGCCGAAGAGTGTAAATGCCCACCGCCGGGGTTGCCAGCCTATATGGGCACCTTTGCAGATTTAATGGCACTGTTAATGTGTTTCTTTGTACTGCTGCTCGCGTTTTCCGAGATGGATGTGCTGAAATTTAAGCAAATTGCCGGCTCCATGAAATTTGCTTTTGGTGTCCAGAATAAAATTGAAGTAGAAGATATTCCCAAAGGCACCAGCGTCATTGCGATGGAGTTTCGGCCAGGGCGGCCTGATCCTACGCCTATTGAAACCCTGCAGCAGCAAACAATAGAAATTACGCAGCAGATGATTGAATTTCAAGCCGGTGAAGAAGACTCTGCTGGCGGTCGCCAGGAGCAACGTGAAGATTTAAGTGGGGGCCAATCAGTTAGTAACGCCGAAGAAATCATGGACGGCGAACAAGCCAGTGCCGATGCGCAGTCTGAAGCGCAACAAGAACAAACCAATGAAATGGTTAAAAAGCTGGCCGAACAACTGCAGAAGCAAATTGTTGATGGTGCTATTGAGCTTGAATCACTAGGGCAGCAAATTATTATCCGTATTCGCGAGAATGGTGCTTTCCCCTCTGGGTCGTCGTTTCTCCAGCCCCGGTTTAAGCCCATTATTCAGCGTATTGGTAGTCTGTTGAACGATGTGCCGGGTGAGATTACGGTAACCGGTCATACCGATGATATTCAGGTTTCTGACGAGCTGCACAGTAACAATTGGGATTTGTCTGCAAAACGTGCTGTTTCTGTTGGCTCTGAGATGATTAAAGCAGACGGATTCGATCGCACTCGTCTAGTCGTGGTTGGCCATGCCGATACTAAACCTCTGGTACCTAACGATTCGGAACTCAACCGGCGGCGTAACAGACGGGTAGAAATATCCATTATGCAGGGTAAGGCAAAAGAGTCGGATCCTATTAGTTTGGAAGCGCCAGCTCAGTAAACGAAGTGACTAACGTAATCGCGCAGATTAGGTCTTTAACCAGAGATCCGCTATAATCTGCGCCACTTTTTTTCTGCTGATACTGTGCCGCTAAGCGATGATTGAATTTATTATTAAATTGCACCCGGAAATTGCCATCAAAAGCAAATCGGTGCGTAAACGCCAGACATTATTACTCGAACGCAATATCAAAACGATTGTGCTTCGGGTAGACAGTAATATTGACGTTAAAAATAGTTACGACCACCTCACTATACGTTATCCCGGAGACGAGCTGGCAATAAAACAGCAGCTTGTTGAGCGGTTAAGTTGCATTCCGGGCATTATGCAATTCTCTGAAATGCAATCGAGTAGCTTTACCTCTTTGCATGACATTTACGAACAGGTTGCTTTGGTTTATGCCGATCAGTTAGAAAATAAATCTTTCTGTGTGCGGGTAAGGCGTGAAGGCAAGCATACTTTTTCATCAATTGAAGCGGAACGCTATATTGGTGGTGGGTTAAATCAGCTTGTTTCTACCGCGCGGGTACAGCTTAAAAAACCTGATGTTGTAGTAGCGCTGGAAGTCAGAAAAGATGTGTTGATCATGGTGCGTCGGCAGTATCAGGGCATGGGCGGTTTTCCGTTGCCTTCCCAATCCGACGCCTTATCGCTTATTTCTGGCGGGTATGACTCCGCAGTTGCCAGTTACTTAATGATCCGTAAAGGGGTTAGAACCCATTATCTGTTTTTCAACCTGGGTGGCGCAGCACATGAAGCGGGTGTGCGGGAAATGTCTCATCTTATTTGGCAAAAATACAGCCTGTCGCACAAAGTGAAGTTTGTTAGTGTTAACTTCGCCCCAGTGGTAGAGCAGATACTGGAGAATATAGACAGCGGTTTAATGGGCGTTGTATTAAAGCGCATGATGATGCGCGCTGCGGCCAGCGTCGCCGAGAATCTGGGTATTAAAGCCTTGGTTACCGGCGAAAGTATTGGCCAGGTTGCCAGCCAAACTATTGCCAACTTAAATGTCATTGATCGGGTAACCGACATGTTGGTGCTACGGCCACTTATCTACCAGGATAAGCAAGAGATTGTCGATATAGCGCGCAAGATTGGTGCAGAAGATATCGCCAAGAGCATGCCTGAATATTGTGGTGTTATCTCAAACAAGCCGACAGTTAATGCAGTGCTTGCCGATGTAGAGCTGAACGAGCAAAAGTTTAATTTCGCCGTGCTGGATCAGGCAGTTCAAGAGGCGAAGGTGCTTGATATTCGTACCGTTGATTATCAGGCTGACCAACAAGCACATGTTGTAACAGAACTGTCCGAGCTGCCGGCTGATGCCATAGTATTGGATATTCGTAGCCCGGAAGAGACAGAACTTAAGCCGTTAACCGTGGCCAATCATGCGGTGGTAGAGTTGCCCTTTTTTCGTTTGGCATCACAATTTAGTCATTTAGATCAGACTAAACAGTACTACTGCTATTGCGATCGCGGTGTTATGAGCCGGTTACAAGCGGTAATTTTACAAGAGCAAGGCTACGCTAATGTGGCGGTTTATCGACCGTAAGCCTGTTCTAATTGTATTACCCGTTGTAATAAAACAGCATTTTGCGGCACGGCTAACTGATAGCGTGCCGCTTGCTCTACCACAAAGCCATTTATTGCAGCGATTTCAGTGCGCCTTTGATGCTTTACATCTTGGTGCATAGACGAGTAATTTTTTGCCGTTTGGATAATCACCTGCTGCACCTTTGCCAGCGTGTCTTCATACACCAGCGATATGCCCATTAGCGTTGCCAACTGGCACACCTCAGCTAAAATCTCCGCAATTTGACTGCGATACTCAGCAGCACTTAGTTGGCCGTTTTGGCAATCATATATTGCCGTTAGTGGATTTATTACTGCATTAATCGCCAATTTTTGCCATAAATAGGGCGATATATTATCGGTTAATGTTATTGGTCCCAGGGCGATATCCATCACCTGAGTAACCGCTTCAGAGCATGCTATGGCGGCACTATTAAGTGGCGCGATGACACTTTGCCCTTGTCCGGTGTGAAACAGATTATGGTGTTGTTTAAGTGCACCGTGAGTGGTGGTAAGAAACCACAGCCCTTGTGAGGGCAGTAACAACGGTTTTACCTGCGCTATAGTTCCCATACCATTGTGGCTTAGCACCAGCTGAGCATCAGGGCTAAGATGTGGTAATAAACCTTTAATGGCATCGAGTATGGCATAGCTTTTAACCGGCACCAGCACGGCATTCAACGGCGCTATCGCTGGGGGGTAACTAAACTGCTGTTCAGTGAAATCAATATTGATAATGTTTGGAGTTTTTAACCACAATGAAACGGCGTTTCCGGCCAATGACAACCTGCAGGCTGCCAATAAACCAATAGCACCTTGGCCAACGATGGTCCAGCTTAGCGCTGGCTGCGGGGACGTATTCGGTGCCATACGCTGCGTACCAGATAGAAGCTAATAACACCGCCAATATCTGCCAGTAGGTCGAACCAATCGCCATGTCGGCGGGTAAAATAATGTTGTGCCAACTCTATGCTGCCACCATAGGCACCTAAAACGATTAACGCGGTCACCGGTGACACTTTAAAGCCTTTCCATAGTAACGCTGACAAAATAGCAAAAATGCCAAAATGCGCGACTTTATCAATATGGGCAAAGCCGGCAATAATACGGTGACCGTTGAGTTCAGCCAAGAAGCTCGCTGTAGCCAGAAAAAAACAAAGTAAGCACAACCAGCGATAAAAACTTTGTGACACATACACCCCCAAACCTATATGGCGCTCGGATTGTAACAGTTTTCTGGTTATAATCACCAGCAGACAGAATGGCTTATGCTAAGGAGATTTTTAATGCCCTCATTCGATATTGTTTCAGAAATTGATATTAACCAGGCTAATAACGCGGTAGAGAACGCTAAACGGGAACTTGAAACCCGCTATGATTTTCGTGGCGTTAACGCCAAAATTGAGCTAAAAAAAGAACAGATTGAACTGACCGCTGAAGCGGATCAACAAGTGATGCAGTTGTTCGATATTTTTGCCATTAAAGCCAGCAAGCTGCAGCTGGATGTTAATAGTTTCAAAATTGAAAAAGAAGAGCGTCATGGTAAATTCGTCACACGCTTTGTCAGCATTAAGCAAGGCATCGATAAAGACATAGCGAAGAAAATTATTAAACTTGTTAAAGACAGCAATATTAAGGTACAGGTGGCTATTCAGGGAGAGGAGTTGCGGGTAACGGGTAAAAAGCGTGACGATTTACAAGCGGCGATGCAATTGGTACGTACCTCTGATTTAGGCCAACCTTTCCAGTTTAAAAACTTTCGTGACTAACTGCATGGCTTCGGCCATCCAGACACCTATTGACAATTCCATTCCTCACGCTAAACTGCACGCGGCTCCAGCAAGGAGCCGCTTTTTCAGGTGCTGCAGCTAACTGCAGGTAAACGGGAATCTGGTTTAAATCCAGAGCTGCCCCCGCAACGGTAAACAACTGAACTGTATTCAATGCCACTGTCATTTGATGGGAAGGCGAATGTAGGCGAAAGCAGGTTGTTAGCCCGGAGACCGGCCAGAAAAATCCTTTCACTTTATTAAACGTGCGGTGGGCACGTTTTCGGAGCTTAGATGTTTAAACCTGCTTTGGCGGCCGTGTTGGTCGCATCCTGTTGTTCAGTTTATGCTGACGATATCGAACATATTAGTATTTATGCCAATCGCACTGCCACTGCGCAGCAAGATGTGTTGGCGAGTGTAACCGTACTTGAGCATGACGATATCGTCGCGCGCCAGGCATCCGATTTACCCGCCTTGTTGGCACAGCTGCCGGGCATTAATCTATCGCGAGACGGCGGTCGCGGCCAAACCAGTGGAGTGTATATTCGCGGTGGCAATGTTGGCCATACGTTAGTGCTGATTGATGGTGTGCGCAGTGGTTCTGCCACCTTAGGCTATAAATCGCTTGCCATGCTACCGTTGGAGTTGATTCAGCGTATTGAAGTGGTACGTGGCCCTCGTGCAGCATGGTATGGCTCTGACGCGCTTGCTGGTGTTATTGCCATAACGACCCGACGAAGTAATGCAGTCGAGCTTAATGTCAATATTGGCAGTTACGGCCAGGCCGGCACAGATCTCAGCGTTAGCCAGCACGTTGAGCAACTGACGTTGCGAGCCAGTGCCGGTGTAAGCCGTGCCGATGGCTTTAATGTGCGTAAAGAACTTGATAGCGATAGCGATGGCTACAAGCAAAAATTTATTAAAGTAGCCGCAGATTACCAGACTGAACTTGGTCTGTGGACGGCACAAGCCGATGTTAATTCTGGTTATTACGAGTTTGATACCAGCTATGGCAACGAAGATGCCGCTGATACATTTAACCGCACTTACTTACTGGGTTGGCAGCAGCAACTTGGGCGTTGGCAGCACCAGGCACAACTTAGCCGTAATCTTGACAGCGAAGCTAGCTATGGCCCCGACTCGCGCAGCCCTTTTATCACTGCGCGCGATGAGTTCAATTATCAGGCCCAGACCAGCCTAAGCACCAGCCTAACGTTGCTGGCGGGGGGGGACTGGTATCAGGAGAAGGTCGATCGTTCGTCCACGCCTTACGAAAAAACCAGCCGTATAAACCGCGCCTTGTTTACCGGTCTGCATTATCAGCTCAATGCGCTAAAACTCGAAGCTGCACTGCGCCGTGATTTGATCAACCAATACGGCGGCCAAAACACCTGGCAACTGGCAGCAGGGTATCAGCTGACAGAGCAGTGGATGCTGCGAGCCAGCCGGGGTACAGCATTTAAAACGCCATCGTTTAACGAACTGTATTATCCGGGCTATGCTAATCCTGAACTGAAACCGCAAGAGTCAGTATCAGATGAGGTTGCTCTGCGCTTTGTTGAACAAGACTTTAGTGCACAGCTTGCCTGGTTTGATCGTGACGTCACCAACTTGATCCAAGGGGTAGAACGGGCTGAGAACGTGCTATTGGCAACAATTTCAGGCGTAGAGTTTAGTGTGCAGCAGCAGTGGCAGCAGTTTAGCAGTAATTTGGCCTACACCTGGCTTGATACTGAAAACCAAAGTAGCGGCTTAAAGTTGGAACGACGGCCAAAAAACACACTGAATTGGCGCGGTAGCATTGTCGAAGATAAGTGGTCGGCCTTTATCACAGCAGATTACCAGAGTTCGACGTATCAGGGCATGTATGCGAGTGTCGCCAACCTGGGTGGTTTTACGCTATGGGGTATTGGCGCGGATTATCAGCTAACGCCCGCCTTAAAACTGAGGGCGAAACTGGATAACCTGTTTGATAAAAATTATCAAACCAGTGCTGGTTATACTACCGCTGGCGCAAACGTTGGCATTAGCCTGCGTTACAGCCCGGGTTAATGGCTGCAAAACCCTTACTGACAATAGCGTGGATTAGTTTTCACGCTCTGTCGGTAGGGTAATATCGTTGTCGTTTAGTAGCAAATACTGGTAATAACGGTTGGCATCACGGGTATGCTGTAAGGTTTGCCATAAACTTGCCGCAAGCTCAGTATGCTGTTGGTAAAAGCCTTTGCTAAACACCAGATAACCGGTGGTGCTGTAAAGTGGTGGATAGTTTACTTGCAAGCCATACACATAATTATCAGGTAACGGCAGCTGATTCACTTCACACAAGGTGGTTGTGGCATCCACCCGGCCTTGCTTTACCAGATCAAAAGCGTGTTGCTGAGATTGCACTTGTACCGTCGTCACCCCTTCAGGGTACTGAGGCATCACATAACCCAGCGGTCGGGCGATAACGATACCTTCAGCGGCGCGTTCTAATACGTTTTTGCCTGGTTGTTGCACCAGACACGTCGCATGTTGACTTAGCGCTAGATTGGCGTTGGGCTGGCTCTGCGCATCGAGCGGAAAAACCGCAAAGTTGCGGCGTGATTCGTCATAGGTTGCCACAAGCGCATCAACCTTATTTTGTTGCAATAATTGTAAGCAGCGAAGCCAGGGTTTGCGTTGCAGCGTCAGCTTTACCTGAGGTAGCTGCTTTACACTGTTCTGTAAATGTTCAATCGTTACACCAGGCGGGCTGGCAACCTGTGAGCCAGCACCCGTGTAGTAAGGTAATAGTTGCTTATCTTCATAACAAAACTGCAGTTCAACTATATCCTCCGCAATCGCAGGATAGATGATGTTTAGCAACAGAATAAACATCGCGATAAACACTTTCATGGTTTTAAAAACGCCTGATAACGTTGCCGAAACTTTGCCATTTTTGGCGCCACAATAAACTGGCAGTAGCCCTGTTCCGGGTGCTGGATAAAATACTGTTGATGATAAGCTTCAGCGATAAAAAAACGGCTTACCGGGCTCACTTCAGTGACAATGTCGCCATTAAATACCTGCTGCGCTGCAAGCTCAGATATCAAGCGTAATGCCAGGTTGTGTTGTTGCTCAGTGTGATAAAAAATTACCGAACGGTACTGTGTACCGACATCATTGCCTTGACGGTTAAGCTGCGTTGGGTCGTGCAAGCTAAAAAAAATCAGACAAAGTTGTTCAAAGTCGATAACCTCGTCATCAAATTCAACCTGCACCACTTCAGCATGCCCGGTATCGCCAGCGCATACTCTGTTATAATTGGCATCTTTTTCTGCGCCGCCCATATAGCCACTTAGCGCCTGTGTCACGCCGTTAAGCTGGTTCATGGCGGCTTCTAAACACCAAAAACAGCCTGCGCCGAAGGTTGCAGTTTGACTGGCCACGTGTTTCTCCTGATGATGATGTTTTACAGTACAGTAATTTGGCATCTAGTACGAATGATACGGGCAATTGGCTTAGTGGCTGATCGTGAATAAATACCGAGTCGTACTATAACGTTTACTGATAAAGCAAGGGAAGTACTTTGACTATAGCTGTGATAGGCGCGGGCATTGCCGGCGCGGCTTGTGCTAGTGAGCTAGTGAAGCAGGGCCTTGATGTTGTGGTATTTGACAAAGGCCGCAGCGCCGGGGGCCGCATGAGCAGTAAACGAACGCCTGACGGCTATCTTGACTTAGGTGCGCAATATTTTACGGCACGCGCTGCAGCATTTAAGCGCCAGTGCGAAAATTGGCTGACCCTGGGTGTTATTACGCCCTGGCAGAGTCGATTAGCTATTTATGAAAACGGCGTACTAGGTGCTTCACCCGATCAGACAACAAGATATATTGGCTTACCATCTATGCAAAAGCCGGTACAGCAATTGTTGCAGCAGGTTAAGCTGAACAGCCCATGCCGCGTAGCCACGATTAAATATGATGGTACACATTGGCAGCTTTATAGCGATGAGCAGCATCTTGGCCATTTTAGCCAGTTGGTAATTGCCTTGCCGCAGCAGCAAGCGGCCATGTTGCTAGCTGAGCACCTACTACAGCAACCACAACTGCAGGCGCTGTTTAACGCCGAAGCTTTGCTACCGTGCTGGTCGGTGAATATTGAACTTGATGCGGCAACATCGGTGCCCTTTGATGGCATTTTTGTCAAAGGTGACAATGCCGTTAGTTGGCTAGCCCGGCAAAATAGCAAAACCGGACGGGCCCCAGGTGAGCAGTGGCTTGTGCATTTTTCTCCTGCTTTTTCACAATTGCACCTGGAAGCTGACGCAGCACAAATTAGTAAAGTGGCCGTCGCTGAGTTACAGCGTATGCTGGGCGAGGACATCAGTGTTATGCAAACTTTGTGTCACCGCTGGCGCTATGCGCAGCAAGCGCCAGATTATCCGGTGCATAGTCATATTTATCGTACAGATTTATCTCTGGGGTTGTGTGGTGATTGGCTCAATGGTGGTCGGGTTGAAAACGCATGGTTAAGTGGTTATCAATTGGCAAGGGCATTAAGTTATGACTAAATCGGTATTAGTTATTGGTGGCAGTGGCGGTATTGGTTCTGCGCTGGCACAGCATTACGCGGCCACCGCATCAGTAGTTACTGTGATCAGCAGGCAAAAAGCGCCAACTCAAAACAGCTGGCATTGGTTTGAAGACACCTTACAAAGCCCAGCACACAGCGCACAGTGTGTGCAGCTGGCACTAGAACAGCAACCTGAGGTTATATTTATATGTAATGGTGTGCTGCATGACGACGCGGCGATGCCAGAAAAAACCATTCGACAGTTAGATACGGCAATACTTATGCAACGATTGCACGCTAATGTCGCGGTACCTGCACAATACCTGCAATTGTTATTTAGCTATATCACTAAAACAGCGGGAGTAAAGGTTGTTGTTCTTAGCGCCAAGGTAGGCAGTATCACTGACAATGCGCTTGGCGGCTGGTACAGTTATCGTATGAGTAAGGCTGCGTTGAATATGTTGGTGAAAAACATCAGTATTGAAGTGCGCCGGTTAAACCCAAGCGCGGTAGTGGTAAGTGTGCATCCCGGTACAACAAACACCGCAATGTCTGAGCCGTTTCAGACGAATTTACCGCCGGGGCAATTACAAAGTGCTGCCAATACCGCAGAGCGCCTGGCGCAGGTTGTAGCCGCTGTGCAGCCTGAACAAAGCGGTAAGCTATTAAATTGGGATGCCAAAGCCTTACCGTTTTAACGTTGGATATAAAATGTGGCTATGTTAAGGCTGAATAGTTAAGCACAATCGGTTTGCCCTAAACTAACGGTTGAAACCCTGGATGGGCTGAAACGAGCCCCCAGGGAGGGGTTACGGCGTGTTAGTTTGGGCAAACCGATGGTATCTTCAACCTTAACTGTTTAGCATTACCTATGGTTTTATTGCGTTAGCTTGGATGTATTTCATCGGCAGCGTGCTCGTCTGGGGCTTCCTTTTCCAATTTATGTAATTTTTGCTCCAGGCGTTTGGGCGAACCGGTGTTGCGCGCGAAAACCATATAAGTTACTGGTACTACATATATCGTCATTAATGTTGCCAGCGCCACGCCAGAAAATATCACCATACCAATTACCATACGGCTTTCCGAACCTGGCCCACTGGCCAAAATAAGCGGAATACTGCTCATTGCTGTTGTAAACGCGGTCATCACAATAGGCCGTAAACGTTGCGTAGCCGCTTGCTGTATCGCCGTGGTAAAAGCCACACCCGAATCACGTAACTGGTTAGCAAACTCGACAATAAGAATACCGTTTTTAGCGACAAGGCCTATCAGCATCACCAGGCCTATCTGGCTATAAATATTCAGCGTCATACCGCTAAAATATAAGCCGGATAGGGCACCGACCAAGCCAAGTGGTACGGTAATTAAAATAACCAGCGGATGGATAAAACTCTCAAACTGAGCCGCCAACACCAGGTAAGTGATGAGTAACGCCAGCACAAATACCATCAGTGTTGATCTACCACTTTCCTGATACAGCAATGATTCGCCTTTGTAATCAATGCCTACAGTGTCTTGTATTTCGGTATGCACAATATGTTCTAAGTATTCCAGCGCTTCGCCGAGGCTGTAGCCTGGCGCCATGCTGGCGGTAAGCGTAATACTGCGCATGCGGTTGTAGCGGTTTAAGCTTGATGACGTCGCCTCTTCGCGCAATGTTACCAGGTTGTCTAATGGTATCAGCTGGCCCGACGTTTCAGAGCGGATATACACGTTTGTAATGCTACCCGGTGCGGTAAAATCGTCATCCTTACCTTCAATGATAACATCGTATTCTTTACCCCGATCAAGGAAGGTGGTTACTCGCCGCCCACCAAGCATTGCTTCAAGAGAGCGCCCTATGGCACCAACGGATATACCTAAATCACCTGCACGTTCAGTGTCAATCTCAACAAGTACCTGTGGCACTGTCTCTTTATAATCGTGATCTAGCATTAAAATATTTGGGTTTTCAGCGGCTTTCTCCAGCACAATGTCTCGCCAGCGCGCCAGTTCTTCATAAGTATTGCCCTGCAACACAAACTGAATGGGTCGGCCACCACCACCACCACCACCTAAGCCACTGCGCATAAACGTAAATGCGCGTACATCAGGGATTTCATTTAATTTTTTGCCAACTTCACCCATTAATTCACTGGTGCGGCGCTTACCATTATGCCAGTTTTCAGTACCAACAATCGCAACACCACCACTGTTACCCCAACCCGGTACCCGGACTAACAGCCGGTTAAACTCACCTTGTTGATAGTAAGGCATCAACACATCTTCAATCAGGCGCATATTGCGGCTGTTGCTTGCATAGCTGGCACCTTCTGCCGGGCTCATCATCACAAAAAATGTACCCCGGTCTTCGCTTGGTGCCAGTTCACTTGGTAGCATCTTAACGAGCAGGTAGCTGGCAACAAAGCACAACGCCACAACGATCATCACCGGCCAGCGGGTGGCGCAGACGACTTCTAATTGACGACGGTATGCGTTTTCCAATTTATGAAAAGCCGCATGTAGCCAAAGGCCAAGCTTACTCTCGCGTTTTTGGTGGGTGAGTAATTTGCTGCACAGCATGGGAGATAACGTCAGTGCCGTGACACTGGAAAATGCGACGGCGGCGGCAATGGCCAGCGCAAATTCGGTGAAGAGTTTTCCCAACTGGCCTTGCATAAAGACTAATGGCACAAATACCGATATTAATACCAGCGTTGTGGCCACTACAGCAAAGCCGACTTCACGAGCACCACGATAAGAGGCTACCAGTGGATGCTCGCCCAGTTCAATGCGGCGGTATATATTTTCCAGCACAACAATGGAATCATCTACGACCAGACCAATGGCTAAAACCATCGCCAGCAAGGTGAGTAAGTTGACGGAGAAATCCAGTGCAAATAACACGGTAACGGCGGCAACCAGAGCAACCGGCACCGTAACGGCCGGAATAAAGGTGGCGCGAATATTACCCAAAAATAAGAAAATAACGATGATAACCAACACCATAGCAATGCCTAGGGTGTTGTATACCTCTTTGATGGACTCAGCGATAAAGAGTGATGAATCGTAACCGGGTTCAATGGTTGTGCCTTGAGGCAGCGTTTCTTTTATGCGTTCCATCTCTGCGCGGGCAGCACGCACCACCTCAAGGGTATTGGCTTTTGATTGCTTAATAATACCAATACCAAGTAAGTTTTTGCCGTCACCGCGGAATTCACTTTCTTCATTTTCAGCCGTTAGTAGCACCTCAGCAACTTCACCTAAGCGCACCAGATAGTTGTTATTGCCGCGCTTTATCACCAGACGGCGAAAATCTTGTTGCGTTTTGTAGGCTCGCACCACGCGAACGGTGAAATCACGATCGGTAGATTTAATATTACCGGCAGGTAACTCTACGTTTTCTGCCCGCAATACGCTTTCTATATCCTGTACCGTAACACCACGCGATGCCATGGCATCGCGGTTTAGCCAAATACGCATGGCATAATCACGTGCGCCACCCAGCTGTAAGCGGGCTACACCATCGACCACAGAAAAGCGTTCAACAATATATCGGTCTGCATAGTCGGTAAGCTCCAGTGACGACATGTTTTCACTGTTAAGCACAAACCAGGCAATGGTGTCTTCGTCATCACTTGCTTTTGACACTTCTGGTGGATCTGCTTGATCGGGTAAGTTATTCAGCGCACGTGAAACACGATCGCGTACGTCGTTAGCAGCAGAATCAATATCTCGTTCAACATTAAATTCAATGGTAATGTTAGAACGGCCATTGCGGCTGGTGGAGTTGATATTTTTGATACCCTCTACACCACTTATACGATCTTCCAGAAGCTGGGTAATTTTTGATTCGACTATTTCAGCTGATGCACCCGGATAATTCGTGCTGATACTGACAATAGGGGTATCAATGTCCGGGTATTCCCTTAGGGGCAACATCGTAAAGCAAACGATGCCAAATACTACCAGCAGTAAGTTTACAACAGTGGCAAAAACCGGGCGTTTAACAGAGGTGTCAGATAGCCACATAATCAGCCCCCGACACGATTAATAGTAACGCCAGAGCGCAGTTTCTGAATGCCTTCAACCACCACTTCATCGCCTTCTTCCAAGCCGCCTATTATTTCGACCCAACCAGGTATGCGTTGACCAATAGTTACTTCAACTTGCTGGACGGTATTGTCAGCACTTACTTTATACACAAATTGTTTTTGCTGCTGAGGGACCAGTGCTTTTTCAGAGATTTGTTTCGCTACATGTTGTTCCAACACCAGATTTACGTTTAGTAGCATGCCCGGGCGCAAGCGTAAATCATCATTGGGCAAAGTGCCGTGCACGGTAACGGTGCGAGTTAATGGGTCTAGTCGGGTATCTATTGCACTGACGGTGCCAGCAAAACGCACATCACCATAGGCTGCATTAGTTACTGTTAATGGCATACCCACTTTAATCTCGGCCAAATAATGTTCAGCCACACTAAAAGCAACTCGCAAAACAGCTAAGTCATCAAGGGTGGTAATGGCCGTGCCAGTGTTAATATAAGCACCCTGGCTAACCTGTCGTAACCCCAGGTAGCCATCAAAGGGCGCTGTAATTGTCATTTCTGCTAACTGTGCGGTGGCAATATCCAGTTGGGCTAATGTGGTATTTACCTTGGTTTGTTGTTCATCCAGCATTTGCTGCGCGGTAGCTTGAGTGGTTGCTAAGTTTTTCAGACGGTCTAACTGACGCTTTTGGTCTACCAGTATGCCTTGTAGCTCAGTAACCCGAGCGCGCTCTTCCACATCGTGCAAGCGGGCAATAACTTCGTCGCGTTTAACTAATTTGCCTTCACGTATATTAAGCTCGGTAATAAAGTCACTGGTAGGCGAAGTTAAGGTAATGGAGTTGTTTGCAATGCCGGTACCTAGCGAGCTGATACTGCGGATCATGGCTTTGGTTTCCACTTTTGCAGTACTTACTGCTACGGCTGCGCCGCCACGACGTCCATCAACTTTTTGGCTTGGCACCCAGTACAAATAGGCAACAAACACCAGCAAGATGATCAGAATTAGCCAAATTAATTTTGAATGCAATTTTGCCACAGTAACCCCAAATAAACGACGATATAAAACCCTGCGTTATTGTATGGAAGAAACAGCGATTTAGATTTCCTAATATCGCAGTCACTCCGGCGTTGGTCGCGTAAGCACACTTGAACTGCAGATCAATTAGGCACAATATAGAACCTTAATGGTGAATAACCAGCCTAAATACAGATTTCACTGGGGAAATAATATGCCTGATAGCACGGTTGGATTTTCGCCAATCAGGGTTCAAGGTGCTGCAAGTCGTGGTGGCGCTAGCTTAATGTTAGGCAGCTCTGTGGTTATGTTGCTATTTATATTAAGTTTGATTTTGGTAGAGCAGTTGCAGCCGTGGCAAGGTTTGGTGTTTGTTGGAGCTGGCTTAGGTATGTTTGCTGGATGGGCTAAATTATCCGAACCAGAATACTTTTTGCAGTTTGACTCTGACGGTGTGCGCTACCAACACCGGCGTGGAAGCTGGCTGTTGCCCTGGGACTGTTTTTTATACAGTGGTATACCGCAATTTAATCAACAATCTCTTGGTTTTATTGGATTTAACGTTACAGACTATGATGGTTTTTTACAGCATTTGCCACTGAGATTAGCAGTTCGTATTATAACGGAGCAACGGGCGTTATATATTGAGGCTGTGCGACAGGGTTGTGCGGGTGGACAATGCGCCAGTGAAATGCTGGCTGAAGTAGCAAACTTTAGCACCAAGCATATGCAATATAATGGCATAAAAGCCGCATTTGCTCATCGCATGCAACGTCTTTCTAATGCGACAGGGTTTGACGTTTTTATTCCCGTTAGTTTTAATGAAACAGAAGCACAACAGTTGTGTCGGCAAATTAATCAAACCAGACTACAATTAACTCAGAATACAGCAACCTAGACACTCTGTGCGGTCTGTATCATAATAATGGCAATATTACATGTTACGCAGGGCAGTTGATGAATAATTACGAAAAAGCATTTTTGGTAAGTGGTCGTAATACTTTGATCCATAAAAATAAAAAAATGGATCTTGTAGTGGTCAATGACGATAACGACCCTAATATCGTCGTAACGCGGCATGGTGTAAAGCTGTTTATCGAAGCGGTGCCTACGAACCGTGCAGAAGCAAAAGAACGTTACATGGAGGTAGTTGATATCTCCAGCTCAGACGTGTTTGGTGAAGCTAAGACGCTGTTGTTTATCCAAGCTATCAATAATAAAGAATATAAAGTGGATTACAGTAAAACAGGAACAGATCTATTTATTCGCATCCATCAGGAAAATTATATTTAAATTTTTCCGGATAAATAGCCCTGTTACACTTTTCAGGGCTTGCCTTTAGCCAGGTTATTTGTTTCAGTAGGGTTGCTTCAACGTAGTAACCAAAAGTGTGAATAATATGCAATTTACCGAGCACAATAATAGTATAAAAATAACGGTGCCAGCAACGCTTGCGCCGCTAAGTGCACAGGACGTGAATACTCAGCTACAAGCGGCAGGCTATGGTCGATGCCTGGTTATTCAAGAACAAATTACTAATCTGTTGGTGGAGTATCAGCAAATCCAGCAAAAAATCAAAGAAAAACTTCAGCCCGAAGGCGCATTACTTTATTATCGTGTAGCCGAAAAGCGAGATGCCGAGCTTAGTTTTGACATCACTGAAGATAAAATGTCAGCGGCAGCAATCATTACAGCAGCCTGGGGCGGCGCACCAATGTCTGCCAATGCTTTGGTTAAGGCAGCACAAGAAGCCAGCATAGTATTTGGTTTCAGTAAAGACCACATTATTAAACTTGTCACCCACGCCAGTAAAGCTGACCCCGGCAGCAAAGTTAAACTAGTCGTTGCGCGGGGGCGTGCCGTTGTGCATGGACAAAACTCACGTTTTGAACCATTAATTCCCGAAATGCAAAGCCGGCGCAATAAGCCGCTGGTGCAAACTGAAGACAAAGCTGATTTACGTGACTTTGGTGTGATTCCAGCAGTACGTGCGGGGGACAACTTGATGCGTCGCCACCCGCCAACAGCGGGGGTTGATGGCATGCTGGTCGATGGCAGTCTTATCCCCGCTAATCCAGGGCAAGTTATTGAATGGCAAATGGCTGAAGGTAGCGAGCTATCAGCTGCTGACAATGAATTGCTGATTGCTGCGCGTGATGGTTTGCCACGTGTTGTTGATAATGGTGCTACCGTTGATGAAGTTTTTACGGTAAAAAATGTGGATCTGTCAACCGGGCATATTATCTTTAAAGGCTCAGTTGTCATTAACGGTGATGTTACCGAAGGTATGAAGGTTATTGCTGGTGGTAACGTGTTTATAAAGGGCTTTGTTGAAGGCACGTTGATTGAGGCCGGTGGTGATATCAACGTTGGTGGCTCGATTATCGGTCACCAAATCCCCAGTGCTGAAAAAGACAGTGAATATAGCACTGAATTAAAGGCTAAGGGTGATATTCAATGCAACATCGCCCAGTATGCCAGACTTAGTTGCGACGGCAACATATACGTTAACAAGCAACTTATGCATTGTGCCGTAGCGGCAGCTAAAGTGTATGCGGGGCCAGAAGATAATCCCAACGGCAAAGTTATTGGGGGTTATTTTTATCTGGATTACGGTATTTATACCGGTAACCTTGGCGCGCCATCAAGTAGTAATATTCTGATCGAGCTTAATCGCATGATAGATCCGATTGCAGAAAAGCAAGAGGTATTGCGTGCCAGTGTGAGTGCAGCAAAAAAAGATATGCAGGACATTCGTGAGCAACTGGAGAAATTAAAGAAAATTGAAGGTAACGCCCAGATTGAACTTCGCAAGCAGGAGTTACAGCAAGCGTTTGATGATAACCGAAATGTGGCGATGGCCCTGATTGAGGATATCAAGCAGTTAGAGTCGCAGCGCCGGGAAAAGTTAGACCAGACGTTGATCGTGGTGCGTCAGCAGTTATTTTCTGCAGTAGTTGTGCATTTTGGCACTGATCATATTCGCAGTCGCCGTGAGTATGGCCCATCAAAAATAATGCTTGTTGACAATAGCCCGGCAATAGAACCGTTTTTATGATGTTGTTTTCGACAATTGCCAATGTTTGTGCGGCATACGCTAAAGCTTTCGTTTGGATAGTGTCGTAAGCTCTAGCGACGTATTGGTGTTGGAGCCTGTGGTATGAAATCCTATATTTATCTGCTTGCCATGGTGTTTGCTACGCCATCGGTATGGGCTGCTGAATGCAATATGGCGTTTACCCATGGTGTGCTTATTGCGCCAGAACACATCCGTATACTGCAAAATAACCGCACCCATGTGCAAATAAGTGGTGACACACAACTGTTTATCCGAGGCGAATGGATTAACTTATCTGCCGAAGAGTCCCTGTTATTGCAGCAGTATAGCCATGGTTTACGCAAGTTTGTGCCAGAGATAGTCAGTATTGCTGTTGATGGTGTTGAACTGGGTTTGTCTAGCATTGAAGCCATGTTTACAGGTATTGGTAGTAAATCGCAGCAGGCTGAATGGCGAGAGTTGGTGCGAGAAACGACATTTCAGTGGATGTCACGTTTTGTGCGTACAAATGAACACTTTTATTTGGCGCCTCAAAGTTTGAAAGAGCTTGATTATTTTTTGCATGCCGAACTTAAACCACAACTAGATAACTTAGCACGGCGCACAGTAGGGGCAGTTTGGGGCGCATTGCGAGATGCGTTACGCCATTCTGATAGTAACTTTGAACGCAGCGATAACCAGGAGTGGCAATCTGTTGGTCACTTAGTCGATAAAATAAATTTGGGCCTGGATGCCAAAGCGGTAGAGCTTGAAGAGAAATCCGCTTTGTTTTGTCAGCGTATGCAAGAGCTGGATGAAATAGAACAGCAGCTGCAGCAACGTTTACCCGCGTTAAAGCCTTACGATGTTGTTGCAGAAAAAGACTAATACCTATTTTGTGTAAGCAGGCGTAGCATTACACTACGCCATATTCCTCGCCCAATACCGGCGGCATGGCATTGTCCACTTCATCGTTAATGGCGTCGAGCGTTTTTTCGGCTTCATCTAGCGAGCTGACTTCGGCGACATGAAACAAAGCTTCGCCTTCGTTTACCAATGGTAAGTTGTTTCTGCCAATAACAATACCTGCAAAGCTGGCATGTACCGCAACTTCAAAATCGGAGTAGGGTGAGTAGATATGTGCCAGAACGTCACCGGGCTTCACTGTTTGGCCCAGGCTAACATAATAGCGTGCTATGCCATCGTGTTCGGCTCTTACCCAGCTACTTTTTTTCGAGAATAACGATTTCGTGTTTGGGCGTTTCCGGCCAGCTCTTAACATGCCTAAATCCGTCATTACATTGAGTATTCCGCGTACGCCAACATTTATAGCCTGCTCGTCAAAGCGCAGCGCTTCTCCGGCTTCATAAAGTAATATTGGAATACCGAGGTTGTTTGCCGTGCCGCGCATTGTACCGTCCCGGCTGGCCGCTTTAATGATAATGGGGGCATTGAACATTTCTGCCATGCGCAGTGCTATTTTATCCTTAGCGCTGGCACGCACCTGGGGCAGATTAGCGCGGTGAATCGCACCGGTGTGCAAATCTATGGCATGGGTGCATTTGCGCAAAAATTGCTCAGTAAACTGACAAGCCATTCGGCTACCCAGTGAGCCTTTTTCACTGCCTGGGAAACATCGGTTTAAATCACGCCGGTCTGGCAGATAGCGGGACTGTTGTACAAAGCCGTAAGTATTCACAATAGGCACTACAACCAATGTGCCTTTTAACTGGCTCAGGCGGGGAAGTTTTAGCAGGCGGCGGCATATCTCCACGCCGTTAATTTCATCGCCATGAAGTGCAGCCGTAACCAGTAAAATAGGGCCAGCTTTTTGACCATGCACAACATGAGCACCAATATTCAGTTCGGTATGGGTATACAACTTGCCAAAGGGAATATCAACTACCGCGCGGCTGCCGGGTGGAATGCTGCTGTTACCCAATATAAACGGGGCTCGGTTGCCGGTCTGCATTAGCCAGTTCCTTTGGTATTAAGTTTACGTTTGGTTTTATGGGCAGCCACTTTTTGCTCCAAAAACGCAATGGTCAAATCAGCAATATTCTTATCTGTTGCCGCTTCAATACCTTCAAGCCCGGGTGAACTGTTAACTTCCATCACCACTGGCCCATGATTTGAGCGCAGTAAGTCTACGCCGGCAACATTTAACCCCATGGTTTTCGCGGCGCGAATGGCCGTGCTGCGTTCATCTTTACTCAGGCGCACAGTTGATGCAGTACCTCCCCGGTGCAGGTTTGACCGGAATTCACCTGCTTTAGCCTGCCGTTTCATCGCCGCAATCACTTTATTACCGACTACAAAACAACGGATATCGGCGCCGTTAGCTTCGCGGATATATTCTTGTACCAGTATGTTGGCGTTTAAACCCATAAAGGCTTCAATCACACTCTCTGCTGCAGTACGGGTTTCCGCCAGCACAACCCCAATACCCTGGGTGCCTTCCAGTAATTTTATCACCAGCGGCGCACCGCCCACCATCTCAATAAGATCGGGAATATCGCCTGGCTTATCTGCAAAACCCGTTACGGGTAAGCCAATACCCTGGCGCGCTAGCAGCTGCAGGCTGCGCAGTTTGTCCCGTGCACGGCTAATCGCCACAGACTCGTTAAGGGTATAAACACCCATCATTTCAAATTGGCGCAGCACCGCGGTGCCATAAAAGGTGATTGAGGCACCAATACGTGGGATAACCGCATCAAAGCCTTCCAGCGCTTCACCTTTATGGTGAATTGATGATTTAATTTGATTCACATTGATGTAGCAGGTTAGGGGGTCGACCACCTGAACCTGATGGCCACGGTTTGTTGCTGCTTCAACCAAGCGTTTGGTGGAATACAGCTCTGCATTGCGCGATAAAATCGCAATTTTCATGCGCTCTCCGATAAGCGATAAGTCTATTTGCTATTGTAAAATTGTCTGGCGCTGGTAGCAGCAAGAATACTGCTACCAGCATGAAATAATTGCGTTGCTTTTTCAGGCCATTAAGAATAGAGAGCCTAAACCGAGAAAGGCAAAAAAGCCAACGACGTCTGTCACTGTGGTAAGAATAACTGAACCGGAGAGGGCAGGATCAATATCCATTTTCTCCAGCCATATCGGGATCATCACCCCTGATATAGCTGCGGCGACAATATTAATTACGATGGCTAAACCAATTACGCCGCCAATAATTAAATCACCAAACCAAAAATAGGTAATGGCGGCAATAACCAGCGCCCATAACAGGCCATTAATGGCCCCAACACCCAATTCTTTTCGCAGTAATGTCATGTACGTTTTGGGGGTGATTTGTTCCAGCGCCAGGCCCCGGATCATTAACGTAAGTGTTTGGCTGCCTGCTATACCGCCCATACTGGCGACAATTGGCATTAATACGGCCAGAGCGACGACTTGTTGTAAGGTCGCTTCAAATAAGCCAATGGTCCAGGCGGCAAGAAATGCGGTTAACAGGTTAATCCCCAACCAAAGTGCCCGGCGTTTTGCACTGTTAAAAATCGGTGCAAACAAATCTTCTTCTTCGTCCAAACCTGCTGTATGCATAAACTGGCTTTCAAGGCTTCTACGCACGTTTTCCAAAGCTTCACCAATCGACAGACGTCCCAGTAGCTTGCCGTTTGAGTCTATTACCGCTAAGGCGGTGTAGCCCGAGCGTGAGACAATATCTGAGCCTTGATCCAAATCCATCTCCCCCTCTACCAGCGGTGCTTCTTTATCTATCACCGTTTCAACCGGTAAGTGGCTGCCAAGGCCTAACAATTGGGTCGCATGCACTAAGCCAACGTAGCGGCCTGTGCGATCGACGACAAATAAAGCATCGTGATATTCAGCGTCTTCTGCCAACTGACGGAATAAACGAATGGCGTCCCGCACCTTGGCGTTTTTGTTGATAATGAGCATATCGTGATCAGCGTAACGGCCGCACTGATCTTCATCATATCCTAAGGCGGTGTCCAGCCAACGGCGCTGGCTTTCGTCAAGGCGTGAGCAGGCGTAGTCGTATATTCTCTGTGGAAGTTCGTCTAGCAATTCAATCAGATCATCAACTTCCATGCCCTCAACTAAAGAGCGCAGTTGTTGTTCGTCTAATTGTTTAAAAATGTTATCACGGGCATCAACCCGCATATAGGTTAAGGCAGCAATCTGGTCATCAGGATGTAAGCTCAGCCAGGTGCTCACCCGCTGTTCAACCGGCATTGCTTCTAAAGCAATAGCAATTTCCTCCGGTTCTAACTGGCTTAATTTATCCGTCAGTTGTTCCGCTTCGTTCTCATCAAAGCTGTCGCGAACAATTTCTTCAATATCCAGCGGTTGGTTATCAGCCATCTACTACTCCCTAGCCCGGGTGGTATTACCACCAGCCGCGTATTTTAAACCAAATCAAACCGGCAATGCCGCCTAACGCCATCAAAATTAACACAATAAAATAGGCATTGGCTATTTGTAGTTCAGGCATGTACACAAAGTTCATGCCGTAAATGCCGGCTATAAAGGTCAGCGGTATAAAAATGGTGCTGACAATGGTCAATACTTTCATACGTTCATTAATTTGATGTGAAGTAGTAGAAATATAACCCTCTACCAAGTCACTGAGTTGATCGTAGTATAAATCTGTCATGCTGTGCAGGCGTTCAAATTTTTCATAGAAGTCGCGTACATCTGTGGCGCTAAAATGCCGCAACAGCGGATTCTGCTCTTCATAAAAAGCGTCAGCAAAAATATCTTTTTGATAGGCCAGATTACGGTTAATTTTTCTTAGTACTGAGCGGTAGCGCATAATTCGCGCCATCTGTTCATCTGTGCCTCGTTGTAGCATACCATCTTCAAGTTCACTTTGTTCTTCTTCAAAGTTAATCAGTTTTTCCAGATAACTTGCAGACACTGTTAAAATTAGATGTTTAATCCACTCGGCAATATCAGCGCTTTGTGTTGTCTTAATTTGCGGTTTAAGTTGGCTAAGTAAACTGGCGTTATGACAGTAAATCCGGCTGATTAATACCTGCTTAGAGTACAATAAATTTACCTGCGCACTGCCGCTATACTCGCTAAAATCGACGTCGGCATATCCCCGCAAAATAAGCAGCGTAAAATGAGTTTCTGCTTCCAGTTTTGGTGGGTGGCGTTGGCGGCCAAAGTCTTCTGCTAAAGTAGGTGCAATAGCAAAATGCTGCAGTATCGTCTGTTGCTCATCACTGCTGGCGTCATTCAGGTTTATCCATAAACGCGCGTCAGCCGGTAACTGGGTGGGCAACTGATTAAATGTTATTGGCTGCCATTGCTGGGTTTCTGGCTCATAATAGTTTAATGAAATCATATTGTTTCTCTGGCAAAGGCCTATAGTCCACAGCATACCTATAAATGCGCGCAAGGGGCAAATATCAGGTGCTACATCGCACTAAAATTGCAAGGTAACGCAACAGCTTATAAGCTAGAGTGTGATGTAATGCTATAAACCTATAAAAGGACTGACATGTTTAAAGACATATTAACTTTCTGGTTTAGCGATATTGAACCCAAACAGTGGTGGGTGAAGGATGCCGCTTTTGATACGTTAATTACCCAGCGTTTTTCCTCGGTGTTAGAACAGGCTGCAGCCGGTGAGTTATACCTATGGCGTAGTAGTCCTCAGGGACGGTTAGCAGAGATAATTGTGTTAGACCAGTTCTCACGTAACATTCATCGCGATTCGCCCGCTGCGTTTGCTCAGGATGCAATGGCATTGGTATTGGCGCAAGAGGCAGTGGCGGCTCATGCACTGCTTGGGCTAAATACGGATGAGCGCAATTTTTTGTTGATGCCTTATATGCATAGTGAATCGCGCGCTATTCATCAGCAAGCTGAGGTATTATTTAAAAACTATGCGCCAGAGAATAACTACCAATTTGAACTTAAGCATAAAGCTATTATCGACCGCTTTGGCCGTTACCCGCACCGCAATAGTATTTTAGGGCGCAGTTCAACCGCTGAAGAGTTAGCGTTTTTACAGCAACCGGGTTCAGGTTTTTAATGCAAAGAAGCCGGTTATAACACCGGCTTCTTATTACCCTGCAAAGCAATTATGCTTGTGTTGCAGCAATATACTCGTCTACTAACTGCTCCAGCACATCCAATGGCACAGCGCCGTTTTTCAAAACCACATCGTGAAAGGCGCGGATATCAAATTTATCACCTAACGTAGTTTTGGCTTTTTCGCGCAGCTCAATCAGTTTAATCATGCCAATTTTGTAGGCGGTAGCCTGTGATGGCATAACAATATAACGCTCGATGGCTTTTTCAATAGCGGTTGCGGTATTGGGGGTGTTATCCAGTAAATATTGAATAGCGTCTTCACGACTCCACTTTTTAGCATGAATGCCGGTGTCTACCACTAAGCGACAGGCCCGCCAAAGTTCCATTGCCAAACGGCCGAAGTCAGAGTACGGGTCTTGATACAGGCCAATTTCTTTTGGTAACAGCTCGGTATATAACCCCCAGCCTTCAATATAGGCGGTATAGCCACCAAAGCGGCGGAATTTGGGCATATCTTCCAGCTCTTGAGCGATAGCCAATTGCATATGATGGCCAGGGATCCCCTCATGATAAGCCAAGGCTTCCAGTTCATACTTTGGCATGTCACTCATACGATACAGGTTAGCGTAGTATATGCCTGGGCGTGAGCCATCCATTGAAGGTGACTGATAAAATGCCTTGCCGGCAGTTTTTTCTCTAAACGGCTCCACGGCTTTAACAATCATCGGGGCTTTGGGTTTTACCAAAAATAACGTGTCTAACTGGGTGCGCATATGGTCGATAACCGCGGTGGCCTGCGTCAGATATTCAGCTTTGCCTTCCTCTGTTTCAGGGTAATAAAACTGCGGGTCGGTTTGCATAAAGGTAAAAAAGGCATGCAAGTCACCGTCGAAGCCGGTTTTTTGCATAATAGCGCGCATTTCATCATGTATGCGGGCAACATCGTCTAAGCCAATTTGATGAATTTGCTCTGCGGTTAATTCGGTGGTAGTGGTGTCTTTTAATTTGGTATTATAAAACGCCGCGCCGTCTTTAAATCGCCATACGCCATCTATGCTACTGGCTTGTTGCTCAAGGCCTTGTAAATATTTAATCAGCGCGCTGTAGGCCGGCTTAATACTGGTCAGCAGAGCCACTTTAGCCTCGTCGATCAGTAATTTTTGACTCGCGTCATCAAGTGACAGCGCGGCAACTTTTTTTGTGAAATCAGCTAGCAAGGTGCTGTCTTCACCCTCTTCAAAGGGCGCGCCTTTAATCACATTTTCGCTGGCAGAAATAACATGTGGATATACAAATTTCGGCGCAATAATGCCGGCTTCTGCGCGTTGCTGTAATTGATGCTGTAACTGGCTAAACAAAGTAGGTACCGCGTTTAAACGGGCAATATAGGCTTTGGCATCACTCTCGTTGCTGATTGTATGCTGGTTAATAAGCAATGAAGGCACCTGTGAGTGCGTACCAAACATTTGGTTAACCGGGTAGCTGTACAAGCGCCATTTCGCCTCGTCAAGGTCTTGCTGCAGGTTGCCCTGCATCAGTAAGTAACTGACGCGGGTATTGTCATCCAGCTTGGTAACGTCTATTGCTTCTAACATAACCAAATGTTGGCGTGTTAGCTCAAGCCCGGCTTCAAAGTGAGCGTCAGATAAATCCTGCCACTTGTCGTAATCATCTTTTATGCCCAGCCGGGTTTGTTGCACCGGATTACGTTTAACGCCAGCCATAAAAATTTGTTCGAACAGCGCATTGGCTTTGTCTGACTCGCTTTGTTGCTGAACTGCAACCGCTGTTTGGGTTGGGGTGGCGGTTTGTTGTGGGCCGCAACCAGCAAGCAGGGCAGCACTAATGGCTAGCGGTAAAGCTAACTGACGCACGGTGAGTGACTTCATGGATATTCCCTTTTTTATCTTTATTGTAATGATTTTATTCTACGTCACTGCTTCAATATGAAAAGGTCAGCTGTCGCAGCGAATGGTTAATCAACCTAGATAAACAGGGTCAGTAAGTCATTTAAGTAACGTGCACCTTTGTCAGTAATTTGCCAGTGGCTGTCACTTACGCTAAGCAGGCCTTTATGTTCTGCTTCTGTTATCGCTTGTTCTATGGCGCTAAGTGGCAAGCCGGTGTAAGCGATAAAGTCTGCTTTTGGGCAGGGTTCCAGCAACCGAAAGCGGTTCATAAAGAACTCAAAGGGTCTGTCATCACAGTCTACTGGTTCCCGGCTATCTAAATAACCGCGACTGATATCCATATAGCCTTTGGGATGCTTAATTTTTACCGTGCGTAAGATAGCATTACGTGAGGGCAGGGTAATTTTACCGTGTGCACCACAGCCAATACCTAAATAATCACCGTAGCGCCAGTAGTTTAGGTTGTGCTGACATTGCTGTCCGGCTTTGGCATAAGCTGAAATTTCGTATTGCTGATAACCATGCTGTTGTAACAGTGCAAGGCCCTGCTGCTGAATATCCCACAGTGTATCATCTGGTGGTAACACGGGCGGGCGGGAAGCAAACGCGGTGTTAGGCTCAATGGTCAGTTGATACCAGGACAAGTGCGGTGGAGCCAGATCGATTGCCTGTTGTAAGTCAGCTAGGGCACCACTGATATCTTGTTGTGGCAAACCGTGCATTAAATCCAGATTAAAGCTTTGTAATGGTAATTTTTTTGCCAATTGAGCCGCAAAAATGGCCTCTTTGCTATCATGGATCCGGCCTAAGGCTTTAAGTTGAGCCGTTTGAAAGCTCTGTACACCAATAGAAAACCGCGTTACCCCCGCGCTGACGTAACCGGCAAAGCGCTCCGCCTCAACCGTGCCGGGGTTGGCTTCCATCGTAACTTCCATATTGGCATCGCAGGTTAAGCGTTGCTTTACACCCTCAAGTATTTGGCTAATACCGTTGGCACTAAATACACTTGGTGTGCCACCACCAATAAAAATACTGCTAAGGCTACGCCCGGCGACAAGGGCAAGATCTTGATCTAAGTCTGCCAACAAATGGGCAATATATTCCTGCTCTGGAATGCCTTGTTTTACCGCATGCGAGTTAAAGTCGCAGTAAGGACATTTCTGAATACACCACGGAATATGAATGTAGAGCGCCAGTGGCGGTAACTGCAAGGCCACTGCGTTATCCTTTTAGTTTGAGCAAGGGTAACAATTGGCTTAACGCTATGGCGCGGTGGCTTAGTTGTTGTTTACGTTCAGCAGGCAGTTGTGCACTGGTGCAACCTTCATCTGGTAAAAAAAACACCGGGTCGTAGCCAAAACCCGCGCTTCCAGCCGGTGCACGGGTAATATAGCCACGCCATACCCCATGACATACCAATGGCGTGGGGTCTTCAGCATGGCGCATATAGACGAGTACGCAGTGAAATTGTGCACCGCGCTGTGCATCGGGTACTTTTTCAAGCGCACTAAGCAGTTTAACAATATTATCGTTATCACTGGCCGCTTCGCCGGCATAACGCGCCGAATAAATCCCAGGTGCGCCTGCGAGTGCATCTACTGCCAGGCCGGAGTCGTCGGCAATAGCGGGCAGGCCGGTCGTCAATGCGGCATGGCGCGCTTTGATAATGGCATTTTCAATAAAGGTTAAGCCAGTTTCATCGGCATCGGTTACGCCCAGTTCTGTTTGCGGCACTATCGTTAACTGCAAAGGTGCTAATAACTGAGACAGTTCAGCGACCTTACCTTTATTACCGGTAGCAAGTACAATTTTTTGTGTCATAAAGCGTTATTAATCTACGTAAAAGGTTTGATCAAACATCAGTTGCTGCGTTTCGCTGCTATTGCTAATAGAAATAGTGAAAGTGAAACGTTGCTCATGGCGAAATGGCAGCTGGGCCAGATAATAGACTGCAGAGCCTTCGGTAACTTCAGTAAACTCCAAAGTGCGCTGACGGCCTTGTAAATCTTTGGCAATACCAGAAATAGTAACCTGTTGTGCCTGTTTAGATTCGGTATCCAACACTGAAATATTGATGACGCCGTTATATTTACTGCGTTGCAGTTTGTATTGCTGGGCAATTTCTGGCGTAAGAAGCGGTGCAGGAAAAGCAATATAGTGTACATCCCAGTTGCCCAGTTGTTTTTTCTGCTCAGCGTCGGCGTTAAAACTCAGGCTAAGTACGAGTAAACAGACTGTGATAAATATTTTCATAATGAGCTCCGTGCTGTGGTGGATGTTGACTACTAAGTATAGTGTTTTAGTTCGCCAGCAGGTTTTTTATTAATTCAGGTAACTGCTGCGGAGTGCGGATCAATACCGTCTTATGTCTACCCAACTGGCCTTTTTCAATTTCAACATCACTTTTAGTCACGTTAAAACACATGGCTAAATACTTTTGTAAGTGGCTATTAGCTTTACCGTCAACCGGCGGGGCGGTAATGGCGACTTTGATTTCATCGCCATGTAAGCCTACCCAGTTATCTCGACTGGCTTTGGGCTGAACATATAGCCTAAGCCTTAGGTTGCCATCCGATGTTAACACACAGCTTAAAATGGCGGGATCCAGCCTTGTGTCAGTTTGTTTAATACATTCAATGCAATAATGACGATTAAAACGGATAAATCTAATCCCGCTATCGGCGGAATAATGCGTCGTACCGGGCGTAATACTGGCTCAGTCAACTGATGCATTAAATATTCTATGGGGTTATTTCCCTGACTAAACCAGCTCATAATGGCGCGAATAATCAAGATCCAGAAAAACAGTGTCAGCGCTTCACGAATCAGTAATGGTATGGCCATAATCATTAAATTAACGATGAATACCTGGCCAAAAGCGAGGTATCGTAAGCAAATTGATTGCGCAATAACCAAAACCAGCGCTAAAAATACCGATGCAGTGTCTATTTTACCGATGCTTGGTAAAATACGACGCAGCGGGATTATTAATGGATTGGTGGCTTTAACCACAAATTGGCTAAGTGGGTTGTAAAAATCAGCCCGTGCCCATTGAAGCCAAATGCGCAATAGCACAACCATAAGATATAAACTAAAAGCGGTATTGATTAAAAATATCAACGCTTGCATCGGGCTCTCCTGTTAAAACGCGACATGCTACAGACTTTTTGCCATTTCTTGTGCGCGCTTAATAGCGGCATACATGGCGTCAGAAACCATTTTTTCAAGCCCTTGCTCAGCAAAAGTAGTTAGCGCTTCATGGGTTGTGCCGCCTTTTGATGTTACCTGCGCGCGTAGCTCGGCAAAACTATGATCGCTTTGCAGCGCCATGGTCGCAGCACCCAGAGCTGTTTGTGCGACCATCTTTTTCGCCTGCTCTGGCGCAAAGCCTAATTCTTCTGCCACTTGCTGCATCGCCTGCATAAAAAAGAAAAAGTAGGCGGGTGAGCTGCCGGTAACGGCAATAATATGGTCAATTTGGCTTTCTTGCTCTAGCCATACTGTCATGCCAGTACCTGCAAAAACATGATCAACAAAGGCTTTTTCGTAGTTGGAACAGCCACTTGGAAATAGCCCTGTTACCCCTAAAGACACTAATGAGGGGGTATTTGGCATGGCTCTAACAAAACGAACTTTACCAAGCCATTGCTGGTAGCGAACAACAGGAATACCTGCCGCCAAGGTAACGAAGAGTTTTTCGCTAATTTCCGGTGCCGCTAAAATTAAGGCCTCACATACGTCTTGCATCATCTGAGGTTTAACGGCCAATACAATAACATCGGCTTTTTTGGCCGCTTCAACATTATCTAATGTGGTTTCAATCGCATAGTCGGCATGTAAAGCGCTAAGTTTAGGCTGGCTTCTGTTGGCTGCAATAATATTGCTTGCCGGGTAGCCTGCGCTAATCATCGATGCGATAACACATCTGGCCATATTGCCAGCACCAATAAAGGCGACGGTATTGTCATTCATTTGTTGGTTCATTCCTTCTTACAATCCCTTGCGCCAAAAATAGCCGTACCTAATCGTATCATAGTTGCACCATATCTCAGAGCCAAAGGCCAATCGTCAGACATACCCATCGATAATTCAGTCGCCGAAGGATAGTGCTGTTGTAAGCTGGCGGACAACGCCTGCATAGCTGCAAATGCTTGTTGTTGCTCTATTTCTGGCTTACCTGGCGCCGGAATGGCCATTAAGCCTTTTAAACACAACTGGGGTAGCGCGGCGATTTGTTCAGCCAGTTGCAGCATTGTCGCTGGCGCAATACCTGATTTACTGCCTTCATCACTAATATTAATTTGTATTAGCACATTTAACGCGGGCATTTGCTCAGGGCGCTGTTCTGACAGTCGCTGAGCAATTTTAATTCGGTCAATGCTGTGAACCCAATGCGCATGTTCAGCAACCAATTTGGTTTTATTCGATTGCAAAGGCCCGATAAAATGCCAAATAAGGCCAGCGAGGTCTGTGGCATCGCGCGCTTTTTCGGCCAGTTCTTGTGGATAATTTTCCGCAAAATGCCGATGTCCTGCGGCAAAAGCACACCGAATATCAGCTAGTGGTTTTGTTTTACTAACGGCGATCAATTGTACAGTGTCTGTTTGACGTGACAGCAACTGACAATTTTCGTCAATCTTGTGATAGGCGAGGCTGAGTTGTTCTGCTATGTTATTCATATTAACTGGCAACGTGGAGTAGAAATTGTCATGGATATTACCGAATTATTAGCCTTTAGTGTGCAACATAAAGCATCAGATTTACACCTTTCTGCAGGTGTGCCGCCCCTTATCCGGGTAGACGGCGATGTGCGTAAGTTAAACATTCCGCCCTTGTCGCATAAAGATGTACATGCATTAGTGTACGAGATTATGACGGACAAACAGCGCAAAGAATACGAAGAAAACCTGGAATCGGATTTTTCGTTCGAAGTGCCTGATTTAGCCCGCTTCCGGGTAAATGCCTTTGTAACAAATCGCGGTGCAGCGGCAGTATTTCGTACCATCCCCAGTGAAGTATTGTCATTGGATGATTTGGGTGCGCCGGATATTTTTAAAACGATCTCTGAAAACCCACGCGGTTTAGTGTTAGTTACCGGGCCTACTGGTTCGGGTAAATCTACCACGCTGGCGGCAATGATTGATTACATTAATACCATGCGCCACGATCACATTTTAACCATTGAAGATCCTATCGAATTTGTGCACAACAATAAGCTTTGCCTGATAAATCAGCGCGAAGTGCACCGCGATACACACAGTTTTAGTAACGCCTTGCGCTCTGCACTGCGTGAAGATCCCGATGTTATTCTGGTAGGTGAATTACGGGATTTAGAAACCATTCGTTTGGCAATGACCGCGGCCGAAACGGGCCACCTGGTGTTTGGTACACTGCACACCACCTCAGCGCCGAAGACCATTGACCGTATTATTGACGTGTTTCCGGGTGAAGAAAAAGACATGGTGCGTTCTATGTTATCTGAATCACTGCGTGCCGTTATTTCACAAACCCTGTTGAAGAAAGTGGGTGGTGGCCGTATTGCCGCGCACGAAATTATGGTGGGATTACCCGCCATTCGTAACCTTATTCGTGAAGACAAAATTGCACAGATGTATTCCGTTATTCAAACCGGAGCAGCTCATGGTATGCAAACCATGGATCAATGTTTACTCAATCTGGTTAATCGCGGTTTAGTGTCGCAAAAAAATGCGGCTACCAAAGCGCAGGATAAGAACACGTTTGGCGCCATGGGCAGGATGTAAACCTTTATGCATCTAAATGATTTTCTAGACAAAATGATCGTTGAGAAGGCGTCGGATTTGTTTGTAACCGCTGGTATGCCGGTGGCTGCAAAGATAAACGGCGAATTATTGCCAATTGATGAAAACCCGCTAACGGACGCGGGTTCACTTAAATTGGTTTTGTCAGCGATGAATGATAAACAGCAGCAAGAGTTTATGAATAGCAAAGAATGTAACTTTGCTATTTCAAACGATTCAGGCCGTTTCCGTGTGTCCGCATTTTGGCAGCGAGACTGTGCTGGGATGGTGGTGCGGCGCATTGTTACCGACATACCGCATGTTGATGAACTGGGCCTGCCGCCCATCATGAAAGAAGTGATCATGTCCAAGCGGGGCCTGGTGCTGTTTGTTGGTGGTACAGGCACAGGTAAATCAACTTCGTTAGCGGCTTTATTAGGGTATCGCAACAGAAATGCTAAAGGCCATATTCTCACCATTGAAGACCCCATTGAATTTGTGCACGACCACCATAAGAGTTTAATTACTCAACGTGAAGTGGGTATCGACACTGAGTCGTTTGAAGCCGCGCTGAAAAGCTCGTTGCGTCAGGCGCCCGATGTTATTTTGATTGGTGAAATTCGTAGCCAGGACACCATGGAATACGCGTTGTCATTCGCCGAAACTGGCCATTTATGTATTGCAACCTTGCACGCCAACAATGCCAACCAAGCGATTGACCGTATTATGCATTTGGTCCCCAAGGAAATGCACCAGAAGCTGTTGTTCGATTTATCATTAAACTTGCGCGGTATTGTGGCGCAGCAATTGGTGCCAACTGCAGATGGTTTTGGTCGCGTTGCGGCTATAGAGGTGCTGCTTAACTCACCATTGATTGCCGACTTAATCGCCCGCGGTGAAATGGGTGAAATTAAAGCGGTAATGAGCAAATCGCGTGAGTTGGGTATGCAAACCTTCGACCAGGCGTTGTATGACTTATACCAGCTTGGACGTATAAGCTACGCTGATGCATTGCACCATGCCGATTCACCTAATGATTTACGTCTGATGATTAAACTGCGCAGTGGTGACACCAAAGGCGCAGGTTTCTTGTCGGGTGTAACCATCGAAGGGCTTGAAAAAGAAGACGATTAAGCATCTATCACATAGCGCGAGGCCGGTATGAGTATTGCCAATATAATGACCCGCCGTAACAGGTTAGTTACCACTCTTGCCGATGCAAGTCTGGCCACGCTGCATGATGTTTTTGCAAAATCCCGTTTTCAACATGTACCAGTCATTGACAGTAGTAATCGCCTCATCGGTATTGTGTCGGTTAAAGACTATTTTCGGGTATTAAGCCCCGTGATGGACTCGGCAACCGACCCTGCTATTGGTATATTTATCCGCAGTCGCAAAGTACATCAGGTTATGGTGTCGCCGGTTATTACCGGTACTGAAACCACGTCGGTAAAGCAGGCCGCGGCACTGCTACTCAAACACAATATCGGTTGTCTACCTGTCATTGATGAACAAAAACACTTACTGGGGCTCGTGTCCTGGAAGGACATTATGCGTGCTGCGCTAGGCAAATCAGGCTCAGGAACATAGTTGGCCAAGTAGCAGCACATACCTTAAACCTGCAACAATTAATTCTTTCTTACGCCATGCGCTTCCAAGGCGCAAAACCTCGCAGATTCGTTTTGGCTGCCGTTAAGCAAGCCGCTTGGCGGGTTTTCAGCAAATACATAAGCTTATAGCGGACTCTGTGACGCTATGCTGACTTTTATGTCGAAGGCTCATGAAGGGGTTACTGGGAATGCTATTTAATTAACGATAATAAGCAATATAATTTACTATTTAATAAACTAATTGTTTTTTCTTTTCTTTATTGTTTAAGGGCTATATGAATATAAGTGTCAAATATCTTTACGGGTTATTAAGGAGATTGCCACTAATTAACTTAACTGCCTGTATTATAAGATTTTAATTCTAGGCATGCTTTTTGCTTTGGATTAAACCAACTAAAACTTTCCAAATATCAAAGGAAAGAAGTTAAAAAGGAATATTAAATGAAGTTTAAGGTTTTTTTTAAAGCCGCTTTTGTCGGTCTGATTTTATCGGTAAGCGGTTTTGCTAAAGCTGGTCTCATTATCGATATTTACGATAATGGTAGCGGGTTAACAGAAATAAAATTAAGTGGGTCTGATTTAGCCCTTGCGGGGTCACAAAATATTACCAACGGTTTTTGGCTTAATGATATCAGTTTACTCAACATAGGGACTTCTGCTAGTACATTCACGATACTTGAGTCTTTGTCTTTTTTTACAACGACAGATGGAATTAACACTAATTTATCTGATGTATATACTTCAATAAACAGCTCTTGCTGTGCATTTGGATTTAGGATGGCTGATGGTGTTTTTAGTGTATCAGCTGGCGACATAATATCGTTATCAGGCCGTTTGTTAGTTAATAAGCTATTTACGGATTGGAAGGCGGGAACCTATCAATACACAAGTTACTCGGCATACAACGATAATTCCAGCCGTACTTTTTTGCGTGATGGTTTGACTGTTAACATTGGTAATGTGTCGCAGGTACCAGAGCCGTCAACACTAGCTATATTAGCTTTGAGCCTGATTGGTTTAGCATCACGTCGGTTTAAAAAAAGATTTTAATCTAGCTTCAGTACGTCGCTTAGAAAAACACCAATTGTCATGATTGGTGTTTTTTTTCGTCTGGTGTAAGGGGGTTCAAAATTTTGTGTCAGGCGAATAAAAAGTTAAACGCAGGTGCTTCGTTGGTCAAATATCAATTTGTAAGTTGAATCAGAACACATCCCACTAAACTACATAGTAAAAATCACATAGTAAGGACGCAAAGTGTTCTCTTTATGTGTTTAGCTGAATTTGAAAACTGTATAGCTAGGGAACAACATGAGTGTTTTTTCTCGTATAGCGGCGAGCGTCGTATTTATTACTTTTACGTCATCAGTAATTGCATCTACCACTGAGTTTTGAGAGCTTTATCCTAATACAATTCCCGGAAGTTTAGTGGAAGGCCGGGCTAAAGAAAAAGCTTATTCGCAGATTCCGCTGGGTAATGGACATGGTGATTTTAGCTGGTTAACCTGGTCAGGTCGCAATTATGCCAACAGCTTAGCGATATAGTCTTGTTCCTCCTAGCGACAGCAATGCTTATGTCAATCCTTTGAAAGCACCGGTGTTGCTAAAGCTATGTTATGCATCACCCTGCGCGCTGGTAGCGTTTGTGTAAAATGGCTACCCGCTCAACGTAGGCTTTGGTTTCAGCAAACGGTGGTATGCCGTTATATTTTTTTACATTACTGGCACCAGCGTTGTAAGCCGCCAGGGCGAGCGTTAGGTCGCCATTGTGCTGTTTTAATAAATTTGCCAGGTAGCGGCTGCCACCGGCAATGTTTTGTTCTGGCAAGGTGGCATCGTCAACCCCCAATTGCGTGGCCGTTTCTGGCATAAGTTGCATCAAACCAATAGCGCCTTTGCGGGAAATAACGCTGGGACGAAACGACGACTCGGCATGAATGACCGCACGAATAAGTGCCGGGTCTAACTTGTTTTCACTGGCGGCATTACTGATTAACCGATTATAAGGTCGCAGATACAGCGGGGTAGTGTGCCAGTTAACGGTTGATACCGGATCACAGGCAAAGCAGTCGTAGCGTTTAAGCTCAAATGGCCGGTTAATCGGTTGGCGATCTGAAAACGAGGTAGTGCCATTGGCGCTAACCGATTTATACACCAAGGTTTGCGGCTGAACGCTTTTTATCCCCGGTGTCATGTTGGTTAGGGGCTTATCACCGGGAGACAGTTTTAGCTGTTTTTTAGCTTCCGCAGGCTCATTGGCAAGTGCTACCGCACTTAACACGCTAAGGCATAGATAAAAAACACAATAGTTAACTCGGTGCACCTTTGCCAGATCCTTTATTTTGCAGGATCGCAAGTAAAGCACTAAGTTAGCAAAATCTCAAGTACAGAGCGCGAGTGGCTTTGCTAGGGCGATTTGTCCCGGTGTAGTTTTCGGTTGATCCAGATAAGCACTGCAGCAACCATTAGCACCACAACGGGAACACTGATGCTTTGCCACTGCTCGGCATTTACCTGTGGCAGCCAGTAACTTAACGCCTTTATCGCTTTGTCACTTAGCTGTACCGCATAGTAACTAATAGCTACCAATGATAAACCTTCTACCATCTGCTGCATATTCAGCTGCAATTTGGCCCTTTTATCCATTGATGCCAGTAATTGTTGGTTTTGCTGCTCCAATTTTAAGTTAATACGGGTGCGTAGCAGTTCAGTTGAGCGGCCTAAACGGCCTGACAGTGCATTTTGACGATACACCACAGATTCACTGGTGCGAAACGCTGGTGTCAGGCGTCGCTCGGTAAAATCCTGCAGCGACAACAAGCCTTCGATTGGGGTTTCATTCAGGCTTTTTATCCGATCTAACGTTAGCTGATAGTACGCCGCCGTGGCTTGCAGGCGCGAACTGGTATCGGCAATAAGATGCTCGGTTTGTGCCGCCATGGTGGTTATTTCATTGAGCAAATGTTCGTCGTCATTGCGTTTATGCTCAATACGCTGGGTAATGTCAGACAACTGCTTTTCCAGTAAGCTAAGTTTACTCAGTGCCTGGCGTGATAGCGGCCAGCCTAATAGCGATAATTTGCGATAGTTGCCCAAATCGAGCAGCTGCTGTACTAAACGCCCCAATGCTGCCGGGCTTAAGCCTTGATCCAGCAGCACCATGCGGCCGGCACCTTCGGCATGTTTTTGAAAATCGGTCCAGATCCGGGCTTTTTGCCCGGCCAGTAAACTGCTAATACAGTTGTCAGGATTGAACAGGGTGTCAATGTTGCCATAGGTGGTTAACTGCGACGGGGTGATAATGCTTAGTTGCACAATACGAAAAATTTGGCCTGGGATATCATCAAACCAGGTTTTAGCAGGCAAGAAATCGGCTGGATCATCAAATAACTGTTTTTCACTGCCGCTTTGCATAAAGATATAGCTGGAAAACTCGCCGTGCTTTTCAAAACGTAAACTGCCGCCAAACAGTGGCAGGTTGATATCATGGTCGGTTTCACTGAAATGGCTGCCTTGCTGGCTAGCCAGTTGTTGTATAAAGCTAAGTTCGCTGCTGCGCGATGCCGGTGATACGGTGAGCATAAACTGGCACAGCCGACAGGGAGCCGTAAGCGCCGGGAATGTTCGTTGTTGCAGTTCTTTATCCAGAACATCACGCAGTGGATGGCTGCGGTTATGTAGTCCGGTCATACCAATGCTCCTTAGTGTGAGAAAGAAAATAGCGAATGAGCACACATGCCGTTAACGTTAATAAAGCAGATAGTGTGCCACTAGCTTGAAAAATGCCGGTAGCATGAACCCGCAAATGGCACTTTGCGCTTAACCTATTGCTACATAATGATGTTGTTTTGACAACTTCGTGTTTTTGCAAGCAGGGTGGAGCCAAACCACGCTGAGCTTTGCCCTGTAATAAGGCACAAACGCCGCATCCTGGGGCATCATGACGTGCCTTTTGCAGCAGTTGCGGGCTACAATATCTTTTCTAAGCGTGGTGCTTTTCCTGTCAGGTTTTTCTATGTCTATTGCGGTTAATCGTGCGTTGCTGGTGGCTATTGTCAGTGTGGTACCGGCAATGATCACTATTCAGTCTGGTGCTTCTATTGCAAAACAGTTGTTTCCATTAGTTGGGCCAGAGGGTACTACCGCGCTGCGCCTGGGCTTTTCTGCTGTAGTGCTATGGCTGGTATTTCGACCCTGGCGCAGCCTGCCATCAGGACGGCGCGACAGGCTGGCGGTTATTACCTATGGTATTTGCCTGGGTGGCATGAATATTTTATTTTACTTAGCCATTGAGCGCATTCCGCTGGGTATTGGTGTCGCGCTGGAATTTACCGGGCCCTTAGCTGTAGCATTGTTTTCATCGCGGCGTAAGCGTGATCTTGTTTGGGTCGCCTGTGCCCTTGCCGGTATTTTACTGTTATTGCCGGACATGCATGGCGTAGATGCGTTGGATCCGGTTGGGGTGGTTTTAGCATTAGCCGCAGGTGCCTGCTGGGCCGGTTATATATTATTTGGTAAAAAAACCAATGCTAAAGGCTCTGGCGGTATTACGGTAGCGCTGGGCATGACAGTGGCAGCGGCGTTTTTGGTACCTATTGGTGCCATAAGCCAGGGTATGGCGTTATTAAGCTGGGACGTATTACCACTTGGGCTATTGGTTGGTGTGTTATCCAGTGCCTTGCCCTATTCGCTGGAGATGGTAGCGCTTAGAAACATGACATCGCAAAATTTTAGCGTGTTTATGAGTATGGAACCGGCAATTGCCGCGCTGGCGGGTTTTGTTCTTTTGGCTGAGTTATTAACGCTGTGGCAATGGCTGGCAATAGGCTTGGTTATTGTAACGTCGGTTGGCAGTTCTGTTACTTCAGCGCCGACAGCAACAGACAAAACTTGATCTAACACCAAACGACTTGCTACTTTTTCCGTTATAACTAGGTATGACTAATTGGTGGAGGTTGATATGACACTAAATACGGTTGCTCAGTTGATGACGGCAGATCCGTTTTGTGTAATGCGAGATGCAACGTTAAAAGATGCGCATGACTTAATGCGGAGTAAGAATGTGCGGCATATTCCGGTAATAGACGAAAAAGGCGAGCTGGTGGGCATGCTGACGCAAAAGATTATGATAGCTAAGGTGATGGGTTTAATGGCGCAATTTGGTGCTACGGCGCTTGAGCGTAAAGAAAAACAGCAACTTATCACCGATTTAATGGCAACCGATTTTGCTGCGGTAACGCCTGAGCAGTCGTTGAAAGACGTCGCCGGTTTTTTTGTTACGAACCGTCATGGTTGTATGCCGGTGGTAGATGAAAATAACAAGCTAAAGGGGATTTTAACCTCGTCAGATTTTGTCCGGCTGGCAGCAGAATTATTAGAAAAAACAAACTAGATAAGAGGCCTCAACTTAGTGAGAATCGGCTTGTTCTAAACAGACCGTTGACGGCATGGATGCCGGACAAATTCGTCTGGAGCGAATTTGAACAGCGAAGCTGGTCCGCAGGATTAACTTCATGGACGAAGTTTATAATCGAGCCAACAGGGATGTATTTACGGCGTGCCTGTGTGGACAAGCCGGTTCGAATCGGAGCTGTAATTAAAAAAGGGCCTTACGGCCCTTTTTGCGGATAGTTATTTAACACCCATTTCTTTTAACAGGTTCTCAGCGCCATCCAGCTGCATTTGCCACAGCATAAAACGGTGATCTACCTGAATAGATCGGGTATTGTTTGGGTTGTAATCCCAATCTGAAATTATAGAGTCTAGTGTGCCGTCAAAAGCTAAGCCCACCAGCTCAGCTTTGCTGTTTAATACCGCTGAACCAGAGTTACCCCCGGTAATATCCAGTGTGGCTAAAAAGTTTACCGGCACAGAGTTTAAGCTTTCTACCTTGTAAGGGCCGTACTGCTTGGCGTTAATGGCATCAAGCTGGCTTTGTGGTGCGTTAAACTCGCCCTCACCAGTGGCTTTAGCCGTTATACCGCGCAGAGTGGTGAACGGCGCCCAGGCATTACCGTCTTCGTTACCATGGCCCCGGCCTTTTACGTTACCGTAGGTTACCCGTAAAGTGCTGTTAGCATCGGGGTAAACGGCCTGGCCTTTAGACTGCATAAACGCAATTTTCGCGCGCATATAGCTGGCATAGGCCTGCTGAATTTTGCCTTCCAGTTCTTCCTCTTCAGCTTCACGCTTTAACGTCCATTTATGCAGTGCCACGGCAGCTTTTACAAAGCTATCGCTGCTTTGTGCAAACTGCTCAGGGGTCATTTCAAGCAGGGCATTACGGTTTTCTAACGTAGCAAGGCCCGAGTTGGCGTACCAACTGTCAATTAACGCCTTAAGTTGCTGCTCGTTCATGCCATCTTTAATGCCCATTACTTTATCAAACTCGGCATCACGCTGCTTTTTAGGCTGCGCGGCATAACGGCCAAGGTTGTATAAGTCCAACGCTTTTTCTACGCTAACGGCAAGGTTGCGTTCCATGCCAGCAACAAAGGCTTTATAGCGTGGTAAGTCGCGGCTTTGGTAACCCGCTTTACGCTGTGCATCTGGTTTGGTGGTCTCTTCTGACAGGCGATAAAGGGCGCTGGCAGCTATTAACAACCGTGGTTTTGCATTACCTAAAAGGTAGTCGCGACGGTCTTGTTGCTGGCGCTGTTTAAGCAGTTTTTCTATTGTTTTTAAATCATCCGCGTAGGCTTTTTTATTATCCCGGCTGCTGTTAACCCAAGCCGTTAATGCCACATGTTCCGCTGTTTTGCGTGCTAAAAAATCGCTGTCGGCAAAGCTATCCAGCATGCCCTGGCGGTTTTTCATGTAGTTATTTAAACCCGCCACACGGCTGGCATATTTAAGGTCGGCGTCTTTATCGTTGGCTGTTTCGCGGCCAATAATATCTAGCGTATTTTTAAAATGGCTTACCGTGTTAGGGTATGACCATTCAAAAGTTTCACTCACTTCACTGGGTAAACGGTGGCGGTTGGTGCGGCCGGGGTAACCCATCGCCATAACAAAATCACCTTCTTTGACGCCATCTTTAGCCAGGGTTAAGTGAAAATCTGGCTTGTAAGGTACGTTGTCAGCACTAAAGTCAGCCGATTTCCCTTCCGGGCTGACATAAGCGCGGTAGAAGCTGTAATCACCTGTGTGGCGCGGCCACATCCAGTTGTCGGTGTCGCCACCAAATTTACCTACGCCTTCAGCCGGTGCGTGCACTAAACGCACGTCTTTAATTTCCAGTTGTTTAATACGGTAGAACTCCAGGCTGCCGTAGTAAGCGGCCACGGTACAACGATAGCCTTCGTCTTTTTCGCATTCGGCTACTAACGCTTTTTGGTTCGCTTCGATGGCATCAATGCGCTTTTTACCGCTCAGTTTAGCCGTAGCCGCATCGATTACTTTGTCGCTAACGTTATCTACTGCTTTAGTGACAAAAATACGGCTACCTGGCGCAGCGGGTACTTCATCACTTAGTGTTTTAGCCAAAAAGCCATTGGCTAACAGGTCATTTTCTGGTGTGGAATTGTGAGCAATGCTGCCATAAGCGCAGTGATGATTAGTTGCAACTAAGCCATTGGGTGAAACAAAAGAGGCAGAACAACCACCTAAGCTGACAATAGCGGCAGCCGGAAATTCGGTTAGCTTGGTTAAATCTGCAGGGTCTAGCGCAAGACCGGCAGCTTTTAACTCGTTGGCAATTTCTGGCAATTGTTGCGGCATCCACATGCCTTCATCTGCCATGGCGAAACTGCTGGCCAAGGCCAGCATCAGAATAGATTTTCTCATAAGGACTCTTTTTATTTTTGTGTTGTAAGAAATGTTATACGTAATTAACACGCTATAGTCTTTGGCTGGCAATAGCTTGTCAATACACAGACAAAGCCTGTTACATTTTAATGGGGTAAATAAAAGACAAAAAGCGTTCTGTAGTGATTACAGCACCAAATTTACTCTGCTGTTTGAGCGGAATACCAACATGGCTGGTTCGACCCCTGGCGTTTTGCTTGATACATGGCGCTATCAGCTTGGCGGAGTAGCTCGTCATAATCGTTGTCGTTTTGAAATAACACCAGGCCAATACTGCAAGCGCATTGGTGCATCAGATTATCCGACAGCGGATAAGGGCGGGACAGTTCTTGAGCAATCTTTAATGCTATTTGTTGCATGTAGAGCCGGCTAAGCTTGGTATCAGTATCAATGTCACGTAGTAGCACAATAAATTCGTCGCCACCAAAGCGGGCAACAGTATCTGCTGAGCGAACGGTTGTGGTTAAGCGCTTAGCCACTTCTATCAGCAGGGTGTCGCCAACTTTATGGCCAAACAAATCATTAACTGGCTTAAAGTTATCCAAATCGATAAACATCAGGCCGCAGTATTTTTGATTGCGCTGGCTGGATGACATGGCCTGTAGCAAATGTTCTTCCAGCAAGCGGCGGTTGGCTAAACCCGTTAAAGCATCATAAAACGCTAACTGACGTATTTGAGCGGCACTTAAACTGCGGCTTATGGCTAATTCGGCTAAGTTGCCGTATGCAACAATTTGTTTGAGTAACTCAGGTGATGGCGCTGTTGGCTCGTTATGATAAATAGCAAAAGTGCCCAGTACTTCACCCTGAGCATTTTTAACCGGTTGTGACCAGCAGGCTTTTACATCGGCCAGTGCGGCGAGTGCCTGATAAGGTTGCCAGTAAGGGTGAGTCTCTATATTGTCAACAATGACCGTTTCGCCTGTTACCGCAGCGGTACCACAAGAGCCTACACCTACGCCTGTCTTTATGCCATCAAGCGCCTCATTGTAAGCGTCAGGTAAAGAGGGTGCTGCACCATGACGTAGCGTCTCACCATCGGTATCTAACAGTAAAATAGAACAAATCATTTGAGGGTTGAGCTGCTCTACCTGCATAACCAAATTATGTAAGATGGTTTTAAGTGCGACACCTTCACTAATTTGACTCAGGATTTGATTTTGCATTTGCAGCTCTTGCGTACGCTGTGTAACTTGTTGTTCTGTATGTTGCAAGCTGCGTTGATAGCGGTCATTAGTCAGGCTAAGTTCGGTAATTTGTAGCGCCAATAGCCCCAGCATATTCAGCATGGCGGGGAGTTTACTTTCATCTACAATAGCGACCTCGGCCAAGGCAGCCATATAGTCATCTTGTGCAAAGCCCGCCTCTTTGGCCTGCGCGATAAAGTGCTCTGTGCTGGGTTCATTTAAGAAAAATTGCCCGATAAACAAGTTGGCAATATGTTCACCTTCCAACATGATAGGGGTTGCGCAATCTGTCAGGCCATTACCGCAACGATAAATAGAATAATTTTTACCTTGCTGCAGTTGCACTGCTAAGTTTTTGTCGCTTTCTAAGCAGCGGCCTAATGTTGGGCTTGCTTGGCGGTGGAATTGCATGCAGGCACGTTGCCAACGAGAAGAAGCAAGTACCTTGCCCTGTAAATCAATTAAAGCAATGGGAACATTCATCACCTGCAAGAAACTCTCAAAAAGGGCATTTAAGCGGCTAAAATCGAGTGCAGAAACAAGCCTACGGGTAACCGTATTAGCAGATTCAGGCATTGCCTTATTCCAATCGCTGGATAATGGGTCCAGCATTTGGATCAGGTTTGCCTCACGATGCAGATGTGGCGATTTGGTTGTCATGTCGCGAACAGTTTAGTTTGCTTTACAGTTTGCTGCCAGTTACACATTAAATATTTGTCGTGAATTACTGTACATACAAACTGCCAGCATTAAATTATTTGTGACGCTGCTGCAGTACCTTTATCACATCGTTTAATTCCAGCTTTTGGCTGCGTAGCAGTACCAGCAGGTGGAACATCAGATCGGCCGCTTCGTTGGCCAGCTCTTCTCTGTCACCCGCCATCGCGGCAAGCGCAGATTCAACACCTTCTTCACCCACTTTTTGAGCAATACGTTTTACGCCTTTGGCAAATAAACTGGCGGTGTAGCTACTGCTGGGGTCTGCGCCTTCGCGGCTTTTAATTACTTGCTCCAAGTCATATAAAAAAGCCAATTGAGGGCTATTGGCGCTATTGTCGTGCCAGCAGGTTTCGGTGCCAACATGGCAGGTAGGGCCTTGTGGCAGTGCCAGTACTAAAATGCTGTCGGCGTCGCAGTCGTTGTCGATACTAACTAGTTTTAGCGTGTTGCCAGAGCTTTCGCCTTTAGTCCACAAGCGCTGTTTACTGCGGCTGAAAAAGGTAACGTTGTTGCTTTGCAGCGTGTGCTCAAGCGCCTCGGGGTTCATATAGCCCTGCATTAGCACTTTGCCAGAGATAGCATGTTGTACTATGGCCGGTAATAGCTGGGTTTCGGGCCAGTTTAGGGTGGTAAGTGTGTCTTTTTTCATATGTAACCTTTAAATAATTTTGCGCCATACCGTTGTAAGCTCTGAGGTTTAGTTACACAGAGACGCCGTAAATACATCTTTGTAGGCTCCTCTGTGGCATCCATGCCACAGACGCTCTGTTTAGTAACTAATCCTCGGCGCATTAGACATTTGCTTTGCGGCTGGCACAAGCAAAGCAAGCGCGGATGTACTTTTTTCAGCGACCGTTGAAGCCCTGGACGGGCTGAGACGAGCCCCCATGGATGGGTTCACGGCGTGTCGCAGAAAAAATGTACGCAGTGATTGCGTGTTCGATGCTCCGTTTCTGCATTTACGGCCGTATGCTGATGCCATCAGCTATCAACTTGGCTTTAAGCTGTGCAATTTCAATAATGCCTTTGTGAAATACACTGGCTGCCAGTGCGCCGTCAACATCTGCCTTGCTAAATACGTCAGTAAAGTGCTGCATAGTACCGGCACCGCCACTGGCAATTAACGGCACGCTACAAATATCACGAATGCTTTTTAATTGCGCAATATCATAACCCTGACGCACACCGTCCTGGTTCATACAATTAAGTACGATTTCACCAGCACCGCGGCTTAACACCTCTGCCACCCAGTCGCGGGTAAGCCACTGTGTTTTCTGTGTGCGGCTTTCATCGCCGGTAAACTGATACACCTGATACTGACCAGAGGCAACATCAAAAAAGCTGTCGATGCCAATAACCACACATTGTTGACCAAAGCTGTGGTTAAGCTCGTTAATCAGTTCGGGTCTTGCCAGAGCCGGGCTGTTAACCGAAATTTTATCTGCACCCATTTCCAGTATTTTGCCGGCATCTTCAACACTTTTAATCCCACCGGCAACGCAAAACGGAATATCAATAACCTCGGCAATGCGGCGCACCCAGCTTTTATCGACGACACGGCCGTCGCTGGAGGCGGTGATATCGTAAAACACCAGTTCATCTGCACCGGCCTCGGCGTAACGCTGCGCCAATGGCACTATGTCGCCAATGATTTCGTGGTTACGAAACTGTACGCCCTTTACCACTTTGCCATCGCGTACATCTAAACAAGGGATTAACCGTTTTGCCAGCATGCTATGGCCTCCTCAAGGGTGAACTTACCTTCAAGCAATGAGCGGCCTAAAATAACTCCGGCGACGCCGCTGCCTATTAAGGCGCGGATATCATCCAGCTTGCCAATGCCGCCAGAAGCCTGCCACTGAATTTGTGGGTATTTAGCTGCTAACTCTTTGTATAGCTGTACATTGGAACCCGTTAAGGTGCCGTCTTTACTTATGTCGGTGCACAGTACATGCTTAGCGCCTGCGTCAATATAGCCATCAAGCACCTGCTCTAAGGTAATATTCGACTGCTCAATCCAGCCATGTGAGGGCAGGGTTTTTTCACCTTTTTCATTTATTGCTACATCCAACGCTAACACAATATGGTCACCGCCGTACTTGCGCACCCAGCCTTGCACCAGCTCGCTTTGGCGAATGGCTAAACTGCCAATTACTACACGGCCGGCACCGGCGTCGAGCAAATTAATAACGTCTTGCTCGTTTCGCACACCGCCACCTACTTGGATATGCAGTGGTGACGCTGTCATCAGCTCTGTCAGCAACGCTAACTGACGCTTAGTGGCATCTTTGGCGCCAGATAGGTCGACAATATGTAACCAATCGGCGCCGGCCCGGGCATATTGATTACGCAGGCTAAGCGGGCTGAAATCATATTGCGTGGTATTGTCGTAACGGCCCTGATATAACCGAACTACATTGCCGTCAATCAAATCAATGGCGGGGATAATCATAGCTGCCACTCCAGAAAATTTTGTAATAAACGCGCGCCGGTTTTGCCTGAACGCTCGGGGTGAAACTGGGCGCCGGCTACGTTGTCTTTGCCAATCACAGCAGCAAAATCACTACCATAGTGGCATTGCGCCAGGCTGTAGCTGCTTGGTGCAACAGCAAAGCTATGTACAAAATACAGATAGTCTCTGCCAGTAAAACCCTGCATTAATGGGTGGTCACTGATGCTGTGTAGCGTATTCCAACCCATATGCGGTAAGCGCAAGCCCGCGCTTTGCATCGGCAATACTTCGCCTGGTATCAGGTTTAAGCAGGGCACATCACCTTCCATGCTGTGACTGGTAAGCATTTGCATGCCTAAACAAATACCCAGCAGCGGTTGCTGTAGGCTTTGCAAGGTGTCGACAAGTTCTGCCTGCTGTAGCTTTGCCATCGCATTATGGGCAGTACCAACGCCGGGCAGCAGTACTTTGTCTGCGGCTTTAATAACGCCTGCTTCGCGGCTTATGCATGCATCTACCCCTAAGCGTTTAAAGGCAAAATACACAGAGCTGATATTGGCACAGCCGGTATCAACAATAACCAGCTTACTCATTACAACACCCCTTTAGAGCTTGGCAGAGCCTCGCCCGAAACCGTTATCGCCTGGCGTAGCGCGCGGCCAAAGGCTTTAAACAGACCCTCTACCTTGTGATGTTTATTACCCTCGGTAATGCTTAAGTGCAGTGTCATCAGCATGGCATCACTTAATGAGCGGAAAAAGTGAGGCACCATCTCCAGCGTTAACCCACCTACGGCACCATCACCCAGCTCACCGTTAAACACAAACAATGGTCTGCCGGATAAATCCAGCACACATTCAGCGCGGCATTCATCCATGGGTAAAACAAAGCCAAAGCGGTTAATGCCACGTTTATTGCCCAGTGCCTGCTTTAACGCCTGGCCCAGTGCCAATGCTGTGTCTTCCACACTGTGGTGATCGTCAATGTGGTAATCGCCAGTCACTTTTACCTGCAGTGAAAAACCGCCGTGGGTGGCAATTTGCTCCAGCATGTGGTCGAAAAAACCAACGCCGGTGCCAAAAAAGTTATTGCCACTGCTGTCCAGATCAACACTGATCTCAATGTCTGTTTCTCGGGTAGTGCGACGCACGGTAGCTTTACGGCCACGGCTTAGCAGTTGTTTAGTAATCTCGCTCCAGCCCAGGGTTTCGCGGTTGTACTGAAACGACGGTAATCCCATGTTTTCTGCCAGTTGTACATCAGTCGCACGATCGCCAATAACATAAGAGTTGGTAAAGTCGATTTTGCCTTGTTGCAGGTAGTCTTTTACCAGCCCAAGTTTGGGTTTACGGCAACTGCAGTTATCTTCGTCAAAGTGTGGACAAATCAATACATCATCAAACTGAATACCTTGTGAGGTGAGTAACTGCATCATTTTGTCTTGCGGCGCATCAAAGGTGTTGCGTGGGAAGCTGTCGGTGCCCAAACCATCCTGATTAGTGACCATGACCAGGCGGTAACCCGCTGCTTGCAGCTTTAAAAGCGCCGGCACCAGGCCAGGTTCATAAGCCAGCTTTTCCAGGCTGTCGAGCTGCTTGTCAATGGGGGGCTCTTCTACCATGGTGCCGTCGCGGTCGATAAATAATATAGGCTGGCCACTCATGCGTTTACTCCCTCTGTTTTTAAACTCTCGGTGTTTAAGCTATTAGTAAAATACTGCTGCATCGCCTGCTGTAAGCGTTGCATTTCATCTGGGGTGCCAATGGATACCCGTACCACTTCAGACAAACCAAGTTGGCTGGATTGATTGCGAATAAGAATGTCGTCTTTTACCAGAGCGCCAACGCAATCTGCAGCATTGTCTACCTGCAACAGCACATAGTTGGCATTGCTGGGCCAGACTTTTCTCACGCCGCTTTGCGCACTGGCAAAAGCGATAAAGTCGTCACGTAGTTGATTGATTGTCGCCACACTGTGTTGCATTTGTACGATGCCTTTATCTGACAGAGCCTGAGCCGCAATTTGTGCCACCGGCTCGGCGATGGGATAGGGCGCTATCATCTTTTTCAGTGCGTTAATTATTTCCGGCGCCGCCAGGGTGAAACCACAGCGTAAGCCCGCTAAACCAAAGGCTTTAGACAGCGTGCGCAGTATTACCAAATGCGGGTATCTGCTCAGTAAATTCACCACTGAGGCGTGTGGGGCAAATTCAATGTAGGCTTCATCTACTACCACTAACGCCTTGCCGGCAAAGTGCTCAAGTACCGCAATAATCTGCGCTTGCGGGATCAAATCGCCGGTTGGGTTATTCGGGCTACAGATAAATACCAGTTTAGGCTTGGTGGCATAAATGCCCGGCAAATCAAGTTGCTCACCTTGTAGCAGTAATACTTTGTCAACCGCTGTCTGGTTGCTTTCGGCACTAATGGCATACATGCCATAAGTCGGCGGGCAAATGGTAATGCGGTCCTGCCGGGGCTCACAAAAGCTACGAATTAAAAGCTCTATACCTTCGTCAGCGCCGCGGCTGACGAGCACTTGCTCGGGGGCGACACCGGCATAGGCGGCATAAGCATTGATCACGGCTTTTGGCTGGCAAGACGGGTAGCGGTTAAAAGTGCCATCCAGCTGGTAGGCTGGAGCCAACGCGTTTTCATTGGCGTTAAGCCAAACTGCACCGCCGCTCATGCTGCTGCGGGCTGAAGCGTAAGGCACCAGATCTTTAACCAGTTGCCTGGCCAGCTGATTGACGCCTGTGGGGTTTTTGTCCGACATCTTTTACCTCAACCCTGATTAATGGTGTTTAGTTCTGCCAGGCGCAAACGTACCGCGTTGGCGTGTGCTTCCAGGCTTTCTGCTTCTGCCAGCGTAACGATGGCCGGGCCAATATTTCGCATGCCCTGTGCCGACAGTTTTTGTACCGTGAAACGGCGGTAAAAGTCGGTTAGTGACAAACTTGATACCGTGTTGCTATAACCATAAGTGGGTAGCACATGGTTGGTACCGCTGGCGTAGTCACCGGCTGACTCAGGCGTCCACTTGCCAACAAAGATGCTGGCTGCACTGGTAAACTGCTCCGTCAATTCATCATCACAAGCGGTTTGCACAATTAAATGCTCGGGCGCATAAGCGTTTGTCACGGTAACGGCTTGCGCCAGGTCAGTGGTTAAAATATAGCGACTATGGCTAAGTGCCGCTGCAGCAATGTCCTGGCGGGGTAACTGCGCTAATTGTGTGGCCACTTCTTGCTGTACAGCATTAATTAATGCTGCACTGTCGCTCACTAAGATAACCTGCGAGTCAGGGCCGTGCTCGGCTTGTGATAACAAATCAGCTGCCACAAAGGCCGGGTTGGAGCTGTCGTCAGCCAAAACCAGCACTTCAGACGGGCCTGCAGGCATATCAATCATCGCGCCTTTAGCATCCTGGCTAACCTGCTGTTTGGCTTCGGTTACAAAACGGTTGCCGGGGCCATAAATTTTATCCACTTTGCCAATGGTTGCAGTGCCATAAGCCAGTGCAGCGATGGCTTGCGCACCACCGATAGTATAAATTTCGCTAATGCCACAAAGCTCAGCCGCATACAAAATTTCTGGCGCGATATCGCCAGCTTTCGGCTTACCGGGTGGTGTAACCAGCACAATACGGCCACAACCGGCTAATTGCGCAGGCACACCCAGCATTAGCACCGTTGAAGGTAATGGCGCACTGCCGCCAGGAATATACAAGCCGACAGCAGCAATAGCGCGGCTTTTAAGCTGGCATACAACGCCAATACTGGTTTCTACCTCAATATCACGTGGCAACTGCGCAGCATGAAATTTACGAATATTGTCATACGCCAATTCAATGGCCGCTTTACGCTCTGGCAATAGCTTGCTGAGCTGGGCCTGTTTTACCTCGTGGCTTAACACTAATGGGTTGTTATCCAGACCATCAAATTGTGTGCTGTAAGCACGTAGCGCGGCGTCACCTTGCTGGCGTACGGTGTTGATAATGGCGGCTACCTGGCCGCTTAGCGCTGCAGAATCGGCAAGGTCAGGCCGTGCCAGCGCAGCTTGTTGTGCTGGCGCTGACAATTGTGCCCAGTTAATTACCCTGGCCGCCTGCTCAGGTTTACTGGTCATAGTTACTCCATCATCTTTTCTATTGGCAGAACCAGAATGGAGCTGGCGCCAAGCGCTTTTAACTGCTCCATGGTTTCCCAAAACAAGGTTTCACTACTCACCACATGTATTGCCACCATGGCATCGTTACCGGCTAGCGGCAGCATCGTTGGGTTTTCTGCACCGGGTAACAGCGCAATAACTTCATCTAAACGGGCGCGCGGGGCATGCAGCATAATGTACTTGCTTTCATTTGCCTGCATAACACCATTAATGCGCGGCATCAGTTTATTAATCAGTTGTAGTTGTTTACTGTCGGTAAGCCCTTTTCGTTGAATCAGTACGGCTTTGCTTCGGTATATAACATCCACTTCTTTTAAACCGTTTGCTTCTAAAGTGGCACCGGTGGAGACCAAATCGCAAATCGCATCGGCCAAACCTGCACGTGGGGCCACTTCTACCGAGCCTTTTAAATTAACAATACGGGCATTAACACCTTGCTCTTTTAAATAACGCGCCAGTAAACGCGGGTAGGTGGTAGCAATGGTTTTACCGTCTAACGAGGCAACGCCGGTATAATCTTCTTCTTGTGGCACTGCAATAGACAAACGGCAGCCGCCGAAATCTAAACGTTTGAGTACGGTGTAATCAAAACTATCGTTGTCCATTTTGCGCTGCAAGGATTCTTCTTCCAGTACGTTTTCACCAACAATACCTAAGTCACATACGCCATCCATTACCAGGCCAGGAATGTCGTCATCACGCACCCGTAAAATATCGATATCCATGTTTTCGACATGCGCAATAAGGCGTTGCTCGCGCAGGTTTATTTTTAATCCGCAGCTGGCAAACAGTGCTTGTGAGTCGACCGACAAGCGTCCTGATTTTTGCATGGCGATGCGTAAGCGTTTTGATTCTGTTGCTGGACTCATACTTGTCTCCCAATAAATTTATAAAGCGTAATAAACAAAAACCCCGTGCCTGGGCTCGGGGTTTGTTTGCTGTACCACCGGAGCGCCAGAATATAGCCCTCCGAAAATATCGGACGGCTAGTCGCTATGATGGTGTAGTACAGTTACAAAAGTCATTTCAAGATTCTTGCTTGTTAAGATGTTATACAAGTTAACTGCAGGCGCACTAAACTGCAAGTGAAAGTTTTAATCTGGATAGTGCCCTGCGTTTAAATAAATAATTGATTTTATTATATTTGTCATTATTTTCTGTTTTATTTTATTAAAGTGTCTTTTCGTTAAGTCACAATTTTAGTTAATTTGCAGGTTGATTATTAATCAGGTTGTATAGTCAATTTGGTTAAGCTGGTAGTTGTTGTAGCTGTCTTGGACTATGGGTTAGTAGCTCATAGCCGTGCTGGGTAATGACAATATCATCTTCAATTCTTACACCGCCAAAACCGGGTCTGTATAGTCCTGGCTCTATTGTCACGACCATGTCAGCAACCAGCGGCACCTGGCAACCGCGGCGCATAAGTGGAAATTCGTGCAGTGCCAGGCCAACACCATGGCCCAGGCCTTCACCCACATAAGCCGCATAAGGAGACTGCGCCAACACCGATTGTGCAATCTGACCCAGTTGATGCCCCGTGATGCCGGGTTTTACGGCAGCCAGGGCCGCTTGCTGTGCGGTTAACACCGTATGATAAAACTGCTGTTGTTCATTGCTCGCTTCACCCAGTATGACGGTGCGGGTCATGTCTGAGCGGTAGCCTTCTACCCGGGCGCCAAAATCCAGCAAGATCCAGTCGCCTTTTTCAAAGCAACGTAAGCTTGGCTTACCGTGGGGCAGGGCACTACGCGCACCACTCAGTAATATAGTAGGGAACGCCAGTTCGTCCGCACCCAGTGCATAAATTTTTTGCTGTAGTAAATTGGCGGCGTCGCGTTCTGTCATACCTACTTGCAGTTGAGGTAGCAACCAGGCCAGTGCGGTATCGCCAATCCAGGCTGCCTGGCGTAAACACGCTAGTTCGGTAGTATCTTTTATCGCCCGTAGTTGCTCTGGTAAGTTTCTGCTGGCGCTAACAGTACAGGGAAGCTCTTGTTGTAACTGTATAAACAGTTCGACAGATATATGGTTGTATTCAAGTTGCAAGCAGCTAATAACCTCATGCTGTAATAGCGTGGCAATACATTGTGGCAAACTTTGAACTGAGCGATCTCGACAAATAATCTGACAGTCTGGGCACTCTAACGTTGCTTGTTCGAGATAGCGATAATCGGTAATTAAATAGCGCTGTTGTGCGCTAATCAACAAACTGCCTGCACTGCCACTAAAGCCCGACAGATAACGAATATTGATGGGGTCGGTGATTAACATGGCCTGATAAGACAGGCTGGACATCATCTGCTGTAATTTGGCAAATCGCATAGTGCATCCTTGATTGTTTTGTATGCAATATCCAAAATTGGAGGGCGTAGCAAGTATCGTTTGTGTGTTGCGACTAAGTTATTGCTGCGCCGACAAAAGCATTTGATATACTGCATACCATGTTAATGAAAATCAGGCGCTGATATGGTCGTTGAATATAAAACCCGCACTCAGGTCGTGGTAGAAGCTATCCGGGAGAAAATACTTACCGGGTCGATTAAAGCTGGCGAGCCGCTGCGTCAGGCAGCACTGGCAGACGAATTAAAAGTGAGTCGCATTCCGGTGCGTGAGGCTTTATTGCAGTTAGAAGCTGAGGGGTTGGTAGAGTTTGAAGCACATAAAGGTGCAACCGCCACTAAGCTGTCGGCAGAGCAGGTAACCGAGTTATTTGAATTGCGTGCCATGCTGGAGTGCGAGCTGTTGCGTATGGCTATCCCTAATCTTACCGAGGCGGAACTGGCGCAAAGTGAACAACTACTGCAGCAAATGAGTATGGCCTATCAGGCGGCAGATACCTCTGGTAGCTGGAGCGAACTCAATAGCCGGTTTCATATGAGTTTATATCGGGCGGCCAACCGACCGTTAACCTATGAAATGGTGCAAAATCTCAACAGTAATTCTGATCGCTATATCCGGGTACATTTAATGTTAGCTGGTGGGGTGAAAAAAGCTGAGCCAGAGCATGCCAATTTATTAAAACTGGTACGGCAGAAAAAAGCTGACGACGCCTGTAAGTTATTAAAACAGCATATCCTGGGTGCTGCGGCAGAAATAAAAGCCTTAGTAACTAAACTGGATGCGCAGTAACCTTAATGATTAAACCGGCATTAGGCTTAAGCTAATGCCGGTTAGTTAAGTACGCCCGCTTAATGTAACTTATTCCACCATAAATACGTTTAAATCTACGTTATTAAAGCCTTCTAGCGTGTTCACCATAATATGGTAGTAGCTGCCGGCAGTAATATTTTGCAGTTGTATTTTCTGGCTGGTGCCGCGGGTAATGCTGGAAGCCGCATCATAGTTGTTTGGCGCAGGCCAGCCTTGACGTTTAAGGTATAATTGCGCATCGCCGCTGCCGTTCCCCAGGGTAACATACAACGCTTTTGCCTGTGCAGGCACAAATACCCACTTATACACGGCATGGTTGCTGCTTAGCCCAGGCCATTGCTGTAAAGAGGTAAGGGTGCCTTCTTGCCAGTTGGCGGTAAGGCGCACGTCATTAAACGGGCTATAACCGTGTAACATAACAAACCAGTCTGGTTGCTGTGGTTGCAGTACTGCAACACGTTCATTGTTGCCAATTTTATAAGGCCTAAAATCCCAATCTGTTAAGCTGGCTGGAGCTTGCTGATTAACATAAAGGTCAACGTCTCCGGTGCCGCCACTGGTGGTGATGTTCAGATCATAAGCATTGGCCGGTAAACTAAAACTAAAGTGCTGCTGTGAATCTTTGTCACCATTGACCAGCACTGGTACGCCGTTTTGCAGCGTTGCGCCCGGACCGGTTTCATTACTGCAATCGTCGTTGCTGATTATGCAATCCAACCAATCATGAAACTCTGTGTCATATTGCGTGCCCCAGCTGGCAATAATGTCGGCATACGGGGTGAAATCAGGTAGCTCGGGTGTATTGCCATCGTTTACCTGGCCACAGGTCCACACCCAATCACCACTGCTCCAGGCGCTGTCGTCGTATAACCAACTCCAGTTATTGGCAATAGCGTCGTTTTTGCTTTGCCAGCCCCAATCAAAACTGCACGGCGCATCTGAAATAACATATTTCGCTGCACGCATGTTGGGTAACAACACCGTATCAATTTGCTGACGTTGACGTTCAAACATAAAACGGGTGGCTAAGTAGCCCCAGTAATAAATTCTGGCAGTATCTGCATTGGAATACGTGGTTTGAAACAATTCACTCAGTTGGTACGTTTTATCGCCAGCAACGCCCAGTGCATTCGCGTTGCTATCGCCTTGCGATAAATATTCCGCTAACCCTTCACCCCACCACACCAGATTTTCCGGTTGGTCGCTAAAACTACCCCATTGGTTAAAGCGGGCATCAAGATAATGAACATACTCATGCTCTAAATTCCACACCACAAATTCTGGTTGTAACCAGGTTGCCTGATAGGCAATAAAGCGGGCTTGATTTTCAGGATCTGACGGGGTGCCCTCCAGGTACATTCCGCCGTTGTCGGTATTGATATTAAAAAAGGTACCGGCGAAATTCTGATAGTCGGTAGAGGAGCTGAAGATCACAATTTCTAAATCGGTATTGTTGTCATTCGCTACCGGATTAGCGGCATTGGTGGCAAACTCCTGATGAAACGCTTGCTCCTGCTGGGTTAAATTACTACAAATTTGTTGCAGGTTTACATTTGAAACCGGCAGTTGAAACCGGACTTTTAAGCTGTCGCTACAGGTATGCCGGCCGGCCAGAACGGTGCTTTCTAAATCAAAGTCACAGGCATCGCCGTAAAGGCTGCAGTTGGCACTGTCGTAAAGCTTTACCATCCCTTGTGCATTTACCCAGCCATTAGAGCCAACACCACCAAACTGGTAGTTTGCTAATATGCTTTGCATTGCAGGGCGGACAGACTGAGCAATGCTACCACCAAATTTCAACATCCTGCCCAGCTCGGTTACGGCATCGGCCCATTGATACTGCCGGGTGTGATTTACCAGCCACAAGCCATCTGTTAATACAAAATCTCGAAGATTACTGATGATCTCGGGCTCGTTTTGTAATAGTTGCTGTAATTCAGTGCCACCCGCATTTACCGCATTAAAATAATGCGTCAGTAATTGTGTCATGCCGTTTTCTTCATAGGCAACACCCCAGGTATCGGCACGAGATACCGTGGCAGAATAGCCTTTTATGGCCTGGCTAAAACGTTTTAGGTATCGCAGCGAGTCGGTGTTGGAACTGTTGACCAAAATCAACATTTCATAGCGCAGCATAAAGTTGCGTGAAACGGCACCATTAAACTGTACAAAATGTGCACCGGCAAAATACTGATCAAAAGCCTGCTGTAACGTGGTCGTGTAGCTGCTGGGGAACAGTCGGTTTGACCCGGCCTCAACCCAGTGCATGGCGCGCAGGTAACTAACCAGTTTTTCCAGTTCAGCGGCACCAGTGGCATTGCTGCCATCAAAGTTGGCCATTCTGCTGTTAATCGCTTGCACGATGGTGTTGATTTTAGCGTCACTAAAATGCGCACTACCAAGTAGCGCATTGTTATATAGGCCATACAGGCAGGATGTCAGATCCGCGCTTACTACTGCGTCAACCAGTTCTGAGCCGTACAGTGGCAATAGGCTTTGTGGGCTGCTGCAGGTATTTTGCAATTGCTGCTGGTCGCTATTGCGCAGCGTGCTTAGTTCGGCAGCACTTTGCAGGGTAGTAACATGTTGCAAAGTACTATTGGCTTTTTCAGCGTCGGTTAACAGCGCTGAAATTTGCGGAAGCTGATGCCGCTTGGCATAAATATTGGCTTGCTGCTTTTCAAACTCATGCGGTGACATTTGGCGAGGAGGCTTAGGTGCGTGCAGCATATCGTTATGCACATGACCGGCTAATCGTTGGCCGTCGGGTTGTTCGGGGGTCGCAGCAGCGAGCAATTGACCGCTCCACATTGGGGTACTGCTTAGTAAGAGGCTAAGCAGCAAGGTGCGCTTTTTCATGTTGGGCTGTTCCTTCTGGTAGTTATCTTGTTGTTATATGCCTTAAGGCCCCAATAAATTAGCATATTAAATAATGTATACAATATATTTATCAGTTGATTTTAGTCTAAAAACTATTCAGAAATAGCCTTTAGCTATATAAAATTTGGGGACTAATTACTTTTAGTATTTAATATATTGTATACAATAGTGCTGGTTGTTATGCTGGAGGCCCTATTTATAAAGCGGAGATGTTATGTTAAGCCATTATTATGTCGTGCTGTTGGCACTCAATGCTGTGCCTGTATCGGGGGCAAATCAAGCTAAGATGCAAGCTGCGTATCAGCAGGCCAGCCAATACTTTTATCCGAATGTGCGGCCACTGGTACTAAATGCTGAATTGCCTTTTAGTTGGCAGGGAGACGGATATTGGTTTAGCCGCCAGGAAGCAACGGGCACCCAGTTGTATTTTGCCGACAATATTCAGCAGTCACCTACTCAGGTTAATGTAGAGGCTCTGGCAAAAGCATTAGGAGCAGACAGTTTGCTGTCATTGGCAACGCTGCAGCCACGCATGCAACACACCACAGGTCGCTGGCAGCTGACATTGCAGTATCTGCAACAGCAGTGGCAATGCGACATTGAACGCTATAAATGTCAGCCGCAAACAGAAAAGGCCAGTGAGGTAGTCTCTAAAGATAAACGTTGGCAGCTGGATAGCGTGAACTACAACCTGCAGTTAACCGATGTTAGCAGTGGCAACACACAACAACTGACTACTGATGGTAGTGCCGATTATGCCTGGGGCGAGTTCAATGACTGGTATCAACTGGATGCGCTGGACGGCAAAGCCGTTACACCTAAGCGCAAAACACAGTTTGTCTGGTCAGCTGATAGCCGTTACGCGGCGACCTTTTTGTTAGACCGGCGCAATATGCCAACGCTGCATATGCTGCAAAATATGCCAGCGCAGGGCCACCGCGCTGTTTTACATTCTTATAAGCGTGCCTTACCGGGAGATAACCAGCGGCCGCTATATCATTTGGCTATTGTCGATGCCGCAGCGGGCAAGGTAATCATGGCACAGCTACCCGCACTGGAGGCGACGCAAAATTGGGCCGACATTAGCTGGCACCCTGATGGTTTTTATTACCTGGTGGCGCGAGACAGGGCGATGCGGGCCTTGACGCTATGGCAGATTAACGTCGATGGCAGCACTGAGCAGATTTATCAAGAGCGCAGTAACACGTTTTTAGACTACGCGAAACATGGTTTGGCATGGGTAAGCCGCGATGCCTTTGTGTGGAGTTCTGAGCAGGACGGTTGGAACCATTTATATCTGCAACAACGTGATGGCACAACACGCCAAATTACCCAAGGGCAGTTTGTTGTGCGCGAGCTACATGGCTTTGATAGTAAAAACCAACAGCTGTATTTTTCTGCCTCTGGTCGCGAGCAAGGCGACCCCTATTTTCGTTATTTGTACCGGATAGACCTTGATGGCAGCAACCTTACCTTGTTAACGCCAGAGTATGCCGACCATGACATTAGCTTTTCCGCTGACTGGCAGCATTTTTATGACAGTTACTCAAGGGTGGATTTACCTACTGTCAGCACCATACGCCGAAGCCAGGATAGCCAGGTAGTGCATAAACTGGCGGTTGCTGACGATAGCGCATTGCGCGCCACGGGCTGGCAGCCACCAGAGCCGTTTTCGGTACTTGCCCGAGATGGTAAAACCACCTTGCATGGGCTGTTGTATAAACCGGCTAATTTTGATGCCTCGCTGCGCTATCCGGTAGTGCAACATATGTACGCCGGCCCACATACTATCGTTAGCGCCAAACGGTTTTCCCGGGCGTTTGCTAACACTGAAACACCGATAGCGCAACTGGGCTTTATCGTGATGAACTTAGATCCGCTGGGCACAGCACATCGTTCCAGAGCATTTCAGTTACATAGCTATAAAAACCTGGGGGATATCGGTGGCCCAGACTATATCGGCGCTCTGCAGCAACTGGCACAAACGCGGCCTTATCTGGACATCAGCCGAGTTGGCGCCTATGGCCATTCGGCAGGGGGCTATGACGCTGCGCGGGCGGTATTAAAGTACGGTGATAGCTATAAAGTGGCTGTGTCTTCGGCAGGTAATCATGATCATCGCATGTCTAAAGCCTGGTGGCCGGAAATGTGGATGGGCTTGCCGCAAGAGGGTGAACATTATGAAACCCAAAGCAATATGCAACTTGCAGCCTCGCTAACTGGCCATTTGTTATTGGCAACCGGGGACTTGGATAACAATGTGAACCCAGCGAACAGCTTTAGGTTGGCCGCGGCCATTCAGGCAGCAGGCAAGGACGTGGATTTATTGTTACTGGCAAATAAAGACCATGATTTACGCGAAGATACCTACTTTACCCGGCGACGTTGGGACTATTTTATTCGCCATCTGATGCAACAAACCCCACCAGCGTATTATCAGATAGCGGTTAAGTAAGCCTGGTTAAAAAGAGCAAGCCAGCGCGGTGAGCGCGGCTTGCACTTGTTGATTGAAACTAAACACTAATTTATTAGACAGCAAACAGCCTAATGGCGTGGAATAGCCTGAAATAGCGTTATTAGCGCGCTTTGCTATCGTGCATCCAAAGCACTAGTTTATCGGCCAATAAAAACAGCAATAGCGCGCAGCACATCGCGGTTAGTGCTAACCCCCCAAAAATAGCCAGAGTGTTTGCTAACATGGCTTGTTCACTGTCGGTGTCGGTGGTGCCCACCATGGCGCCAATAATACCCGCGACTTTATTCGCCAGCGCCATAAACAGATACCAAGCGCCCATTAACAGCGACACCATGCGAACCGGCGATAGCCGGGTGACCATAGCCAGCCCGATAGGGGATACACACAGCTCACCCAACGTAAAAAATAAGTACGCCGCAACTAGCCACAACATATTGGCTTTGCTGCCATCTTGTTGTTGTAATGTGGCGGCGACCATCAGTAAAAAGCCGATACTGAGCAGTAACAGCCCTAAGGCAAATTTCACCGGTGTGTTGGGCTCTTTATCACCCAGCCGTAGCCACAGTAAGGCAATAAGCGGCGCAAACACCATAATAAAAAACGGATTAAGCGACTGAAAATAAGCCGGGTTAAGCTCTACACTGCCCAGCGTGCGGTCAGTAAAGCGCTCAGCGTAGATATTAAGTAAGCCGCCCGCTTGCTCAAAACCTGCCCAAAAAATAACCGTAAACAGCCCCATGATCAGTACCACTTTAAAGCGGTTGATTTCTTGTTGTGTTAACGGCGTTTTGTTTTCGCATTTACTGCGGCGTCGCTCGCGTTTCGCGGTTGGCTCCACGCCAATATCCCCCAACAGGCGCTGCGCCAGGGTTATTTGCAGCAAGAGAGCGAGTAACATGCCAATACCTGCTAGTAAAAAACCGGCTTGATAATTGCGGATCAGTTGCGTTGTGCCGTCTGCGGTTTGGCTAAAACCAAATTGCTCTATCACTGTGCCCACGGCAATACCAGCTAAGAACATGCCACTATTGATACCCAGATAAAAAATGGTGAAGGCGCCATCGCGGCGGGGGTCGTCACTTTGGTACAACTCGCCAACCATGGTACAAATATTCGGTTTAAATAAGCCATTGCCTAATACCAATAAGCTAAGGCCGGCATAAAAGCTGTATAGCTCAGAACCGGCAATCCAATGATGCGGCAACGCCAGGCTAAATTGCCCCAGTGCCATTAGTAAACTGCCCAGCATAATCGCGCGGCGCTGGCCAAGAATGTTATCGGCCAACCAGCCGCCAAAAAGTGGTGTAACGTAAATAAGCATGGTGAAGGTGCCATACAGTTGTAACGCACTGGCTTGATCCCAGCCCAGGCCGCCACCTCGGCTGTGGCTTTGATCTACCAAATACAGCACCAACAAAGCGCGCATGGCATAGTAAGAAAATCGCTCCCACATTTCCGTGCTAAATAATAAAAACAGCCCTTTAGGGTGGCCTAACCAATCAGTCGTTTTATTGTTATACATAAATAGGATGTCCGACAGCGTCGCCGTGAAGGTAATGCATCACAGCAAAAGCGCGAGGAAAAGGGACTTTTATGGCAAAAGCCCCATTAGGGTATGAACGGTGCTATAGCAGTAAATTAAAACTGATAGCGCACCACCAATGATACCGTGCGGTTACTTTGCAGTGCGCTGGCGGTATTCCAGTCTGGGTTTGGTGCAAAAGTACCGTCTGTTTGGGTAATTTGCGCCACTTCGTTGACATTAATAGGCGTGTCGAAATTAAACAGGTTGTACACGGTGGCTTTTACTGACAAGTCACCGTCAGCAACAGTGGTGTGGTAGCTTAAGCTTAAATCAAACTCGTACAACCAATCTAAGCGCCCTGCAGAGCCCCGCGGTGCTGGCGTTCCGTCCCAGTCATAAAACGAACTTTCGTCATACCATTGGCTGGCGCACCAATCGGCCCACAGGCTTGGCTCGGCACAGCTGTCTACGCCGGTTGGGTGCAAGCTGAATTTATTCAGCGGCGAGCCAGATGTTGCCCGGGCTACAAAGCCCAATCTCCACTGCTCGGTAAGATCATAAACCCCACTGAGTTTAAACGCATGACGATGATCGTTTGGCAGGTCACCTGCGCCATGGTCCATTAAGTCAGCATAATCATACGAGGTAGTCCAGCCCGGATCGGCCTGGCCATTATCCGTGCGCACCAAACCTTCGGTCATGCCCCAGCTGTGTGACCAGACGTATGAAAACCACAGTTGCAGATCATCGGTCGGTTGACCTTCAAGGGTAAATTCCCACGCCAGATATTGCCGTTCAGGTTTTGGTAACTGCAAATCTGCGGCACTTAACGACACATGCTCTTTTTCACCGTCTAAATCAAAATCATACAAAAAGCTAACATTACGGCCTGGGTTAAGCAGGGTATAGAAATAGTATTCATTAGCGTTATTCTCGACACCATTTTGCTCCAACCACTGCGCCACAACCGGGCCTAAATCGCTATCTTCAATAGATTGCTTTAAATCACGATAAACAAAGCGCACTCCACCTTTTACCCTGTCGGTTAGCTGTTGCTCATAACCCAGGGTAAATTCGTCTGAATACATTGGCCCTAAATCTTGCGCGGCAATGCGCTGCACATCAACTTCGCCACTTTGAATTACGTTGGTAGCGACTAAATCACCGCGGCTGGGCGAGCCATCGGCGTTGAGTACCAAAGTACCGTCTGCATTTAATGCACCGGGCTGATAGTAAAAATGTACATCGCGCTGACCGCTGGCTTGTTTAATGTTCATATTGGCAGAGATGGGCTGGAAGTAGCGGCCCCAGGTGGTATACCACTTGCTGTCACCTGTGCCTGTTGGGTCCCAAATAAGTTGTAGCCGTGGGGCTAATTGGTTTTCCAGCTTGGCATAGTCTTCACCTGTTGTGGCGGTATTAGTGAAGTTGCTGTAGCGCAAGCCCGCATTAAGCACCAAGTTGTCGTTTATCTGCCAGCTGTCTTGCAGATACAGTGCTTTTGAGGTGACGTCGGTTTCGCCGCCGGTATCGCGTTGACGTTGACGCACATAAGTGCCAGCCTCTAAATCAATACGGGGTATTGCAGTGTAAGTACGATACTCCCACCAGCCCCGGGCATCGTCGGCGCCATTTTGATACTCCAGATAGTTAACGGTCAGCTTTTCCGTATCGATACCAAATTGCAGCGTGTGGTTATCCAGCAGGTAGGTAAAATCAAGCCGTAACTGGTCGCGCTGATACGACTGGGTGATTAAATTACTGGTGGTCCAGTCACCGTAGCGCTGGCCGTTAAGGTTAACGTAGTCCCAAATACCTGGCAGGCGGTTAGTTGGCAACGTATTGGCGTTATCTTCTAAACGGCCAATAGTGGCTGATACGGAAAAGTCGTCACTAATAAAACCCTGATAGCGGGCCGAGTACATTTTGCCGCCCGATTCGCTGGTGGTAACTCCGCTGGGTGAGCCCTTGCTTTGCTCCTGGTCCCATTGATAGTTGTCATAGCGATAATCGGCACTGTTATCCAGTGCGGTGAAAGTGACCACGTGGTCATCGGTAATAAACCAATCTAAATTAACAAACCAGCGTTTATCTTCTTTTTCATACTCAGTAAATACGGTGGCGGCCGAGTTAGCATATTGTGATTCAAAACGTCTGGGGTTAAACAGGGCATAGAAAAACAGTTTGTCTTGCACTAGTGCGCCACTGGCCCAGACATTTACTTCGCTAAAGCTGGCTTCAAAATCTTTATTGTTAATGGCAATACCGCCACTTGGCAGGTACACCGTGTCATGCGCCGAGTGCAATGTGGCCGGGTCGTGTCGTAACTCAGCGCCAAATTTCAGCTCGTTACCACCGGTTTTGGCAACGGCATTAACCACGCCACCAATAAAACGGTCATATTCAGCGGAGATACCGCCGGTTTTTACTTGCGTTTGCGCAATAGCTTCCCAGGGTAGATCAATTGAGCCAATACCGGTGCGCAGGGCGCTAATATTCATGCCATTTAAAAAATAGCCGTTTTCGGCGGACGAGGCACCACCAAAACTGGACGCACCAAACGCTGAACTACGTGCCACACCAGGGGTAAGCAATGCTACGTTTTCAAAACCGGTGTTTACCGGCATCGCATCCAAAATGTCGGCGTCAAAGGTTAAACCCGCTGTCGAGTCGCTGGTGTCAACTTGGCGTATCATGCTGCCCATCACAGCAATGCGTTCAATTTTTTCTCCGCTACTCAGTACGGGAGCAAATACCGCGCTTTGACCCAAAGAAATGCTGAGTTTGTAGTCATCTATTACCGTGCTGCCGTTACGGCTAACTGTAACTTGGTATTCACCCACCGGCAAAGCGCGCAATAGGTATTCACCGCGGTCGTTTGTGCTAACAGTACGGCTAAAACCCTGGCTTAAATGGCGCACGCTAATGGTTACGTTCGCCATATTTTGTCCGGCGTCGGAGGTAACAACGCCGCGTAATAAACCGGTGGTATTGTCTTGGGCTTGCACGGGGGCTGAGCTTAGTGCCAGCGCCAACGAACTGGCTAATAGCGACAGTTTTAAGCGGTTTGAAGTAGTGCTGATGTTCATAATCATCTCTCTGGATTGTTATAAGATATATTGTATATTTTACGTTTTTGCCTACAGCTGCAAAAATTCCGCCGTAACAGGGCGGAAAAAAATTAGAAGCGATTAATTCGAAACGGCGTCAAATTAAGCGCGGGTGTTTGTTTTAAAACGCAACTGGTTAGTAGCTCAGCGCTAAAAGCGGCCTGCGTAAGCCCTAGATGTTGATGACCAAAGTTATAAAAAATCCCCTGGTGCTTCGGACATTGGCCCAAGACGGGCAGGGAGTCAGGTAACGAGGGTCTATTTCCAGCCCATACACTGTCGGTGTTAACCGGAGCAGTAAGCCGGCGCAGTAATTTATTGGCGTGTTGCTGCAATGCCCGGGCGCGGCGGTAATCTGGCTTAGCCTTTAAGCCCGCAAATTCAGCCGTACCTGCCAATCGCAGGCCGTGTTGCATCGGGGTCATAATACATTTTCGCTCTAGTGAGCTAACCGGACGGCTAAGTGCAACCTGCTGTAGCATCAAATGGTAACCACACTCCGCTTCAAGCGGCACCTGCCAACCCAATTGGCGTGTTAGCGTCGCTGAATGCGCCCCGGCGGCAATAATAATTTGCTCGCTGTATATATCCTTATCTGAGCAAATAAGCCGTTGTTGCTGTCTACCGGGTATGACTTGATGAACCTGAGTTTGATGATAGCGACCACCAGCGTGGCAAAACTGCTGATACAGCTGTTGGCACAGAGCCAGCGGGTCGGTGCTATGCGCCACTTCGGTAAAATCTATGGCGCCACTGAGTGATGGCGACAACAAGGGTTCAAGCTGATGCAGTTGGGCGCTGTTGCACCAGCGCACATCAATACCGGCGGCACGGTAGGCATTATATTGTTGCTTTAATGGGGTTAAGTTTTTGCTCTCGCTAACCAGCAGAGCGCCTTGGTGCTGGATTTGCTGGCTCAGCTGGCAGCGCTTCAATAGCTTTTGCCAACTGGCCAGGCTGGCATGGTTTAAACCGCTTAGCGCGCGTTGATGGGCGTCACGCCTGGCTTTGGGCATATTGGCAACAAAGCGGGCAAACCAGGGTAGAGCTTGCAGTAGATAGTTGGCACGAATACGCAGTGGCCCAAGCGGGTCGAGTAACATTGCTGGCAATTTAAGCAGTAGCGCAGGGTGCGCTAGCGGAAAAACCTGCTCAGTGGCAAAGTGGCCGGCATTGCCTGCTGAGCAGCCTTGCGCAATGCCTTTGGCGTCGAGCAAAAGCACATCAAAACCGGCTTGCTGCAAAAACAGCGCATTGGTTAAACCAATAACACCTCCACCGATAATACACACTTGCTGCACAGGAAAACTCCAAAATCACTTGATAATGTAGATTGTATACAATATTCTTTATCCAACATCAATGATAGAGGTTAAAAAAAATGCAAGTAAACTGGCAAGGTGTTTATCCGGCAATCTCAACGCAATTCCATAATGATGGCAGTATTAACTTTGAAGCCAATGCCCGAATGCTGAATCAGCTTATCGACGATGGCATTGATGGCATTATTGCGCTGGGTACCGTGGGTGAAAATGCGTCTTTAACCGCGACCGAAAAACGTGAGTTTTTGCAACAGACCGTTAAAACCGTGGCCGGGCGTATACCGGTGATCACCGGTTGCACAGAAAACAGCGCGGCTGCCGCCATCGACTTTATTAAAGCCGCTGAGCTAATTGGCGCCGACGGTGTAATGCTGTTACCTGCAGTGGTGTACCGCGGTACAGAACGTGAAGTTTTAGTGCATTATCAAACGGTTGCGCGCGCAACACGCTTGCCGATTATGATTTACAACAATCCGGTAAGTTATGGCGTGGACATTACGCTTGAAATGACAGCAATATTGGCCGAAGAGCCAAATATCGTCGCCATAAAAGAGTCGACGACAGATACCCGGCGTATTACTGAATTACAAAGCCGGTTTGGCAACCGGTTTCAGATTTTTTGCGGCGTTGACGACATTGCGCTGGAATCAGTATTGCTGGGGGCTACTGGCTGGATCTCAGGCTTAACCAATGTATTTCCGCGTGAGTCTGTCACCTTATTCCAGCTGGCGCTGCAAGGCCGTATTAGCGAGGCACGTGAAATCTATCGCTGGTTTATGCCGTTACTGCGCCTGGATACCATTCCCACCTTAGTACAGTGCATTAAACTGGCTGAACAACTACTGGAACGGGGCAGTGAAAACGTGCGTTTGCCCAGGCTGGCACTAGAAGGCACTGAGCGGCAATACGTTGAACGCACCGTACAACAGGCACTGGCACAGCGGCCTGATCTTGCCAAATATGGCATAGATATCACTGTAAAGGTGCCGGAGCAACACGCATGATGTTAAGCGGAACCTTTTTTTGTGTCGATGCCCATACCTGTGGCAACCCGGTGCGGCTGGTCACCAGCGGACATCCACTTTTGCGTGGCAACACCATGAGCGAAAAAAGGCAGGATTTTATTGCCCGTTATGACTGGATACGCCAGGCGTTAATGTTTGAACCCCGTGGCCACGCCATGATGTCAGGCGCTTTTTTATATCCGCCGTGTACCGAAGGCGCAGATGCTGCGGTACTGTTTATTGAAACCAGTGGCTGTTTGCCGATGTGTGGTCACGGTACTATTGGCACTGTAACCGCGGCATTAGAGCAGGGGTTTTTAAAACCGCGGATCCCGGGCCAGTTGTTACTGGATGTGCCTGCCGGACAAGTTCAGGTAAGCTACCAACAACAAGGCGACAAAGTCACCGCCGTCACCATTCGTAATGTGGCGTCGTATTTAGCGATAAAACACGCGCAAGTGCAGGTTCCTGGCCTTGGCAACATTAACTTTGATGTGGCTTACGGCGGTAATTTTTATGCCATTGTTGAGCCGCAGGCCAATTTTCTCGGTTTAGAACACTGGGGCGCGGGCGAAATATTACGCTTTAGCCCCTTGCTGCGAAAGGCGGCAAATCAGGCTTATCAGTGTCAACATCCGCTGGATGCCAGCATCAATGGCATTAGCCATGTGCAGTGGACGGGCAAGCCAAAAACGGCTGGCTCTGACGCGGCAAATGCGGTGTTTTATGGTGACGGTGCTATTGACCGTTCGCCGTGCGGCACCGGTACCAGCGCCCGCATGGCACAGTTGTTTAGCCGTGGTGAATTAAAACTGGGCGACAGCTTTGTTCACGAAAGCATTATTGGTAGTCAGTTTCACGGCAAGCTTGAAGCGGTTACTGAAATTGCCGGTCAGCCTGCCATCATTCCATCTATTCAGGGCTGGGCCCATGTCTATGGTTTTAACCAAATCAGGGTAGATAACAGCGACCCCTATGCCACAGGTTTTGAGGTGAAATAATGATAACAGGACAACATTTTATTGGTGGCCGCTGGCAAGGCGTGCCAGTGGCTAAGCATACGAGCTTTAATCCAGCAACCGATCAGGCGTTACTTTGGTGCTTTGCTGAAGCCGATTCAGCGGAGCTGCAGGATGTTACTGAGCTGGCTAGCAGTGCGTTTTTACAGTACCGCCTAACATCACGCGCTGAGCGCGCGGCGTTTTTACAGGCTATCGCGAAAGAAATTGAAGCGCTGGGTGAAAGTTTAGTGCATACCGTTATGGCAGAAACAGCCTTACCACAGGCCAGAGTAGAAGGTGAGCGGGCACGCACCTGTAATCAGTTGCGCTTATTTGCAAAAAACTTAATGCAGCCAAGCGCAGATATTATTGAAGCGGCCGAGCCAGAGCGTGTGCCGCAAGCTAAACCCGCACTGCATTTGCAGTCGGTTGCACTGGGGCCAGTGGTGGTATTTGGTGCCAGTAATTTTCCACTGGCGTTTTCTGTGGCCGGTGGTGATACCGCATCAGCCCTCGCTGCCGGTTGTCCGGTCATTGTAAAAGCCCATAATGCGCATCCGGCAACGGCAGAGCTCGTGGCGCGCGCTATTGATAAAGCTATTGTGCAATGTGATTTACCCAAGGGCGTATTTGCGTTAGTTCATGCTCGCAAGCATGCGTTTTCTGAGCAGTTAATTCAGCATCCGGCTATAAAGGCGGTGGCGTTTACTGGTTCGCAGCAGTTAGGAATGCATTTTCAACGCTTAATCTGGCAGCGCGCAGAGCCCATCCCGTTTTATGGAGAGTTAGGCTCGCAAAACCCCCTTTTTGCCTTAGCGGATTATTTACAGCAACATACAGACAACTTTGCGCAAAGCTTACTGGCGTCAGTATTAATGGGGCAGGGACAGTTTTGCACCCGGCCTGGCTTGGTATTTTTACCGCAAACTGATGCCGCCAAACAGTGTGCTGAAACATTAGCGGTATTGTGTGCTAAACAAGGCAGCGGTAGTTTGCTAACGCCTAAAATTGCCCAAAGTTACCGTGAACAATGTCAGCGTTTAGTGCAGCAGCCAGGCGTTGAGTTATTAGCTCAAGGCGAAGGTAATGAGCAAGGCTGTCAGGTGGTACCCCGAATTTTTGCTGTCTCTGCCCAAACATTTTTAACCGCGGCCATACTGCAAGAAGAAGTGTTTGGCCCCGCCACCATATTGGTGCGTTGTGCCGACAGTACGCAAATGCAGATGCTGGCAACCACACTGGCTGGCCAGCTTACTGCTACCGTATATGCAAAAGACGAAGAGCTGTGCCGGGAGCAGGCGTTATGGCAACAGTTGGCGTTAAAAGCCGGGCGTCTTATTGTTAACCAGATGCCAACGGGCGTTGAAGTATGTCACGCGATGCAGCATGGTGGCCCCTTTCCGGCATCAACCGATAGCCGGTATACTGCGGTGGGCAGTCAGGCTATACAGCGTTTTGTGCGCCCGGTGTGTTTTCAAAATATGCCGGAACAATTGCTACAAGATAAGTATAGTGCGCTAACAATGCTCTTTAGTTATGGTTAAATAGCAAGTTAGCGTGTTTCTAATGGTTAATTTGACATTACCACTCCACGCGGGTGGCAAAAATAGGAGATAACATGGCCCTGGGTGTTGGTGGAGCAAGTCAGCAGCAAGCATTAGATCAGTTGTCGGACATGACGGCACGCGTAACCCCTATTCCGTTGGCGGAGTATCAGCAGCGTATTGATAAAGCCCTGCGCTTAATGGCTGAACAAAAGCTGGATGTGATGCTATTAAATGCGGGCACCAATTTACGCTATTTTACCGGGGTAGACTGGTACGCCAGCGAGCGGCTGGTTGCGGCATTATTATTTGCTAATGGCCGTTTGGTGTATGTATTACCGCATTTTGAAATAGGCAGTATTGCGCCGTTAATGCTGATAAAAGGTGACATCTTAAGCTGGCATGAGCATGTTGACCCCTATGCCTTATGTGCCAATGAAATTAACACTGTTGCTGGCAAACAAGCCACGTTAGCCATGGATGAAAGTGCACAGTTTTTTATTGCTGACGGTATACAGCAGCATCTACCGACAATACGTATTGTTAATGCCCGCCCTGTTACAGCCGAGTGCCGTATGCATAAGTCAGCAAACGAGCTGGCATTAATGCAAAGAGCCATGGATATGACATTAGCTGTGCATAAAGCGACGGCGACTATGTTATATGCGGGTATTAGCACCAAAGAAGTGACTGAGTTTATTCATCTGGCGCATAAAAAAGTCGGAGCATCTGCTGGGTCTTATTTTTGTATTGTGCTATTTGGCGCCGATACAGCATTCCCGCACGGTGTGGCTAAACCCAAAGCGCTGGACGAAAACGACATGGTACTGATTGACACCGGTTGTCGTTTACACGGCTATTTATCAGATATTACCCGCAGCTATGTGTTTGGCAGCGCAACAGCGCGCCAACGTGAAGTCTGGCAACATGAGAAACAGGCTCAGCTGGCAGCCTTTGCCGCGGCACAGCCTGGTCAGCCCTGTCAGCAAGTAGACCGTGCCGCCCGGCACTATTTGCAGCAACATGGCTTTGGCCCTGATTACACCTTGCCAGGTTTGCCGCATCGCACTGGCCATGGTATCGGCCAAGATATTCATGAATGGCCGTATTTGGTGGAGGGTAATACTACCGCCTTGGCTACCGGCATGTGTTTTAGCAACGAGCCTATGCTGGTGCTACCGGGCGAATTTGGTGTGCGCTTAGAGGATCATTTTTATATGACCGCTACTGGCCCTCGCTGGTTTACTGAGCCTGCCAATGATATTGAGCAACCTTTTTGTTAGCAAAACGGTGTTTTTTAACGCAGCATTACTGGGGAAAATGCTGCGCTCATGCTGGACTATCGCGTTACAATTAAGCTCTATACGTTAACAGGACGGTAAAGTTTACCCTCCTGTTGCCGATAACCTGTTACCGATAAAATGGGGTAACGAGAGGAGAGGTTGATGGACGCTTTTATGCCCTTTGTGCAGCGTGTACCCGGAACGCCGGTTGAGCCTGATCCCAAACAGGTAGTACCGGTGTTTAAAGATGCGCGTTTAACACCGGTAAAGCCGCATGAACAAAAATACCTCATTTTATCCCGCCCAACGCGCAAACGCGATCGCCGCCAGCAGGAGTATCCTGAAGCACCTTACACTACCCCTGAAGACGATCAACATGTTGATAAAGACGGTCACCTAGATATTTTTGTCTGAATTTTTCTGCTGTTCAAGGCATAATAGCGCACTAATTTTTTAGCCGGTTGTATACGTGTTGATATCTTTTGGTTACCCCATGCGAAGTTGCTATGCGTAAGCAAGTGAGTTCTGCCTTCGCGCCAAACGGCGCACTAGCCCAGCACATTAGCGGTTTTAACGCCCGTGATGCGCAAGTAGAAATGGCGCAGGCCGTGGCCGATGTTATTGAAACCCCTGGCGCTTTAGTGGTTGAAGCCGGTACCGGCACGGGCAAAACCTATGCCTATTTGGTGCCTGCGCTACTCAGTGGCAAAAAAGTGGTGTTGTCTACCGGTACTAAAAACCTGCAAGAGCAGCTGTATTTTCGTGATTTACCCAAGGTGGTAAAAGCGCTGGCAAGCCCCCTGCAACTGGCCTTGCTTAAAGGGCGCAGCAATTATTTATGTTTATTTCGCCTTGAACAGCATTACAACCATGTACCAATGCAGGACGAACAGCTTATTCAGGACCTTAGCCTGATTAAAAAGTGGTCAGCAGAAACGCAAAGCGGTGATATTGGCGAGCTAAGCTATATTGCTGAAGATTCCAAAGCCCTGCCTTACGTCACCAGCACCACTGATAACTGTTTAGGCAAAGACTGCCCGGTGTACGAAGATTGCCACTTACTTAAAGCGCGCAAAAAAGCGCAGGCAGCCGATGTTGTGGTGGTTAATCATCATCTGTTTTTTGCCGACTTAGCCCTAAAAGACACTGGGTTTGGCGAGCTACTGCCACAAATGGATGTGATTATTTTCGACGAAGCGCACCAGCTACCGGATATTGCCAGTGATTATTTTGGTGAAAATGTCTCCAGCCGTCTGTTACTGGATTTATGCCGTGATATCGAAACCGCCTGTAAAACCGAACTGCGTGATCATCCGCAACTGGCAAAAACCGCTGATAAAGTGGCACTGCTGATTAAAGATTGGCGCTTGCAATTTGGTACCGAACCCGCTAAAGGCAATTGGCGTGATGCTTATCAAAATCCGCAGATGCAAACGGCATTAAATCGCGTGAGTGAAGCCATAGATATGTTGTATCTGGTGCTGAAAAGCAGCTTAGGCCGCAGCGATTTAATCGACAATGCCTTTGAACGTTTAGCACAGGCCAAAGCCCGTTTACTCAAACTAATGGATACGCAACAAAGCGGTGTTAGCCTGTGGTATGAGACCACGCGTTTGCATGTTAGCTTGCATTTGACACCGCTGAGTATTGCCGACAAGTTTCGCGCTATTGTCGCCGCTGATGAGCGTAGCTGGATCTTTACCTCTGCCACCTTATCGGTGAATCATGGCTTTAGCCATTACACCGATCAAATGGGGCTGCAACAAGCCAAAACCTTATTATTAGAAAGCCCATTTGACTACGCTGAGCAGGCATTATTATGTGTGCCTCGCTTTATGCCAGAGCCACATGAACCGGCAATGGCTAACACCCTATTGCAAATTGCCTGTCGCTTAATTGAAGCTAATAACGGCAGGTGTTTTTTCTTATTTACCAGCCATCGCATGCTGCAAATGGTAGCTCAGCAATTACCCGATCTTATTCGTCAGCCGGTTTTAGTGCAGGGCAGTACCGGCAAACGTTTATTACTGGAACAGTTTGTAACATTAGACAATGCAGTGCTGTTAGGCACCGGTAGCTTTTGGGAAGGGGTAGACGTGCGCGGTGACACGCTAAGCTGCGTGATAATTGATAAACTACCCTTTGCTTCACCAGATGAACCGTTGCTACAGGCACGCAGTGAAGATTGTGTTATGCGTGGCTTGGATCCGTTTGCGCAGGTACAATTGCCGCAAGCGGTTATCACACTAAAACAAGGTGTAGGCCGCCTTATTCGTGACGTTACTGACCGCGGCGTGATGGTAATTTGTGATAATCGCCTGGTAACCAAACCTTATGGCGAAGTGTTTTTAACCAGTTTACCGCCCATGCGGCGTACCCGTTGTTTAGATACCGCGGTCGATTTTTTACAACAGATGAAACAGGACAATCCAACGTGATGCCAACTGCCGTAAAGTTACTTGCCTTAGATACTTCAACTGAAGCCTGCTCTGTGGCATTGCAGATCGGGGCCGAGAGGTTAACGCTAGACGAGGTTTGCCCCCAGCAACACAGCAAACGTATTTTACCAATGGTGCAACAGCTGCTGTCTCAGGCAGGTATAGGTCTTAGCCAGCTTGATGGCATTGTGTTTGGCCGTGGTCCGGGAAGTTTTACCGGTGTGCGCATTGGTGTTGGCGTAACCCAGGGCCTGGCATTTGGTGCTGACGTGCCGGTGTATGGTGTTTCTACACTCGCGGCAATGGCGCAAGCTGCACATAGGTTGCACAGTGCCGAGCAGGTTATTGCAGCAATAGATGCGCGTATGGCAGAGGTGTATATCGCCAGTTTTCGCTTAAAAAACGGCCTGATGCTACCAAGCTCGGGCGAAGTGGCGATAAAACCTCATGATTTACCTGTTTTTGATATCGGTGGTGAAGTTTACGCTGTCGGCACCGGCTGGCAAACTTATGAACAGCAACTGCAACAAAAGCAAAACGCAGTTATCCTCAATGATGTGTTATACCCGTCAGCGCAGGATATGCTAAGTCTGTCACTGCCGGCACTGGCCGCCGGACAGTTTATTGCCGCCGAACATGCCGAACCGGTGTATGTGCGGGATGATGTTACCTGGCAAAAACTGCCGGGACGATAAATAACTTGGCTATTAATGCAGACTGGTTATAATTAAACCAGTTTGCTTAAGTGATGATGTGATGAGCTTAAACGTAAATCAAAGTCTAAATGCCAGTAGCAACGTTGCCAGTGTTTTTAGTGGCAACGAGCCTCGTCGTGCGCTGCCGCGCAACGAAGAAGCAACAGAGCTGCCTAAAGGCCGTGGTATTCGTGCCAGCGCTGAAGTAACTGACCGGCTGGATGATGAGCGCCGTCAACAAACAAATTTCCGCTCTGCTACCGACAAACGTAGCCAGCAAGCCATAGATGCTTATCAAAGCCAGGCTAACGAGCAACGCCGTAGCGAAGTGCAATCTATGCTGGGTGTCGATCTTTACGCCTAAGCAAAAACGGGCTCTTGGCAAAACCCAGTTTATTTCTAAATCCAAACCACACCCTGCATCGTAGTCTTAAAGGTAAATTACTGTTAAGAGACGGTTATGACTTCTACCTGTTTAATTACCGGTGCCAGTTCAGGCATTGGACACGCGCTAGCGCTGTATTATGCCGCCAATGGCTGGACAGTTTATGCTGTGGCGCGCTCTGAAGATAAACTGAATCAACTTGCCCAGCACACTGGCATTAAAGCATTACCGCTGGATTTAACGGATACCGCAGCGCTTTGTTCGGCAGCTGAGCAATTGCTTGAAGAGGGAGTAGTGTTAGATCTGGTGTTGTTAAATGCGGGTACTTGCGAGTATGTTGACGCAACCGACTTAGATTTAGCCGCGTTTGATCGCACCTTCGCCATTAACTTCCATGCCGTGGTTGCAGCAAGCAAATACTTTATGCCGTTGCTAAAGGCTTCTATGTCACCGCAATTAGCTATTGTTAGCTCAATGGCACATTTTTTCCCGTTTACCCGCGCCCAAGCGTATGGTGCCAGTAAAGCGGCGGTAAGTTATTTTGCTGACAGTTTACGGATAGATTTAGTCGACAGCGGTATATCGGTAAGTTTAATTGAACCGGGCTTTGTCGACACACCTCTAACGCAAAAAAACGACTTTAGCATGCCCTTTTTAGTTAGCACTGATACCGCAGCAGAGCGTATTTACAGCGGGCTTGCTGCCGGTAAACAGCGCATTCGTTTCCCGCGTCGGTTAAGTATTATGTTGAAATTGCTGTCACTTTTGCCTTATCGGTTACGTAACAATGTGGCTGCCAGGATGAAACAATGACAACAGCGCTAAGCACATTTCATTGGCGGGCCTTTATTGGTTTCCAACTAAGCTGGTTTGCATTGATAGGCTGGCAGTACATCGCCATGTTGCCGGTGGTGGGATATTTTATATATGCCATGTTTAAGTTAACGTCGAAAGCACGAATCGCGGTTGGCGGTATTTTGCTGTTAGGAGTAAGCGTTGATGTCATCTTGCTGTTAACTGGCGTATTGCAGTTTGAGGGCAGTATGCTAATGCCATCATGGTTTGTGCTACTGTGGGCTATGTTTGCCTTGGCTTCAGTCGAATTTATGGCGTCAGTGCTAACCCGCCCTTGGGTTGCTGCAGTGCTGGGCGGCATTGGCGGGCCAATGTCGTATTGGGGCGGTGCTAAGCTAAGTGGTGGCCTATTGCAGTTTCCGCTAGCGGAATACTCAGCCATCGTGCTGGTAGTGGTATGGGCCGCTATTGCTATTGCTTTGGGACAAAGCAGGAGGTTTTATGCGCCGGCGTTGTAGTGCTATTTTGGCGTTGTTGTTTAGCTTTAATTTACTTGCCATGCCAGATTTCACTACGGTAGGGCAAGGCAGTTATCGCTACTTGTTTTGGCAGCTTTATGATGCGCGCCTTGCAACCACAGATGGCAAATTCATTGATTACGCTACCAGCAGCCCATTATTGTTAGAGCTAACGTATAAGCGTGATATCAGCAAACAGCAGTTTATTGATGCGACCGTAGATGAGTGGCAAAAACTTGGCTTTACCAGTACAGAACAACAACAGCAGTGGGCAAAGCTATTACAAACGCTATGGCAAGATGTTACAGAGGGCGATACCTTGGCTGCGCTGCTACAACCAGACGGTAAGGTGACATTCTATTTAAATGGTGTTGAGACCGGTGTCGTAGACGATGTCACTTTTGGAGCGGCATTTTTTGATATCTGGTTGCACCCTGATACCAGTGCACCCAAACTGCGCCGCGAGCTTATCGCGGCGCCATAACAGCCTACTTGGTTTGTTGAATAAACTGGATAAGTTTTTTAGCTATCTGGGTATTGTCTTGAAAACCGCTAAAGTCATCACGCCATTTGCCATATGCTAGCACCGCCACATCTGTAGCGGTGTGCCCACCCGTGGTCCAACCGGTGTAAGAGTATTTGGCAACCAGCTGGTTAGACAAAACACGTAATGTCTTTTCATCTTGTTGCCGCGCCGCCAGTAATGCGGCTTGTTCTTCTTCGGTTAAGGTTATCGAGGTTAAATCAGCCCAAAGTACGAGTGCTGCAGTGTCAGACTCAGCCTGTTTTAATTGCGTAGCAATGCTTCTTCCCGTCGCCTTTACCTTTTGAACTACTTTGGGTAGCCACAGATATGCGCCTGCAGCACCCAATGTCATACCGCCGGTTTCGTGATCAGCAGTTATGATCAACAACGTATCCGGATGCTTATCAACGTAAGCTTTGGCTACAGCAATCGCTTTGGCAAAATCGTCCATTTCGGCCATGGCGCAGGCAATATCGTTATCATGGCCACACCAATCAATTTGGCTGCCTTCTACCATCAGCACAAAGCCTTTTTCTGCTGGGGTTAACAGCTGTAATGCCTTTGTCGTAAGCGTAGCCAACTGAGCGTTTTGTGAACTATTAAGTGCCGCCGGTAGCGCTGTTTCAGCGAGTAAGGCTAAAGCCGGTAATTGGGTTAGGGTATCAAGTTGTTGCCAACTGTCGGTATATTGAAAACCCAGTTGTTTAAATTCACTGACTAAATCGCGGTCTTTGCGCTGAAAATATTTAATGCCGCCGCCCAGCATCACGTCAGCCACCGGCCTACCGTTAATCTTGTAATCGACATACATATTGGCAATATCATCGTAGTTACTGCGGCTTTTATTGTGTGCTAAGAATGAGGCTGGCGTTGCATGGTTAATTTGAGAGCTCGCAACTATACCGTTAGCTTTACCAAGGCGCTTGGCAAGCTGCATCATGGTACCTATAGGAATATGCTGGCGGTTTACTGATATTGCACCGTTATAGCTTTTTTCACCGGTAGCTAATGCGGTAGCACCTGCGGCGGAGTCGGTAACATAGGTATCATCATCTGGATAAGTACTGGCCATGCCTTGCCACAACTCATCAAAAATAGTGTTTTCAACCCCTTTAGTGCTGTTATCGTACTGGTAATAGCGATATGCCGACAAATAGGTGGGGCCCATGCCATCACCTATCATATAAATAATATTTTTTGGTGCTGCCAGAGCAAGAGAAGGGGCTAACAACATTGACAACGATAACAAACGCAGGCGCATTCAGGTTTACCTTATTAGAGCTTGATGTTCTGGGTTGCTAGTGTACTTTATAGCGTTGTTATGACAAAGCGATGTCGACAAAGCGCTAAATGCATGCGCTCAATGTTTTACTTTGCGTTCGCTCGTTAGTGTGGCTAAATTAGGTGTAAATGGAACTGAATTAAAACTGAACAATCAAACGAATAATTCAGTTCCTTTTCCGGCATTAAACGCCCTGACGTCGTAGAGTCAGTAATCAGTAAGGTTTGAAGTATGTCAATTACAATTAGAACAAAGACAATGATTTTACCGTTATTTTTCAGCTGCTTATCTTTCGCTTCTGTACACGTTTCTGCTGAGCAGTCGTTAATCAAGCTTGAACAGCTGGCGGCCGCACCACAGCGTAGTGAGCTTAATATACAGCGTAATCAATATCGTAATCCGGTTGAAACGCTCGCGTTTTTTGGTATACAGCCGAATATGTCCGTGCTGGAGATATGGCCAGGACATGGTTGGTACACCGAAATACTGGCGCCATTTTTGAAAGATCAGGGGCAATTAACCCTGGCGCAGTTTAAGCAAAACGATGGTTCTTTCAAAGATGAACGCAGCATTTTTTGGGCGCGGGTAAGTGCACGTTTAGCTGAACGTTTAATTGAAGAAAAAGCCTATTTTGGTGAACCTGCATTGGTAGAGCTGGAACCGCCATTGCTGTACCCGCAACAGAATGACCAGTTTGATATGGTGCTAACGTTCCGTAATGCCCACATATGGAATGAAGACGGCAATTTATTTGCGACCTTGCAAAGCTTGTTTCAAGTGCTTAAACCTGGCGGCGTGCTGGGTATGGTTGAACACAGAGCGGCAAGGTTATCTGATATTTCCAGTTCGGCGGTTGATGGCTATCTTGATGAGTCTTATTTAATTCAGGCTGCCGAGCAGGCGGGCTTTAGCTTAGTTGCTACCAGCGAAATTAATGCAAACCCGGCCGACACCAAAAATTACCCTAAGGGGGTGTATGCATTGCCACCAACATTTGCTATGGGCAACTACAACAAACAAGAGTATCTTGCTATCGGTGAAAGTGATCGAATGACACTAAAATTTGTTAAACCATTACAAGAACCGACAGAGTAACTTTTGTAATAACCAAGACAGTAACTATTTTTTCAATAACCACGGCTAATTGTACATTGTTTACAATTATGGGATGATTAGTCGTTAGAGTAAAAACTCCAATATAGCCACAAACGGATAAAAGCGCAGCAACAGATTGCGTGCCGGTGGTTTTATATCTATACAATAATAACCTTAGACAAAAGGAGAGGACGGTGGATAGAGTTTGGTTAAAACGTTACCCGTCAGGCGTACCCGCAGAAATTAATGCCGATCATTACCCGTCATTATTAGATATTTTTGAACAAAGCATTGCGCAGTACCCAGATAAAGTGGCTTTTATCAATATGGGTAAGAGCATCAGCTATCGCGAGCTGGATCAGCAAAGCACGGCTTTTGCTGCGTATTTACAAACTATTCTTGGGCTGAAAAAAGGCGATGCGGTTGCCATTATGATGCCTAACTTACTGCAATATCCTATTGCGTTAATGGGCGTTTTGCGTGCTGGCTGTGTTGTGGTTAATGTTAACCCACTATATACGCCACGCGAACTTGAGCATCAGTTAAACGACTCTAAAGCTAAAGCTATTGTTATCGTTGAGAATTTTGCCCATACCTTGGCTGCTGTAGAACATAAGGTAAAACTTGACCATGTGATATTGACCAAAATGGGTGACCGTTTGGGTACGGTTAAAGGGACCATCGTTAATTTAGTCGTTAAGCACATTAAAAAGCTAATCCCTGCGTATAAGTTAAAGGCTTTCACGCGTTTTAACACCACGTTAGAGCAGGGGGCTAATCTTAGCTATACCAAGCCCACGCTGAGTGGTAGCGATATCGCCTTTTTGCAATACACCGGTGGTACCACGGGGGTATCAAAAGGGGCTATGCTTACGCACCGTAATATGGTGGGTAACCTGGAGCAGGTCAGTGGTTGCCTTGATAGCTTCTTAAATAAATGTGCCGAGTACGTTGTTACCGCGTTACCGCTTTATCATATCTTTGCGTTAACGGCGAACTTCTTCACGTTCTTTAAGTATGGTGGCACCAATTTACTGATCACCAATCCGCGTGATATGAAAGCCTTCGTTAAAGAGTTATCGCAATTCCCGTTTACGGCCATTACCGGTGTAAACACGTTGTTTAACGGGCTATTAAATACACCGGGTTTTGCCGATTTAGATTTTGCCAAGCTTAAGTTGTCGTTAGGTGGTGGCATGGCAGTGCAGCGCCCGGTAGCTGAGAGATGGCAGAAAACCACTGGTACACGTTTAGTTGAAGGTTACGGCCTGACAGAGTGTTGCCCGTTAGTGACCATTAGCCCTTACGATTTAGACAGTTTTAACGGCAGCATTGGTTTACCTGCACCGTCAACGGATATTCGGCTGGTGGATGAAGACGGCAAAGATGTGGCACCAGGTGAAGCCGGCGAAATGCTGGTAAGAGGCCCGCAGGTTATGCTGGGCTACTTAAACCGGCCAGAAGAAACCGACAAAGTATTAAAAGATGACTGGCTATATACCGGCGATATTGCCCGTATGGACGAAGAAGGCTTCTTTTACATTGTTGACCGCAAAAAAGATATGATTTTGGTATCCGGTTTTAATGTATATCCAAATGAAATTGAAGAAGTGGTCGCAATGAGCGAAAAAGTATTGGAGGTTGCCGCCGTTGGTGTGCCAAACGATGCCAGTGGTGAAAGTGTTAAAGTGTTTATTGTGAAAAAAGACGCCAGCCTGACAGAGCAGGAAGTGATCCAACACTGTCGGCAACATTTAACGGGCTATAAAGTGCCTAAACTGGTAGAATTTCGCTCAGAGTTGCCCAAAACCAATGTGGGTAAAATTTTACGGCGAGAACTTCGCGGTTAACGCGCACCACCATACGCGTAACACGACAAAAGCCGGCTTTCATGCCGGCTTTTTTTTGCACAGCAATAGAACAGGTAACAGATGACAGGGTTAATCACCGATAACGACGCGCTGGCAGCATATTGTCAGCAGGTTTTAAACAGTAAAGTACTGGCAATGGATACCGAGTTTATTCGCCAAAGTACCTTACTGCCAAAACTGGGATTAATTCAGTTGTTTGATGGCCATTCATTGGCCTTAGTCGACCCGCTTAGTATTACCAACTGGCAGCCACTGCAACAAGTAATGGCGAATACGGGCATAGTAAAATTACTGCATTCTTGCAGTGAAGACATCGAAGCCTTAGCCACCATTGGCATTAACGACATTAGCCCGTTGTTTGATACGCAGTTAGCCGCAGAGCTGATAGGCTGGGGCGGCAGCATGGGCTATGCGCGGTTAGTCGAACAGCTTAGCGGTGAAGTACTGGATAAAAGCGAGTCTCGTACAGACTGGTTAGCCCGGCCCTTAACGCCCACGCAGCTAACATATGCCGCCAATGATGTACACTTTTTGTATCCGTTATACCCAAAACTCTTAGCGCATATGTCGAAACAGCAACATAGTTTGTTGTTGCAAGAAGGCGAGCAATTAATGCGCCGGCGTGTGCAGCAGTTACCGCTGGAATTTAAGTATCTGGAAATTAAAAATAGCTGGCAGCTTAGCCCGCGTGAGTTGTCGGTTTTACGTGAGTTGGCAGCCTGGCGCTATCGTTATGCCCAACAGCGCGATCTCGCACTGGGTTTAGTGCTTAAAGACATACATTTGGTAGAGTTGGCTAAACGCCGGCCATCGACAGCTGAAAGTTTATTGAATATTCCGGGCCTGTCTCCCAGAGAAATACGCCGCCACGCAAAATTGTTGGTGGAAATGATCGCGCATGCTAAAGAGTTACCTATTACCGCTTGCCCACAACGCTTTTACCACGAAGCGCAGTTTGCTGGTCACAAAGAAATGGTGAACGAGCTAACCAAAGCCGTTAAATCTGCAGCGGCCGCATTGGCCATTCCGGCTGAATTTATGTCAGTGAAACGCCAACTAAACGAATATTTAAATTGGTGCTGGCGGGTGTCAGATGAACAGCGGGCATTGCTGCCTGTGCCAGAGTACTTAAAGGGCTGGCGCGCACAGTATTTATTGCCTTTTCTGCCATGGCCTGAGCATATTCCGGGCAAAACTGAATATTAACGTTGTAAAAATCGCTTTGGATCAGTCTATTTTTTACTTAAAAAGTTACGATTTTTTTACTAAAAAAGCTTTGATCGTTTACTAAATCGTAGGCGTAACAATTCAGCAACTAATAACTGAAGGGTTACAACAATGAAGGGAATAAAAAACTTTGCTTTGCCTGTTGTTTTGTCTGTATCACTTAGCGGCTGTTTTTTAGACGGCGATTCAGATCCTGCGCCAACACCGCCACCACCGCCTCCACCACCAGCAGTGGTTAATGCCACAGTGCAGGTAGTGCACAGTGCCATAGATGCGCCAGATGTTAACGTGTTAGCTAACGGTGATGCAGCTGTTGAAGGGCTAATGTTTGGCCAGGCTTCAGACGTACTCTCCTTACCTCCGGCCACATACAGCATTGCAGTTGATGGCATTTTGCCGGGCGCTGATAACACTGCCACGGTTATTGGGCCTTTAGATCTCACCTTAGAAGAAGCCACACGTTACACCGTGTTTGCGGTGGGTAGTGTTGCTGCCCAAACTCTGGAGCCTATTGTGGTTACCGGGACGGTAAATGAGGTAGCAGCAGGTAAAATTCGTTTGCAAGTAGTGCATGCTGCAGCCACTGCGCCTGAGGTAGATATTCACGTAACTGCGCCAGATGCTGAACTTGGTTCACCATTAGCCACCTTAATGTACAAAGACGCTACCGACTATGTTGAAGTAGACCCGGGTACATACCAGGTACGTATTGCCTTGCCTGGCACAGACACCGTGGTGTTTGACAGCGGTAGCCTGGATTTAAGCACCGCAGGTACAGATTTAGTGGTTGCCGCAATTGATAGCCGTTTCTCTGGTATGTCGCCGGTGTCTTTACTGGCTATTGGTCAGGATGGCAGCGAGATGGACATTCTTGACGCGTCTGCAACCGCATCGGTGCGGGTAGTGCATAACGTATCTGACGCGCCAGCGGTAGATGTTATTGTTAATGATGCTATTACTCTGGTAGATGCGTTGTCCTTCCCTGACTTTACCGGGTATGACACCGTCGCACCGGATACGTACAATGTTAAAGTTGCGGCTGATGCTGACAATAGCGTAGTGGTTATAGATGCTGATTTAACCCTGATGCCTGGCGCATTTTACAGCGTGCTGGCAGTGGGTTCATTGGGCGAAAACAGCATTGAACCGCTGGTATTAGCTGATATGCCACGTCGCATCGCAACCGAAGCGCAAGTGCGTATAGTGCATGGTTCAACCTTAGCGGGTAATGTGGATATCTATGTTACTGCAACTGAAGATATTACCGATGCCGCACCTGCCTTTGCGGCTGTGCCGTTTAAAGCTGAAACCGGCTATGTATCACTGGCTGCAGGCGACTATGTGGTAACGGTAACGCCCGCTGGCAGCAAAACTGCCGCTATTGGCCCGGTAGCCTTAACACTGGAAGCCAACAGTATTTACACCGCTATTGCCCGCGACGGTGCCGGTTTAACCGCAGATGTAGGGTTAATTTTAATGGACGACTTTGTCCAACCTTAAAATCAAATAACAGAAGGTCCTGTTACGCCAAAGCCCGCTTCGTGCGGGCTTTTTATTCAGTAACATTCTTTGTTAACATCAAAATAATATTTTGCCATGTTATTAATGTTTTGCTACTTTGCTGCAGCAAAAAATATGATAACAGGAACGTTAGCCCGATGAAGTTTTACTCTGTGTTAGTGGTAGTGCTAACTACTATGTTCTGCAGCGCCATTAGCGCAAAAGAGTTACCGGTTGAAGCCTTTGCCAGTGCGCCTGGTATCGACAAACTCAAAATATCACCAGATGGTACCAAGCTGTCGATGATCCAAACTTTGGATACCGACAAAGAACAATTAGTACTGGTTTCGTTAATAGACTTAGAAACAGATGAACAGAAGTTTTTAGTTAAAGCGGACAGCCGTGACTTAACCATTTACTCGGTAATTTGGGCTAACAATAAACAGCTTTTAATGCGGGCAGCTTACGCATCAAAACGTTATGGCATACCGGTAACCGAAACCCGTTTAATGGTGATTGATGTTGAAACAGGTAAAAACCGCAGTGTTGTTAATGGTCAATTACTACGAAAATTAGTTCGTGCGCCGCAGTTTCAGTCAAATATTGTCGATTTAATGCCTGCCGATGAGCAGCACTTTTTGCTGGCATTAGATGGTTTTAACTTCGGCACTGGCACCAGCGTGGTTAAAATCAACCTAAATGGCGAGCTATATGAAATGGTTGCGACCAGCCGTGAAAACCTCTACGACTGGATAGCTGACCGCCAGCACCGGCCACGTATAGCTATGTTTCGGGATGACACCCGCTTTGAAGTGAAAGAAAAGCTTATCGATAGCGGCGATTTTCGCACCCTTTGGCAATTTGAACGTTTTTCAGAGCAAGAGGTGTGGCCGATTGGTTTTGACGCCGATCCCAACATACTTTATGTATCGGCCTACCATGACGGCCGGCTAGCCATTTTTAAAACCAACTTGTCTGAACCACAACCGCAATTACACCTAGTTAAAGCCGACGATAACTACGATGTTCCGGCTGATATGAGTTATTCCTGGCAAGACAACAAAGTAATTTCTATTGGCGGAGACTATGTAGACAGCGAGTACCAGGCGTTTCAAAAAGCGCTTGATTTGGCTATACCAGACGCAGATAACCACATTGTGAGCATGAGCCACGACAAAAACCGCTATATCGTCGAGTCTAGCAGTGCCACGCATGCGGGAAGCTACCTGCTTGGCGATCGCAAAGACAAATCTATGATGTTTTTGCTGGATAAATACAGTGAACTTAAGCCCGAGCTAATGGTGGCCAAGCAAAAAATCCAATATAAAGCGCGTGATGGTTTAACCATTGAGGGGTTTCTTTCCACCCCTTTGGGTTACAAGCAGGGCGCTATTCCTACCATTATCTTTCCACATGGTGGGCCTATTTCTTTTGATGACGATGGTTTTGACTACTGGACGCAGTTTTTTTCTAATCGCGGTTATGCCGTGTTGCAAATGAACTTTCGTGGTTCACACGGCTTTGGTTTCGATTTTAAGCAAATGGGCTTGCAAGGCTGGGGCTTACAAATGCAGGACGATGTAGAAGATGGCACACGCTGGTTAATTAACGAAGGCATAGCGGATGCTAAACGTATTTGTATTGTTGGTGCCAGTTACGGCGGCTATGCGGCGCTGATGGGCGCAGTAAAAACGCCAGATTTATATCAGTGTGTGGTCAGCTTCGCCGGTGTTACCGATGTTGAAGCCTTAGTGAAATCACACCGCCGTTACACTAATTATGAAGTGGTAAAAAAGCAGGTAGGCGACGATTTCGACTTGCTTGAAGAGCGCTCTCCAATTACGCATGCCAAAAAAATTAACGTGCCGGTACTTCTGGTGCATGGCACCAAAGATCGCAGCGTGGGGGTAGCGCAAAGCCGTGACATGCACAAAGCACTGCGTCGGCATGACAAGAACGTGCAGTATATCGAGCTGGAAGATGGTGACCATTACCTCAGCACCAACAGCCACCGCTTACAAACGTTTAAGGCCATGGACGAGTTTTTAAAGCAGCATCTTAACGCGGCGAAGTAATTGTAAATTTACATGTAGCTGATTTTTGCAGCCCGCGTAAAGCGGGCTTTGTTATTGCGGTTATATCGATACTCAGTTCGGATGAATCTCGCTTTTTATTAACGTCAACTTTATACTGCCGTTGTGTTAGTCAACTGGAGTGTTATTACCAACGTCTATGAGCCTTTTAATTGCATTTGCGGTGTTGTCAATTGCGGTATCCTTTATCTGTTCAATTCTAGAAGCAGCGTTGTTGTCTATTACGCCAAGCTATATTGCTCAACAAAAACTTACACGGCCTTTGCTGTATGAAAAGTTAAAAATGTTGAAAGATAAAATTGATCAGCCCTTAGCGGCTATATTAACGCTTAACACGGTTGCCCATACCGTTGGAGCCACTGGTGTAGGGGCGCAGGTTACTATCGTTTTTGGTGATGGGTATTTGGGTATTGTCTCTGCGGTAATGACCTTTCTTATTTTGGTATTTTCCGAAATTATGCCAAAAACTATTGGTGCCCGTTATTGGCCGCAGCTAGCGCCAATGTTACCGGTAGTGCTGTATGGCATGATTACCCTGTTAAAACCGTTTATCTGGTTGTCGGATCAGATTATGAAACTGTTTGGCGGCGCTGAGCAACAACATGATTTACGTCAGGAAATAAAAGCGCTAACCGTATTGGGACGTGAGCTTAATAAGCTTGATGAAGACGAGCAGCGTGTTATTTCTAATATTCTTGACCTGCACGATATTAAAGTTCGCGATATTATGACGCCGCGTACGGTTTGTGAAATTGCCAGCCCCAGCGAGCCGTTAGCCGACTTTGCTGAGCGTGTTAAAGTGGGGCAGTTTTCACGTTATCCGGTGTTAGACAAAGATGAAGCCCCACTGGGGATCGCGTTTCGTTACGATATGCTGAATATTACTGATCAAAAAACCGTTGCCGACTTAATGAAACCCGTCAAGCTGATTTCAGACAAGATAAACGTCGAGCAGCTGATGTCTCAGCTAATGCATGAACGTCAGCACCTGTGTTTAGTGTACGATGAATATGGCAGTTGGCTTGGGTTGGTAACGATGGAAGACGTGATTGAAACCATTATTGGGCAACCCATTATGGACGAGACGGATGATATTCCTAATATGCGCCGTTTTGCAAAGCGGCGCTGGGCGCATAAACTTAAAAACCTGACGGATGATTAAAAAAACAGGCCGCAATAGCGGCCTGTTTTATAGCATCTGCTGTTAAACCTTACCCATAGGGCGTTTATTGCAACTAGCGCTTATCATCCGGGAAGGTGATATTCAGCTCTAACACAGACAATTCGTTGTCACGTTTCTCAAGAGATACGGCGATATCTTCGGGTGAAATATCCACGTACTTGCGGATCACTTCTAAAATGTCGCGCTCAAGCTGTGGCAGGTAATCCGGGCTGTTACGCTTTCTGCGCTCGTGCGCCACGATGATCTGCAGCCGCTCTTTTGCCGTGTTAGCGGTGGTCTTTTTACTTGAGCGAAAATAATCCAGTAACGACATGCGTTAACCTCCAAATATCCGTTTTAACAGGCCCTTTTTCTCTACTGTCAGAAAGCGGAAAGGCACTTTTTCACCCAGCAAGCGCTCGACAGTATCTAAATAAGCTTGGCCGGCATCGCTGTCAGTATCTAAGATCACCGGTTGGCCTGAGTTTGAGGCATTCAGCACGGCTTGAGATTCAGGAATAACGCCGAGCAGGTCTATTGATAAAATTTCTTTTACGTCTTCAACACTGAGCATTTCACCTTTTTCAACCCGCTCCGGGTTGTAGCGGGTTAATAGCAAGTGCTCTTTAATCGCATCCTGGCCATTTTCGGCACGACGTGATTTACTGGACAACATACCTAAAATACGGTCTGAGTCGCGTACAGATGACACTTCCGGGTTGGTCACCACCACAGCTTCGTCGGCAAAGTACAGTGCCATCATGGCACCGGCTTCGATACCAGCGGGTGAGTCACACAATATAAAATCAAAATCTTTCGCCAGCTCGTTTAATACGCGCTCTACGCCTTCTTTTGTCAGGGCGTCTTTATCGCGGGTTTGCGACGCAGGCAAAATAAACAGATTATCGGTGCGCTTATCTTTTATTAATGTTTGTTTGAGATTCGCTTCGCCATTAATCACGTTTACAAAGTCGTAAACTACCCGCCGTTCACAGCCCATAATCAGGTCCAGGTTACGTAAGCCGATGTCAAAATCGATAATTACGGTTTTATGGCCTTTTAATGCCAGCCCGGTACCAATTGCTGCGCTGGACGTGGTTTTACCCACCCCCCCTTTTCCTGAGGTGACAACAATAATTTTTGCCATCAAACATTCCTTATACTAAATCTGCTAATACCAATTGGTCGTCCTGCAATTTAACGCAGGCTGCCTTGCTCCAAAACTCGCCTTGCAGGCTTTCGCTAAGCCAGTAATTACCGGCAATAGACACAAGCTCTGCTTGTAGATTGTTACAAAAAATACGTTTGCTGGTGTCACCGCTGGCCCCGGCAATGGCTTTGCCACGCAAGGTACCATAAATATGAATATTGCCATCGGCAATCACTTCGGCGCCGGCGCCCACGGTGCCCTTTATAACCAAATCTGTGCCTTTGGCATAAACCTGTTGGCCAGAGCGCACGGTTTGCTCAACAATTTTGGTATCCATGGGTACCGACACATTATTAGTTACCACAGTAGTTTGGCGTGTGGCATTGCTATTTTCTGCTGCTGTCGTGTCCACCGTTTTAACGGCTTTACTATCTTTACCCAGCTGTAATGCTGCTAAACCCGCCTGTTGCGCCTGCTGTTTAATTTCATTACTGGCGCCACATACGCCCACTAACACCAGGTTTAACTCAACAAAAAGCGTTTTTATTGCAATAAAATCAGGTGTTTGTTGGCAACCGGTTAGGTTAAGAATAATAGGGGCCTGATAAAAAAACGCTGGCGCTTGCGATAGCTTCTGGCTTAACTGCTGTTGTAACGCCGCGACACTAAGATCCGGGCACGAGAGTACCGATAAAGGAAAGAGACTGCCTTTTAATTCCAAAGTTTGTTCTGACATAACTTCTTCTTTGCGCACTTATTATAATTTGTCGCTACTGCGGCTTTGGCAGTGCCAGGCCACGCATTTATTTGCTTTGCCGCGGGTTGGCGGGTACGCAATAACAAGGCTTCATGTTATAGTTTAGGCCTTCGTTAAGCAAGGTTGAGGCGTGGTTTTATTCGATGCTGTGTGCGGTATATAAAAGTCTGAAAAAAGAGGGCACCTTTCTTTATGTTAAGCAGCGGGATGACTTCTCGGCTGTGCCTGATGCTTTGCTTAACACCTTTGGCTCGCCAGTGTTGGTTACGCTACTTAATTTAGCCAAGCGGGAACATTTAGCCTTGGCGGATATCGATAAGGTAAAGCAACAGTTAACGCAGCAAGGGTACTATTTGCAACTGCCACCTCCGGTAGAAAATTTACTGGCGCAGCATAAAGCGCAATCGCGCTAATCATTAGTTAATTCAACGGGCCTTAATATGTTTAGAAAGCTTTTATCTATTACTGTGGTAGCGGTATTGAGTCTGTCTGCTTCTGCCGATGATGTAAAACCCAGTTTTGCCGATTACGCCGCAACCTTAAAACAAGAGGCGTTAAATAAGGGCTATACCACCGAGTTGGTAGACGCTGTGTTTGCTTCGCTAACGTTCCATGAGCGCATTGTTAGCGCTGATAAATCGCAGCCAGAGTTTGTTGAAACCCTAAGCACCTATTTACCTAAACGCGTTAGCGAAACCCGCATAAAAATGGCCCGTGAGCGGTATCAGCAGTATTTGCCTGAGCTGAAAATCATTGGCGAAAAATATGGTGTGCAGCCGCGGTTTATTGTGGCGTTGTGGGGGCTGGAAAGTAGCTTCGGCCGTATTATGGGCGGGTATTCAGTGCCATCAGCTCTGGCAACGCTGGCCTATGAAGGCCGACGCGAAACATTTTTTAAAGCTGAGTTTTTTCATGCTCTGGATATTTTAGCGCAGGGACACATTGTGCTGGATGATATGAAAGGGTCCTGGGCCGGTGCTATGGGCCAAAGCCAGTTTATGCCCAGCTCGTTTATGGCGTATGCGCAAGATGGTGACGGTGACGGTAAAAAAGACATTTGGACCAATCAGTTAGATGTGTTCGCCTCTGTTGCCAACTATTTAAAGCAACAAGGCTGGGACAGTAATAAAACCTGGGGCCGTGAAGTGTTGCTGCCAGAGGCGTTTGACAGTAGCCATGCTATAGCCCGCGGCAGTCTGGCGCGCGGCGAATGGCTGGGCCGTTGGGCGCAGTCTGAACGCAGTCTGGCCGATTGGCAGGCATTGGGAGTAAAGCGGCTTAATAATACGGCGTTACCCAAACGTGATCTTACCGCGGCACTGATACTACCCGATGGTGAAGGCGGCCGGGCCTTTTTAGCTTACGACAATTACAAAGCACTTATGCATTGGAACCGTTCATATTACTTTGTTACCAGTGTGGGGTATTTGGCTGATCTTATCGTAGCGGCGGAGCAATAAGCATGAACTATCAACACCTGGATGTGCAGGGCAATGTTATCGACCTGCCCCAAGGTAAAGTGGTGTGTATCGGCCAAAATTATCAAGACCACATTGCTGAAATGCAAAGTAAAACAGCACCAGAAGCGCTGTTTTTTATAAAACCGTCTACGGCATTGTGTGCCTTACAACCTGGTATCACAATCCCGCAGCAGCAAGGTGCGGTGCATAATGAAACTGAATTGGCTGTGCTGATTGCTAAACCACTTAAAAATGCTGATATCGCAACCGTGATAGACGCTATTTGGGGCTACAGCTTAGCGCTGGATTTAACCTTGCGTGATGTGCAGGCCAAGCTGAAACAATTAGGCCGGCCATGGGAAATAGCTAAAGGCTTTGACAACGCCTGCCCGGTTGGCGGTTTTGTTGCCAAAGCCCAGGTAAGCGACCCTCAGCAGCTGGATTTTAGCTTACGGGTGAATGGCGAAGCACGGCAGCAAGCGAATACAATGCTTATGATTCGCCCCGTTTACCAGCTTATTAGCGAAATGAGCCAGCATTTTACCCTACTGCCTGGCGACATAATACTTACCGGCACGCCCGCGGGCGTAGGGCCATTACATTCTGGTGACGAGTTGCAACTGCAGTTGGCTAATCTTCTCACCGTTAACAGCAAGGTACACTAAGCATGGCGTTAGCAGAACGTTATTGGGAAACCAAATCACTGGATGAAATGAACAAAGAAGAGTGGGAAGCGCTGTGTGATGGTTGCGCTAAATGCTGCTTAAATAAGTTTATTGACGATGAGGAAGAAGAAGGGCCAACGGCGGTGTTGCATCAGGATGAACAGGTGCATTTCACCAATATTGCCTGTCGTTACCTTAACAGCCATAAATGTGAATGTACTGAATATAGCCAGCGCACCGTGTTAGTACCCGATTGCATCGCGCTGACAAAAGAGAATTTAAAAGACATTTTCTTTATGCCTACCAGCTGTGCCTATCGGCGTTTACATGAAGGGCGTGGTTTGCCGCAGTGGCACCCGTTGCTAAACGATGGCAAAAAAAGTCTGATGCATAAAAAGCAGATGTCGGTGCGAAATAAAACCATTTCAGAGTTGGATGTGAACTTAGATGACTTTGAAGATTTTATTGTTCGCTGGCCACTAAACGATCTGGATTAACCTTTACCCGTACCTGGGGATATTATCTTGTCATTTTCACAATATTTTCAGCAGTTTATGCAGCACTTTAGTCCAACTACCGTGCAAATTCTTATTAGTGTGTTCGCCGTGTCGCTGTATTTTATGATCAGCCGTCGGTTAGCGCCTTTATTGGCAACGGTTGTCTCACGCAGCAGACTTAAGGCCGATTTGCATAAGCGTGCACAGGTGGTTACACATATATTACTGGCTTTGTTGCTGGTGGTGGTGCTTAGCGTAGTGTGGGGCGTCGATATTCGCGGCTTGCTGGTGTTGGCATCCTCTATGATTGCCGTTATTGGCGTGGCGCTGTTTGCTGCCTGGAGTTTACTGAGTAATATCACCGCTTTTTTTATTCTGCTGGGGCAAAAAGCCTTTGCCGAGGGGATGGAAGTGCGGGTTATTGATGGCGGCAATTACCTGGAAGGGCGAATAGTAGAAATTAACTTATTTAGCACCGTACTGCGTACCAAAGATAATGAGCAAGTGATTTACCCTAATAATCTGTTGGTGTCGCGTCCGGTAGTGGTGTTTGCTAAAAAAAACCGCAAGGTGGTACAACACACCGTAGTAGAGAAAGCCCAGCGCTGGCGGCGTAAGACCTTGATTGGTCACAAAAGTGATTGATTATTCCGTGACAGCAACGCAAGGCGCTGATACATTCGGCTACAGGCAATAAAATTATAATTCTATGTTGCACTGATGCGCTTAAAACACATTAAACTGTCTGGCTTTAAGTCGTTTGTTGACAGTACCAGCGTACCGTTTCCACAGCAAATGACCGCGGTTGTTGGCCCCAACGGCTGTGGCAAATCAAACGTCATTGATGCCGTGCGCTGGGTGCTGGGCGAAAGCTCAGCTAAAAATCTGCGTGGCGATGCGATGACCGACGTTATTTTCAATGGCTCATCACAACGTAAGCCGGTGTCGCAAGCCTCTGTTGAACTGATGTTTGAAAACACTAAGGGACGGCTGGCAGGCGGCATGGCCGATCGTAGTGAAATTTCTATTAAGCGTATTGTTACCCGCGAGGCGCAATCTAATTACTATCTCAATGGCAGCAAATGCCGTCGGCGTGACATTACCGACATCTTCCTAGGTACCGGTTTAGGGCCGCGTAGTTACGCCATCATTGAACAAGGCATGATTTCTCGGCTTATTGAGTCTAAACCCCAAGAACTCAGGGTTTTTATTGAAGAAGCGGCGGGCATTTCTAAATACAAAGAGCGCCGGCGTGAAACGGAAAACCGTATTAAGCATACGCGGGAAAACCTCGACAGACTGGCCGATGTACGTGAAGAGCTGGGTAAAAACATTGAAAAGTTAAAACGCCAGGCCAGCGCAGCGCAGCGTTATAAAGAATTAAAAGCGCAAGAGCGCAAACTAAAAGCGCAGCTTACTAGCATTAAGTGGTTGTATTACAGCACAAAACTCAGTGCGCTGGATCAGCAATTACAGCAGCGCCTGACAGAGTTAGAGAAATACCAGTCACAAGAGCTTGGCGATCAACGCGTACTGTTGGAACTAAAGCAGCAAGCGCAGGATAGCCGGGCGGAGTTAGAGCGCGTACAAGCCACGTTTTACCAGCTAGGCAGCAGTATTAGTCGCTTAGAGCAGCAAATATTAAGCCAGCGCCAACATCAGCAAACCCTTAGCGCTCAGTTGCAAACGGCAAAAACCACCTTGGCACAAGCACAGCATTATATGCAGGCGGAGCTGGACCAACAGCAAGAGCTTAGCCAGCAACTGGAGCAGGACGAACCAGAGCAGGCGTTGGTTGAAGAGCTGTTGGCCGAGCTTAGTGAGCAATTGCAATTAATGGAAGATCAGCAGCAAGCACAGCTTCACGCCCAGCAACAGTGGCAGCAGCAACAATTTCGCTTGCAACAACAGCAACAACAAGCCCAACTAAAACAGCAAAATATTCAGCAACAGTTACGGCAATATACCCAGGCTCAGCAGCAACTAGAGCACGAGTTAACTGAGCTTGCCATTGTGCCGTTGCAGCAGCAGCTGGCACAACTTACGTCAAACTATGCCGATTTACAGCAACAACTCAGCCTGGCGCAGCAGCAATGCGACACCGCCCGGCAACAACTACAACACAGCGAAGCGCTGTGCCAACCGCTACGCGAGCAACAACAACATTTAAGCAACGAGTTGCTGTTGCTTGAGCGTGAGCAGCAGCGTTTGCAGCAGTTGCAACAGCAACAAACGGGGCAGCAATTATTGGCTCAGCTTAAGGTGAAAACCGGCTGGGCTAATGCGGTGGGCCTGGTGCTTGGCCAATTACAACATGCCCGCATTGAGGCAGACATGCCGTCCACTATTGGCAGTGTGGTGTGTACTAATACGGCAACACCGGTGCCGGGTAGCCTTAGTGAGGTGATAGTAGAGGGAATTTACCCCGAGTGCTTCAACCACATTATGTTGTGTCCATCAATTGAACAGGCGCAAGCACAACGTTTGCAAATGCCAGGCACTAATACGGCGCAATCCTTCATTACGCCGCAAGGCTATTGGCTGGGTAGCAACTGGGCATTGCAAGCCGGGGCCGAGCAGCAAGATAACTATCTTGCCCGCACTGAACGGCTTAGTGAATTAGCCCAAGAGCAAGAGACACAGCAGAGCGCACTTACTGCACTGCAAACCCAGCTTAGTGCAGAGCTTTTGCTGCAGCAGCAGGCCGAAACCGCTTTACAGCAGACGCTGCAACAGGCAAGCACGCTGGAGCGGCAGGCGCAGCAATTACACACCACGGTGTTATTGCACCAGCAAGAACTGCAACAAGCGGAAAAACAGCAAGTTAAGTTACAGGCCGCTATTGAGCAGTACGCATTACAACAGGCGGAAGCCGAAGAGATGTTGTTGCAGTTAGAGATTGAACTTGAGTCGGCACTAGACGCACTAATGCAACATGAAACTGAACAGGTGGACTTAAACCGTGCCAGCGGGCAACAGCAACTGCAGTTACAACAGCTTAAAGCGCAGTATGAACAAAAACGCACGCTATTGCAGCAGCTAATGACACAGGTAAAGCTTACCGCGCAGCAGTTAACCAGTGTGCAGCAGAATATAAAACGGGCGCAGGCACAACAGCAACAATTGCAGGAGCAGGTGCAACAGATAACGCTTCAGCTGGAACAAGATGACGCACCGGAAATACTGCTGCAGGAACAGTTGCAACAAGCTTTGCTAGAGCGGCAAGATGCCGAGCAGCTAATGGTAACTCAGCAAGAAACGGTTGCCGCTGTAGAGCAGCGTATTCGCGAATTGGAACAAGGGCAGCACGGCGTATTGCAAGTAGTAAATAAAAAACGCAGTGAAATTGAAGACTTACGCCTTGATAGCGAAGGTTACAGGGTGCGCGCTAACAACATGCTTGAGCTTTTGCGTGAGCAGCAAGTTAATATGAAGGACATTTTGGCTGAGCTGCCAGCCGATGCCGAAGAAGCATTGTGGCAACAGCAGTTAGATAAAACGGTTGAGGCGGTCGGGCGACTTGGGCCAATAAATTTGGCAGCCATTGAAGAATACGAGCAGCAAGCCGAGCGTAAACAGTATTTAGATGCACAAAATGACGATTTAACTTCGGCAATGGACACGCTTGAAACGGCAATCCGTAAAATTGATAAAGAAACGCGGCAAAAGTTTAAAGAAACCTTTGAACAGGTTAATGATGGGTTAAAGACATTGTTCCCTAAAGTGTTTGGTGGCGGCAGTGCATACCTGGCATTAACTGAGGATGACATGCTGGAAACCGGTGTGACGATAATGGCCCGACCACCGGGCAAAAAAAACAGTACAATACATTTATTATCGGGTGGTGAAAAAGCCTTAACCGCTTTATCATTGGTGTTTTCGATTTTCCGGCTTAACCCGGCACCATTTTGTATGTTAGATGAAGTAGATGCGCCACTGGATGATGCAAACGTTGGCCGGTTTTGTAATCTGGTGCGGGAAATGTCGGAAACGGTACAATTTATTTATATTAGCCACAATAAAATTGCCATGGAAATGGCGGCACAGTTAATGGGTGTGACGATGCAGGAACCTGGGGTATCGCGCGTAGTTGCTGTAGATGTGGATGATGCTGTTAAAATGGCAGCAGCCTCTTAATTAAAGGTAAACTTATGGCTGACGAATTACGTTTGATTTTTATTATTATCGGAGCCCTGGTATTAGGTGCACTGTTATTGCATGGTCTGTGGACAGTGCGTAAAAATGCGGGCCAGCCCAGACACCGTTATTATGAAGAAACAGCAAAAGATAGCAGTGAAAAGGCCGAAGGGTTTGACGATTTAGGCGTAGGCCCGGTGCGGGTAGTGAAAAAAAACGCGACAGATGTTGACACTAATACAGCATCTCCGGCGAAGGCTGAGCCGGTTGTGCGCCACACCACTCGGGTACAAGCTACTCCGGTAAAGGCTGCGCCAGTAAGCTACAAAGAACCCGTGAACTACAAAGAAGAAGTGCAAACTGAACTGCCGTTTGATGATGCTAAAACACCCGAGCTGAATTTTTCTGCGATAGAGGATGATGAAACACCTTCACCGTCTTTTGATACTGGAGCAGTAGAGATTGATAATGATCAGCCTGCCGCTAAAAGTGAACCGCGACCGGCAGCTGAAGAACCAGCAGAAGTGCTGATCTTGTACGTATTACTGCCAGAAACTAAAGAAATGAAAGGCCCGGATTTATTGTCGGCCTTACTCACTCTTGGCTTTAAATATGGTGATATGGACATTTTTCACCGTCACTTAGACAGTGCCGGCTCGGGCGCTGTGTTATTTAGTCTGGCGAATATGTTTAATCCGGGCACCTTTGATTTAGAGAATATTGACAAACTTGCCACCCGTGGCGTGAGTTTATTTATGACATTGCCTGGCCCTGGCGAACCACTACAAAACTTTAATCTGATGCACAATGCGGCAAAAAAGCTGGCTGATGAATTTGGCGGCCAGGTACTGGATGGGCAACGCAGTGTGTTAACGGTTCAAACCGTGCGGCATTATGTCGATAAAATTCGTGAATTTCAGCGTCAGCAGCTTATTCACGGTTAATCGTTAAAATATTAGCAGCTAAAACGGCAGGCAATAGGCCTGCCGTTTTTGTTATGGCAAACTAAAACAATCTATTTTTCAGGCAACAACCCTATGAGTCAGTCTGTTTTACAACAAGTACAGCAGTTGCGTCAGCAGCTGGAACAATATAGCTATCAGTATTATGTGTTGGATGAACCTACCGTTCCTGACGCCCAGTACGACACACTTTATCGCCAGTTACAGAAAATTGAGCAGGAGAACCCAGAACTTATTACTGCCGACTCACCGACACAGCGTGTTGGCGCAGCGCCGTTGAGTAAGTTTGGTCAGGTTGCTCACACCATTCCTATGTTGTCGCTGGACAATGCGTTTGATGCTGCAGAGTTTCATGCTTTTTGTAAACGCATGGCAGATCGCCTGGATACAGTGCAGGCATTTAGTTTTTGTTGTGAGCCAAAACTTGATGGTTTAGCGGTCAGTATTCGTTACGAAAATGGCGTGCTTGTGCAAGCGGCTACGCGGGGAGATGGCTACACCGGCGAGGATATTACCAGCAATGTGCGAACCATACGCGCGGTGCCATTAAAGCTTAAAGGTGACAAGGTACCCGCTGTGCTTGAAGTGCGTGGCGAAGTGTTTATGCCGTTGGCAGGTTTTAATGCCATGAACGAAAAGGCGCGGCAAAGTGGCGAAAAGATTTTTGCCAATCCGCGTAATGCTGCTGCGGGCAGCTTGCGCCAACTTGACCCGAAAATTAGTGCGCAGCGGCCGCTGATGTTTTATGCCTACGCCGTTGGCGCAATTGATGATGCTACCGGCTTGTTAGATAGCCAAAGTCATTATCAACGTTTAATGCAGTTAAAAGACTGGGGGCTTCCTGTTTGCCCTGAAATTCGCTTAGTCAGCGGCGCTGAAGCCGCGCTGGATTATTATCAGGATATCTTGCAGCGCAGGGCCAGCCTTAGCTATGAAATTGATGGCGTGGTGATTAAAGTTGCAGACTTGGCGCAGCAACAAGCGCTGGGTTTTGTTGCCAGAGCGCCGCGCTGGGCTATTGCCTTTAAGTTTCCAGCACAAGAAATGCTAACCACCTTGCTTGATGTAGAATTTCAAGTGGGCCGAACCGGCGCTATTACGCCGGTGGCCAGACTGGAACCTGTGGTTGTTGGCGGTGTTACGGTAAGTAATGCCACACTGCACAATCGCGATGAAATTGCGCGTTTAGGCGTGAAAATTGGCGATGCGGTAATCGTGCGCCGGGCAGGTGACGTTATTCCACAAATTGTGTCGGTAGTACAAGAGCAGCGCCCGGCTGATGCGCGGGATATCGAGTTTCCGTCTGAATGCCCGGTTTGTAGCTCTGCTGTCGAGCGGGTAAGCGGTGAAGCGGTAGCACGATGCAGTGGCGGCTTGTTTTGTCCGGCACAGCTAAAAGAGTCAATTAAGCACTTTGTGGCACGCAAAGCCATGGATATAGATGGCTTGGGCGATAAATTAGTCGACCAGCTGGTTGAACACAAGCTCATTGCAAGCCCCGCAGGCATTTACCAGCTTGATATGGCGGCGTTGGTTAGCCTTGAGCGCATGGCAGAAAAATCAGCCCTCAAACTGCTAGCGGCGATAGAGCAATCTAAACAAACCACCTTGGCGCGGTTTATTTATGCATTAGGTATTCGCGAAGTGGGCGAGGCGACAGCGCTAAATCTTGCCAATCATTTTACCGAGTTATCCCTGTTACAACAGGCCGATTTAGCGCAGTTAGTTGCCGTTTCGGATGTTGGTGCCGTTGTAGCAGAGCATGTACTGGGCTTTTTTGCTGAACCTCATAACCAAGACGTGATTGCGCAATTGCTAAGTTGCGGTATTCACTGGCCGGCGATTGAGCAGCAGGCGGCGACTGAGCAACCCTTTGCCGGGCAAACACTGGTACTTACCGGTACACTTACCAGTATGGGGCGTGATGACGCTAAGGCGCGGCTGCAAAGGCTAGGGGCCAAGGTTTCGGGCTCGGTATCGGCTAAAACCCATGCCGTTATTGCCGGTGACAATGCCGGATCTAAACTGGCTAAGGCAACTGAGCTTAATGTGCCCGTGTGGACAGAGCAGCAGATGCTGGATGTGTTTGCAAAATATGGGGTGCAGTAAGTGCCTGATGTTATTTATCAATTATTGTTGGAGTGGGGCGGGGTATTTCGACCTTATGTACGTGATATCGCGCTGGGCATGGTAGCGACATGTCTGGTGGTGTTTGGCGACGATTTAAATCGCTTGGTACGCCGGCAAATAAGCTCGCTGCATTTTATTTGGCGTACACTGATTTTTATCGCGTTGTGTGCTTTTGGTTATGGCGCCCTGACGATTTTTCTTACGCCTGTCGTTGCCGTGCAACTGGGTAAACTCACTAATTTGTGGCTGCCGTGGGTATGTTTAACCATTTTTATTGCGCTGGGTATGTTGGCGCAGCGCAGACGTCAGCTATGAGTAAAGCCCCGCTGTGGCCTGTACTAGACGACTATGGCCTGCACAAGGTGCCACTGCGTTTTTACTGGTTGTTATTGTTGTTACTCCGGCCATACATAAGCTGGATATTGGTATTAACACTGCCACAGGATCAGCGCTCAATGCTGGCACTGTTTTATCCATTGCAGCGCGATTTTATTATCGCCTGCGCAGTTGCCGCTCCGCTGCTGTTATTGATTGCCGCGTTAAGCCAGCGTAAACCGAAAGGCAGACGTGGCTGGCGCCATATTTGGCGCTACGGTGGCCTAATTATGCTCAGTGTTGCTGTGGTTGATTTGGTGGTGAGTGTATCGCATTTACCCTCACAGGTTATGTTAGATGCACCATGGCGGATTGTGTCGCCGTTACTGCTAATTATTGGGTGTATCTGGTTGCTAAGGTCCAGAACGTTAAAAGCGGTTTTTGCTGAGTGGCCAGAGCCGATAGCGCCGGTGACAGAAACCAATACTAATTAAGCCAGTATGCTAAGGTTTTTTTGTTTTAGTTGTTCGTAACGCAGCATTTGTTCTGGTTTTAAATTACTGTTTTCTATCAGCTGTTGGCATTGGTTAAGCAGTTGCTGTTTTTGCTGAGCCGAACAAAGTGGGCGAGGGCTTGTAAGCAGTGTTTGCCATAAGTTGAGTGCAATGCCGGCATTTTTCGGCATCACTTGCCACGCCAGTGTGAAAGCAGAGAAGGCTTCTTGCCAGTTACCATGTTGATATAAATGTACAGCATTGTTGTTTAGCTCGCGGGGGCCATGTGCCATGGCAGCGCGTTCTTGCTGTTCTTGGTTAAGGTAGGCAGCAAATAAGGGTTCTGGTTGTTGTTGGCGGCAATGCTGGCTAATACGATTAAACAAGCTTTTAGAGGCGTCACTCAACCCCACTTCGTGCAGTGCTTTGGCCTTATCCAAGGCATTTTCTAATGAGTCTATTTCTATTTCTTCGCTAAGCTCAACTAATAACTGGCGAGCTTTATCTCTGTGGTCTTGCAAATACAAAAGACGCGCCTGCAATACTTGCTGCGCCTCTGTCAGATTTTGCAAACCATACTGGCGTTGCACCGTATTAAGCGACATGGTTGCCTGGCGACTTAAACGGGTTTGTTGTTCACTGTCTTCACTGCTAAGGGCGAAATCAATACTGGCTCTTGCCAGGTTCAGGTATAAATCTGGCTGTTCGTACATTGAATAGCGGGCAAATTTAACCATGTCTCTGGCGGCCCGGTATTGCAGTTCATAGTCATGGTTTAGCCGGGACAATTGCAATAGTTTTTGCTGGCGCAATAAATTTCGCGGTGCTATATCTGCAGCAGCCAATATATGCTGCTGTGCTTGTTGAAAATGCTGCTGGCGAAACTCTAGTTCAGCCAGGCAATCCAAAGCATAAAGCCGTGTTTCAGTACGCGATAACATTTGCTGTAATTCCGCAAAGGCCTGATCTTCTGCATTTTGTCTTAGCAGGCAAAACACCCTGCCAATTCTGGCCCAGCTAAACGGCTGAATTTGTAACATGGCATTGAAAAATACCAGAGCATCAGAATAGGCATGCTGTTGTAGCATGATATCGCCTTTTAGCTTAAGAAATAGCGGGTATAGCTTGTGTAGTTCAGGTTGTGTCAGTTGTTGATTAAGCCAATCGAGCGCTTTGTCATGCTGTTTTAGTTCGAGTAATTCGTATACCGGCCGCAGCTGTTGTTTACGCTTTAACACGCGCTCTATGCGTTGCTGTAAATCACGAATAACATACGGCTTGGCCAGAAACTCGTCTGGCTGCAATTCCAACACACTGTGCACCAATGCGGGTTCGGTTTCGGCACTAATAAAAATTACGCCGCAATTGAGTTTATGTAAGCCGGTTGCTTTGAGCTCTTCAAACAGTTGGTAGCCGTCTTTACCGTTGGGTAGGTTATACGCGCAGATAATTAGATCATAGTTATTCTGCTTGCAAAAATTCAATGCCGATTGCGCGCGACCAGCATAGCTAATGTTTTGATATCCCAGCTGTTCCAGCGCGTAACGCAAATAACTTTGGCTTAAGCTTTGATCATCAATAATTAAAATACGTTCATCGCGTTTAACAGCGGGTTCCATAGCTAACGGCTGTTCCGGTGCAGGTAATATTGGTTTTACTATAGCAAGCTTTGAAGAAAAAATAACAGGTAATTAACGGCGACCGTGTTGTCGAAGAGAGCGGGCGGTGCTTTGCTATGGTTTTTGTATTAAGCGGTGGTGGATTGTACTGGGTTCGAACCAGTGACCCCCGCCTTGTAAGGGCGGTGCTCTCCCAGCTGAGCTAACAATCCATGGGATAAGTCTTTAATATCAAATTGGTGCATTGTACTGGGTTTAATCAGTGTCCACCGTCTCGTCGTAAAGAGCGGGCGGCTCTTCATAATAAGACATCTTTTTAGCTCCTGGGTTCGAACCAGTGACCCCCGCCTTGTAAGGGCGGTGCTCTCCCAGCTGAGCTAACAATCCATGGGAGTATCTAAATTTTTATCGCAAAAAAAGCGATGGTGGATTGTACTGGGTTCGAACCAGTGACCCCCGCCTTGTAAGGGCGGTGCTCTCCCAGCTGAGCTAACAATCCACGCTGTTTGATGGCGCTCATTATAGGGAGCATGAAAAAGCTGTCAACATTATTTTGGTAATTGTGGTTTGCTTGCTGCAAAAGTAGACACTAGGGGCGATTTTCCAGCAAAACAGATCGCCATAGAACACCTTAGCGGGTGCATCCTATCTTGGGCATTGTTACAATACCCTACATTATTGCACTGTGATGGATAAACTATGTCTCTTGTTACCCGTTTTGCGCCAAGCCCCACTGGTTATTTGCATGTAGGTGGCGCTCGTACTGCGCTTTTTAGCTGGTTATACGCCAAAAAGAAAGGCGGTAAATTTATATTACGTATTGAAGATACTGATTTAGAGCGTTCGACGCAGGAATCAGTTGATGCAATTATAGAGGGCATGGCATGGTTAGGTTTAGACCATGATGAAGGCCCGTATTACCAAACAAAGCGTTTTGATTTATATAAAGAAGTGGTTGCGCAACTGCTAGCAGAGGGTAATGCTTATAAGTGCTTTTGTACCATAGATGAAGTTGACGCTATGCGTGAAGCGCAAACTGCAGCAGGCGAAAAACCGCGTTATAACGGTATGTGGCGCGACCGTACCGACCACCCGGCAGATAAACCCTTTGTCATTCGTTTTAAAAATCCACAAAGTGGCGTTGTGGTTATTGAAGACATGATCAAAGGTCGTATTGAAATTGCTAACGCTGAATTGGATGATCTGATCATTGCCCGAAGTGACGGTACTCCAACTTACAACCTAACCGTAGTGGTAGATGACTGGAAAATGGGCATTACCCATGTTATCCGCGGAGATGATCACGTCAACAACACGCCACGACAGATGAATATTCTGGCGGCTTTAGGTGCGGATATTCCTAAATATGCTCATGTGCCGATGATTCTGGGCGACGACGGTAAGCGTTTGTCTAAGCGCCACGGTGCGGTAGGCGTTATGCAATATCGTGATAATGGATTTCTACCAGAAGCCTTACTAAATTATTTGGTTCGGTTGGGCTGGTCTCATGGCGATCAGGAAATTTTCAGCAAAGATGAGCTGATACAGTTATTTGATCTTGATAGTTGTAACCGGGCGCCATCGGCGTTTAACACCGACAAGTTGATTTGGTTAAACCAGCATTACATGAAAACTTTGCCGGCAGAGCAGGTCGCGCAGCAGCTGCAATGGCATATTACTGAGCAAAAACTGGATATAAGCCAAGGACCTTTGTTAACCGATTTAGTTGTGGCTCAGGCCGAGCGGGTGAAAACGCTGAAAGAAATGGTTGAGGTTAGCCGTTATTTCTATGAGGACTTCTTAGAATTTGATGCTGATGCAGCAAAAAAACATTTACGTCCGGTCGCTTTGGAACCATTGCAAACCGTTGCTGCCAAACTGGCAGAGTTAACGGATTGGTCGGTAGAAGCTATCCATCAGACTATTAATGCGACGGCAGAACAACTTGGCGTTGGCATGGGCAAAATTGGTATGCCGCTTCGTGTCGCAGTAACCGGTGGTGGTAACTCGCCTGCATTGGATATCACCCTGGCATTGGTGGGTAAAACGCGCAGTCTTGCTCGTTTAGAACAAGCTATTACTTTTGTGCAACAGCGCGCCGCTGAGTAAAGCCTGGCGTAAAACACGTTAAATGCACAAATTGCTCAGTCCGGGCTACTGGGCTGAGCAATTCTCCTTGATACAATACCCATCTAGGCAGTGGCAAAAAAGTTGTGGTCTACAATAATATGCATTTATAGCCCAATACATAAACAGGAGTGATGTAACGACACAATGCAACGTTTCTTAACGGCGATTAGCCTTACACTGCTGTTACTCTTGTCTGAGGTATACGCTGCAGAAACCGACATGTTGGCGAGTAGCGAAGAACCTTTACAGCCTATTGGCTTTTTTGGCACGGTTACCGGCGATGTTGAACTGGGTTTTTTGTTTAGCTCTGGTAACACTGATTCCTTTGCCATTCGGGCAAACAGTGAATTGGTGCACGATCTGGAATACTTTCGTAATCGCTATCAATTTCAAAGTTTGCTGCAAAAAAATAATGTCGTAAATAGCGATAGCAGTGGCAAGCATCAAGTCACTACAGCCAGCCGATACGGCTTTACCAGCCAAAGCAACTATAAGTTAGTCAAAGGGCGTGAGTCTATTTTTGGTCGTGCAGCCTATGCACATGATAAATTTGGTTCGTTTCGGCAGCAGGCCTCGCTGACTGTTGGTTATGGTAATAGGCTGTATGAGAAACTTAGCAGCTATTTAGATTTAGAAACTGGCCCGGGTTTTTCTTATCAACAAACGGCAGCTGGCGTTAGTCATGGCGGTCTGATTTGGTTTTTAGCGGCGAATCTTGATTATGCTTTATTTGATACCACCAGTTTTCGCCAGTCGTTAGAAAGCGCGATGTCACTGGATGGCGAAAACTCTACCGTATTAAGCCGTAGCAGCATTACGGCAAAGATGGCCGATAAGCTGTCTATGCGGTTTAACTTTGTGGTTAAGTATAACTCTCAGCCGGAAGGCAATTTACGTACCACGGATACAGAAACATCGGCATCACTGGTATACACCTTCTAAGCCGGGTGGTACTTCATTGTGCGATCTATTAAACCAGCTAACTTAATCAGCTTAGTTAACCAGTTCATTCCCAGTTTCGGTATTGCTGGCAAATGCGAGTAAATTGTCGCTGGTGATCTGACTGATTTCCTGTAATGCCTCTTTGGTAAAAAACGCTTGATGTCCTGTAATTAATACATTGGGAAATGTTAGTAAGCGCTGAAATATATCATCATCAATCATTTGATCAGACAGGTTTTCAAAAAACAAATCGGCTTCCTGCTCATATACATCCAGCCCTAAATAGCCAATTTTACGGTTTTTTAAACCAGAAATAACCGCTTTTGTATCAATGAGAGCACCACGACTGGTATTAATAAGCATTACACCATCTTTCATACTGCCAATACTGTAATGGTTAATCATATGTCGGGTGTCAGGTGTCAGTGGGCAGTGCAGGCTAATAATGTCACTTTGCGCATATAAATCGGCCAGGAGCACATAGCGTCCACCCAGCTCAAGGATGGTATTTGACGGTGTGGTATCGTGGCATAATAACTCACAGCCAAAACCGCGCAGAATACGTGCGGTTGCAAGCCCTATGCGGCCGGTGCCAATTAAACCAACGGTTTTGCCGAATAGATTAAACCCCAGCAGGCCATCAAGGGCAAAGTTGTCATCACGTACCCGATTGTATGCTTTGTGCAGTTTACGGTTTAAGCAAAGGATCATGCCAACAGTATGTTCCGCTACCGCTTCTGGCGAATAAGCCGGTACGCGTGCAATGCGGATCCCCAATTCTTTTGCCGCAGCGATATCTACATTGTTAAAGCCTGCACAGCGCAGCGCCACCATCTCTATACCTAATTCAGATAACTGCCGAAGCACCTGTTCATTAAGCTCGTCGTTTACAAAGACACAGATAGCATGGCAGCCTGCAGCCAACTTAACACTGTCTGCTGTCAGGCGAGTGTCCAGGTACTGAAATTGTAAGCTAGTGTCGGCCCATCGGCTGAATCCATCTTGATCATATTGTTTGGCGCTGTATACGGCAACTTTCATGGCATGTCTCCCATTATTTGCGCTAAAGCTTAGCGCAAATTTCAGTGCGGTTTTTAGCGCTGGATCAAAGTTACAGCAAGTCTTCTATTGTTGCAGCGATACTGGTTGGTTTGGTGCGGGGCGCGTAACGTTTAACGACATCACCGTCTTTATTGACCAAAAACTTAGTGAAATTCCATTTAATCGCGCGGGTTTTCATCAGGCCACGGGCACTGTCTTTTAAATGTTCAAACAAGGGTGAAGCATCAGGGCCGTTTACTGCCAGTTTGGCCATTACGCCAAAGCTAACACCATAATTAAGTTCACAAAACTGTTGGATGTCGCCATTGGAGCCGGGCTCTTGGGCACCAAACTGATTACACGGGAAGGCTAAGATCACTAAGCCTTTGTCATGATATTTCTGGTGCAGCTCTTCCAGCTCTTTGTATTGCGGTGTGAATCCGCATTTGCTAGCCGTGTTCACAATTAACAATACCTTGCCACGAAACTGACTTAAATCAATGTCGTTACCCTGACCGTCTTTTATCTTGTACTGATGCACATTTGGCATAATGTTTCCTTCTGTTAGTGCTTTCAATCCGGCCGATATCTTTGTAAGCTCAGCGCCACAGTATGTCACAGTTTTAAGTCATTAATATGTCAAATAACAGTGTTAAAAAAGTTGCCTTTATTGGTTTGGGTGTAATGGGTTACCCCATGGCTGGGTATTTGCAACAGAAAGGCTACCAGGTTTCGGTGTTTAATCGCACAACGGCTAAAGCACAGCAATGGGCTAAGCAATATGGTGGCAACTTTGCTGACACCCCGGCTAAGGCGGCGCAAGGCGCTGAGCTGGTGTTTATGTGTGTTGGTAACGACAATGATGTTCGCTCGGTTGTTTATGGCGAGCATGGTGTGCTAGCTGGTATGCAGGCTGGTGCGGTTATGGTTGACCATACAACTGCCTCTGCCAACTTAGCGCGAGAGCTATCTCAGGCCGCTAAGCAACAGGGTATTGGCTTTTTAGATGCGCCGGTATCGGGCGGTCAGGCAGGCGCTGAAAACGGCGTACTCACTGTTATGGTTGGTGGTGAACAAGGCGACTTTGCACAAGCTGAAGCGGCAATTATGTGTTATTCACGCTGTGCTAAGTTGCTGGGGCCAGCCGGCTCAGGTCAGTTAGCCAAAATGGTGAATCAGATTTGTATTGCCGGGATAGTGCAGGGGCTTGCTGAGGCATTAAATTTTGCCCAAAACGCGGGCTTAGATGCTGCGGCAGTTGTCGAGGTGATATCGCAAGGTGCGGCGTCATCGTGGCAGATGCAAAATCGATCGTTAACAATGCTTGATGGCAAATACGATTTTGGTTTTGCTGTAGACTGGATGCGTAAAGACCTAGGTATTGCATTAGCCGAAGCGCGTGAAAACGGTAGCCATTTACCGGTAACGGCATTGGTAGATCAATTTTACAGCGAAGTACAGCAGATGGGCGGTAGCCGCTGGGATACCTCCAGTTTGCTGGCACGGCTAAAGCGTTAATCTGGGATCGGGCAGAAAGTCTAGTTCGGTAATATTACTGATACATTGATTAAAATCTTTGTGCTGCGGGTTAAGCAAAATATTGTTTTCCCGCGGCGCAACAACACTGGGCACCGCTAACGCCAGACTGGCACATTCTGTTAGCCAGCTGTCACCAATACGCGCTGTTTCTGCTGTAGCGGGTTGTTCACGCCAGCTTAATGGCAAGCTGTTAATACCAATTCGCAATAAATCGGTATCCTGAAGCGTCAGTTGGAATAGCCTGTACTGTGCCAGGGCAATACGGTTATTTAAGTGTACCAGCACTTCTAACATCGCCAGTGCTTCTGTTCCTGCAGTATAAATACATAACTGGCCTTTGCTATTCCAGCGGCCACCATATAAGCGAGCGCCTTCACCATCAAATGCCTGAGAAGCCCATTTAGTATGCACTAAGCGGTAAATGTTGAACTCAGCCATGGGCTAATTGTTGCTGAACAGGGAAGGAAGGTGTTCGGTGATACATTACGCAAACACCCCATGCTCTAAACGGCCAATTAAATCCAGTATGGCTTGAGTTTCAGCAGAGGTTGCCAACATATCCAGCGGGGCCTTGTCACCCAAGCCATATACCGGTTCGGTTAACCAGCGTTTAGTTGCTAGCATGTCGTCGTTAAATAATGCTGTCGCGGCAACTAATACCGTTGCAAAGCGAAACAGTCGGTCACTTTCATCTTGAGAGAATTTACCGCTTTTTGCCCGGCGAGCTAAAGTAGCGGGTGCAAGCTGACATACTGACGCCAACTGTTTTTTGTCCAAAGCTGAAATTAAGGCAAGACGTTCAAAAACGCTGTAGGCGAAACCGTTGTGTAATGCTTGATAAAGCTTAGGGCCACGTTCAGCTATACCTAACTGTTGCCAAATAGTATTGCCAGCATATAGCTGTGGCGTAAATTCTTTTACCAGCGCAATCATAACCACCTCGCTATCAAATGATAGCTATAATTTTATCAGTTGATTTTGTTTTGGTCAAAGTATAGGCAGAGTTATAACAGAGGTGGGTATAAAAAGGCGCGTAGCTGCTACAGCAACGCGCCTTTGGCGTTAATTAAATACCATTTCAGGAATATCGCCTGTAATGACCAACTTACCGGCGGTTTTTTGCTGGATCTCTTCAACAGAAATACCTGGTGCGCGTTCTAACAAATGGAAAGCGCCCTCGCGTACTTCTAATACAGCTAAATCGGTAACAATTTTTTTCACGCAGCCTACGCCCGTTAAGGGCAGGGTGCAGTCGCTCAATAGTTTACTGTTGCCGTATTTGTCAGCGTGGGTCATGGTCACAACAATGTTTTGTGCACCGGCGACTAAATCCATCGCGCCGCCCATGCCTTTTACCAGTTTGCCTGGGATCATCCAGCTGGCGATATTGCCGTTTTGATCTACTTCAAAGGCGCCCAGTACGGTTAAATCAACATGGCCGCCGCGGATCATGGCAAAGCTTTCGGCGGAGCTGAAAATTGCCGCGCCTTTAATGGCGGTGACGGTTTCTTTACCGGCATTAATCATATCGGCGTCAAGTTCAGCTTCGGTTGGGTAGGGGCCCATACCTAATAAACCGTTTTCTGATTGCAGCATAACTTCTATACCAGCCGGCACGTAGTTAGCTACAAGTGTAGGAATGCCGATGCCTAAGTTAACGTAGTAACCGTCTTGCAGCTCTTGCGCGACGCGCATGGCAACCTGTTCACGAGATAAAGCCATTGTTGCCTCCTTAACCTTGACGAACCATACGACGTTCAATGCGTTTTTCAAAGTTGCCTTTGATCACGCGCTGCACGTAAATACCAGGGGTGTGAATTTGTGAGGGGTCCAACTCGCCCTGCTCGACAATCTCTTCTACTTCAGCCACAGTAATTTTGCCGGCGGTAGCCGCCATCGGGTTGAAGTTCATTGAGGTGTGGCGAAACACCAGGTTACCGTAACGGTCTGCTTTCCAGGCGCGCACTATGGCAAAGTCACCTGTAATGGCAGGCTCTAACACATAGTGACGGCCGTCAATTTCACGGGTTTCTTTACCTTCAGCAACTGGGGTGCCGTAGCCGGTGGCCGTAAAAAATGCCGGAATGCCAGCACCGCCAGCACGCATTTTTTCTGCCAGGGTGCCTTGTGGTGTCAGTTCTACTTCTAACTCACCATTAAGCAGCTGTTTTTCAAACAGGGCATTTTCACCCACGTATGAGGCGACCATTTTTTTGATTTGACGGTCTTCAAGCAGGATACCTAAACCAAAGCCATCTACACCGCAGTTGTTTGATACTACGGTTAAGTCTTTGGTTTTCATTTCTTTAATCCGGGCAATTAAGCCTTCAGGAATACCGCATAAGCCAAAGCCACCAGCAATAACGGTCATGCCGTCTTGCAGGCCTGCCATGGCGTCTTCGTAGCTATGTACGACTTTATTAAACCCTGCCATTTGTTGTCCTCTGTTCTTTGCTGAGCTATCTGTTGCGAACTGCTCTTCGACTGCGCGGCTGCTGCGTGAAGTTTTTTCTGCGACACGCCATAAACCATCCATGGGGCTCGATTCTGGCCATCCATGGCCTCCAACGGTCGCCGAAAAAATCACATCCGCATCCGCTGGCATCTGTGCCAAGGTAAGCGCGCAGTACACTTTGACCGGAACCGTGTTTTTAAGGGACGAAAAACACGAGCCTACAGGGACGTATTTACGGCGTGTTCCGGCAAAGTAGTACGGAGTGATTACCGTGTTCGAAGAACCTTAGTTGTTGCTGTTAACTAACTACCAGTTTGTGTGCACTTGGCCCTAAGTGCCAATCCTACTTTAGAACTAGGCTGCTTCCCCAGCTTGTCGGTAATAAACCAGCCGGCTTTGGCCAGCGCAGTTAAATCGATACCGTGCGAAATGCCAAGCCCGTCAAGTAAATACACCACATCTTCAGTGGCAACATTGCCTGACGCACCGGCAGCGTATGGGCAGCCACCTAAACCGGCCACGGCACTGTCAATCACACGAATACCACGGCTTAGCGCGACGTAAATATTGGTTAACGCCTGACCGTAAGTATCATGAAAATGCACGGCAAGTTTATCCGCTGGTACCATCGACAAAACCGCGTCCAGCATGGCATTGACTTTGTCTGGGGTGCCGACACCTATGGTATCGCCCAGTGAAATTTCATAGCAGCCCATCTCTAACAGGGCTTTGGCGACCAATGCCACTTCGGTAGGGGCCACATCACCTTGATAAGGGCAACCGACAACACAAGACACATAACCGCGTACTTTAATGCCATCGGCTTTAGCTGCAGCCATCACAGGCGCAAAGCGTTCTAAGCTTTCAGCGATAGTGCAGTTAATATTTTTTTGACTAAAGGCTTCAGAAGCCGCACCAAAAATAGCCACTTCGCTGGCGCCTGCCGCTTTAGCAGCTTCATAGCCTTTTAAATTAGGCGTAAGTGCCGCATAGGTAACACCGGCTTTATGTGTAATACCAGCAAATACCTCAGCAGAGTCTGCCATTTGCGGCACCCATTTTGGGGATACAAAGGCGCCGCTTTCAATGTAACTATGACCTGCAGCCATTAGCATGTTAATCAATGTGATTTTATCTGCTGCACTGACACTGGCTTCGTTTTGCAGGCCATCACGTGGGCCTACTTCAACAATGCGGACGTGTTTGGGGAAACTCATGCGTCCTCCGGTGTAAAATCAACTAACTCAGCGCCGTCTTTAACCAAATCACCTGCCGCGTAAAATACGTCATTCACTACGCCATTTTTTGGCGCTTTAATGCTGTATTCCATTTTCATCGCTTCCATAATTACCAGGGTATCGCCGGCATTCACGTTGGCCCCTTTTTGCGCGATCACGGCAACGATGGTGCCATTCATCGGTGCGGTTAAGCTGCCGGCATGCTCGGCGCCGTCGGTTAGCACCGCGACTTCTGTTTGATAAATAAAGTCGTAGCGTTGGTGTTTAATAAACACGCTAATAGTGTCTTGATATTGGCTGACCCGCACTTTGCTGCGGTGATCACCCAGCACCGCGCTAAGCTCATCGCCGTTCAGCTGCGCCGTACAGCAAAGCTGTTGGCCTTCAACATCAACGATATAGTGCTGCTGTAATTGTTGAATGGTTAACTGATGCGTTGTTTCTCCCTCAAGCAAGGTAAGATTGACCGTTGGCGTTTCATTCAGTCGCCAGCCATGGCTAAACTGCCAGGGACTAGACAGGTTTGCTTGCGTCGAAGGTACTTTTTGCTGTTGTAAAATAAACAGAGCGGCTAACACTAATGCCTGATTATTTTGCTTATTCGCCGGGGCAAATAAACTATCTTGATGCTGGTTAATAAAGTTGGTGTCCAGCTCTGCCGCTTTAAATGCCGGGTGCTCGGTTAAACTGGTTAAAAAGCTCAGGTTGGTAGTAACACCGGCTATACGGTAATCATCTAAAGCTCGCAGCATACGGGCGATAGCACGATCACGGCTTTCATCCCAAACGATAAGCTTTGCGATCATAGGATCGTAAAACGGTGATACTTCGTCATTTTCTACCACACCGGTGTCTACCCGCACATGGCGGTTGGCTTCAGGCTGGCGTAAGTAAGTTAGTTTACCGGTAGCGGGCAGGAAATCGTTTTCTGGATCTTCAGCGTACACACGCACTTCAATGGCATGGCCATCAATTTGTATTTCATCTTGTGTTAACGGCAAAGGCTCGCCTGCGGCGACCAGTAATTGCCAATTCACCAGATCCTGACCGGTAATCATTTCCGTTACCGGATGCTCAACCTGCAGGCGGGTGTTCATTTCCATAAAATAAAATGAGCCGTCTTCGTCAAATAAAAACTCAACGGTACCCGCACCACGGTAATCAATGGCCTTGGCGGCTTTTACCGCAGCTTCACCCATCGCTTTGCGCTGCTCTGCGCTGAAGTTTGGTGCAGGGGCTTCTTCAATGACTTTCTGGTGACGACGCTGAATAGAGCAATCGCGTTCAGCCAGATAGACGGCGTTGCCATGGTTATCAGCAAATACCTGAATTTCGATATGGCGCGGTTTGGTTAAGTAGCGCTCAATCAGCATTTTATCGTTACCAAAACCGGCTTTGGCTTCTCGCCGGGCACTGGCCAGGGCATCGGCAAACTCTGCTGCTTTCCACACCACACGCATACCTTTTCCGCCGCCGCCATAAGCTGCTTTTAGCAGTTGCGGGTAGCCAATTTTTTCTGACTCTTTGGCCAGTAACGCATCGGATTGATCATCACCATGATAGCCAGGCACTAGCGGAACGCCTGCCTGTTGCATGATTGCTTTAGCCGCGCTTTTCGAGCCCATAGCCGTAATGGCGCCTACCGGAGGGCCAATAAAAACAACGCCGGCAGCATCACACGCTTTGGCGAACTCTTCGTTTTCAGATAAAAATCCGTAGCCTGGGTGAATCGCTTCAGCGCCACTTTGTTTGGCAATAGCGATTATTTTGTCTGCACGTAAATAGGAGTCTTTGCTTGGCGCAGGGCCGAGCAAGTAGGCTTCATCTGCCATTCTTACATGACGGGCGTTGGCGTCAGCCTCGGAATATACGGCAACACAACGGATACCGAGTTTATGCGCGGTATCTATCACGCGGCAGGCAATTTCGCCACGGTTAGCGATTAAAATTTTGCGAAACATTATGATCCTTCCTTGCCAAGCCAGGCGGGTGTGCGTTTTTCTAAAAACGCTGATAACCCTTCCTGGCCTTCGTCTGATACACGAATTTCAGCAATAGCTTGTGTGGTATGCGCGATAACATTATTGCTGATTTTACGGTTATAAATATTATGAATTAGGGCTTTTGCCGCACTCATGCCTTGCGGGCTATTTTGTAACAGACTGCTAATGAGGTGCTCGGTACTGGTGGCTAATTCGCCTTCACCAACCACTTCATGTAATAAGCCCATTTCGTGTGCGACTGTGGCAGAAAAACGCTCTGCGGTTAAAAAGTAACGCCGGCTTTGGCGCTCGCCTATGGCGCGCATAACATACGGGCTAATAACGGCGGGGATTAAACCAATTTTGACTTCGCTTAAGCAGAAGCTGGCTTTAGACTCAGCAATGGCGATATCGCAGCAGGCAACTAAGCCAAGCGCACCACCAAATGCTGCGCCTTTCACCTGTGCGATGGTTGGCTTGGGAAATTTATCTAGCTTGTGCATCAGGTTTGCCAGTTCATCGGCATCAGCCAAGTTCTGCTGGTAGTCTTTTTGCGCCATCGAACGCATCCAGTTTAAGTCGGCACCGGCAGAGAAGTTTTTACCACTGGAGGTAAGTACCAATAAACGTACGTCGTCGTTATCGGCAAGGCTTTTAAGCACGGCTAATAACTCTGCAATCATGGCGTCGTCAAAGGCATTATGCACTTCTGGGCGGTTTAGCATGAGTGTTGCTACGCCGCGGGTATCGATACTGACTTGTGTGTAAACCTGGCTCATTCGTGGTTCTCCGACAGTGTTAGTGTTCTTTGAGCGAAAATATTCATTCAACCGGCAATCTCTCAGTACGACTTTGCCAGAACACGCCGTGAATACATCCGTGTAGGCTCGTGTTTTTCGTCCTTGAAAAACACGGTTCTGGTCAAAGTGTACTGCGCGCTTGCCTTTACCGCTGAACCAGCAAGTGCGGATGTGTTTTTTTCTGAGACCGTTGAAGGCCATGGATGGCCGGAACCGAGCCCTAGGGACGGTTTATGGCGTGTCACAGAAAAAAAACACGCAGCAATTGCGTGCTATTTCAGCAGCACTGCGCATTACATCCTAAACACACCAAACTTCGTCTCTTCAATGGGTGCATTTAATGCAGCAGCCAACGCCAAGCCTACAGTCATCCGCGTTTGTGCCGGATCAATAATGCCATCGTCCCACAAGCGGCCGCTGGCGTAGTAGGGGTGTCCCTGCTTTTCATACTGCTCGATAATCGGTTTTTTCAGCGCTTGCTCAGCGTCTGCTGACAAGGTTTCCCCCTTACGGGCCAGCCCGTCTTTGGTAACCTGCGCCATTACGCCAGCAGCTTGTTCACCACCCATTACTGAAATGCGTGCATTTGGCCACATCCACATCATTGTTGGGTCATAGGCGCGGCCACACATGCCGTAGTTGCCTGCGCCATAGCTACCACCAATAAGTACGGTAAATTTCGGTACCTTGGCACAGCTTACTGCCATCACCATTTTTGCACCGTGTTTAGCGATACCTTCGGCTTCGTATTTTTTACCTACCATAAAGCCGGTGATGTTTTGCAAAAACAGCAGAGGAATTTTACGCTGCGCACACAACTCAATAAAGTGCGCACCTTTTTGTGCAGATTCAGAGAATAAAATCCCGTTATTTGCGACGATACCTACCGGATAGCCGAAAATGCGTGCAAAGCCGCAGACCAAGGTTGCACCGTAGTATTGTTTAAACTCATCAAAATCAGAGTTATCGACAATTCTGGCTATTACTTCTTTTACATCAAACGGCTTACGCAAATCCGTGCCGACTATGCCGTATAACTCTTTGGCGTCATACAGAGGTTCTTGCGGTGTTTTAACATCCATCACTTGCGGCGCGGGGCGATTTAACCGCGATACGGCATTGCGTGCCAGTTGCAGCGCATGTTCATCGTTCATGGCGTAGTGATCGGCAACACCGGAGATTTTACAGTGCACATCAGCACCACCAAGCTCTTCAGCAGAAACTTCTTCACCCGTAGCAGCTTTAACCAGCGGTGGGCCAGCAAGGAAAATAGTGCCCTGATCTTTTACAATAATGCTTTCATCTGCCATTGCCGGTACGTAAGCACCGCCTGCCGTACATAACCCCATTACCACGGCAATTTGCGGAATACCTTTGGCCGACATATTGGCCTGGTTAAAGAAGATGCGGCCAAAGTGCAGTTTGTCGGGGAACACATCGTCCTGACGTGGCAGGTTAGCGCCGCCAGAATCGACTAAATAAATACAGGGCAGGTGACAGCGCTCGGCAATTTCCTGTGCGCGCAAATGTTTTTTCACAGTAAGCGGGTAATAGGTGCCGCCTTTTACCGTGGCGTCGTTGGCGACAATCATGCACTCAACACCACTAACACGGCCAATGCCGGCAACAACACCGGCGCTTGGTACGTAGTCGTCGTAGCATTCCCAACCGGCAAACTGGCCAACTTCTAAAAACGGTGAGCCCGGATCGAGTAGTTTTTGAATACGGTCACGAACAAACAGTTTTCCACGCGAGGTATGACGTGCGATTAACGCTTCGCCACCACCGAGTTTAATTTGTTGTACTTTGCTATTAAGATCATCAACAACCGCTTGCATGGCCGCGGCGTTTTTTTGGAAGTCCTCAGAGCGAGGATTGATTTTTGAGGTGATTCTGGTCACTTAAGTTACCTTTTGTGCCACAAGTGAGAGCCAACGGCTTCGCTGCTTCCGCACATTTAACACGCTCGCCCGCTCGGATCTCCCATCCTCGCTCTTGATCGCTCGCTACGTTAAATCTGCTCCGCGCTTCGCCTCGTCCGTATTTCAAACACTTGCCGGAATATCTGACCGGCGCAGAACCGGAACAACTAAGCAGACGATCAAGAGCGAATTTGGGAGAAATTCGCGGGTCTGCGTGTTGTTAGGGTGGAAGCACAGGCTTACACCGTAGTCCGGTCTGAAGTGCTTTTTATGCTAATTTGATTCAGTAAACAATTCCCGGCCAATCAGCATACGGCGGATTTCCGAGGTGCCAGCGCCAATTTCATACAGCTTGGCATCCCGCAGTAAGCGTCCGGTAGGATACTCGTTAATGTAGCCATTACCGCCGAGTAACTGAATGGCATCCAAGGCCATTTTAGTTGCCAGCTCCGCCGAATACAGAATAACGGCTGCTGCATCTTTACGGGTGGTTTCGCCACGGTCACAGGCTTTAGCTACGGTGTAAACGTAAGATTTAGCGGCATTCATCTGGGTGTACATATCGGCCAGTTTGCCCTGTACAAGCTGGAATTCACCAATGGCTTGGCCAAACTGCTTACGGTCATGGATATAAGGCACTACCACATCCATACAGGCTTGCATAATGCCCAGTGGTCCAGCGGCCAGCACGACACGCTCGTAGTCCAGGCCACTCATTAATACTTTAACGCCACCGCCAACCTGGCCTAGCACGTTTTCTGCCGGAACTTCGCAGTCTTCAAAAACCAATTCGCAGGTGTTAGAGCCGCGCATCCCCAGCTTGTCCAGTTTTTGTGCGGTACTAAAACCTTTAAAGCCACGTTCAACAATAAAAGCGGTAATACCTTTGCTGCCGGCATTAATATCGGTTTTGGCATAAATAACATAGGTGTGAGCGTCAGGACCGTTGGTGATCCACATTTTGTTGCCGTTTAAAATGTACTTATCGCCTTGCTTTTCAGCGCGCAGCTTCATGCTAACCACGTCTGAACCGGCGTTGGGTTCGCTCATCGCCAGTGCACCAATATGCTCGCCAGAACACAATTTTGGCAAATACTTAAGTTTTTGCTCTTCGGTACCGTTGCGGAAAATCTGATTAACGCACAGGTTAGAATGCGCTCCATACGATAAGCCTACAGAGGCTGAGGCACGGCTTATTTCTTCCAGCGCCACTACGTGTTCTACGTAGCCTAAGCCTGAGCCACCGTATTTTTCATCGACAGTAATGCCTAATAGCCCTAAGTCACCGAATTTACGCCATAAATCATTTGGGAATTCGTTTACTTCATCAATTTGTGCGGCACGCGGTGCAATTTCATCACGGGCGAAGGCGTTAACCTGCTCACGAATCATATCAACGGTTTCACCTAAATCGAAATTAAGCCCTTTATAACTGCTTATCATTGTGTCAATCCCCGTTTGCTATGTCTTCTAACCGGTGCTGTATTAATTCAGACCGGTTTTATGTTGTTTGGCGTCTGTTAAAGTATCGCGGCAACGTTTCTCCACCGTTACCAGCTCCATTAACACCACTTTGATGTCGTCCAGTTGCTGATGCAGCTCGGCTTTTTTATGCTCTATCAACTTCAGCATGGTATTTAATTGGGTAACACTGCTCTTATCAGCGTCATAAAGTTCGAACAGCTGACCGGTTTCTGCCAAACTAAAACCTAAGCGTTTACCGCGTAAAATAAGCTTTAGCCGCACTCGGTCACGTTTACTATAAATACGGGTTTGGCCGTTACGTAAAGGCGTTATCAGCCCCTGATCTTCATAAAAGCGGATACTACGCGTGGTAATATCAAACTCTTTGGCCAGTTCGCTGATACTGTATGTTTTTTCTTCTTTTTCTGTCATAACCGCCATCCCCGAAAACGCAGTCAATATAGGTGAAGTTTACGTAAAGGTAAAGCTGTTGCCTTGGTATTGCAGCCAGCGACGACGCATTTTTTATCACTTTGTAAAGCAAAAATGCCAGTTAGCGCTGGTAAAACTGTACAAATAAATGAACCAAACGTATCGCACCCTACCATAGTGTTAGGTAGTTGACGTTGGCGTAAACGTAAATTTGGTGTAGGCTCTGGAGCAACTTTTTTCGCCGACAGATTTTTTGGAGATGTTATGGCTTCTGACAATATTGTAATCGTTGCTGCTAAGCGCACTGCCATGGGTGGTTTCATGGGCGGTTTGTCTGATGTGGATGCAACCGTATTGGGCGCGACTGCGATAAAAGCGGCAATTGAACAGGCCGGGATCAGCGGTGACAAGGTTAGCGAAGTCATTATGGGTAATGTATTGCCTGCCGGATTGGGTCAGGCCCCAGCTCGTCAAGCTACGTTAAAAGCCGGTCTGCCTTTGACTGCTGGCGCAACCACTATTAATAAAGTGTGTGGCTCAGGCTTAAAAGCGGTGATGTTGGCCAGTGATTTATTAAAAGCGGGCAGTGCAGACGTTGTGGTTGCAGGTGGCATGGAGTCGATGACTAACGCGCCATACATTTTGCCAAAGGCCCGTGCCGGTTATCGTATGGGGCACGGCGAAATTAAAGATCACATGATGTTAGATGGCCTGGAAAACGCCTACGATGGTAAAGCCATGGGCTGTTTTGCACAGGGTACTGCAGATGAAAAAGGCATTACCCGCGAGCAGATGGATGCCTTTGCGGTGCAATCTACCACCCGCGCCCAGCAAGCGATTAGCAGCGGTGCCTTTAAAAACGAGATTTCCCCTGTAACGTTTCAAACCCGTAAAGGTGAAATGACTTTTTCGGTAGATGAGCAGCCAGGCAATGCCAAGATCGACAAAATTCCATCGCTACGGCCGGCCTTTGCCAAAGACGGCACTATTACGGCGGCTAACTCCAGCTCTATTTCTGACGGCGCAGCTGCGCTGGTATTGATGCGCGAAAGCGATGCCAAAGCGCAGGGTGCTAAGCCGTTAGCGCGCGTGGTGGCACATGCCACTAACTCAATGGAGCCGGCACTGTTTACTGTTGCCCCGGTTGGCGCGATGCAAAAAGTGCTGCAAAAAGCTGGCTGGGATAAACAGCAGGTAGATCTGTGGGAAATTAACGAAGCTTTTGCCATGGTTACTATGCTGGCTATTAACGAGCTGGGTTTAGACGAGAGCAAAGTAAACGTGAATGGCGGCGCCTGTGCGCTGGGGCATCCTATCGGTGCTTCAGGAGCGCGTATTCTGGTTACTCTGATTCATGCGCTGCGTAACCGCGGTTTAAGCAAAGGTGTGGCCTCACTGTGTATCGGTGGCGGTGAAGCCGTAGCGCTGGCAGTAGAAGTTTTATAGTAAAGAAGAATCAGGCTTCGTGCGAAGCAGATTTAACTTAGCGAGCGATCAAGAGTGAGCCGGGGAGCGGCGAACGGGCGAGCGTGTTAAATGTGCGATAGCAACGTAGCCGGGAACCGGAGAACGGTGTAAGCCGACGCTTCCACCGTAACAACACGCAGACCCGCTCGGATCTCCCATCCTCGCTTTTGATCGTCTGCTTAGTTGTTCCGGTTCCGCTTTGGCTGGATAGTCCGGCCAAACATATTAGAAGCTCGCCAGCATAGATTGATAATTAGACATACAACAAGCTGGCGGCATACCCAAACAATCGGGAGAAGCAACATGACACAACAGGTTAAGCATTTTATTGACGGCGAGTTTGTCGCACCAACAGGTGACAAACTGATCGCTGTTACCAACCCGGCAACACAAGATGTGATTGCTCAGGTAGCGTGTGCTACACCAGCGGAAATGGAACGTGCCATTGAATCAGCCAAAGCCGCCTTTTTAACGTGGAAAGAAGTGCCGGTATCAGAGCGCGCCCGTTTAATGATGCGTTTTGCTCACCTGTTGAAAGAGCATCAGGGCGAAATTGCCGACATTATCTGCCGTGAACTGGGTAAAACCGTTGAAGATGCTAAAGGCGATGTGTGGCGCGGTATAGAAGTGGTAGAGCAGGCAGCGAATATTCCGTCATTAATGATGGGTGAGACGGTAGAAAACGTAGCACGCAGCATTGATACCTACAGCTACATTCAGCCACTGGGTGTATGTGCGGGTATTACCCCGTTTAACTTCCCGGCGATGATCCCACTGTGGATGTTCCCAATGGCAATCGCTTGCGGTAATACCTTTATTTTAAAACCGTCTGAGCAAGATCCAATGACGGTAAACAAAATTGCCGAGCTGTTTGTGCAAGCTGGCGCACCAAAAGGTGTGTTGCAGGTAGTACACGGTGCTAAAGAGCAGGTTGATGCCATTTTGCATCACCCGGACATTAAAGCCATTTCATTCGTTGGCTCGGTTAATGTGGGTCAGTACATTTATAAAACCGGTACTGATAACTTAAAACGCGTGCAAGCTTTTGCCGGTGCGAAAAACCACATGGTAATTATGCCGGATGCCAATAAGCAACAAGTCGTTAACGCGTTGGTTGGTGCATCAGTGGGTGCTGCGGGACAGCGCTGTATGGCAATTTCTGTTGCAGTATTTGTTGGCGCAGCAGCTGACTGGATCCCAGAAGTTGCCGCAGCTATTAGCAAAGTACGCCCGGGTGTTTATACCGACCCTGACGCTGCATACGGCCCGCAAATTAGCCCACAGGCGCGTGCGCGCGTGTTGTCGTTAATTGAGCAAGGTAAGAAAGAAGGCGCAACCTGTGTGCTGGATGGTTCAGGTGTCAAAGTTGACGGTTACCCGAACGGTAACTGGGTTGGCCCAACGGTGTTCTCGAACGTGACTACCGACATGGAAATTTATAAGCAGGAAATTTTCGGTCCGGTGTTAACAACAATGCATGTTGCCTCACTGGATGAAGCATTAAAAGTAGTCAACGACAGCCCGTACGGCAATGGTACCTCTATCTTTACCGCCAGCGGTGCTGCGGCACGTAAGTATCAGCATCAGGTTGAAGTGGGGCAGGTGGGTATTAACATTCCTATTCCGGTGCCTCTGCCATTCTTTTCATTTACTGGCTGGAAAGGCTCGTTCTATGGTGATCAGCACGCCTACGGTAAGCAGGCAGTACGGTTTTATACAGAGACGAAAACCATTACAGCGCGCTGGTTTGACGACGATATTCCGGTGTCAGGCCCGAATATGTCGATTAACTTGCGTTAACGGAACAGGGTGAGGAGCAGACTTTACTAAACTGACCGTTGGAGGCCATGGATGGCCGGAATAGAGCCCCAGGGACGGTTTACGGCGTGTCAGTGTGTAAAGTGTGTTCCTCGCTGCCCGCTGCAGGCAACCGCTTCCACCGTAACAACACGCAGACCCGCGAATTTCTCCCAAATTCGCTTTTGATCGTCTGCTTAGTTGTTCCGGTTCCGCGTTGCTGTCAGTATCTGATGCAGGTTCAAAACGGTTAATACGGCGACGTACGCAAGCAACAAAGCCGATTGAAGAAACAGGATTAACTATGAATTTCAATTTAACAGAAGACCAACAAGCCTTTGTTGATGTAGCCAAACAATTCGCCGAACAAGAATTGGCGCCACATGCCGCGCAGTGGGATCGTGAGCATCACTTTCCTAAAGACGTCATTCAAAAAGCCGGTGAGCTGGGTTTTTGCTCATTGTATACGCCCGAAGAAGACGGCGGCATGGGTTTGTCGCGGTTAGACTCCTCAATTATTTTCGAACAGCTTTCGATGGGCTGTACGGCCACCACCGCTATGCTGACCATTCACAATATGGCCACCTGGATGATAGCCAACTGGGGCACCAGTGATGCCAAAGCAGAATGGGTTGAACATTTAGTAACAGGCCAGAAACTGGCGTCTTACTGTTTAACTGAGCCGGGTTCGGGTTCAGACGCAGCAGGCTTGCGTACCAGCGCGAAAAAAGATGGCAATGAGTACGTGTTAAACGGCTCGAAAATGTTTATCTCAGGCGCAGGCGAAACCGAAGTGTTAGTCGTTATGGCGCGAACCGGTGAAGCCGGGCCAAAAGGCATTTCTGCGTTTATTGTACCGGCAGACGCCAAAGGCGTAATTTACGGCAAAGCCGAAGAGAAAATGGGCTGGAATGCACAGCCTACCCGGCTTATTACCTTTGAGGAGGTGCGTATTCCGGCACATTACCTGTTAGGTAACGAAGGTGAAGGTTTTAGTTTCGCGATGAAAGGCTTGGACGGCGGTCGTATCAATATTGCCACTTGCTCTATCGGTACTGCACAGCAGGCACTGAATACCGCACGCAATTATATGTTGGAGCGTCAGCAATTTGGTAAGCCACTGGCAGCATTTCAAGCGCTACAGTTTAAGTTAGCGGATATGGCCACTGAACTGGTTGCGGCTCGGCAGTTAGTGCGTTTAGCCGCGTTTAAACTAGATCAAAAAGATAGTGAAGCCACGGCCTATTGCGCTATGGCAAAACGTTTTGCTACTGATGTGGGTTTTCAGGTATGCGACCAGGCGCTGCAACTGCATGGCGGTTATGGCTACATTAAAGAGTACCCATTAGAGCGGCATTTCCGTGATGTGCGTGTGCACCAAATTTTGGAAGGCACCAACGAAATTATGCGGCTGATTATCGGCCGGCGTTTACTGGATGAAGCCGCAGGCGAGATTCTGTAAAAGGAGACAAAATGGCTCAATTAAAACTCGAAAAACGCGGCCACACGGCGCTTATTACCATGTCAAATCCGCCTGCCAATACCTGGACGGCTGAAACATTAACGCAACTGCGTGACGCGGTAAAAAGCCTTGATGCTGATAAAAATATCTACGCGTTGGTGCTCACTGGTGAGGGTGATAAGTTTTTCTCTGCCGGCGCTGATTTAAAGTTGTTTGCTGATGGCGATAAAGCAGTGGCCAGCAATATGGCACGTATTTTCGGTGAAGCCTTTGAAACCTTAAGCGCTTTTAGTGGCGTGTCTATCGCCGCAATTAATGGTTACGCTATGGGCGGCGGCCTTGAAGTTGCATTGGCCTGTGATATTCGCATTGCCGAACAGCAAGCTCAAATGGCGCTGCCTGAAGCTAAAGTAGGTTTACTACCTTGTGCCGGTGGTACACAAAATCTGGCGTGGTTGGTTGGCGAGGGCTGGGCTAAGCGTATGATCCTATGCGGCGAGCGGTTAAATGCTGAAAAAGCACAACAAATTGGCCTAGTTGAAGAGGTTGTTGCAACTGGGATGGCGTTGGAAAGTGCGCTGGCACTTGCAGATAAAGCCGCTGAACAAAGCCCATCGTCGGTTACCGCCTGTAAAAAGCTGATTCAGCAAGGTCGCAGTGGCAGCATTCAAAGTGCCTTGCCATTAGAGCGAGAGCTGTTTGTTAGTTTGTTTGATACCAAAGATCAGGTTGAAGGTGTGCAGGCGTTTTTAGAAAAACGCAAAGCAAAATGGGTAAACGGCTAATGGACGGACAAAATGATGTCGTGATGTATCAGGAACTGACCGCGCAAAACGGGAAGAAAATTGGTATAGCCACGTTAAATTCAGAAAAGTCATTAAACGCACTTAGTTTGCCAATGGTTGAATCGCTTCTGCCTAAATTGGCCAGCTGGCAAGCCGATAACAGCATCAGCATGGTTTTGCTGCAGGGCAGTGGCGAAAAAGCATTTTGTGCCGGTGGTGATATCCGCGATTTATACAAAGCCATGCTGGATAAACCTGGTGAATATGCGCCCTATGTCGAAGAGTTTTTTACCAAAGAATACACACTGGATTACTTAATCCACACCTTTGGTAAACCGGTTTTGGTGTGGGGTAATGGCATCGTAATGGGCGGTGGTCTGGGGTTAATGGCCGGAGCGTCGCATCGTGTCGTTAATGTCAGCAGCCGCATAGCCATGCCTGAGATGGCTATTGGTTTGTATCCTGATGTAGGTGCCAGCTGGTTCTTAAATCGCATGCCTGCTGGTTGCGGTTTGTTTCTGGGGCTTACTGGTGCGTCAATTAATGCAGCTGATGCAAAGTTTATCGGCTTAGCAGACAACTTTTTGCTGCATGAGCGCAAAGACGCATTAGTGGAAAAGCTGTTGCAGATTAAATGGGGCGATACCGTTGCGCTTAATCATCAGAAGTTAAGCGATGCACTACGTAGCGAAGAAGATCAGTGCCGCACGCAGATGCCGTTAAGCCAAATTCGCCCGCATCAAACTGAAATTGAAATGCTGGCTAAGCACAGTAGTTTAGCTGATGTTATTGCCGCTATTAACGCTATGCCAGGCGATGATAAATGGCTGGTCAAAGCCAAAGCTTCATTGGATTATGGCAGCCCAATTACCGCTCATATTGTGTTTGAACTGCTAAAACTGGGGCAGAGTAAAATTCTGGCTGACAGTTTCCGTTTAGAACTTGGCTTAAGTGTGCAATGTGGGAAGCTGGGCGAATTTACCGAAGGCGTGCGTGCGCTGTTGATGGATAAAGATTTAACACCCAACTGGCAGTACAAAACAGTGAGCGACGTGCCGCAAAGCATTATTGACGAGCTGTTTACATCGCCATGGGCGGCAAACGAGCACCCGCTGCGCGAACTGGGTCAACTGGATAACTGATTAGGAAAATATCATGGCTAAGGTTGCATTTATTGGTTTGGGAAATATGGGTGGCCCTATGGCCATCAATCTGGTTAAAGCCGGGCACGCCGTTACGGCGTTTGATTTATCAGCGGCGGCACTGGCACAGGTCAAAGCTGAAGGCGCAGTGGTTGCTGCTACAGCAGCAGAGGCCGTAACAGGCGCGGAGTTTGTGATTTCCATGCTGCCGGCCGGTAAGCATGTCATCGGCTTATATCTGGGCGAGCAGGGTGTAGCAGGCAATATCAGCAAAGAAGCACTGGTCATTGATTGCTCTACCATTGATGCAGACAGCGCACGCAAAGTAGGCGCGGGTTTAGCGGAACAAGGCATTGCCTTTATCGACGCGCCGGTATCCGGTGGTGTGGGCGGTGCAAAGGCGGGTACTTTAACCTTTATTATCGGTGGCGATGCTGAGCATTTTGACCGTGCGAAAACTGTTCTGGGTAATATGGGCAAAAACCTGTTTCACGCAGGTGATGTTGGTGCAGGTCAGGTAGCAAAGATTTGTAATAATATGCTGCTGAGTATTTTAATGGTTGGCACCTCAGAAGCGTTGCAAATGGGTGTTGATAACGGCTTAGATCCAAAAGTGCTGTCGGATATTATGCTAAAAAGTTCAGGCCGCAACTGGACATTGGAATTGTACAACCCATGCCCGGACGTTATGCCCAATGTGCCATCATCAAACGGTTATCAGGGCGGCTTTATGGTCGACTTAATGGCGAAAGATTTAGGCTTAGCACTGGAGTCTGCGCTGCAAAGTAGTAGCAGCACTCCAATGGGCGCACTGGCGCGCAGCCTGTATGTGGCGCACCAGCGTGCCGGCAATGGCAAACTGGATTTTTCCAGTATTTTTAAACTGTTTGAAAAGAAGTAATTGGTTAAGTAGTGAAGTCACGCGGCTACTGCGGCTTTTTTACGCCGCCGGGCGTTACTTCAAAGACAGACGCGGATGTACTTTTTTGGCGGACCGTCTTTTTCATGGATGAAAAAGAGGAGCCTATAGGGAAGTATTTACGTCGTGTCCGACGAAAAATGTACGCAGCGGCTGGCGGTGCAGAACAATACTTGTAAATTAAGGTAGAAAAATGAACCTGCAAAACAAAACCATCGTTATAACTGGCGGAGCACAAGGCTTAGGTCTGGAAATGGCCCGCATGTGTGCAGCAGAAGGTGCCAAGCTGGCCTTAATCGATATGAATGCCGACCAGTTAGCTGCGGCGAAAGCTGAACTTGGCACTAACACCACAGTACATACTTACATTGCCAACGTGGCTAATGAAGAACAGGTAGAAAGCACCTTCGCCCAAATCGACAGTGATTTTAACGGCATTGATGGCCTGATTAACAATGCCGGTATATTGCGTGACGGCTTATTGCTGAAATACAAAGACGGCGCGTTGCAAAGCAAGATGTCGCTGGCGCAGTTCCAGTCAGTTATCGATGTTAACTTAACCGGTGTGTTCCTGTGTGGCCGCGAAGCTGCTGCCATTATGGTTAAACGTGGCACTAAAGGCGTTATCATCAATATGTCCAGCGTCGCCCGTGGCGGTAATATGGGGCAAACCAATTACGCCGCCTCTAAGGCCGGTGTTGTTGCTATGACCGTAACCTGGGCACGTGAACTAGGTCGCTTCGGTATCCGCGTGGGCGCAATTGCGCCGGGTGTTATCCGCACCGCGATGACTGATGCCATGAAGCCTGAAGCGCGTGATCGCTTGGAAAAAATGAAGCCGGTAGGGCGCTTAGGCGAGGCCAGTGAAATAGCTCATACCGCCAAATACATCTTTGAAAACGATTTCTTCACCGGCCGGGTAGTGGAAATTGATGGCGGCATCAGCATGTAAGCGGAGGCTATTGATATTATAAAAGGCGCTATGGCGCCTTTTTTAATACTCGTTTATCACACATACGGTTATGCAGAATTGCCAAAGATGATAATTAGTGTATATAAAAGATACATTTACATTATTTATAACCACAGGAAACGTATAATGAAAAACTATTTTTTACTTAGCGCGCTGCTTTTTACACCCACCTTGGTTCTGGCAGATGATAAGGCTGAACTTAGCGCACTACTGGCCGAGTTTTTAGACGGCGCTACGCGTAACGACCCGGCAATTCACGATAAATACTGGGCCGATGAGCTGATCTATACCAGCTCACGCGGCACCCGCTTTGGCAAAGCCGAGTTAATGAAAGGCGTCACTAGTAGTGGGGTATTAAAACCAGAAGATATTGAAACGGTTTACGGCAGTGAAGATGTGCGTATTATGCAATACGGCGACGTTGCAATTGTAGCGTTTACTCTGGTGGGTAAGTCTGAAACTGAGACTCAGCGCTACTTAAACAGTGGCACCTTTGTAAAGCGCAGTGGTAAGTGGCAGGCCGTGAACTGGCAAGCCACGATTAAAAGCGAATAATTTGCAGCAATAAGGCTTAAGCATACCAGAATGCTAGTATTGGGTTTCACGTGGTAATTGTGGGGTTTGGCCGTGTTATGCGGCTTTTTTTTAACGCTTTGCTCTATACTCAATGCTTGTTATTGCAATCTTAATTTTTGTAGAGTCAGCTATGTTTTCAAGACGACAGTTTATTTTTAGCGCAGGTACGCTTGCGTTTATGGGGCTTACACGCAGCGCATTTGGTAAAGTATCCTTAACGGGAGTGACGAATACAGTTCCCGCTTATGGCCCCTTAATAGCGGATGCTAAAAACTTACTCGACTTACCGGCTGGCTTTAGTTACCAGGTTATTTCACAGCTTGGTGATAAAATGAATGACGGACTTGATGTGCCAGATAAAGCGGATGGTATGGGGTGTATTGCTCTTGATGATGACCGGGTAGCGCTTATTCGAAACCATGAGTTATCGCCGGATAACATTAAAAGAGCGTCAGCGAGTATTCAGTCACATAGAACGCCATTAGCTTATGACGCCTTTGATGATGGCGTTGCTTTGCCGGGCGGCACCAGCCACATTATTTATAATGTAAAAACGCAAAAACGTGAGCAGGAGTTTTTAAGCCTTTGCGGCACTATGCGTAATTGCTCTGGTGGTATTACGCCATGGGGCAGCTGGCTTACTTGCGAAGAAAGTGTCCTCAATGAAAGTGATGGTTTTGCCAAGCCACACGGTTTTATTTTTGAAGTACCGGCCACCGCTAAAGGGTTGGTTAATGCTGAACCTATAGTTGCAATGGGCCGCTTTAATCATGAGGCGGCTGCGGTTGACCCTCGCACAGGTATTGTTTATTTGACCGAAGATAGAGGCGATAGCCTGTTTTACCGTTTTATTCCTAACCAAACCGGTAAGCTGAATAAAGGCGGTAAACTTCAAGCTATGGCAGTAAAGCGAAAACCTCAATTTGATAGCCGAAATTGGATCGATGCAGCCATGGCGTTGCAAGTGAATATGGACGTTGAATGGGTTGATTTAACTGAGCCTGAAAGTCCAAAAGATGATTTAAGACTGCGTGGTTATGCCCAAGGTGCTGCACTTTTTGCCCGAGGTGAAGGAATACATTGGGGTGACAAAGAGCTCTATTTCTGCTGTACCAATGGCGGTAAAAAACAGCTGGGCCAAGTGATGAAGTACCAACCTTCCCCCTTTGAAGGAACAGACAAAGAACAGGCGGTACCGGGTCAAATTCAGTTGTTTTTGGAAAGTGTCGATAAGTCGTTATTTAATTTTGGCGACAACTTAACCGTTGCACCTAATGGCCACTTAATTGTGTGCGAAGACCAGTATACAGCCATTGTGGATAACCATTTACGCGGTGTAACACCACAGGGAGACGTATACAACTTTGCGCGTTTAACCGCGCAAACAGAACTTGCCGGAGCCTGTTTTTCTCCAGACGGTAAAACGCTGTTTGTTAATGTGTATTCGCCTACTAAAACCTTGGCAATCACCGGCCCTTGGGATCATTTTGAACGGTGAAATGGGTGCTGCTCGCTTGCAAAAATATAACGCACACTTTTTATCAAATTAACCTGACATATTGTCAGGTTTGCTATTGTTCTCCCACTTGAATTTAGTTTTCTGTTGAAATGCAGTGTTAATTTTGTCTTGAAATTAGTGCCAGAACCATGCAGAGTTGATAACAAATGTTAAACAATTTGGCTGTTGCGATAAATGCTGAGTGCCAGGTAGTTTTCGCTGTCGGCTAATTCCATGCAACAAAAGATGCCGGTAGACATAATTATCAGCTAAATGCAGCGCTAATGCTTTTAAGTGAGAATAATTCTATGGATACTCAGGCTCTGTTGTCTGGCACCAACCAAGCGGATATTGTGGTTCTTGAAGAAAAGTTTGTTGTGAAGCCTGATGATCGTGTGCAGGTGTCTGAGCAAAAAAGCTTTATTCGTGGGCAATTCAATACTCTGCAAAACCCGGTAACCCGCGAACTTACGGTAACCAGTACAGTATTGCACTGGAATGGTTCTAACCCCGTACTCGAAGCCTTATGCGTTTCTCGAGACGTTACCCGAATTGTATTAATTGCAGATGAAATTCGGATAGAGCAAGCATTGCAGTGGAAAGGGGCACAAGTTGAGATTTACGCTCGATCGTTGGTGTTTCGTGGTAATGGCCACATTGATACCAGCCCGGAACCATATGCGGGCCCAGCCTTCAGTGAAAAGCGCAATGACCACGATTACCCATTGAACGGCGCAAATAAGATTGAAGCTGCTGACGGGCGTGATGGCGAAGATGGCGGTGATATCAGTCTGTTTATCGCTAAGCTGGATTTGGGAGACAGCACTAAGCTTCGGCTGAAAAAAGACGGTGGTGCCGGACAGATTGGTGAAAAAGGTAATACGTTGCCGTTTGTACCCCGCAAGAATGGCCCGCCAACCAAAGATGTAGTGCCGGTCACTAAAGACCAACTGCTGGCAGTATTTAGTGATAGCGAAAATTCAACGAATGACCTGAAACATATCAAACATTGGAAAACCATAGGTGGTGTGGGTGCTACCGGACTTAATAATACCTGGAAGTCCTTGAACCGTGATGCCATTGTTGATGGTGAGCTTATTGACTGCAGCGATTATAAAGTTACCGATGTGCGTGTGGGCTTAGCCTTTATGAAGGTTCTGCAAGATTTTTATAATGAAATGCCATTACCGGCGAGACAGAGGTCTGGTCGAATTAAGGTGCCGCAACAGCTAACCTTTGGTAAAGCATGGGAAAACACCAGCAAGCTTAGTAACCCTTGGATACCGTCTGATGGTGAGGATGCTTATCCATCTGGATTCACTGGACATGGTGGACGCGGCGGCGCTATTTCTATTACTACTTTGCTTGCAGCCCCTGATGTGTTCGAACCGACCGATGGAACGCCTAACTGGTATTCTTGCTGTGGTGGTAGTTCGCAACTTTCGCCTGACGTTGAAGGAGGCAAACCGGGTCAACCTCAATACTATATCTGTGCCGCGTTTAGTGCGGAACAATTTGTCAATGATTCTGCAGACACAGGTATAAATCTTTTTCGATTTTTTGATCGACTGTCAGATAGCCGCATCATTGGTGCCACTAAGCCTGGAAAAAAAGCTTCAGGAAACGCCAAAGGTAAAGGCAAGGATGGCATGCTAACCCATGCAGCAGGGTTAAGTTGGTTAGATACGCGACTGTTGCGTACTATGGCTGATTATGCCCGGGAATATTATGCTGCCGGGCAACGCGAACGCGCGTGGGAAGTTATAGCACCTTATTGGCAGGCGTGTCGCGAACTGCCAGATGCCACACTGAGCACGGAGGCTCTGAGCACCCGTCAGGCCATCGAAAGCCTGGTGCAGAATTATCAAGCCAACCTCGATCTTTATGGCAATCCACCAGGTTGGGTACCCCGTTTTAGCGCATCGAGTTATCTGCGCACTTATCTGGCAGATCGTCGCTTTAGCTATCGTTTTGTCGGCATAATGGAAAATGCGACTCAACTGATGGGAGGGCTGGAACAGGCCAATGCGATGCTGGGCGATATTGCGGCATCTGCTGAAACGGTAATTGACCAGCTACGCGAAGAACTATACAGCGCTTTTGTGCGTTACGACGCCGCGCGCGAGTTGCTTGATAAAGCCAACGCGACACTAATGAGTGTGCAACAGCAGCTTGCTGCATTGGAAAACGATGCTGAGCTCGCGTCTATTATAAAGGTCCACGATAAAGCTGTGGTTAAGGCGATTTTTGACATTTCTGGTGCTGTACTAAAGGCTATACCAGTTTACCAACCTGCTTTAGCCGGCGTAGGCGCCGTTGTGGAAAGTATTGGCGGCGTGGTTGTCTCCGGCATGGATCCTGATCCGGAGCAGCCATTTGACGGTTGGCAGGCGGTGGCGACTATTAGCAGCTCTGTCGGTAGTGTACTAAAAGATAATGCGGGCAGCTTCAAGAGCCAGCTTGAAGATAAGTTACGTACCCGTTATAAAGACCAGCTTGACCCTGACGGCGCAGATTTGCGTACTCAGGTTAATCAGCTGCGCACGGCCCTTGCGCAAGGCCAAGCGGAGCATGACGCTGCTGTCATTGAAGCTAACGCCACACTTGAACGCGACGAAGTACTGGCTGACTTGCTAAACACCGATCAGGCACTTAGCGAGCGTTTAGTCGGAAACTCTCAACAGCGTGAACATATTCTGCAAGAATTAAAACACTTTAACCAGACGCTGAATGACTTGCGTGTAGATAGCGATGACAATAATTCTATTAAAAATGCTGCAGCAAACCGAGCTAAGCAGCGTTTACTTATTGCCCGCGCAAAACTTTACACTTTGCTGGCCAATAGTCAGAACGAAAGCCGTGAATTGGAACTTCAGATTGCCGGCAATGGCCAAAAACGTGCAGAACTAGAGGCTCCGCGCCAAGCGCTTGCGACAAGACGAAGTGAGCTGGAAGCTCAGCAAAAGGCGTTAGATAAGCTACTACCTGATTTTGAAGAATCAGCTGCTAAAACTAAAATTAAGAAAGCTGGTGTTACTGCGGGCAAAGCACTTGAAGGTGCTCAGCGCATGGCGGAAGGGGCAGCTTCCATTGCAACAGCAATCAGCAGCGTATCCCGTATGCCAGAACATGACAGTGATGAAGTTCAAGCGGTTAAAGCACAGATCCTCAAAGGCAAATATGGTGAGCGTTATACTGAACTGCAAGATCAGGTAAAGCAAGCCACAGCAACAATGACTGAAGCATTAAGCGAGTTGATGAACTGTAATCAGGGCGTTACGACCTTAACCGCGGACTTTTCCAGCGCGATTCAGGCGAGCATCGATATTAGCCGTAATCGACTGGCGTTCGCACGCGGGCTTGATGCCAACTTGAAAAATTCACTGGTTGCGATGCAACGTCAGGCACGGCAACGCATGGATTACTATCTGTATTTGCTTCGTAAGGCTTATATGTATGAATACTGCGAAACCGTGGGAAATGATGTAGCCAGTTTAAATGGTTTTATTGAGCAGGCAGATAAATGGCTGCGCAACAGCCGGGAAGCCATTAGTGACGCCCGTCAGACCGCAAAAAACGGGAATGCTTTGGCAGATATAGCTCAGTTGTCGGTAATGACCGATTCGAGTATTGAAGCTTTTGGTAACGATGCATTGCGCAATACTTTAAGTGAACTGGCGAGTAAGCTTTTACGCCAGCGACAAGAGCAGGGTATACCTCGGGGTAATGTCTTACGTTTTGAAATAGATGCAACTCGACGTAATGCGCTGGCGCGTGAGCGACGCGTGGTATTTGGACCCATGCTGGATCTTATCCCTGCTGCGGATGAGTTCTTTCGCAATAATCGACTGCTTAAAGTAACCGGTATTGAACTTGCAAACGGCGGTTTGCGTTTTCGTGCTTCTGAGACGCCACGCTCTTCGGTGCGTATCGTGTTTGAATTTGGGCGTGAAATGCTACTTTGGGATGGTCGACGGTTTGTTATGTTTCGCATTGGAAAATCAGAGCGTCCGCTCAGCATCGGCTTTGTCGCCAATAATTTTACATTAGATGCTAATGGTGAGTGGAGCGGTGATTTTAAAGCTGACAGTAGTGGCAGCGCAGACGAATTCTTTAAGACAGTGAGTGCTGAAGCCCTGGGGCAATCTGTTAGTTATACTGAAATTAACCCGTCTTTCCTGTCTACCCTTAACGCTACCATTACTTTGGGGGGCAGTCAGATTGAAGAAATTACGTACTTGTCTTTGAACTTAGGTTGGCAGGCAAATTGAAAACTGAAGTTGTAATTTAGTCCTAGCCTATCGCTTAGTGCAAGGTCTTAACATAACCTTAATTTTAAGGAGAAACACATGCCCAGAATCCACCGTGCTGATCTGCGTGGTTTAACCCTCCAACAACTGATGGATCTGCTGCAAGCTGCTGCTGATGATGGCACCTATCCGCGCCACGATATTGAGAAAGTGCTAGCCAAAATCCGCAAACGCATACTGGATGGCAACGCCCAGGATTATGTCGATGATGATACCATTGACGATATAACTAAACCGGGCGGCGGGTTAGGAATGGCTTAACCGTCTCTAACCCGGGTGCTGGATTTTATTTACTCGTGTTGGTCAGTGCTTGGTTGTTTATCAACGGCGTCAATTCAACAGCCGTTGTTGTTTCATTGTTTATTAACGCTAATTGCTTACCAACCTGTAATAAACTAAGTGCTTGGTACTGAGCTAAATTGCTAGCATCTTTGACTAAATACAGCGCTTTGCCATTCGTTAGCCAGATTTGGCCCGCCTGTTCACTGCCCTGATACAATAATGCCCAGCCTTGCAGCATGGTTTTGGGGTTAAGCGCTCTTTTTTGGTCATTTTCCATTACTTGCGTATTGATCCAAAAAGGGCTTACCGATTGGCTACTTGCTTGTAATTGTGGCAAGGTATTTTCACCATCAATGTATACGGTATTTATTTGGGCTATCGATTGCTCGGTCTGCTGGCCGGTTAACAACAGTTTTTTTGAACCACTTAACCAGTTAGCGGCGTCAGTAAATAGCAACTGCCAACTAAAATTGTAGCTGTCGGCTTCCGTGTCAAAAAACTGCACTTGGCCATCACGCAAACGCACCAGGTTGTCAGCGATATTACTACGCTGCCATACACTGGGGGATTCAACGGCAGGTATAACATCGATTAACGTTGGTATAGTGTAACGTAGGTTTTGATACACCAACTCACCATGTTTATTCCAGTAAGTCCAAACACTAGTGCCTTCTCCTACCAAGGTGCCATAGTCGCTATGACGAGAAAACTCTTGTTCAGCCAGTTTAATACGATCAGTGTCGCCATCAACTCGTTGCATTAGTCGAACGCTGTTGTCATTCTGTTTATTTAGCCAGGACAGGCTGTTTTGGGAGCTAAATAATGCAGAGATATTAGTGCCACTGGTTGCTTGCACCGTTTGCCATCCGTTATCTTCTAAACGTTTTGCCCCTGCCGGACCTAATGCGACAAGTTTCCTAAGCTCTTGATTGTAAAACTCGTGCGTTAAACTTGTGTCGTTGTTAAGTTCTAATGTAACCCTATCGACCTCACCATTGACTAAGGTCATTTTATAAATACCCTGGTTAGTCGCAAAATAATAACTTCCCTGCCAAGTGAATACTTTATGCTCTGTAAGCATAAGATCGGTGCTTAGCCCAAGGTCTAGTGGCGTTTGATTAGCAGTGAATAACATTAATGGCGCAGCGGCACCTGCCGTATTGTGTTGTGCAATCAAAAACTCCTCACAGGTCAACTTGTAGTGTCTTGCTTGCTCTGGAATAACAGTTAGCTGACATAGCTGCGGGCCATCGGAATAACTGATGCTGGGAACTAAGCTCACATCAACGCTCTTGAGCGTTAATGTGTCGGTATTTTGCACTGCGACGGTTTGTTCACCAAATTGCACCATGCTTTGATAGGGTAAAGGCTGTAAAATCTCAATGTAAGTTGTTACTTCTGGCGTTTGGCAAGTTACTGTGAGTTGATAATCCTGTTGATTCGTATCCGCTAACGCCAAAACGCTTTTATGAACAGCTTGGCAAGTTACATTGTTGGGGTAAACAAATGCGGTTGGAGGCTGATATTCATAGCCTGTTGCAGTTATTTCTGCCTGGCGTGTTACTGTATGGCTATTGGCTTGCCAGTTAAATTGTATTGGCTGATCTGTGCCAGCAACACTTACAACCAGTCGATACGTTTGCTCAGCCTGACAGTTAATGCTGATTTGATAGTGCAATTGGGCTAACTGAGTGTGTGCATAGCTACATTGGTGCTTAAGTGGAAACTGTAAGGCACTAGGTGGCTGATAGCTGGATGCACTTTCATTAAAGTTGCCTTGTTTGCTTGCTGTAAGGTTTTTGCCAAGCCAACTGAATTTGACTGCTTCATCGGTACCCGCAACAATTACATCCAGTTGGTAACTGTTTTTTTGGATGGGTTCGGGGGCGATTTGCTTGCCACCACCGCAACCGGATAAAAGCAATACGCCAGTGAGTAAACTGAGTTTCGTTAAAAGTGTCATCCTACTGTCCCTGTTGTGTTCTTCCGTGCAGCCAGCCTAGCTTGGCGTGATACGGACTAATATATTAATGAAAATCAATAAATTAGTTTGAGAAAATACTTTGCAAAGAAACAATAGTGTATTGTAATTAATGTTTCAGTAACAAGCTTTAAAGCTTATTTATTGTAAATAAAAAAAACATTTTTTTGTACATTGTTAAATTTATATAGTCACGAAAATCTAAATGCAACGTTATGTATTGTCTGGTTTTTTAGGGATTTCGAAAATTTAATGCCTTAATTTGTTATAAATAAAGGCTATGTTGATAGTGGATGGTAAATAGATGGAGTTGTGCGTTATACGATGCGGTATGGTGGAGTATCAAGATGCGTCTCAAGCCCAGCCTCTGTAGAACGCGTGGTGACAAAACTACAAGCAGTGAAGCTTGCGCCAGAATAGATTAAACTAATTTTTAGCGCAAACAGCTGTGGTTGGTCTGAATTCGTATCAAAGTACGATTACAAAGCTTCGCGTTCTTTAGGCCTGCGCCGGGGGATAACCTCCGGGTGCATTTCTTTAATTTGATTAAGATAACGTTTAAATCGTTGCATGATCTCATCATCAAGCTCGCTTCGTGCCAGTAACTTTACTGCCATTCGAACGTATCGTTGAGTGAAAGGGGTTACCTTGGCGCCTTTAACCATGCTTTGCATTAAATTTAACGCGATAGATGGACTGGTAGGCATATAATCAAATGTCTCTGCAAAACGGTCAAAAGCTTCGTTGTAGTTTTCACGTTGGTAGGCTTCATTGGCTTCTGCATTTATTATTTTTAGCTTAGCTTTAAGTTCTTCATGCCGTGCTTGCTCCATTTCGAGCATAATGCGTTGCGTTTCAGTAAGAAAGTCATCCCGGTCTAAAATATGTTGTAGTTTGTCGATATAGCTTTGGCTTGCGAAGAGATCGCCCAGTTCAAAATAGGCTTTTGCGGCGTCCATGCAACTGTCAATGCTAAGCTGCTGTTGATATGACAGCGGAATGTCGCTTATCAACTGTTTGGCTTCAGCCAGTTCACTTTTGGCCGCCATAAAACGGCTGCGCAGTATGGTTATTTCGCCTTTTAATTTACTGATATCAAAGCGCTTGGCTAGCTGATCCACAATCTTGGCAGCATTGTTAATGGTCACTGCGCGTTCCAATACGTTACCGCAATAGGCTGCGTCTACTAGTGCTCTAGCTTGGTTTAAGTAGTTATCTGCGATGTCGTGAATAGAGTGGCGTGCGGCACTAACAATTTTGGCATTTATGCGTGCTGCTGCAGGTTTATCGCCAACAATGGATGCCAGATTGGCCAGTGTTTTTTGCCGGGTTATGTTTTTCGGGGATAGTAACACTGCTTCATACAAGGTATCGTGTGCAATTTGAAACCGGCGATACTTCACATACAGGCGTGATAGCCAATCCAGCGACTCCACTTTGGTTTCATCAAATTGTGTTAAATCGGCTAGTTGTAACTCAGTATCATCCCATCGCTCCTGATAAAAACAGGCTAGAGCATAACCAAGCCTGGCCCAGGTTAATGGTTTATATTGTTGCTGGATTTGCTGATAAAATTTTTCGGCTTTAGCAAATTGACGCTGGTTGAGCAACAATTCGCCTTTGATACGTAATGCAGCAAGAGCAAAATCTGGTTTAGCTTGCACCACGCTATCGCATTCTTTTATCGCGTTGACAAAATCATGCTCGAATAAGCTGACGTATATTTTGCGCAGGGCAATACGATTTTTAACGGCTCGGTCTATGCGCTCTTCTAGTTGTTGATAAGTAAAGGGTTTGAGCAGATAGTCGTCAGGTTGTAATTCAATCATGCCGTGCACAATTTGGCGTTGGTTTTCGGCACTAACCATAATAAAACAGCCAAGTGGTGCTAATAATTGCTGTGCTTTTAATGTTTCAAAGACTTGGTAGCCATCTTTACCATCACCCAAATTAAAGTCGCATAGTATAAAATCGAACGGGATTTCATGACATTTGGCGATAGCTTCATTAGCATCACGCGCGAGATGGATAGATTCAAAACCTATTTGCTGCACCATTGATTTTATTGATGTACGCACAGGCGCGCAATCATCAATCACTAATATTTGTTTGCAACGGTAAAAGCTAGCATCCATAAAGGCCACATCTTAATGACATTGAGCTGTTAATACTATGGCATGTTAACCTCTTTAGTAAAGCATCTAGTAGCTATGACCGGTTTTTCATTCTTACGCGTTGGCAATAATGAACGTTTAGCTATACTTATTTTGCAAAAGTTAAAATATAACAATGGAGCTTGCTATTATGAACTTTCATCGGGTTAGTCACTTAAACAGGCAAGATGTGCGAATTGAAGAATTAACTGTTCATTCGTTGGAAATGGGCATGTATTTAGCAGAAGTAAACTATGATGACCGTCTAGGCTTTTTGGTTGATGAAAATAACAAACCACAACAGTTTCATAGCGTAGAAGAGGTAAAACAGGCGTTGAACCGGTGTACTATTTATAATGCTCACTTGGTGCATAAGTCTGCATATGACGAAATGTGTGGTGGGACCGAAAAAGTCGATAACACGTTAAAGGTGCCTTTGTTTGTTGCTGCAGTAGGCTAATACGGCTGCTTTATCATCGTTTTACTGTAGTCAATATATTAACCTTTCAATAGGCTTATAAATTACCCGTAGAATACACAGGCTATATTATAATTTAATTTAGCCTGTGTATTAGTTTGGTGCTGTCACTCTTTGTGCTTAATTAACGGCGTGATATAAGCGCTGCCACATTTCAGCATTTTTCTGTTTTAACGCCACAGCATTCGTTTTAATCTCATTAGTCAAAGCAACTTTATTTTCTAGCAATTGTTGTAATGCATTTAACAAGCTTTGGGCGCTTAAGTCGGCCACACAATAATCACCCATACCAAAATCAGTCATCATAGCGTGATACTTATGACTCCAACTGGTTGCTATGCATGGCACGCCCTGACTAAGCGCATTAACGGCGCCATGAAAACGCGAGCTTATGGCCAGTTCAGCACTGCCAATAAAGGCCTTTACTGCTAATGGATCTTCAATTTGTACAATGTGGCAAGGGGCTAAAGCAGCAATCTCTGAACACAGTAGCGCATCCTCCTTACCTTCGTGGTTAACTAATACACATTGCATGCCATGGTCGGCCAGCTTATTGGCGGCAGCGGCGAAAGCATTGATATAGTCGCTACGTAACTGCTCAGCATTGGCGTGATTAAACTTCGACACCACTTTGTTGTTGGGGATAAGTGCAGCGTAGGGTGTGGCGATAACGGGTATTTCATCGTTAGGCCGTGCGGTTAATCCTACGGTAAAGTCCGGTGTTAATACTACAGAGTCTGGCAAGGTATCTACACAGCTCTTCACATGCTGAAGAGATACCGGATCACGCACAAATAACAGGGTGGCATGCTGAATTATGTCGCGCATAGCGGCTTTGCTCTGGGTACTGCTAAAAGGGCCTAAAGCCTGGGGCATAAAAATAAACGGTTTACCGGCTTTAGCAAAGCGCACAACTTCTTTTGCGGTATTTTGTAAAAAGCGCAGCGGCCATTGATCGCCGTAAGCAAAACCGCTGGCTTCCAACACCATATCAACTTGTTGTTCGCTTACCATGCCATAGCGGTTAAAGGTGCGCTGCACTGCGGCCGGTAGTTTGCCAATAAGAGGCGTTAAATCCAAGCCGCCGCGGCGTAAAGAAAGCTTTTGCCAGGCGCCAAAGCGGGCGCGTTCAGGGTAGGGCAGATTAGGACCGGGCGACAATACCAGTTCTACAGGGCGCTGAAGTTTATTCAAGCCATCAAGGCATGCCAGTAGCATAAGGTAGGCGCCTTTATTGCGAAACTGTACGCCCTTTATTTCAACAAACAATGGCTTTTGCATAACACCCCTTAATTGATAGATGCCGATTTACGCACGGTAAGTAGCTGCCATAGTTGCTTACGTGTGCTTGCAGCAAAAAATAAAAAGAAAAACGAGGCATAGGCATAGGATATTAGCGTCGCCCAAGCCGCACCAACAATGCCCATGGTGGGTATTAACCAGAAATTCAGCGCAATATTCAGCAAAGCGCCTACACCGTGACTTAGCAGGGACAACGGCTCTTGTTCGGTGATTAATAAATGTTGGCTGATGAGGTAGCGTACAAAAATAAAACAGCCAGCCCAGATATGTATACGTAATACGTCAACCGCGCGGCTAAAAGTGTCGCCAAATAACAGGTTAATAATCCAGGGCGAACTAACCGACATGATAACGGCAATGACAAAAGCCGAGCAAAAAAACAGCATGGCAAAACGTCGTAGCTTAAGGTAGTAGGGTTGCCAGCCTTGCTGATGTGCTTTGATCATGTCCGGGTAATAACGTGCAGCCAACGTTGCCGGAAACACATACCACAGCTCAGATAACCTGCTGGCTGCAGCATAAATACCGGCCTGGTCTGTGCCGGCCATAGAGCCAATCATCACAATATCGATTTTTAGATAGATAACCGAAACAATACCTGATAACCATAACCAGGATGAACGCTTAAGCAATAATTTAGCCTGGGCTGCATTAAACCAGCGAGGGTGATAACCGGGCCATAGCGTTTCACCTTGTTGAAACGTTTGCAGTTTACGGCGATAAAGCAGGTATTGCGCTAGCGCGACGACGAAAAATTCTATACCAGTGATCAGCAACAAGCTGGCAATACCAAAACCACTGTATAACAGGGCCAGTTTTACACTAAAGCTAAACAACGAAATAATTGACTTGGCGTAAGCCACACTGCGAAAAGTGCCTTGGTAGTTAAGATAAAGCTCAAATAACAAGAAGCCAAAAAAGCTTTGCAGTAAAAACAGCACCGGTATTGCGATGGCGGTATTACCGTTAAACATATCCTGATACAGCAAGTAGAACGCGAGTAACATCAAACTGCCGCCAATCAAGCCCACCAGCAGACGTAGACTGATGGCGCTGTACAACAGCGTCATGGCATCTTGACCTTGCTGCTGTTTCGCCATTTGCCGCACGACAATGTTATTTAAACCAAGGCCGGTAATGGGCACTAAAAAGGCGCTCCAGGCCATAACAATAGAGTAAACACCCAGTTCACTTGCACCAAGCATTCTGGCCACTAATACCGTAAGTACAGCGCCAGCGCTGAGTTTTACCAGCTTATCACCCAACATGGCAGTTGCCCTGGCGAGCAGAATTTTTTTAATTAAGTTCACTACTTAACTACCTTGGGGCGGCTATGTTGCAGGCGCTTGCGGCGAATGTGCGAAATGATACGCCAGATATGTTGCAGCAGATACAGGTAGCCTGCGAACAATAATAAAAATAATGTCAGCATGACGCCCTCAGGTATCAACAAATATTCACCAATAATGCCAAAACAGGCAAAGATGCAAGCCAAAGCCGTGATCAACGCCAGTGACTCACGTGAGCTTAAACCCAGACGCAATGATATATGATGTAGGTGTTCCCGGTCGGCCTGAAACGGCGATTGGCCCTTACGAATTCGACGCACCATAATGGCTATCATATCCATCAAAGGTATAGCGATGATCCAAAGCGCAGTAACCGGTCTAAAACTCGCGCTTTCGCTTTGCGTGCCAATAATAAGCAGCCAAATAACACTTAAGCCAATTAGCATGCTACCGGCATCGCCTAAAAAAATACGCCTGGCTGGGATTACATGTAAGTTGCAAGCCAAATAAGGCAACATGGCCAATACAATGACTAGTGCCATTACGGCGTAATGTTGCTGCCCCCACAACGACATAAAAATAGCGATGCTGCTAAAGCTCACTAAGCTGAGCATGCCAGCCAAGCCATCAATGCCGTCAGTCATATTAAAGGCATTAATGGTGGCGATAACGGCCAGTAAGGTGATGGGCAAGCCCAAGGGGCCAAGCTCGACCTGACCGAAGCCAAATAAATTACCTAAGCTGGCAAGGTGCAAGTCCAGACTAAACGTCATGGCAAGGCCAATCAGGGTTTGTACTGCCAGACGCAGCTTGACACTTAAATCCAGATAGTCATCAAATGCGCCTAAAATAACAATAACACCGGCGCACGTCAGGTAATATAGTGGTTCAATAGCGCCGTCGGCAAACCATAACATGGCAATGGCAAGCCCGCAGTATGTGGCAATGCCGCCAATAAGTGGTACAGCGCCCTGATGTTGTTTGCGCCCGCGGGGGATATCCACTAAGCCTATTCGTACTGACAGGGGATAAAGTATGCCTATGGCCAGGCAAGACGCTATAAATGAGACAAAATACATTAAGAGGGATTCAGGCATTTCACCATCCGGATGTTCACTAAAGACTCTATTTATTCAGCTAAGCGTCAGCTGATATCGGTTATTACTATTACATCGGGTTTAGGGCGCAACGCGCTATAAACAAAGTGTTTTTTAATCATGTTACACGTATTGTACACAGTCTTTGATACTGTCAGGATAAAATTCAGCGTGCACACTATTAACAGTAATATTCTGATCATCAGTAATATGGGACCAAAACCTTCGTCGCCATTTCAAGGCAAGTTTGTGGACAACCAAGTGTGGGCTTTAGCAGCACTTCATCCTGGTTATCATTATATGCGTTGGCACAGTGACTCTTTGCTGAACAAGGCGTTGAAGTATCCGGTTTTTTTGCTGGATTTTGTCTGGCGCTATATCCTGAGCAGGCGTCGTTTTGATATTGTACACGTACATTTCTTTTACCCGACCATTTGGCTGGCGCTGTTATATAAAGCATTAAGAAATCCCAGAGTAAAGATAGTTGTTACGTGCCATGGCAGTGATATTTATAAATATCAACCGCCCGGTAAACTGTATCGTTGGTGCGCTGCAAAAGTGGACAGTTGGATATTTGCCAGCCAGGCGCTGGCACAGCATTTTAGCTTGCCGGCGTTGCGTGCACAGGTGCTAACTGCCGGTATTAGTGAAGTGTATCGCCAGGCTGAGCGTGTAAGCTGGCAGGATAAAACGATTGATGTGCTATACGTTGGCAGCCTTGACCACAACAAAGGCATGGATCGGTTGCTGGCACTGTTACCTTATCTTAAAGATAAAAAGGTGGTTATTGCTGGCGCCGGGCCATGGCGCGATAAACTGCAATTAGCGGCAAGACAGTTTCCCAATGTGCTGGTGGTAGGGCCCAAAGACAGTGCGGCATTAAAAACGTTATATCAACAGGCAAGATGTTTTATTAGCTTTTCTCGCCATGAAGCTTTTGGCTTGGTAATGGCGGAGGCAATGGCGTGTTACACCCCTGTTATTGCTACCCATACTGACGGCTCGGTAGAGCAAATTCAATCTGGCGTGAACGGGTTGCTGGTTAGTCAGCAAGGTGATGAGGCGCAAGTTAATGGCCGTTTGGCGCAGGCGTTAGCCGATTTTTTCCAGCTGTCGTCTATGCACTATTCGCAGTGGCAAACGCACAGCAGAGCCAGCGCAGAGCAATATTTGTTGGGTGAGGTCGTCAATGAACTTCAAAGTGTCTATCAAAGAGTGATGTCATGAATAATGCAACAGAGGTTTTGCAACAGCCCATAGCCGCAGTAAACATAGGCCCGGTTCCGGTGTCAGCATTTGTTGATATGCAACAGTTGTTAACATTTATTATTCGCGACGACGCCAGTGTTTATGCTGGTTCAGCTATTGCGATTAACCCGGAAAAAGTGCTTAGCGCTATGCGCAGTGCGGATATTGCAGCGGTGATTTCCGGTGCTGATATTTGTTATGCCGATGGCATTGGTGTGGTGAAAGTAATGCGAAGCCGACTAAAACAAAATGTGCAACGGATTCCGGGTTGTGAATTGTGGCAGCAACTAATGAAACGCGCTGCGGCTTATAACGTGCCGGTGTTTATTGTGGGTGCAAAACCAGAGATATGCCAGCAAACCGCTGATAAACTGCTCGAGCAACACGTTAATTTGGTGGGTAGGGTAGACGGATATTTTACCGATGAAGGTGCGCTAATTACGCAAATTAAACAAAGTGGCGCTCGTATTGTTACCGTTGCGATGGGATCGCCAAAGCAGGAGCTACTGTTCCAGCGGATTAGAGCACAGCACCCAGAGTGCTTTTATATGGGCGTTGGCGGTACCTATGATGTGTTTACGGGCAACGTTAAACGCGCTCCGCCACTGTGGTGTAAGTTAAATCTGGAATGGGCATATCGGTTATTGGCGCAACCAAGTCGTATTGGCCGACAGCTGGGGCTACTTCGATACGTCTGGTTGTATTGGACTGGTAAAATATAATGTCACGGATGCAATAACATGACTCAACAACAATTACCGCTTATCAGTGTTTATATGCCCACGTTTAACCGGGTTAATATGGCTATCCGGGCTATAGAGTCGGTATTGGCGCAGGACTACCCAAATATTGAGCTGTTGGTGGTAGACGATGCTTCCACCGATGAAACCTGGCCAGTGTTGACCAATAAGTATATTAATGACGATCGCATACGGTTCTTTCGTCAAAGTACTGGGCAGGGCGCTTGTGCTGCACGTAACCGGGCAATTGAAGAAGCTAAGGGAGAATTTGTTACCGGTATTGACGACGACGATGAGTTTTTGTCGCACCGGCTTAGCAGCTTATATCAGGCCTATGATGACAAATACAGTTGTGTTTGTTCTGGTTATATCTGGGACTATGGCACAGTGCAAAAACCCTTATTTGCATATCGTCATGTGGTGAGTTTACCCGAGCTGCTTGATTTGCATACTTTGTCCAATCAGGCGCTGGTACGACGCGACCGCATGCTTCAGCTAGGTGGTTTTGACACATCACTAGCCGCATTTCAGGACTACGACATGTGGGTTAGGGTGGTACTGGCATTTGGCCCTGCTCTGCGCATTGCCGAACCTAGCTACAAAGTAAATGTTGGCCATGAATTGGGGCGCATTACTAATTCGCCGAAGCGCTTAGATGCACACAAACAATTTGTTGCAAAACATCGTGTGCTGATGAACGAACGTAATTTACATAATCAAATGTTTTATCGTCAGTCGATGGAGCATATTCCAATGACATTGGTGCAGTTGCTCAATAGCAGTCGCTATGGTTTGATAAAACTAAAATGGCGATACTACATAAAACACAAATTAGGCTTACTCGGGCGTTGGCGTATCAAAGTGTTTAGTAAGGGGTTGTCTGGGCTGTTTAAAAAATAATGCCACAACAAGATAACAGCATGCGCTGGCAACAACGCTGCGACATTGCGCTTTTTTGGCTGGTGCCGGTATTTTTGCTGGTAGATGGTCTAAATGGCGCCATATTGCAGTTTTTTGGGGTGAATCCCGGGCTTTCTGTCGGCTACAAACTTACCGTGTTGCTGCTGATGCTCATATCGTTGGGCTATAAGCAGGCTAAGTTGGTTATAGCGTTTGCTGTTGCACTATTGTGTCTGTTAGCAGGCCCGGCAATGCTATGGCATAGCATGTCACTCCACTGGATACGAGCTGATGTTCAGCTGGCTATCAAGGCTCTTAGCCCCCTAATCGCTTTTAGCTATTTATGCTTGCTAAGCCAGCGCGAACCCTTGGCTTGCCTGAGATTATGTAAAAATACTTTATATTTTAGTGCTCTGTTGATGTTGATAAATACCTTAGCTGGGCTGGCGGGGTTGGGTTTTCATGCTTATCAACCGCTTGATGGGGTTGCCCAGTCGTTTTTAGGTATTAAAGGATTTTTCTATTCCACCAATGAACTGTCCGCCGTGTTGTTGGTGCTTTGTTGTGCAGTGCTGAGTAGTTGTTGGCGCCAGCACAAAGCACTTTATCTGTTGTGCAGCGCAATGTTTATTATCATTGCTGCGTTATTGCTAACTAAAACCGGTCTATTTGGTGTGACAACGTTTATCGTGTTAATACCACTGTTGCTGCAGCCAACGCTATTTTGGCAGCGAAATACTAAAACGTTGATGTTAATTGCAAGCGGTCTGATATTCGTGGCGTTGTCTGTATGGCTTAATGCGGAATACTTGCTGCGGATGTTGGGTATGTACGACAAACTGCAGTTTGTTTACCAGCAGCGGGGGATCAGCGGCATTTTGTTATCCTCACGTGATTATTATGCCAACCAAATCTGGCAGGTGGCCACTCAGCACTATGCAGACGGGCAACGCTTATTGGGTGTTGGTCAGGGGGGCATTGCAGTGTATCTGAAAAAGTACTTTGCCGAGATGGATTGGTTTGACCTTACCGTGTTTCACGGTTTGGCTGGGCTGGCGGTGTTTATTGTCAGTTTTGCGGTATTCTTTCGCGTTGGTTTGCAAACACGCCATAGTGGCGCTGGTCGTTGCCTGTTACTACTTAACGTATTGTTATTGTTAGTGTCGTCAATTGCAGGACATATTCTTACCTCTGGCATGTTATGGTTGCCATGGGCACTGTGTAACGCATTATTACTGGTAGTGGCACAACAAGAGTGTAAAACGATGGAGCTAAGATGAAGGATTTTTTCGAACCATTTTTATATCCACACAACCTGACTTTGGTCGGGTTAATGCTGGCCTGTTTTTGTTATCGTAAAAAAGGTTTGTTTGTGCTGCTGGTATTTTATTATCTGGCGGGTAATACCTTTTTTGCTAACCAGCTTCGTCACTGGTACGTCAGCCAGGTCAGCAGTTATGCTATTGCGCCAGGTAGTGTAGTGGTGCTGTTAGGTTGTGGTGGCACTGAGCAGGGGTTAACCGCTTGTGCTGAGGCCAGAGTGCAACATTTGGCAACGTTACTGCCCAAAGAAGGCAGTAGCGTGGTAATTACCAGCCAGTATTGCAAACCCTACGTTGATAAATTACACAGCTTGGTATCGAATGTGGCGATTGATTGTTTTGATGGCGGTGAAAATACCTATCAGGAGTTTACTAGCTTGTCCCAGCGAAAAGGCCTGCGACCGGACTACATTTTAAGCAGCGATTTTCATGCCTGGCGCGTTAAGCAGTTAGTTAAACAGTATAGAATGCCAAGCCAGGTACTGTCGGTCTCCAGCCAAACATTTCGCCAGATTAAGTGCAGTGCTAACTGTATGCTGACTGTTAACCTGTCAAACTATGATTTTTACAGCAAACTTATTTCTGAATTTAGCAGTTTTACCGTCTATTCGCTTACCCGCAGTTGGACTGACTGGTACACGCCACATCCGGCTTAATGGCATGTTATTCATTGTATAAATTCGCCGTTACTTAGTAAGGACTTCAAAGCCATGCCACAAACAAATATCGCGGTGCTCCCCTGGATTGCAGGCTTTTTAGCACCATATCGTTGGCGAGTTGTGTTGGCGGTGATGTTTCTGCTAATTGGTTCACTTAGTTGGTTAATGCTGGGTCAGGGCGTGCGCCTGCTGGTAGATGATGGTTTTGTTGCCAATAACACTGACACACTTAATAAGATAACGTTGGCGATTTTACTTGTGTGTCTGCTGGCGTCAGCGGCCATTTTTTGTCGCTTTTATTTAATGAGTTGGCTGGGCGAGCGTGTCAGTGCAGACATGCGTAATCAGGTGTATCAGCATATGCTTAAGCTTACGCCGTCTTTTTACAGTGAAATGCGAACCGGCGAGGTGATATCGCGATTTACTGCTGACACCACCTTGTTGCAAAGTGTCGTCGGGTCTAGCTTGTCTATGGCGTTGCGATCTGCGGTTACGGCAATAGGCGGCTTGCTAATGATGGCTCTGACCAGCTTTAAAATGACCGCATTGGTATTGCTGGCTGTGCCGCTGGTATTGCTACCCATTATTGTACTTGGACGAAAAGTACGCAAACTGTCCCGAGACAGTCAAGACAGGTTGGCCGATGTAGGTGCCTATGTTGATGAAAGCCTGCATGAAATTCACACCGTGCAATCTTATGGCCATGAAGCACAAGACACCAGGCTATTTACCTCGCGAATTGAGCAGGTAATGCAGGCGGCTCAAGGGCGTATACTTTACCGGGCTATGCTAATTGCGGGCGTAATGCTGCTTAGCATCAGTGCTATGGTGCTAATAAGCTGGGTAGGCGCGCATGATGTTATTAACGGTAATGTAAGTGCGGGTGAGCTCACCGCGTTTATGTTTTATGCCGTAATGGTGGCAGGTGCCGCCGCGACAATCAGTGAAGTGATTGGCGATATTCAGCGTGCTGCAGGCGCTGCCGAAAGATTAATTGAACTTGCAACCATGCCGGTTGATATTGTTTCACCTGTAGCGCCACAGGCACTGGCACAGCCGGTAAGAGGGGCTATTCGTATTGACGCTTTGCAATTTGCCTACCTGCAAGTACCCGACAGCACAGTGCTGCATCAATTGAGTTTAGAGATTAAACCGGGCCAGCGATTGGCGCTGGTTGGCCCCAGTGGTGCTGGTAAGACAACCTTATTTCAACTACTACAACGGTTTTATCAGCCGCAATCCGGACAGATTTATTTAGATGATGTTGATATTAGTCAGCTTGATTTAGCGCAGCTACGGGCACAATATGCATTGGTACCACAGGAGTCGGTTATTTTTGCTATGTCGGTGTTGGAAAACGTGCGTTACGGCCGTCCTGATGCCAGTGAAGAGGATGTGGTGCAGGCCTGTATTGCAGCAAGAGCTGATGAGTTTATTCGTCAATTTAGCCAGGGCTACGCCACTGAGCTGGGCGAGCGAGGCGTTAGGCTGTCCGGCGGACAAAAACAACGCATTGCCATTGCACGGGCTATATTAGCTGACCGGCCCATATTATTGCTGGATGAAGCCACCAGTGCATTAGATGCCGTGAGCGAGCAGCACGTTAAGCATGCGTTAGACTATCTTATGCGGGGTAAGACCACCATAATTATTGCGCACCGGTTAGCCACTGTGCTTAATGCTGATAAAATTTTACTGCTTGAACAGGGCAAACTCATTGCCAGTGGAACCCACCAACAGCTATTGCAAACTAGCCCCTTGTATCGGCAACTGGCAGAGCTGCAACTTTTGCACTAATTCGGCTGTAACTAACAGATAAGGTAATTAGCATGATGCAACCTAATTGGCAGTGGTTGGCCCGTGTTGCCGGGCCTGGCGCTTTGTTATTTACAATGCTCACTGATGCGCCGCAAGGCATGACTGAGCAAGCGTGGTTAACCAGCGGTCTGGCGGTGTGGATGGCAGTGTGGTGGATAAGCGAAACAGTGGCGATTGCTGTTACGGCGTTACTGCCCCTTGTTTTGGCACCATTGCTAGGGCTTACTAGCATTAAAGAGGCTAGTGCACCTTATGCCCACCCGCTAATATTCCTGTTTCTAGGCGGTTTTATACTTTCCATTGCTATGGAACGCTGGTCGTTACACAAGCGAATTGCCTTAACCACTATGCTAATGGCTGGCAGTAAACCCAGCCAACAAATAGCGGCCGTCATGGCAGTTACCGCGTTTTTATCAATGTGGATGTCTAACACGGCCACTGCCGTTATGATGTTGCCAATTGGATTGTCTGTTTGCCAAATGGTGCAAGCGGGAAACAATGGCAGCTTCGCCAAAGCGTTACTGTTAGCCATTGCGTATGCTGCTTCTATCGGCGGTTTGGCAACATTAATCGGCACGCCACCCAATGCGTTATTAGCGGCCTATTTAAATGAAACTTATCAGCTAAATATCGGTTTTGCTCAATGGATGTTGTTTGGTGTGCCGCTAACATTGGTCCTTATTGTTTTTGCCTGGTTCTGGCTTACCCGCGTTATGTATAAGCTGGATCAGTCCGGTACCCTGTGTGCCAAGGCAGCGTTGCTGCAACAACGTAACGCGTTAGGGCCCATTAGTCAGGCGGAGAAAACGGTCGCACTGGTGTTTGTGACTACTGCGCTAGCGTGGATTTTCCGGCCCGTGTTAGTTAGCGTAACGGGACTGGCGATAGATGATACGATGATTGCAGTTATTGCTGCGGTAGTGTTGTTTATGTTACCCAGTGGCCAGATGAAACAACCAATTTTACAGTGGGAAGATACGCAAAAGTTACCGTGGGGCATATTGTTGTTGTTTGGTGGTGGCTTATCGCTTGCCGCCCTAATGTCCAGCTCAGGCCTGGCTGCTTATATTTCACAGCAGGTGAGTAGCTTTGATACGTTGCCGTTATGGCTGATGGTGGTATTGGTTACCGCTGTGATTATTTTCTTAACTGAAGTCACCAGCAATACCGCTACCGCTGCCGGTTTCTTGCCACTATTAGGTCCTGTCGCACTGTCATTATCAGGAAGCCCTTTAACCTTAGTTATTCCTGCGGCAATAGCCGCCAGTTGTGCCTTTATGATGCCCGTTGCAACGCCACCCAATGCAATTGTGTTTTCATCGGGTGAGCTTAAAATTATCGATATGGCTAAAGCGGGGCTGGCACTTAATATTTTCGCCATCATTATTATAAGTGCACTAACCCTTACTTTGGGCAAAGCGGTGTTTGGCTTTTAACTTATAGCCGGTTGCTGTTTAAGCGTATCTAACCAGTGTTGTGCTGGCTGAGGCTTTGAAAAAAAGTAGCCCTGCATTAGCTTACAGCCCAGCTGTGCCATAAAACGACGCTGGACATCTGTTTCTACACCTTCTAATACCAGATGCAGATTAAGCGCTTTAGCCAGTTGAATAACCGTCTGAACTAATTGTACTTGCATTTTATTATGTGGAATATCCCGCAAAAAACTCTTATCGAGCTTCATGGTATCTAGTGGCAATTTTGTCAGCATGCTTAATGATGCCTGGCCAGTACCAAAATCATCTAACGCAATACTAAAACCCAGTTTTTGTAACACGGCTAACTTATCAAACAGCGGTTGCTGGTGGCTAACGATACTGTTTTCTGTCAGTTCTAACGTTAAATACTTTAAAAGTTGAGGTCTGTGCGTTGCCAGATCAACCAAGGCGTTATAAAAATTCGATGTTATAACATCAGAGCCGGAAAGGTTTATCGCAATGGGGTAAAACAGCTGCTGTTGACGAAATTGAGCTATGACATTCAGCGCGGCATTAAATACATAAAGCGACAACTGCCCAATAAGCCCATATTGCTCAGCCAGAGCGACAATCTTGTCCGGTGGTACATATTCGCCGCTACTGCGTTGCCAGCGTAACAAAGCTTCAAAGCTTTGTATGGTTCCTTCTGACGTTACTTTAGGTTGTAACCATAGTGTCAACTCTTTTTGTGCCAGCGCTATTTTCAAATCGGCCAGTAGCTGTAGTTCTACATTACGTTCGTGCAATGAATCCTGCTGAAAATATGCAACAGGTTGATGGTAGGTGTTAGCTAGCTCCAATGCTGACTCGCATTGTTCCAGTAAAAGCTCAGTGCTGGCGTCAGCTATTTTGGCAGTGCTGACGCCAATTTCATAAGCGGGCATTATGTCACCGTGCGACAAGGTTAATTTTGCCGGCAGCAATTGCCTTAGCCGCGACACTTCATCGGACACAGAAATGCTGTGTTCGCGTAACGGATGCCAAAGTACAAATTTAACTCCACGCAAACGACTTAGTATAGTGCCATCAGGCAAGCTTTCACGAAATTGGCCCGCAAACTTGCTTAATAGCTCATCACCTGCCGCGTAACCATATTGTTGGTTAAATGCCTTTACATGACATAAGCGGACAATTAGCATCACGCCAGATTGTGTATTTTCCTGCTGCACTTTACGCATCAAATGTAGAAAAAACGTCATATTGGGTAATGAGGTTAAGCGATCGTAATTTCGCCAAAGCAGATTTTGTTGCTTGGAAGCGGTAAGTTTCTCATGAATAAGCTTTAAGGGTGTTACGTCATCTAATTGAATTAAATGATGTTCCTGGGCTGTCGTTGTGATGTGATTGAGTAATAAGTGGATACCTGGTTCACTGGATAGCTGGCAGTGCATGTCGTGCCCCAACCAAAACATCGGGCTATTAGTCGCTGTAGTGTGTAACAGTGCTGTTAGTCGGTGCTGCTCAATGTTTTCAAGTTGAAGTAGTTGTTTGGCTTTCGCATTGGCTTTTAAAATGCGTCCCTTTGATGCAACCAGCAAGGTAGCATTGCTGTGATGATTGAAAATTTCCTGATACAACTGGTTACTTTCACTAATCGTATTATTGAGCGCTTTAAGTGCATTGGCGTTGCGTTTAAAGGTGCTTATCATCCGCATGATAGCCAGCGGAATACATAAATTTATAAATAAAAATAATAAGCTATGTAGATAGGTGTGAGTAGCGGGTAGCGTAATAGAAAAATCGAACAGTTTAATGGGGGCGTCAATGTTAAGCAAAAACAAAAACGGAATAAAGTTGGCCGCCATCACCCAAAACGTTACTGCACGATTGAAAAATAGAAGAGCAATCAGCGGTGCAACATAGACAAAAATTGCGCCAAGTTTTGACAGTTCAAAATCATCAATAAATAGCTGCATGCAAAGGCCCGCACCAAATACCGCAAACAACATAATGACCCGACTAATGCCAAGTTGGCGCGTTGAAAGGTAGAAAGCCGCGGCCAGCAACAGATAAAAGCCAAAAGTTATTACAATAATGTACCAGGCTCCCTGCTGGAAAGCTTGCCACGAGCTGTGCAGCACGATACCCAGCACCAGCAATAAGCCTGAGCTTAAAATAATTCTTAAGGCACTCTGTTGCAGGATGGTAACGGAAGGTGAATTGAGATCAGACTCTGTTAATAACAGCAACTGCATGATACGGCTAAACATGAGGTTCCACTAATAATAAAGTAAGTTTGTTGCTTCCATGCCGTATTTTGGATGCTGAAATTGCTAGTTTATTAACGTCCGGTTAATTATGGTGCTAGGGTAAACAAAATTAACTGGCCCTACAACAGTGCGTATTTCGGGATGATCCGGCCAGCGATTTCGGCATGAGTCGGCCACCCATTTCGGTATCATCCGGCCACTGATTTCGGCCTCATCCGGCCATCTGTTTCGGTATCGTCCGGCCAGTTTGTTCTTCCTTCGTTTTACGGACTTTGGCATAACAGTTTTTTAACTGTTTTGCCGGAGTAGTCATGACACGTAAAAAGAAAATGGTAAGGACAGATATGCAAACTTATCTGGATATATTCCGCCTCAAATTTGAAGCACGGTTAAGCGATCGGCAAATCTCCCAAGCGTTGAATATTGGTCGGGCAACCATCAGTGATTTGGTTATCCGCTTTAACAATTTAG
>NZ_AUDG01000001.1 GCF_000425345.1 Rheinheimera baltica DSM 14885 | reverse complement strand
ATACGTCTTGAAGGGGTCAAGTTTTGAAGCCCGATCAGCACGTTCACTATAGGCTGGCGTTTTAGCAATATCCCGCAGATACTTACGAACAGTATTGCGTGATACATGTAATGTTTTGGCGATAGCACGAATGCTTTGGCCTTGTCGGTGCAACACATGGATTTCCACTAATAACTCCTGAGTCAGCATTAAAATTACACCGCCTTAATTCAATTAATGTCGGCGGTAATTTTGCCTCAGGTGGGTCAATTTTAAATTGTCGTTAGTGGGTCAGTTTTACATTGCCGGTGACACTTAACTTTGATGGTCCTTCTAAAATGCAAGAACTGGTAATATTGACTTGTTTAGAGTGGTAACTTGATAAAGCTAAGGTTGTAACCTTTATCTGCTAATTTACAACTAGCCTCGACACGGCCAGCCACATAATCACCAGCACCGTAACTGGCAGCGTGATCAGCCCCAGATTGGTAAAGCTTATATGGTAAAACTGCACCAGCGCCTGCTGGCGCGGTGTTAAAGCAGTACCGGCGCTGCGCTTGGCTAGCAGCCGCTTACCCTTTCGAACTATCGCTTTTCCTTTGTGCTTCTTGCTGCAAAAACTGCTGTTTTGCCTGCTGTTGTTTTGCTCTGGCGTTCAGGTGAGTTGCCAGTTGGTGCGTTTCATCCGGCGTGCCGCGGACGATAATTTGCCTTGCATCATTATCGAGGCAGAGGGTTTCATCTTTGCTCCATGCTGTCATGGTTATCCGGTTCGTCAATAGCGTAAAAGCCGGGCATTCCTGATAACCTGCATACTCGGCTTTATTATGCCAGTAGGCGTTAATGGCAAAATTACCTATAACTACCAGAACCAGACCTGTTAGCACACCGATTGCTGTCAGCTTGCCGTTATTGGCTGATAATGTTTGCCGACGCAGCCCCCGCCAAAGGCGGTTTGCGGCATAGCCTGTCATAAATATCAGGGCCAACAGCGCCCCCGGTAAGTAGCCATGAAAGCTGCTTAAAACGATAAGTGGCTTTGCGCTGTTAACTTCCGCAAACTGGGTTTGCACTGAGTAAAGTAGTGTCCAGCAGCCCAAAATCAATAGCATGTTAAATAGAAGTAAAGCGATAGCGTGTTTAAGTACAGATAACACTCTTAATATTTAACATCTTGTTTGTTTTTTTAGCATGTGGCGCAGTGTGAGGTATATTCGCTGAATCGACAACCTTTCGAGAGAAAAAATGCATACTCCTGTTCAGTTTTATATGGCGGTACCGGAAGACCTATTTCGTTAGGCCGAAAAACCACTGCACGATATGCCGCACTATTCATATCTGGAAAAGCTGAAGCAGTTGGAAACAGCTGCAATTCCAAGTTTCCTGAGCGTGCCTAAATCTGAGGTAAGTTAGTTATGTTCTCAACGGTTGAATTACGCCATATACGTTTATGTCTTACAAAACAGCTTGCTGCCGGGCGTCCTGAGCTTGTAAAACTGGATGAAGATAGCGACGAATATATGGAAAAGGCGAATGACTTAATGATGCTGGATCGCATTATCGCCAAGATTGACCGCGAGCAAGCCTGAGCGGGAAGATAGTTTACGGTTGGCCAAAACAATAAGGGCGTAATCTTTTGAATTACGCCCTTTGCGGTTGTATGAGCCTTTGCCTTTCTTCGCCTTTACCACCTTGGTTTGAAACAATTTACTGGTGACTAACGCCTTTATCGCATTATCGCGGATCTCGCCGCGGCCATGCTCGGCTGCTGCTGGTTTACTCATCTTGCTACTCCTGTTGAAAAAACGCGCAAAGTGTAACGGCGAGATTAGGCTAGTGCAAGTGCAATAAGTTCAGTTTAAGTTACCAGGGTAATTAGCGCCTGCTGGCGCTATCAATCATCCCGGGTTAGTACTTCCAACAGTTCAATTTCAAAAATTAGGTTACTGTTTGGTGGGATCATGCTGCCAATTTGCCGCTCGCCATAGGCCAGTTCTGCCGGTACCCAGAGTTTGCGTTTACCGCCGGTTTTCATGCCTTTTAAGCCTAAAATCCAGCCCTGAATCACCCGGTTGTTGCTCAGCACTATTTGAAACGGCTCGCCGCGTTTGTAGGACGAGTCAAACTCGGTGCCATCTTCTAACCAGCCGCGGTAATGTGTGGTGATAAGCGCACCGCGTTCGGCAGCTTTGCCGGTGCCTTCTATTAAATTTTCAATTTTTAGTTCGGGTTGCATAACGGGTTCTTTTGTTGTTTTGCCAATGCTGTAATCTTTAATGGTGGCTTTATTGCTTACTGGCGCTGTTATCCGGTAACGGATACCACATCTCGGGCCGCAGTAATGGCACACCTGCCGGTAGTAACGGATTTTGTAGTTTAATCACCCGCCGGCCGGCGACATTGAGTTGCTGCAGTACGTCGCCGTAGTAGCGCTCGAACAGCTGGTTTAGCTGGCCACTTTGCTGGGCGTGTTCTAAACCGCAGAGCAAGGCGTCGGCCAGGGCGTTGTTGTCTTTGGCAACGTAATAGTAAGTGGCGGTGGGGTAATACAGCAGAATATGCGGGTCTATTTGCAGGTTAAGTTCGGCATGTTCTGCCTGATTTTGCTGTATTTCCAATACTGACCGTGGAAAATAGTCGATGCGGCCTTTGTCGAGCATTTGATACAGGCTTTCTAACGTGCTGGCGGCTTCGACATTAAAGTCGTTTGCCCGCAATATAGCCGTGTCGCTCCAGCTGATAAATTGCCCGACTCGAAGCCGAGATAAGGCTGCTAAGCTATGAGCGTTTTTCAGTATATTGGGTTCAGCGCTGCTAACCAGCGCGATACGTAACCCCATTAAACCACGTAAAATAGGAAAGGGTATTGCGCGGTAAGTATTGATGCGCTCGTTGCTGGCGCTGCCGTACATTACATCAATGCCCTGGCCCGCGTTCATCAAATCAAAGGCACGTTTTTTCGGTAAGTCCAGATCAGACGGCTGCACTGCATACTGCGTAGCACAAGGGTAACTTAGTGCCAGATGTAGTAAGTCAGTGTAATAATCCTGCCGCAGTTTGCCCGGGTAATAAACCGGCGTAATGGCCTGACTCTCTGCCGCTTCTGCGCCAGACACTGGCACAGTAAAAAGCAACGATAGTACCAGGTAACAGCGCGATAAATAACCGCGCCGGTAAGCTTGCGGTTGGTGTAAGAACGATATTAGCCGTTGCACAACGCCATTCGAATTTAGAAATAAGATGGTTAGTATGCACCAATTTGGTGTTGTGCTCCATGGCAAAACTGAGGCCATCAGCGTTATATATGATGGCTTTTTTCAGACTAGTACCCTAACCCTTTATTAACGATAGGTGGCTCAGTTTGGCTACCAGCGCGGGTGCCGGTTAAGCGGTAGCCGTTGGCAAGGTTACCGTCGTGGCAGTCCAGCCGTTGGCGGATGCAGCCATCCAAAATAGCTTGCAAGGCTTCCGGGTGCCAGGCGTTAAACCAATCGCCGTGTAATGACATACCACCAGGGGTACTGCTGCTTACGTCATACATATCAGAAGCAAAACGCCAGCCGCGGCTAGAGCGGCTTTGTGGATCGTACACTTCGGGTTTTACACCGTAGGCATAATGAAAACTAACCCGGATAATCGGCACCGGGTGGCTGGCTGGGCATACTGTGCCATTGGGGCCGCCATTATTAACCGGATACGCTAAATGGCTCTTGTGATCATAGGAATCCAGATCGGTGCCATTCCAGCAACTGGGGAAGAAAATATCCATCCGTAACCGATCGGGTGCCAGACACTCTGGAATGCTGCTGCTCCAGCGTGGGTTGGTGGCATCATTTGACTCCCAAGACTGACAATGCCAGCGCACTATCGAGGTATCCTGCTCCATGCCTGGCATACCCATATGGTTACCGGCAATCATTTTTAACCCCAGCGGGATTGGTTGAATAGAGGCCAGGTCGTCGACGCCGGCTGAGTAATAAAATATCTCATGCGCTTCATCGTCGTTGCCTACGACGGCAGGCACGATTTTCCAGGCTGGCTCGCCGTTATTATCAAGTAAACGCTCACCGCTGGTGGGTTCGTAAGACGGTGCCAACAGGGCCGGCACCCAATAGGCAGAACGATTCAGCTCGTTGCCCTGACAGCTCGACTCGCCGGTGGTGAAGAGTGAAGTAAGATTACTGTGCTCATCCAGCAGGGTGTTGCCATAAAAACGATGCAGGTGGGCGGCATCGCGTTGGCCAGGGTAAACGATAGGGTCATTGTAGCCGGAATGCGACAAATCGCAGTTGATGCGCAGTATGCCACGCCAGCTATTGTCGGTTGTGGCGGCTGGTTGCACCTGTGTTGCTATTAAATCCGGGTGCACGGCGGCGCTGTGGTCGTACTTGAAGTGGCATCGTCGGTCGGTGTATCTGTTGACATACTGCCACCACAGCCAGTTAAAAACGCTACTATCGCAAAAGTCAGTACTTGTTTGTCAGTGTTCATCTTTTAGTTCCTGTTAATTTGAATGCCAGTCATTTTTATCTCGTGCCGTCCCAATTTCGGCGGTTTATGGTGCTCGCTGGCTGAACGGATAAGTGTAAAACAGGCGATGTAAATAAGTGTCAAGCTAGCGCAAGAGGCGCGTAAAGTGAGGTTGTGGCAGCTCAGCGATATGCTGCACCATAATCTGGCAAGGTGGTTTTATTATTCATTTTATTGGTGCGCGCTTATTTGTTGAAATTTAATGGGAAAGTCATTTTTTTGTCATATAACGCCCTACTTTGGGTCAGCTTTTTGCTGCATTGCTATTGACGGTTGAAATTTAATCATTTAGCTTTTGGAAGCGCTTACATCTTTCTTGGCATCTTGCTTATGGTGTTGGCGCTTCAGTCAGCAGATAGCAATGACCCAGGGGATGACTATAAAAATGAAACAACTTACAACGTTAACCGCCTTACTAATGGCGGCAGGCCTGGCCGGATGTGGTGGTGATACTGCTACCACGACCAATTTAACGGCGGTTAACCCAGCCGAGCCGGTAAGTGACTGGCAACTGGTCTGGAGTGACGAATTTGACGGCACCAGCATTGATGACGACAAATGGACGCATGAAATAAATTGCGCCGGCGGCGGTAATAACGAAAAGCAATGCTATACCGACAGCCCGGACAATTCGTTTGTGTCAGGCGGCACCCTCAAAATTGTTGCCCTGCCAGCTGAAGATGGCGCGGTGCAGCCTTACACCTCAGCTCGGTTAAATACCAAGTACCAGGGTGACTGGAAATATGGTCGTTTTGAAATGCGTGCTAAGTTGCCTTCTGGCCAGGGTAGTTGGCCGGCGTTCTGGATGCTGCCTACTGATTATGTTTATGGTGAATGGCCTAAATCTGGCGAAATCGACATACTGGAAGCGGTTAACCTCAAAGTAGCGGGTGAAGATGGCGTGGCCGAAGCTAACGTTCATGGCACCCTGCATTATGGCCGCGCCTGGCCGGACAATGCCAGTTCTGGCAAGGCCTATTTATTACCAGATGGCGCCAATCCGGCTGATGACTTCCATACCTATGCCATTGAATGGCAGGAAGGCGAAATTCGCTGGTATGTCGATGGTTACCTGTTTCAAACCCAAATGGCATCAACAGTGCGTTTTAACAGCCGGGGCGAAGCGGTTGGCCTTAGTCATCGTGGCTGGTTCACTGAGAACTTTGATATCATCACTGGTGAACTTAAAACGCAGTGGAGCAGTGCCCCTTTTGACCAGCGCTTTCACTTACTGCTGAATCTAGCTGTAGGTGGTAACTGGCCTGAGAACGTTAATAATCTGGGTATTGATGCAGACGCTTTTGCTGATGGCCAAATCTATGAGATTGATTATGTGCGGGTATACCAGTGCGGTCAGGATCTGGACAGCGGCAAAGGTTGTGAAACTGTTCGTGCCGGCTATAAAGATGAAAACACACTAGTAGAAGGCAAGGCACCCATTCCTTCGCCACCATCAACAGGTGTGGCACAAAATTTAACTATTTTCGAAGATATGCCTAATCCAAACTGGCCTGCCTGGGATTGTTGCGGTGGTTCTACCCCGGCGCTGATGGAAGTTGAGAGCCGTGGTAATGTGTATGAGTTTGTTGTCAATGCCCAGCCTACCGTAAATGGCTTTATTACCCGCTCTGCCTTTATTACTGATCCGGCAGGGGTGCCCAGCCCTTTTGACGCCTCGCCGTTAATTGAAAACGGCAGTGTCAGCTTTGATATGCTGGTCGTGTCGGCGCCGTCAAACCCAGCCTCAACCTGGGTGTTTAAAGTAGAGAGCAACGAGAATACCACAGCCGCCGAACTGCCTATTACCGCCAGTAGCGAGGGCATTGCACCCGTTACCGGTCAATGGCAAACCTACACCTTCCCATTGCAAATGCTGGCTGACGCCGGCCTGGATTTATCGGCTATTGATGTGGTGATGATTTTTCCAGCCTGGGATACCGGTAATGGTGCCGTTTATCAGGTCGATAACGTAAAAATTGCTCAGCCTGATGGTGCATCACCAGCGTTAACCATTTTTACTGACGAGCAAAACCCAGCCTGGCCAATGTGGGATTGTTGTGGTGGTACTACCCCGGTTGAAGTAATGGACGATGAAGCTCATGGTCTTACTGCTGAGTTTTCTATTGGCGCTTCGCCAACAGTAATGGGCTTTAACACTCGCTTGCTTGAGGCCGCAGCAGAGCCATTTGATGCGTCTGCTTTACTTAGCGAAGGTGTCGTGCAATTTGACATGAAAGTGGTAAACGCGCCGACCAACCCCGATTCCAGCTGGATGTTTAAAATTGAAGCCGATGGTGCCGCGTCAGCCGTTGAGTTACCGTTAAGTGCTGGTAGCGCAGGCCAGGAACCTGTTACAGGCCAGTGGGCAACTTACACTTTCAGCATTCAAAGTTTGTCTGATGCGGGTCTGGATATCAGCGCGATTGATGTGCTGATGGTATTCCCTGCCTGGGATACCGGTAATGGTGCAGTGTACCGGCTGGATAACGTTCGGATTTACAACCCTAACGCCCAAAGTGCAGGTATGTTATCGCTGTTTCGTGATGCGGTGAATCCGGACTGGACGCTATGGGATTGCTGTGCTGGTTCAACTCCTCAGGTTGTCGATGCCGGTGCGCCTTATGGCAATGTGGCACAATTTTCAGTGCTTGGCTCGCCAGAAACCGTACAGGGTATTTTAGCCAACGAAGGCGTGTCTTTTGATGCAACAGCTTTGCTGGCCAGCGGTAGCGTCAGTTTTGATATGCGGGTCGTTGATGCGCCTGCTAACCCGGATTCTACCTGGTTATTTAAAATTGAATCTACCGGTGCATCTAGCGCAGTAGAGTTGCCATTAGCTAGCGGTAACAACGGCGAGGCACCAACAACCGGCGAGTGGGCAAAATATCGCTTTAGTCTGCAAAGCCTGTTTGACGCTGGCTTAGATATCAGCGACATCAACGTGATTATGGTGTTTCCTGCGTGGGGCACCGGACAAGGTGCAGTTTATCAAATTGATAACGTTGAAATTTCTAATAACTAATTCAGTGCGACGAGAGTAAAACCATTATGAAACCAACATTATTTAATAAAAGCCCGGTTGCCATTGCGGTATCAGTCGTACTGACCACTGGCCTGTTAATGCCGTTGCAAGCTCAGGAAACAACAGATGAACAGGCACAGGAAGCAAAGGTTGAGATTATTCAGGTTAAAGGTATTCGCGGTAGTTTAGCGCGTTCAATGGACGTGAAACGCGAAGCCTCGGGCGTGGTGGATGCCATTTCAGCAGAAGAAATGGGTAAGTTTCCCGACACCAACCTGGCTGAGTCGTTGCAGCGTATTACCGGGGTATCGGTAAGCCGGGCAAACGGTGAAGGCAGTCAGATTACCGTAAGGGGCTTTGGTCCTGAATTTAACCTGATTACGCTCAATGGCCGTCAGATGGCCGGAACGGGATTTTCACGGTCATTTAACTTCGAAAACTTATCTTCCGAGGGCGTCAGTGCGTTAGAGGTCTACAAAACTGCCCGGGCCGATGTGCCAACAGGCGGCCTTGGCGCAACGGTCAATATTGTTACCGCAAAACCGCTGCAAAACCCAGGAGAGCGTTACTCTTTTATGGCGAAAGGCCTGCATGACTCCTCGAATAAAGCCGGCGACGATGTGACACCTGAATTTGCGGGTATTTACAGCAATACCTTTATGGATGAGCGTTTTGGTGTTACCGCAAACTTCTCCTTTCACCGCAGAGATTTCCAGCGGCAGTCGGCTAATGTCCGCTCCTGGCAGTTAAACCCTTCCTTGTCGGTGGATGAGTCGGATATTGTGGATGGCCGACCAGTAGATGCCAACGGCGCGGTCATTCCCCGCTTCTGGGCTCCCGATGCTAACGGCGATTTACAACCTGTTACGGCAGCATTCTTTCCTCAGGAAATCAGTTTCGCCCGCGATGATATTCAGCGTGAGCGAACCAATGGTCAGGTGACCTTTCAGTTTGCAGCAACGGATAATGTGATATTGACTTTGGATCACACCATTTCCAACGCGGTAACTGGCAATAACTCGCTGTCCTGGGGGGTATGGAACGGTTCTTTCGGCGGCAACGCTAATGCCTATGAGTTGGATGAAAATGGCACGGCGATTTATTACAACTCATCCGGCGATGATGGCTCTTTTACGGGGTTCAGGGAAACGAGCGAAGTCGACTCAAAAGCTACTGGCTTTAATGTGGCGTGGGCATTTTCTGATGCATTAAGCTTCAACTTTGATGCACACACGTCCAAAACCACCACAGACAATGGCATGGATAAGGGCTTGGGGGCACAGGCTCGGGTTATTTTAGGGTCGGCTGCACTGTCATCCAAGGAATATCTTTTCCGCGACGGTGATGTTCCTGGCTACAACATTAAATGGCAAAATGGCAGCAATGAACTTAGCCCGAATGAAATAGGCTCGAACTTCAGTATATTCACCCGCACACCGGGTGAGTCGGAAGTGACGCAGTATCAATTTGGCGGTGAGTGGCTGCCCGAACTCGGATATGGCCTGGTGGGTGTTTCATTCGGTGCGGCTTACACCGAGCAATCGCTGAGCGGCTCTGGCGGCTCCAACAACGCAAATGCGCCAGGTTTTAATAACGGCACCTTTGCTGAGATATTCCCGGATAGCATGTTTACCCGTGTTGACTTGAGTAACTTCCTGGATGAATTTTCCTTCGGCTCAGCGGGTGTATCGCCAGGCTATGCCTATACCTTTAATATCGATGAAGCCATCACCCGGCAACTGGCCGCGCTTACTGAAGATGTGCTGGGCTCTGACGCCTACGAGATTGGCACCTTCGACAGCTTTCCGGTAAATCGTATCGAAGAAGAAACGGTCAGCCTTTATGTATCAACGGCGTGGGAATTTGAAGTAAAAGGCTACTATGTCGACGTAAACCTTGGTCTGCGATATGAGGAAACCGACATTGTCAGCCCGGCTAAGAGCCGCGTGCCAGAATATGTCTATTGGGCCGGCGGGTCAGAGTGGCTAACGCAGTTTGCCAGTGGCGGCGAGTTTGTTGAGGTTGATTTCACCGGCAACTATGATCTACTGCTGCCGATGTTGGACCTGAAAGTGGATATTACCGATGACTGGGTGGGGCGCTTCTCGGCAGGCAAAACCATTACCCGGCCCGGCTTGGGGCAAATGCTTGGCAACCTTAGCCTGACGCCTTCACCTAAGATAGGCGCCAGAAGTGGTAGTCGCGGCAACCCTAATCTGAAGCCGTTTGCGTCAACCAATCTGGATATCTCATTAGAGTATTACTATGCCGAGGCGAGCTACGCCGCCATAGGCCTGTTCTGGAAAGATGTTGATGATTGGATCGATAACTCACAAGTCACCACTACCTTCGAAGGCTTGCATGACGTTTATCAGGGCCAGCGTTGGAACGCTGCGGTGGCCGCTATCGAGGCACGTGGCGAGCAGGCCACCGACGGCGCTATTTACAATGAAATTGTTGCCAACGGTGTGGGGTTAGGTGAAAACAACCGTGTGTTACCAGACCCTAATACGGACCCGTTGATTGCCTGGACAATTAACTCACCTGAAAACGTCGGTGTCAGGAAGGTAAATGGCGTGGAGCTTGCGGTGCAACACCTGTTTGGCGACAGCGGATTCGGTACCGGTATAAACGCCACACTGGTGGACGGTGATGTAGAGTACGATAACTTCGTGCTGATGAATCAGGCTGTTCTGCCCGGCCTAAGTAACTCGGCTAACTGGCAGCTGTTCTACGAGAAAGATGGTTGGTCGATCAAGTTAACAGCGGCATGGCGTGATGAATATCTGGCCGGAACGGGCCAGCCAGACACCACCGATTCGCCGCCTAATTATGCTGAAGAATTCCTACAGTGGGATTTAAGCGTTAACTACAGCATTAATGACAACCTGACCGTATTCTTCGAAGGCATTAACCTGACCAACGAAACCGAGCGTAACTTTGGCCGGTTCGAAAGACAGTTCTTAAGTGCTGCTCAATACGGCCCACGGTATGCCATTGGGGTCAGATACGCCATGGGCAATTGACCATAGTCAAGACTGTTTGATAACGAAAGTACCCGGCTAGCCGGGTATTTTTTTGCCCGGAATAGGCGTAAAGGTTAAAGCAATACAATAGCTGCAAAGTTATGCCATACGCGATAGGCTGGGTGAGGCCTGCAGATGCTTACTGCGCCAGCTTTGAGTAACATATCCTTTTTCCGTTTCAGCTTACTCGGCATCCCTGCAGCTGTAATGTAAGCGCACCAGTCTCTTGGTCTGCGCTTGCTCTTCTAAGCATACAAAAAGGGCGCCTGCTGGCGCCCTTTTTAACATAAAGTGATATTGCAAATTACTGGCAAGCGACGGCGCTAAGCTCAGTGTTGTTGGTTACCGGGCTAATTCGGGCGTCAGCCAGGCTAAGGGTTAACGCACCACTCGTTTCAATAGCCAGCACTTTAGAAACCTGCCTTAGGTTCATGCCTTGCTGCTGCAAGCAACTTAAACTCACTGCTAATGGCTGCCATGCATCTTCTGGCATACTGGTTAGCGCTTTACTAATATTAACCTTGCCGCCACAGTTATTTCCACAAGCCATGCTCAGGGTCACGTTGGCGGGTATGTCACCCAGGCGTTTAACCAGCAGCGTAAGCTGACTATCAGTTTCAGTATAGGCTCTTAAGTCCCGCGGAAACGTACTAATAAAAGCTAAAGCGGCATTGCTGCTGCCGTCCAGTTCAAAGCGGCGTGCGTCTTCCTGTACGTCTTTATCAAAGGTGCGGCTACTAATAGCTCCCAGCTGCTGAATACTACTGACAACGGCGGCATTTTCAGTACCACTTTGCAGTTGTAGCTGCCATGGTGAGCGCGGGGCGCGTTCAAAAATAACTAAGTCTGACAGCTGGGTTGTTTGCTCTATTTGCTCTGGTAAATCAGCGTTTAGCACATTGCTTTCGCCATAACGTAAACCAAAACCATAGGGCAACAACGGCTGATAATTGGCATCGCCAACGTTTACCACAGTCTGCTGTGGGCTGGCAGGCCAGGAAAACGATAACTTGCCATGGAAATCATATTGAGGGGAACCGTCAGCGTTAGTCAGAATGACATCTGCGACGCCCTCACCTTCACTACCTGGCAGCCAAATAGCGACAAAGGCATCCGAAGCATTGAGTTCAGGATTTACCCACATTGGACGGCCGCTGATAAACAGCGACACCACTGGAATGCCATCGGCTTTTAGCTGTTTTAGCAGCGCCAGATCGGTTTTGTTACCGCGCTGGTATTCCAGGTTATCAATGTCGCCATTACCCTCTGCATAGGGTTCTTCGCCAAATACCACTATAGCGGCATCGGGTTTTTGTTGGTAGCTGCCATCGCTGGATAACTCTACTGAGCCGCCAGCCGCCTCTACCTGGCGCTTTATACCGGCATAAATAGAACTACCGCCCGGAAAGTCAGCATTATTGTTGCCGGTACCCTGCCAGCTTATTGTCCAGCCACCTGCTTGCTGGCCAATATTGTCTGCACCCGGGCCGGTAACTAATAAGCGCTGCCCTGGGTTTAACGGCAATAGCTGGTTGGTGTTTTTCAGCAACACTAACGATTGTCGCACGGCGTCGCGTGCAACCGCTCGGTGTTCTGCCGAGCCAATTAATTCCGTTTTACCTGCCAAGGGGCGCTTAGCCGGGCTGGCTTTATCAAATAAACCTGCGCGCTTTTTAACCCGCAAGATGCGTCGTACGGCGTCGTCAATTCTGGCCATGCTAATGTCACCGGCTTCTACCTGTGCAATCAGGTTGTAGTACAGCGGCTTCCAGGCTTGAGTGGGTACCATGTAAATATCCAAGCCGGCATTTGCCGCTTGAGGGCAGTTGTCGTTAGTACAGCCAGGTATTTGCCCATGGCCGTTCCAGTCACCAACAATAAAACCATCAAAACCCATGCGGTCTTTCAGCACATCAGTTAGCAGGTGTTTATTGCCATGTACTTTACTGCCGTTCCAGCTGTTGAATGACGCCATCACAGACTGAGCCCCCGCTTGCAAACCGCCCACATAGCCTTGGGCGTGAATATCAAACAACTGCTGCTCTGTTACCTCGGTGTTGCCTTGATCAACGCCTCCCGTAGTTCCACCGTCACCGACAAAGTGCTTTACGGTGCTAATAACCTGCTCGTCACCTAGAAAATTTTCACCTGCTGCACCTTGTAAGCCGGTAACAATAGCGGCAGCGTAATCGTGGACTATTTTAGGTTGTTCCGAGTACCCCTCATAGGTGCGGCCCCAGCGATCATCACGCACAACCGCCACAGTTGGTGCAAACACCCAATCAATGCCGGTAACCATAACTTCACGGGCAGTAACTTTGGCTATTTGTTCAATTAACGCCGGGTTATTCGCTGCACCTAAACCGATGTTGTGCGGAAATATGGTGGCGCCAATCACATTGTTATGGCCATGTACTGCATCGGTCCCCCACATGGTGGGAATGCGACTGCCATCAAGGCTATCATCAATAGATGCCTGATATAGTGCATCGGCCAGGGCAATCCAGTCGGCAGGTGTGGCGTATTTATCATCATTCGGAAACGCACCGCCGCCATTCAGATAGGAGCCAAAACCATACTTACGCATATCTTCAACACTGATATCGCGTATTTCTGGCTGGATCATCTGGGCGATTTTTTGTTGCAAGGTCATTTCTGCTAACAATGCAGTAATTGACTGCTCCATCGCTAAATCCTGTGGTACCGGCAAGGTGAGTTTGGGCCAGATATGGTTCTCTTTAACATCTTCACTGCTCTGCTCGGTGGCTGCCTGCTCCGGTGCCGGTTTTGAGCAGGCTGCGAGTAGCAAGCCACTACTTAGTGCCAGTAATAAGGGTTTAAGATACATTGGTTTTATTCGTAACATCATAATGCTTCCTTAGCCACAGCAGCTTGAGCGGCTATTTCACGTGGCTTGCAGCCATTCAGCCCGTAAAAGGCAATGTAGATATAACACAGTAACGGCAGGATAAATGCTATCTGCACCCCAAAGCTGTCGGCAAACACGCCTTGCAGCAACGGCAAGATGGCACCACCAACAATTGCCAGACATAAAATACCCGAGCCCTGGCTGGTATATTGTTTTAATCCGGTAATGGCTAAGCTGAAAATGGTTGGGAACATAATAGAGTTACACAGGCCTACCAGGAGTAACGACCACATTGCCAGTTTACCGGATGATAAAATGGTTAATGCCAGCAGCAAAACAGCACAAACTGCATTAAAGGCCAGTACTTTGCCTGCGTTGACTTTTTGCATAACCACCGCACCAATAAAGCGGCCAACCATTGCACCACCAAAGTACCAGGCAATATAATGTGAGGCGGCTGCTTTTGACATACCGCCAATTTCTGCCATTGATAAATAACTGACTAAAAAGCTGCCAATACCGACTTCTGCGCCAACATAGACAAAAATGCCTAGTGCGCCCAGCATGAGATGCCGCTGTTTCCAGGCTTCACCACCCAGAGGTAAAGCTTCGGTGGGGTCTTTTTTGCCCATAGCAGGCAGTTTTAATAAGGCGAAAGCTATGGCCAATACAACAAGTGCGGCGGCCAAAATTAAATAAGGTAACTGAACGGTCGACTCCGTGACGACACCCGGCTCGGGTGCATCCATACCACCAAAAATCAGCCAGGCACCAAAAAAGGGTGCCACGGTGGTTCCCAGTGAGTTAAAAGCCTGGGTCATAGTAAGGCGGCTAGAGGCGGTTTCAGCTTTGCCTAGTACGCTAACGTAAGGGTTGGCGGCGACCTGTAAAATAGTGATGCCAGAAGCTAACACAAACAACGCCAGTAAAAACATGGCGTACACATGAGCAGAGGCCGCTGGCACAAACAACAAACAGCCTGCACCTGCAATCAATAAGCCGGTCACAATGCCAGCTTTATAGCCTATTTTGCTCACCAATATGCCAGCGGGGACAGAAACAATAAAGTAGGCGCCAAAAAAGCAGAACTGAATTAGCATGGCCTGGGTGTAGCTTAAATCGAATAACATTTTTAAATAAGGTATTAAAATGTCATTCAGACAGGTAATAAACCCCCACATAAAAAACAATGAGGTAAGTGCGGTAAGTGCAAAGCGATAATTGGCTTGCCCGCCACTGGCGCTAAGGCCAGCCGTTGCTTGAATTGGTGTTGCTGCCATCTTGTCCCCCTGGGGTGAATAGTGTTTTTTATTGACGTGCTACTATTGGCCGTCTGGTGTCATGTAAGCGCTTTCATGTATAGCATATATCAAACAATTGGTAAATTTTTTGTCGCTTATTAGCTTACTACTTTAGAGTGGTAAGACGTCATTGTTGATCGTTCAAAATTATTGGCTTTATTAGGCTGTATAGCGGCTCGTTGGCAAGTAAGGCAGTTAAGAGGCGGCGGACAAATTTTTAAACCAAAGTTAGTCATGGCAGCAGATATTGATAAGAGTGCGCTCAGTACAATACTGAACGCTCTGGATATAAGTATTACTTCGTTTTAGATCAATGAAATTACTTTTTGTTTGCTAACGCAGTGTTTGGGCAGGTTAAACCGGGATGGACGATTCGCGTATTACTAACTCAGGCATAAATACGTTGTTCACGTCGATGTTTTTGTTATACAGGTTTTTCAATAACCACAGCGCAGCCATTTTACCCATTTCGTGTATGGGGTTGTTCACGGTAGTAAGCTTAGGGGATATGTAACGGGCAAAAGGGATGTTATCGTAACCAACAAAAGATAAATCATGCGGTATACGCATACCGCTTTCTAAACAAACTGATATTGCACCGGAAACCATTTGGTCATTTGCACACACTACAGCAGTAAACGGTTTTTTGCTGCGTTGTTGTAGTAAATAGGTCATACCTGTGGCACCACTTTCTTCGCTATAGTCGCCTTCGAAACACAGTGCGGAAGTAAATTCTATATTGGCTTCACTCAGCGCACGCTTATGCCCCACTAAACGTTCGATAGCATCATGTTTTTTTGCTGGTCCGGATATATAGGCGATATGCCGATGACCTTGCATAATTAAATGCTTAGTAGCCATATAACCGCCTACTTCATTCTCTAAATAAATACAGCGCTCGCTTATTTGCTCTATGTAGCGGTTGATAAGCACAATTGGTGTTGGCCCTTTGCTCAGGTTGATCAAGTACTCATCAGAAACCGCTTCAACGTCTAAAATCAGCGCATCACAACCACGGTCAAGTAAAAACTCGACGCTGTCTTTTTCCTGAGCAGCGTCGCTATGGCCTACGGCAATAATAACGTGTTTGTTTTCTAAGCGCAGAGAGGATTCGATTTCTGCCATCATCGGGCCGTAGTAAGGGCCATCCAATTGAGATACCAGCACCCCTACGCTGTTAGAACAATTGGACGCCAGCGACTGCGCAAAAGTATTGGGCCGGTAGCCCAGCTTTTCCATGGCGTCGAGCACCCTCTGTCGTGTCTTATCGCTGACATTGGTGTTTTTGTTCATCACTCTGGATACGGTGGCTAAAGACACCCCAGCCAGTTGAGATACATCATAAATTGTCGCCATAGTCTGCAGTCGCTTATTTTACCTATAAAACGTATTTGAAGCGCCAGGGTTACTCCGGCGCATGTTTTAATTCTTGAGTAATCGTTGTAATTTTATCATTGTTTAACATGTACCAGCGCATTATAACGGCCACTAGCACAGAGCCAATAGCAGGGAATAGGCTAAATGATAACAATAAACCGGCTTTGGTTGCATCGGTTTGCGCGACATCAGCCTGATAGCCATAACCCGCGAGCAACCAACCTGCTGTAGCACCGCCTACCGCAATACCCAGTTTAATAAAAAACACGATTGATGAGTACACCATGCCAGTGGTTCTGATCCCCGTTTTCCACTGACCGTAGTCCACGGTGTCTGCCATCTTAGCCCACAATAAAGGGGTGCCAGTATTAAACACCATATTCCACAGTACATACAATGCTATTGCAAGGATCGCTTGTTCAGCCGGCACAAAGAAGCTGGCGGCACACAGCGTTGCTGCAAGTAGTTGAATGGTTATGTACAGTTTAACTTTACAAAATTTCTTAGCCAATTGGTTGGCAACAATACAGCCAATAATGCTGCCAAACATGCCCAGCGTAATAATCAGTGAAATGCTGTCGGGCATATTTAAGTAATATTTGATGTAGTAAATAGCCAGTGTGGTACGCAATACAAAACCGCTCATTAAGCAGAGTGTGGCCAATGCTAATACGCGCCACTGATCATTTTGCCATAAAGTTTTAAAGTTCTGCAGATAGGTACCCGTTTGCTCTTTAGGTGGTATCACACGCTCTTTAGTGCCGTAAAAGCACACTAAAAACATCATCACACCTAAAATGCTCATTGCCAGAATAGTCAGTTGATAGCCTTTGGCTTTTTCACCCTGACCAAAATATTCGACCAGTGGCAAAGTGCAGGCTGAAACCAGTACGCCGCCGATAAAAGCAAAAATAAAGCGGTATGTTTGTACAGACACACGCTCTTTCGGGTCGTCTGTTAACGAGGCGCCCAAAGCGCAATAGGGTATATTGATTGCGGTATAAACCATCATTAACAGGGTGTAAGTCACAAAGGCGTAGATCATTTTACCGGTTTCAGAAAAATCCGGTGTGGTAAACGCCAGCACACTGATCACGCCAAAGGGCAGTGCAAACCAAAGTAAGTAGGGCCTAAACTTGCCGTGCTTACTTTGTGTACGATCAGCAAACGCCCCCATAAGAGGATCCGTAATAGCATCAATTATTCTGACCACTAAAAACATCGTGCCAACAAAAGCCGGTGAAATGCCAAAAATATCGGTGTAAAAAAAGGTTAAAAACAACATCACGGTTTGAAACACGATATTACTCGCGGTATCACCCAGCCCGTAGGCCATTTTCTCTTTGATGCTAACCATACTTACCTCAACCCTGTTCTTTTCTTTATGTTTTGGTTGTGACTAGCGTGAGCCAATCAGTGTTTTAAAGGCGATACCGCTGTTTTTTATCGTTCTTTGCTGCGTAGCATAATCAACATAAACAATACCGAAGCGCTTGAGGTAACCCTCGGCCCACTCAAAATTGTCCATTAAACTCCAGGCGAAATAACCGTCGATATTGACACCCTGCTCAATGGCATTATGTACCGCGGTTAAATGCATCTGGTAGTAACCGATGCGATCCTGATCATTTACCACGCCGTTTAACAACTTATCGGGCATGGCCGCACCATTTTCAGTAATATACACCGGCGGTAGGGCGTATTTTTCATGCAGTGACACAAGTAGATCGGTAAAGGCTTGCGGATATATTTCCCAGCCCATGTCGGTTTTAGGAGCATCCAGCATATCAACTTCCGCAAACGGCTTGCCTGCGGCGGCCTGATACACGGTACGGGTATAAAAGTTAACGCCAAGAAAATCCAGTGGCGCCTGCATAATGTCGAAGTCACCATCATGAATAACCGGTTTGTCTTCGTCAGATAACAGGGCAAAGCTGTCTGGATAAGCGCCATCGAACAGCGGTTTGATATACCACTGGTTAAAGTACTCGTCGGCCAGTTTGGCGGCAGTGTTATCTGCCTCGCTATCGGTGAGCGGGTAAGCAGGTGTGAAATTAAGCACGATACCGTTTAAGCTATGCGGGCTGTTTTTTTGTAGTACTGGCATGGCTAAACCGTGAGCCAGTAAAATATGGTGCGCAGCCTGACGGCCATAGGATTTTTTCGCCAACCCCGGTGCGTGTATGCCAACTTCATAGCCGAGATAAGAGCTACAAAACGGTTCATTAAAGGTGGCGTAAGAGTATACTCTGTCGCCCAGCGCCTGAGTAATTTTGTCAGCGTAATCGCGAAAAAGGTAGGCTGTTTCACGATTTAACCAGCCGCCATTGTCTTCAAGGTGCTGCGGCAAATCCCAGTGATACAGCGTGACAAAGGGTTTTATGCCCTTCGCGTTTAGCGCATCTAGCAAACCAATATAAAAGTTAACACCTTGCGGGTTCAGGCTGCCGTCTTTGTGCATAACGCGTGGCCAGGATATTGATAGCCTGTAGGCATCAACGCCCAAAGAGCTTATCAACTCAACATCCTGTTGCCATAAGTTGTAGTGGTTGCAAGCAACATCGCCGTTGGAACCATCACGTACTTTGCCTGCGGTGGCGCAAAAGGTATCCCAAATACAGGGTAGTCTGCTTTCTGAGGCGCCTTCTATTTGAAAAGAGGCTGTAGCCACCCCAAAGGTAAAGGCTTTATCAAGCAATTTTGACGTACTAGGTAAGCTATATTTCATAATGTAATCGCTTTCATTTTGTGTCTGCTAAATAGGCGTAACGTAAGTTTCATTTAATGCTCACCTGGTTTATATAAAGCTTGTAAACAGATTTGCTGTCAGTCGACCACTGACGGCTGAACTGTCGATGTCGGTCGTTGTATCAACAATGGTGGAATGTAGCAGGTTGCCGGGATAGATAATTAGCCGGTTGGCTTTATAAGGTACCTGATAGTAAAGTTCGAAATGGGCATCACTTTTGACAAAATACTGTTGTTTAGGACTGCCGTGGTCATCAATAAACTGTTGAGCACAGTTAAAATAATGTTCACGGCGGTTATCGCTGATACGCTCGTACCCGGTGGGGATGTGGCGAAAAAAACCGGTGCTGCCATGTGGCTGTGAGTTTAAATAGTGTAAAAAAGCAAAGTAATAGCCGCTTGATGTATCAAAATGCGGCATACATTGCAGCGGTTTTAGAGTGTCTTCGGTTTGGTTAATCAGCGCAAAAAACAGGTTTTGCGGTTTTAGCCTTAGTTGTGTCGGCACCTGATAAATATCGTAAATAAGCGGATAAAGTGTGCTTAGCGTAGCACCAACATAGTCTTTCGGTAGCGGTGCTTTAAGGCCCGGATAATAGGCATTTACATCAGGCTGAAAGTTGCTTTGCTGTGCAGTATGTTTAAGCACATCAATGTCGGTAGCGAAATCATCAATAATGATTAACGGCGTGCCCTCATGCCCCAGATACACTATCTCGGGTTGCAACGCTTTATTTATGCCAAAATCAAATTGCGGCATAGTTATATCGCCGTGGCTTTACAGTAGTGCTGAATAAAGTCGTTATGTAGCGGGTATTTCGCCACACTACGCTGCACATTAGCTTGAATTTGTTGCAAAAAGCTTTCCAGCTCGCTGTCGGACATGGCGTCGACAATAGGATGATATTGCTCCGGTTTCAGGCCTTGCCCCAACATCACCTGGATCCACGAGCTTTCGCCGAACAGCTCCTGCGCAAACTTGTATACCTTGCCACTTTGTTTAAACAAGGCGATGCGATGCGCCAATGACTCTGGCACGTCCATATCACGGCAATAACGCCAGAACGGCGTATCGCTGCGCTCAGTTACTTTGTAGTGCAGGATAATAAAGTCACGGATGTTGAGCAATTCAACTTCAGTCTGATGGTTAAACTCATCAACATCAGCAGATTGGATGCCCTGCGCCGGAAACATTTGCAGCAAACGAATAATACTGCGCTGAATAAGGTGAATACTGGTTGATTCCAGCGGCTCCAAAAAGCCCGCGGACAGCCCGATGGCAACACAGTTTTTATGCCAGTGCTTACGTCGGGTTCCAGTGCGGAATTTGATCAGTCTGGGTTGGGTTAACATCTCCCCTTCAACATTGTCAGTAATACATTTAATTGCCGCATCATCGCTAAGGTATTTGCTGCAATACACTAAACCATTACCCACCCGGCTTTGCAGCGGTATGCGCCATTGCCAGCCTGCCTCCCGTGCTATCGAGCGGGTATAAGCAATGGGCGGCGCAATGCTTTTAGTTTGTACGGCGACGGCGCTGTCACAAGGTAGCCAGTGACTCCAGTCTTCAAACCCGGTGTTAAGGGTTTGCTCTATTAACAATGCTTTAAAGCCGGTGCAATCAATAAACAGATCGCCATCTATTTCCTCGCCGCTTTGTAGAGTTAGGCCAGCAATATCACCATTTGCATGTTGTTTTACGGTAGCAATTTTACCTTCAATGCGTGTTAAACCATGCTGCTCTGCCAGCTGGCGCAGGTATTTCGCATAGAGTGACGCATCCAAATGGTAGGCATGGTTAAGATCCTGATTAGGCAACACCGCAAAACGGCCTTCACGTGCAGCTAAGTGTTCTGTGCAGTAAGCACCTATATCTTCGGCGATACCACGCTGACGGCCTTTAAGCCAAAAATGCTGAAAACCACACGCCCAGCAATCTTTGCCTAAGTAACCAAAGGAGTGCAGGTAGTTTTTGTTGATGTCATGCCAGTTTTCAAACGAAATACCCAGTTTGAAGGTGGCATTGGTCGCGGCCATAACTTCAGCTTCTTTTAAGCCAAGTAAACGATGAAAGATATGTAAGGTAGGGATAGTAGCTTCGCCTACGCCTACAGTACCAATATCGTCAGATTCCACCAGTACCACCTCAACATTTTTTTGCAGCATTTTGGCAATGGCGGCACCTGCCATCCAGCCTGCGGTGCCACCGCCGGCAATCACCACTTTTTTTATGCGTTGTGCGTTGTTCATACAGGTCTCCATGGCTACGTCGGCATTTTTAGTTGTCATTATGGCTCAACGCTTAAGTTTATTGAGTAAATCGGCGCGTAGCTGGCGCGCTTGCAACTCACTAAGTGGTTTGCTTAGCATTCCTTGCGCTTGCTCCGGAATATGCTGCTGTGATATGTCGTCGTGGTCGAAAATATAATGCTCAAAAATGGCTTTCCAGGCCTGGCGCTGCGCTTTGGGTAAACTGCGTAAACTAAGTATGCTCAGCAATAAGGCGTTGTTGGGCCTACCAAGATACGCTGGCGTGTCGCGCCACCAATGGCTTATAAGCACATTAAACGGTGTATGCGCTTTAACATGATGCCACCACATACTGGGGATAAATAACATATCGCCCGGCTGCAAAGTAACACTTTGTGCTGCTTCAAGTGCATGAGAAAAAAGAGGAAATTGCTGAAAATCCGGTTGCTCAAAATCGACCATGCTAATGTCCTGTCCGCCAGGCGCAAACTCCATAGGACCGGGGTACAGGTTGCCAATTTGATCCGGTGGAAACAGGGTAAATGTTCGGGTTCCCACGACATTACAAGCCAGGTTGTGCGGGAAATCGAAGTGCGCTGCGATACGTGATTGATTGCCAATCCACACGCTGGTCAAAGGATTAACGTTCGATAGGCTAATGCTGTTATCAGCCGCTAAACCGTTAAACCAGCGGTTTATCTCAGTAGACCCCATATATAAGGTGCTGTTGTCGTCTTCTGGCTGCGTCAGTAAACGGTCAATAAATTGGTTGAAATCAATTTTTCCACCCTGAAAGTTAAACCCGCTGCAGTCATCGTTGTAAAAAATCCGCCCATGCTGTTCGGCAGGCAGTAAGCAGGCGGTTACCGGCTCGCCCTGATAGAACTGGCGCAAATAGTCTGCCGCAGCAGTGGCACTGTTTAACCCCGCCTGCACCAGCGGCCAGTTTTTGCATTGCTGTTTAAACACTAATGGTGCAGTTGCCCCTGCAATGATCTGCTGCAGGCTGGCATTGTCGCAAGCGGGTAGCGTTTCAATGGAGGTGAGGCTGGCCGTCATCATGTTTATCTCAGCAAGCAGCGGTGGCGTTAAGCTGGTTTTTCAGCTTAAGCAGACTGCGGACATTGGCTTGCGAGGCAATCAGCATATAAATGGCCTGCAGATAACCTTTGGCATGCAGCTGGCCCAGTACTTCGGTAGATAAGGCTGCGAGGGAGTCTTCATTGATGGTATAAAAACCTATCATCTGGTGCTTGCTGCCATCGTCCAGCTGAATATCTAAGGTAAAAGATTCCAGCAGTTTGTGCTCCAACAGCAAAGCGACAAAGGCAGCGTTATCTTGCAGGCCCAAATGAATGGTTTTTAGCATATTGGATACTTCATCTAAGTACGGGCTGCCGCCGCCCAAAGGAAGAAATAACGCTTCGCCTTGCTCTTTGCTGACGCGAGGGCTGTCTATATCGAGGTGAATAACCGTTTGCGTTTGTTCTGCACCGTCTTCGCGTACCACTTGCTTGCCAATTAAAAACGGCTGGCGCCGCAGTGTTAGTGGTACATAGTAGCCCCGCCAGTTGTCATCATGTAAAAACAGGTTTTCCTGGTGCGAAAAGCCAAATACGGCGACCGAGAAAAATTGCCCGGTAGATGCATCTTTATGAAAGAAAATGGGGTAATGCGCCTGAACGCTGCGAAACTCGAGTGGAAAGGTTGGCGTAAACCAAACATTGTCGCCAAATTCAGCACCGCGCTCGGTGATAACTTTTAAATCCAGATGCTCTATGCTGTTTAGTAATACATGCTTGGTCATCGTCTTATCCTGTTGAATACGTGAGCTATTATTATTATCGTTAAATGGGTGGTAAGCCATATTGGCGAATTTTGTCTAACAACTGCCGGTTAGGGGGCAGCGCAGCGGCCAACTGCTGGACACGTTTTATGTTTTCTTCAAATAAGGCCTGGGCCTTTTTTTGCTGCGATGGTTTTAACGGCGCAGATTGCTGAGTCTCAAAACCCATACCATACAAGATGTACTGATAACTGGCGGCCGGAAATAGCACGTCACTGTGCGTAATATCTTGGTTTGACGGCACTTTATGCTGCCAAAATTGTAACAAATGCTGCAGCCTTGGGGGTATAGAGGACGATTCTCGATGATCATGCCAGTAGTCGTGATCACGGCGTTTACTCAGTACATAGTGTAATTTTAAAAATTCAATAATTTGCTGCCAGTGCTGGTTAAAGGCTTGGTTCATCCGATCAGCCGCAATGCTGAGCAGCGAGTTAGGCAGCGGAAGCTGTGCTGAAACATATTTAGCACTCCACTCTACCAGCGCCAAAGCCGAGGCTTCAAGCGGTTCGATAAACCCCGCGGCCATGCCAATGGCAACACAGTTTTTCTGCCAGCAGCGCGCATAATGGCCCGGGTTAAAACTGAGCTTTCGCAGCGTCAGCAGCTCTGTGTTTTCAGCACCAGATTGCTGCAGGTAATGGCGCAGTTGCTGCTCGGCTTGATCATCACTGCAATGGGCAGACGAGTATACGTGGCCAACACCGCGGCGCGATTGCAGGCCAATGTCCCACACCCAGCCGTTTGGCTGTGCGGTTGACTGTGTGCAGGAAGCTATTGCTGCATCCGCTTGTGGGTAAGGTAGCTGCACGGCCAGGGCAGAGTCGTTAAACAGTACCTGCTTTTGTTGAATAAATGGCACGGCTAAGTGCTGACCCAGCAGCATTGAAGCCGCGCCGCTGCAGTCAATAAACAGGTCAGCATGCAGTGCGCGGCCATCTGTTGTGATAATGGCGTCAATATTGCCCGTTACGGTATTGCGGATCTGCGCGATATGCGCCTTAACATGCTGCACGCCGAGCTTGGAGGTGGCATGTTGCTGCAGCAGGTTGCTAAACTTACCTGCGTCTAAATGGTAACCGTAATTATTGATAAAGCTGTATTCAGCTGTGGATATTTGTTTGGGTGCGAGCCCTGCTAAGCTAAGCCGAGCTTGAGCATTAACGGCATCAGCAAAGCTGACCTGCTGTAAAAAAGGCAACCAGTATGGGCAAATATTAAAATCCGGAATACCCACCGGTAGGCTAAATGGATGAAGGTAAGTGTCAGCGCTGTTAGTGCACCAGTTATTAAACTGCGATCCTTGCTTAAAGCTTGCGTCACAGCTGTTGATAAATTCGGTTTCGCTGATACCAATGTGTTGCAAGGTATGGCGCATTGACGGCCAAGTCCCCTCGCCAACGCCGATGGTAGCGACATCAGGTGACTCAACTAAAGTAATGTTAAGGGCCGTAGGTGATAAAAGTTGGCCTTGATCAACATTATGATCGGCAGCCAGTATCGCTGCAGTTAACCAACCTGCAGTGCCACCACCGACAATCACAATACTCTTAATCTGTTGTTCCATCTGGCTATTTACCGCTATAGCGACCTGTATAGGTCTGGCTGTATTTGCAGAGTATCTTCAAGATAACGCATCTATAAGCTGCATTGAAGTTGTTAGTAAATAAAAGGCCATATTGCTATGGCCTTGCTAGATATTGGTCAGGGGTTAGAAGGTATAACGTGCACCAATGCTGTAACGTGGACCGGCCTCAACCAGGCTTAACACCTGTTCTTTAGCGCGGCCATGCACGCGTTTGTATTCATCGGTAATATTCAGCGCTTCAACATACACACTTAGTCCTTCAACCATGGGGAGGTCATAACTGGCTGACACATCAATTTGTGAGTAGGCTTCAGTGTATTGTGGGTTGGCGCCGGTATCCTGCCCGCGAGAACTTAAGAACTCGTCGCGCCAGTTATAAGCGATACGGGCCTGGAAGCCATCTTTTTCATAGAACAATACGGCGTTGGCAGTATCACTAATACCCAGGATTGCCGGTTGATCGGCCAGAATAAAGTTGTTGTATTCATTTTCGCTGTTAACCAGTGTGTAGTTTGCTAAGACTCCCACGCCCGATTCGCCGAACACATGCTGTATCGCAAATTCCCAGCCATCGATAACTTCAGACACGTCGCTGTTAGATGGCGTGTTTATTTTAAACACCAAATCGTTGTCTTCACCTGCGACACCACTGATTACGCCATTAGCAACATCTACGCCTGGGGCATTAGGGTAGTTAGCGAAGATGTAGTTGCGAATGGCCAGTGCATCTGAACCTACTGCGGCAATAGCTTCGGCATATTTCTGACCATTTACCGGGTTAGGAATATTGTAAATAGTCGACTCAACCACCGTGTTGCTAATAAAGTTTGACGTGTCTTTGCGGAAGTAACCAATAGACGCATAACTTGATGGTGCGTAGTACCATTCTGCTGAGAAATCGATGTTTTTTGATTCCAGTGGTAACAGGCTTGGGTTACCCGAAGAACCACCACCACCACCACGATTTGCCAGTGTATTAACAACAGTACCGCCTTGAATAGCAACATAATCTGGCCGGCCAATAGTTTCGCTATAAGCTGCACGCAGCATAACATCGTCAATCACTTCAATATTAAAGTTAATGCTGGGCAAGAAGTAGTCGTAGCTGCCTTTCTGTGTTTGGAATTCGCGTATGCCGGTCGCCTGCAGTTCAATTTCAGTTTCGGCAATCCAGTTGGCACCATCATAGCTGGCTACAGCTGAAGTTGAGGTAACATCTGTTTTTTCGTAGCGTACACCAATATGAAAATCATACTGACGGCCGTTAAAGTCTGATTCATAGTTGTATTGCACGAACAATGATTGCGATTCTTCTTCGGTGTAGCGATCTACGTCACTGGCATAGTCAGTAGAAGGACAGAAATCAGTACCGCAATCACCGGCACCGACGTAACCTGCTGGGGTATATAGCTCTTCAGCACGATCGCGGAGTTTGGCAAAATCCCACATGAAAATGCGGTTAAGTACCTCAAACGTTTGGCCTGATGCTAAAGAAAAATCACCTTTGCTGGCAGTGAATTTATCGTGGATGGTGTCCGCCGGAAAGAATGACTCGTCAAAGTCGCCAGCCTGACCAACACCGCCCCAATCGTTACGCTGTACGTTCACTGATTTAGAGTGGTTATCGACGTTGTTTAAAGCAATACCAAAGTCGATACTGCCCTTTTCTTCAAACACATATTCGCCGGTTAGCTGATACTGATCAATATCAGACTTATTGGTTGCGCTACCAAACACGCTGCCGGTAACAACCATATCGGATGGCTGTACGCTGTTGCCGCCACCTACTGCCAGCAAAGGTAAATCTTTGCTAAAGTCTGTTGCCGCACTAGTCCGGATAAAAGCCGCCGTACTTAAGGTGTTATTTGACCCAAATTCATGGTTGGGTTTGTATTCAGCAGTTGAATTATGCGCATCAAAGGTAAGTTTTAGTGCGTTACTGGCTTGCCACTCGATATTAAAGCCAAGTGAGCCGCTTTCATTACGCACACCGTAGTCGCCAGCAGCCATTGAAAGATCGGCTGGGGTGTCATACGTTTCTGAGTATATAAGTGGTGATGATACCGGGCCATCTGTCCAAACGTTTTGCGATGGCGCAAAGGTAAACCATGCCGACACATCGTTGTACTGGGTATCGATATCGTTGCGCATGTAAGTGTAATCCAGCGTCGCTTTTACGGCATCAGTAGGTGCATATTGCAACACTAACTGGCCATTGGTGCGGGTGCGCTGCTGTTCTTCGAATTTGTAAATGGTGGTTTGCGGCACAGAGTAAACATCACCAGGGCCTGGGCGGTTAACCTGATTATCCTGTGGTACGCCACCCCAGTCGGCGTTGCCACCTGACCAATCGTTATCTGTTATGCCCGGAAAGCTGCGCCAGCCCGTACCGACGTTAGCTTGTTGGCTACCGCTATCACGCTCCTGGTAGCTGGCGGAAACCAGTACACCGAATTTGTTATTATCGAACGTGGTTGAATATATACCCGATAATTCAGGTGTCACTGACGAGCCTTCCTCGGTTGAGGAGTCGCTTACTGCAGCAACGTTGATAATTGCTTTGGTGTTGCCATAGGACAGTGGACGCAAAGTTTGCACATTGATAGTAGACCCGATACCACCTGTAGGGTCCGCCGCGAAACTAGTTTTATGCACTTCAACACCGCTGATTAAATCTGAGGCGATGTTGGCAAAATCGAATGAGCGAGAGCCAGTGGTTACGGGCATCTGACGGCCATTTAGCGTGACCAGGTTATAATCGGCGCCAAAACCACGTACCGACACTTTACTACCTTCGCCGTTGACGCGGTCAATTGACACGCCACTGATACGCTGCAGTGATTCTGCCAGGTTGGTGTCGGGGAATTTACCGATGTCTTCGGCTGAAATAGCGTCGACAATACCGCTAGAGCCACGTTTAACATCCATTGATTTCGTTAAACTGCCACGAATACCAGTAACGGAGATAACTTCTATTTCTGAATTTTGTGCTTGTGCGGGGGCTTCCTGAGCCATGGCGGATATCGATGCGCCCATACCAAGGACCAAAGATAAACTGGTAGCCAGCCTAGTCTTTTTAAAGGTGTGCGATTTCATGTGTAGTTCCCTGTCGACAATATTTAATTCTAGTTTTAAAAAAGCGTTAACGCCGAACAGGTCGCCAAAAAGCACGATGACGCATCTGTAAGCGCTTTCATAAACTTAGGTGATTTTTTTTCAACCGTCAATGTAAAAAAATTAATCTTTAACGGTTTTTTGCATTTTTTGATAAATATCATAAATTTAAGCCTGTATATTTGTGGGGTTTAAATATTTATGCTTAGTTTGTTTACAGATATTTAGCCGTTAAATTGAAAAGTAGTCGTTTGAAATTACGTCGCTATACACAGTAAATGTAAACGCTTACATTGCATTTTTGGCATAGAAAATAAAAAAGATCGTTAATTATCTGGCTGTGAAGCTAATTGGATACGTTATTTGACAAAATGACCCGCGGTCACTATTGTTTGTGTGTGCGAATGACCGTTGGTCATTTATGGGTTGGTAAAGGACAGGCGATGAACAGCAAAGAGCAGGAACAGACGAAAATATCAGACAATACCGCTGCGTTTGAACAATTTAGCCAATGTTTGGCAGCGCAGCGGCGTGCTTATCATGTCAACCCGGTGCCGACAATACAGCAACGTATCGCTGATCTGGATGCGCTTAAAGCGCTTATCCGGGATCATGAAACTGAGTTGGTAGAGGCGGTTAATGCTGATTACGGCAGCCGTTGTCGCTTTGAAACCCGTTTTTCAGAAATTTTAATGGTGCTGGAAGATATCAATCGCAGCAAAACACAGCTGAAGAAATGGATGAAGCCACAAAAACGGCATATTGACCGGTTATTGTTCCCCACCTCCAGCTGCGTTGTTGTGCCACAACCACTGGGTGTTGTTGGCGTTATCGTGCCGTGGAACTTCCCTATTATGTTAGCACTGGCGCCCATCGTTTCCATCTTTGCCGCCGGTAACCGCGCAATGGTGAAAATGTCTGAAAATTCAGAACATCTGGCGCAATTGCTTATTAAGTTGGTACCACAGTATTTTGCTGCGGAAAAACTGCAGGTTTTTGCTGATAACGGCGGCAGTGGCCCGGCATTTTCGGCCCAGCCGTTTGATCATTTGTTCTTTACCGGCTCGGCTCAAACGGGGCGTGCGGTAATGGCCAGCGCAGCAAAAAACTTAACCCCGGTAACACTGGAGTTGGGCGGTAAGTCGCCAGCCGTGGTGGCACCGGATTTTGCCCTGGACAAAGCAGTAGACCGTATTATTTGGGCTAAGGCCTTTAATGCCGGCCAAATTTGTACCAATGTCGATTATGTGTTTATCCCACAAGGTGCGGAGCAACAATTTGCTGAACTGGCGCAGCAATTAGTGGCGCAGCGTTACCCCGACATTAATCATAATGACTACACTGCCATTATTGATGAGCGGGCGTATCAGCGTTTGCAAACTACCTTGGATGACGCTATCAGTAAGGGCGCGCGGGCAGTGAATTTAATGGCCGGCCAGCAAAGTGTGCCTGGGCTGCGCAAATTTCCGTTAACGCTGCTGTTTGATGTTACCGATGATATGTTGGTGATGCAGCGGGAAATTTTTGGCCCGCTGTTGCCGGTTAAAACCTACAGTAATGCACAAGACGTGGTGCAGTATATAAATTCACATCCCCGGCCGCTGGCATTTTATCCATTTAGCCATGATAAAAGCCTGCAACAGTTTTATCTTGAACAGGTGATGTCCGGTGGCGTAACCATTAACCACGCCATTTTACATGTGGGTCAGCATGACTTGCCGTTCGGCGGTATCGGTGACAGTGGTATGGGGCACTATCATGGCTTTGAAGGCTTTTTAACCTTTAGTAAGCTGCGGCCAATCTTTAAACAGGGAGCTTACAACAGTGTCAGTTTGTTGATGCCACCTTACGGCTGGTTGGCGAATAAAATGACCGACTGGTTAATTAAGTTTAAAGGCTGAACATGAAGCAAAATGCCTTAACTCCAGAAGCTAAACAGCAGCGGCGGCAGGATTTCTTGCATGCGGCCAGGCGTTTGTTTTTACAGCAGCAGCAATTGCCGGCCGTTGCTGACATAGCCGCCGACACTGGTTTAGCTAAGGGCACGGTGTATCGCTACTTTCAAAGCAAAGAACAAATATTTTTGGCGTTATTAACAGAAGACTTTACCCAGCTGTTTAGTGAGCTGGAGATAGTGATACCACAATTACCACAGCCGCTGCCTGCGGCGGCAGCACCGTTTGCTGATGCTTACCTTAAATTGTTGCTGCAGTCGCCCAGTTTACTGCCACTGTTGGCATTGCTTAATGCGGTATTAGAACAAAACCTGCAACAGCAGCAGTTATTAGCTTTTAAGCAGCAGCTTGCGGGGGCGCTGGATAAACTGGGTGGCCAACTTGCTGCGCGCTACAGCGAAATGACAGCGGCTGATGCCAGTCAGTTACTGCTGCACAGCTACGCCCTAACATTGGGATTGTATCAAAGCACCCAGCTGCCCACTACGGTGCAAACCTTGCTGCAACAGGCCGGGTTGACGCAATTGCAGCGCGATTTTGCTACAGAGCTTAGTATAGCTATCCGCCGGTTGTGGTTAGGTGCAGTAAGTAGTTAAGCCCCTATGGCAGTGCACGTCCACGGGCTGCGAGGTATAACGCATACCAGTGCTCGCGGCTTAGTTGTACTTTGCTGGCTTCGGCACAGGCTTTAATGCGCTGCAAGTTAGTAGTGCCGATAACGGGCTGAATATTGGCCGGGTGGCGCATTAACCAGCCCAATACAATGGCTTCTTTACTGACCTGATACTCAGCCGCCAATTTTGCCACCAGCGCCGCTGTAGCTTGAACAGGCTTGGGTTCGGCGCTGACATCTTTGCCACTGAACATGCCCTGACTTAAGCTACCCCAGGCTTGTAGTTGTACGCTGTTGCGGCGGCAGTATTCGATAGTACCACTGCTAAAGTTAACACCCGGTTCGCCACTACAACCTGCGGTGGTACCTTCATCCAGCCAGGCCAAATGGCTCAGGCTTAGCTCCAATTGGTTGACGACCAGAGGCGTGGCCAATGCGTCCTGCAACAGCTGCATCTGGTGCTGCTGCATATTCGACACGCCAAACTGTTTTACCTTCCCCGCTTGTTGTAACTGGGCAAAAGCCTCTGCCACTTCTTCAGGTTGCATCAGCGGATCAGGCCGGTGCAGCAGCAGGACATCTAACTGCTCAATGTTAAGCCTGGATAGAATGTTATCGACAGATGAGCTGATCCAGCCAGCAGAAAAATCATAGCGTTGCGGCGTGTTTGCATCGGCAAAACGAATACCGCATTTAGACTGCAGTGTTATTTGCTCACGAAGTTCAGGCCGTTGTTGCAATACCTGGCCAAATACCTGCTCGGCTTTGCCAAAGGTATAAATATCAGCATGGTCAAACACACAAATACCGGCCTCTAACGCCCTATCAATAACCGCATGGGTATGACGAATATCGTCAGCTGTTATTGGGTTCGTGTTCCAGCCGCCGCCTAAATTCATACAGCCAAATACAACTGGACTGGTTTTTGTAAGGTAGCTGGCAAGGGGGTAAGCGGGTATATACATAAGGCATCCTGAGTAAAGTAATAAGAAGGCGGTTACTACCGTTTAATTGACACATTGTCCGGCAGTGCCCGGCAAATATTAAGCGGATAAATCATCATAATTGTCTGCTGTAATAACACAAGCGCAGTTATTGCAGTGGCTTTTTATAAACCAGCGTCAACGGCAGCCGATAAATATCGCCTTGCACGTCGCTGTGGCGGCCAAATACGGCTAAACCTTGCCGTACGCTAAAATGCCTGACAAACTGGCTGGGTTCCGATACTAGTAGCTTGCTGTCACCGGTTGTTAAGTCCAGCTGATATATACCTTTGTCTGGCTGATAATAATGCAATAAGCCATCATCTAATTGCCAGTTTAACCAGTTTATTTTATCAAACTGCGCTAGTAACAACTCTTCGTTGCCTGTACGTAAATCTTTAAACCATAGACCATCGTGATGATACTTACTGAAATACAATTGACCATGCCAGATGCGCCCGCTGTATCCGCCGCGCTCTGTAATTTTATGTTCATTACCGTTTGCAATGTCATGTAACCATAACTGCCAGTCTCCATCGCGCTGGCTACTGTAAATCAGGCTGTTAATGTCCTCTCCCCAATTTGCTACCATTACCTGCTTTTCGCCAGGCAGTAGCGTATGTAAAGCACCGCTGGCGACATCCACCTGGTAGGCTGCACCATCTTTACTGAACAGCAGCTTTTTATCATCAGGTGACCATTCGTGCCGAATAAAACCGGGCTGCCCGGGGAGCTCCGTTAGCAGTCGCAAAGCGCCATTGGCTTGTTGCAACCACAGTTGATAGTGTCCTTGTCGCGTGCTAAGAAAAGCCAGTTGGGTGCCGTCATGCGACAAACGCGGCATAGTGTCAAGCCGTGAGCTATTAATACGTTCTGAAATAGCGCCGGTGCTATCTGCCTGCCAAATATCGGCGTGCACTTCAGTACTGCTGTAATACAGTGTGTTACCCAGCACGGTTAGTGAGTCAATGGGATCCGCTGCCTGATATAGCGGTATGAGTTGAGCTCGGTCTATATGATATTGATAGACGGTTTTACCGGCACTTAGCAACAGTATATTGTCGTTATACCACGTTAACGCTGTTGCGTTTATCGGTAATTATTGCGATGTCTTTATTTGGCCATTGTTGCTGTCAACCAGCAATAATTCTGTGTTGTCGGGCGACAAATAGCGCAGTAATGCCATGCTACCTGAAGTTGTAGAAGCGGCAAGAGCCGTGTCGCCCTGGCCTGAATAATTAGCGGGCAGCAAGGTTAACTGGCGTAATTTACCTGTGGCAACAACCAGCTGGTACAGCTGATAAGGTTGCGTTTTATCAGCGCGCTGGCGCAAATATAAAACTTTACCATCGGCACGCCAACTTAACATGGGTATGTTGTCGATAGGACATTGGTGTAATTCTCGCTGCGAACCGGGTTCAGTTGTCTGTGATATCGGTTGTAGCATAATTTTGCAGCTATTTTCCGTGTAGGCAACAAAAGCAAACGCTTTAGCATCAGGGCTAAGCACAGCATAACGACTATCCGTTGCGTCATCTGTTAGCATCTGATGCTGGTTGTCATCCAACGTATTAAGCCAAATTTGGTTATTACCGTTATCAGCGGTTCGTTGGTATAGCAATGCATTTGCTTCGCTATTACTACTAAGTTGGCTTTCCCGACCTTTAAAGCTGGTGTGAGGAGTTGCCCCGCTGGCGCTAAGTTGAGGTGAAGCTTGCGTTATTATAAGCCAGATTGCCATACCGCAGAGCGCGGTGGCGAGCAGTGTCGATCCAAGCCAGAGCTTCGGTGTTGATGATTTTGACACAGTTGGCTGTGATGTTTCCGGCACCAGTGTAATAACGGTAGCGTGTTGGCGCAGCCTGTAGCCAAGCTTGGGCAGGGTTTCAATATATTCTGTCTGTGGGTCGAGGCTGAAAAGTGCCTTACGCAGCATTGAGATAGCGCGATTAATGGCGCCTTCACTGACAATTCTACCATCCCATACGGTATCAATAAGTTGCTCTCGACTAACGACTTGTAACGCATTGTGTAACAGCACGAGCAACAGCTTGTGCTGACGAGGCTCCAGATAAAGCTGTTGTCCACTGCATTGTAACTGACGGCTAGCTGCAACATAAACGATATTGCCCAGTTGCCAGGTTTTGGTGTGTGCCGTGTTTGTCGCAAGGGTCATTTAGTGTCCGGTAAGCTTTTCATCACGAAATCATTAGCAGTAAGGCCGAGGCAAAAACATCTCTTTTGCGTAAGCTTGGTCTGTAGCCAGGTTAACAGGACATTAATATGAAACAGCCAATAAACACAATAGTTGCTGTTGTAACACTACTGATTTGCTTGAGCAGTTGTCGGTCTTCTGAGCAAGAGTTAAACACAGATCCGTTAGAACAGTTACAGTTGATGCAACTCGGTGAGCGGCAGTATTGGTTGGCATTGCCGCAACACTATCAATCTGACAAAAGCTATAAACTATTGTTGGCGTTTCATCCATCAGGCGGCAGCGGCAAGGGAATGCAGTCGCTAAGTCATTTTGAACAGGGTAACAACGACTATATTGTCGCCTATCCTGATTCCGAGCAGGTAGAATGGAACGAAGGCTGTAACTGCAATATTGCTCACCGCCTGGGTGCAGATGATCTGCAATTTACCTCTGATATGATTGTCGATATTCAGCAGCGTCATACTGTGACGCCCGGCGAAGTCTATGCTGCTGGCTACTCTCAAGGCGGGCTTTTTGTGCAAAACCTGGCTTGCAACCTGCCACAGCAGTTTAAAGCTGTGGCCGTGGTAGCCGCCCCAATGTCTGTTCAACTGGCATCCAGCTGCGCGCCACCGCAGCCGGTATCAATAATGATGGTGCACGGTACTGCCGATCCGGTGTTGCCTTACAACGGCATGGTGCACAGTAACTTTGGTTTGATTAGTTCTCCAGATGCTATAGCTTTACTGGCTGGCAAAAATGCGGCTTTACCTTATGTGTTAGAAAAAGCACTGAATGCCAGCGTTAACCTGACCAGCTACCATAATGGCAAACAGAAATTCCAGCTGTTCAGTATGAAAGACGGTGAGCACAACTGGCAATTCTCCGGCTTTGATACCCGCCGGGAAATTCTGAATTTTTTCGCCACCGCAGAGCAAGCCGAATTACCTGAACACTCGCAACGGGTTAGCACTGAACAGGGACAGTTTCATGTTCGTGCTATGGGCTGAATAACCCCGGCCCGGCGATAGTGTTACTGGCCGGACCAAATTACAACTTCCACAGTGACAGCGCCTGGTTTGCGGCTTTGCAGCCGTTGTTAGCACAACAGTACCGCGTGTACAGTATTGACAGGCTGGGTAATGCTTTTAGCAGCACCAGTGACGATTTATCTTATCGCCGCTTTGCTGACGATCTGGCACTGGTATTACAGAAACTGCAAGAAACACAAGTTACACTGGTTGCTTTTGCCAGCAGCAGTATCAGCGCGCGTTGGTTTTATCAACAATATCAGCAACAGTTTACAATTAACGCTATGTTGTATATCGACCCTGATATCCCGTTGCCACATTCACTAAGCTTGTATCAAGGCTACCCGGCAGACTGGTATTTGGCGAATTTGCCTGCCTTATTACCGCATCTGGCTGCCGGTAACTGGAGCGCCAGAACCAAAGATAAATTGGCTGTTGAATATGAGGAAGTACAGCAGTTGGCTGCACAGCATAATGTCTCTGTGGACTGGAATTACTTTGAGCAAATTATGCAGCTACGTTTGCTTATTCCACAGCAGCAGGCACGGGCGACTGAAATAGCGGCCTATATTGCTGATTTGGACAGCTATGCCACACTGCCTATGATATCGGCCATTCCAGTTAGTGTGATCGACAGCGACTTTGAACAGCAACAAATCGAACAGGCCGCCAATGAACCGGAACTGGCTGCAGCGTTACAGCTGTGGCAGCAGGAAGGCAGTGCCTGGAGCGCAGAGCAAGCGTCGTTGTCTAATGGCCAATATATTGCTTTGGCTGACAGCGATCACCTGGTGCCATTGCAACAGCCGCAGCAAATTAAATTAGCACTGGATTGGTTGTTCAGGCAGGCACAGTTACCCTGAATATCAGCCGCTAATGCAACTTACCAGTGTCTGATACTCATCAAAGGCAAAATGGTCGGTCATACCGCTGATAAAGTCTTGAATCAGCCGGCAGCGATAGTAAAGCTCCAGTGCCTTATCTTCTTCCTGCATCGCTGACACGGCAAGCTGGTAGGCGCCAACATGCTTTTTCGGCAGCCGGTGCGCCAGCCGTTGTTGCTGCGCTAAGTGGTAGGCGTTGTTTTGCAGTACAGCGCTAAATTCAGCTGCTGGCAGCAGTAATAACGGTTTATAGCACTGCAGTAACCCAGCAAGCATACGAAAACCCTGTATTTCAAGGGTTTCTACCTCTGGTTGGTTAAAAACAAACTGCCGGGCAACCTGCTTAAATGTGCTGGTTATAGCATGATATTGGCTATTATCTTCCAGCAAGGCGCGGTTTAAACTGCCGTCATACACAGCAGTAATATTGCTTACAAATTGGTGTGCGGCGTGTCTTACCAGCGGGTGTATCATCATTACCCGCAGTTTAATAAAAAAGGTCGACGCGGTATTCACCGGCTCGGTATGTGCGCTATCTAACGCGGCTTTTATCAGCGCTGAAAAACTGGCACTGCCACCGCGCTCGGTCTTAATTAATCGCCCTTCTGGCTCTAACTCAGCAAAGGCGGTGTTAAGCTGATAGGCCAGTTCTGTCAGGCTAAATAAACCTTTTTCTACTGCATCCTCAATATCAGCCAGACAATAGGAAATATCATCTGCCGCTTCCATGATATATGTAAGTGGGTGTCGGCAACCCGGCGCAGTGTCTAGCTGCTGCCACAGTTGCTCAACAAACGCCTGTTCAGAAAAGTAATACCCCGGTTTTTTTTGTAAATAGCTAAGAGGCTGCTGTTTATCAGGTTTGCTACTGGTCGCGCAGCGGGTGTATTTTAAAATACAGGCGGTTTGTGCATAGGTCAGATTCATCCGCTGTAAGCTGTGCACCAGCCGTATCGCTTGGGCATTACCCTCAAATTGCGCTAGTTCAGTGCACAGCACGGGCCACTGTGGCTGCTGCTGTAAGTTATGTGTTGTTGTCAGCTCAGGCAACACCTGGCTAAACCAATCGTTTATTGCACTTTCGCCACTATGACCAAACGGCGGGTTGCCCACATCGTGTAACAGGCAAGCCATTTCAACCATCGATTCTATCGGTCGCTCTAAATCAGTAAGGCCATATTGTTCGAGTTGTTCTGCAGTCAGGCTGCGAAAAATAGTCTGCACTATAAAGCGGCCGGTTTGCTGCACCTCCAGCGAGTGCGTTAAGCGGCTACGCACGGCGGCATTGCGCTCCAGCGGAAAAACTTGTGTTTTTTGCTGCAACCGGCGCACAGCAGCGGAATGGATAATGCGTCCACGGTCGCTTTCCAATGCACTTTGCAAATCGCTACTGCGACTTTGTAGTTCGCGATCCGCTTTGATTTTATTGCGAAAATCCATTGGCATGCCTGCTATTGATGAAAAGGCTATTCGGTCAGTTGGACATTAACAGCCTGTTGTACGACAGACAATACGCAAATGCCGGATAATCTATATTGCTGGTTTTTAACCATTTTCACTGCGTAAGCTTTTCGTAAGCAAAATATTAGCCACAAGGCCTGTTGCGTAAGCCAATAGACAAATAAGTTCTCTAGCGTGCTTCGGTTCGGGTGCGGTGCCTGAAAACGGGGTAATACAAGGAGAATTCAAATGTGGAATATAACAATATCTTCGCCGGTTTTTACCCTAACAACTTTATTATCAGCCAGTATTCTTAGTGCCTGCAGTGGCGGTTCCTCCAGTGAGCCGCCGATTGTATCGAAAGATAAATGTGCAATATTTGGCGTTGGAGCAAAATGTGATATTGCTACAGGTCGGCTTTTTCAACTGATTTCACCCGTTGCCGCATCGGCTGAGCCTCGTCCGGTGTTATTGGCCTTTCATGGTTCGCCACCTTCATATGGTACACCGGAAAAGCTAAATCAATTTTTAGCCTTGCAGCAGTTTGCTGATCAATATGGTTACTTGATTGCTCTACCGCAAGGTGGTGATGATTGGGCGTGGAGCAGCGAGTTGCAACCTGGTGCAACCAAAAGCGTTGATACCCAGTATGCTCAAGACATCGTTGACCGCTTGGTTAGTGCTCACAATGCGGATGCTTCAAAGGTCGCAACGATAGGCTTTTCGGCAGGTGCTATGATGTCTTACCAGCTGATATGTCAGATCCCAGAGCAAGTTAAAGCCGCGTTTACTATTTCTGGTCAGGCAGTAGGCGAGCTTGCTGCTTGCCAGCCCGCACTGCCGGTTGCATTACATCATCTACATGGCACCGGTGACACCGAAATGCCGATAAACGGCCGCGTGACCATATCGGGTAAGAAGATTAACAGCTTAACGGATACGCTGGCACGCTTCAGGCAAATAAATGGTTGTGCTTCAACCTATGAGGAGATCGAACCTATACAGCTGCAAACTGCTGGCAACCTGGCAACACGCTTCGAGTATCAAGGATGTTTAAAGGTAACGGGTTATACCCTGGTAGAAACAACAGAACATCAACCGGATTACATTAAGACAGAACTTCACACGTTGATGCATACCCTATTTGACTCAGCCTTTTAATCTTGCTCATTACAACCAGCCTTTTTGCCGGGCAATGCGTGCGGCGTCGATGCGGTTGGCTGCATTAAGCTTGTTGATGGCCTCAGACAAATAATTACGCGCGGTACCTTCAGCTATAAACAAAGCACTGGCAATCTCGCTGGTGCTCTGTCCATCAGCGGCAAGTCTTAGCGCCTGGCGCTCTTTATCGCTTAATGGGTCTTGTTCTCCCAGCGAATTAAGCAGTAATTCGCTGTCGATAACGCGTTTGCCTGCCATTACTTGCGTGATGGCGCTAACTAACTCCTCCACTGGCGCATCTTTTAATAAAAAGCCACTGACCCCGATATCCATAGCACGTTTAACATAACCGGCGCGGCCAAAGGTGGTAATGATTACTACTTTGGTTGCCAGTTTTTGTTGCTTTACGTATTGCGCTAAGTCAATGCCGGTTTGGCCAGGCATTTCAATGTCACTGAGCAGTAAATCAAATGGTTGTTGTTTTAACAAGGCTAATGCAGCAGTGCCGTCGGCCGCTTCTGTTACCTGATAATCGCCTTCCAGTGTCAGCAGCGCTGTTAGTGCCCCGCGCACCATGGCCTGATCTTCAGCCAGTAAAATTCTCATTACATTTGCTCCTGCAGCGGCAGTTGGATGGCGGCGTTAAAACCGTCGGTGTAGGTGGTTGTTAGCTGGCCACCGATAGCGGATAAGCGTTCACGTAAACCTTTGATGCCATTGCCCTCGGTTACTTTAGTGACGTTGCCATTGTCATGCAGGTTAATATGCAACAGTTTATCCTGTTGATCAAAACTCAGTTGGCAGCAATCGCCATTACTGTGGCGAATAACATTGGTAGCTAATTCAGTTAGTGCCAGTATTAATGCAGTTTCGCGCCGGTTGTCCAGCTGAGGCATATCACCGATTAGCAGTGCCTGAAAACCGGCATCACGTAACCGGTTTAGTAGTTTAGCGATCTCTGCCGTCAGCCCCTGATGTTTATAACCCGACACGCTCTGTCGTACCTGGCTTAGCGCATCGCGCGCTATCTGACTAAGCTCGGTAAGCTGTTGCTGTGCAGCGTCAGTGTGCTGGCGGGCTAGTAGTTTTTCGGCTAAATCTGCTTTTAGAATGATACTGGATAAGGTGTGACCGAGAATATCATGCAAATCGCGGCCGATACGCTCGCGCTCTACCATGGTCGCCAGCTGTTTAATTTCATCTTCGCTTTGCAGTTCTGCCAGGCGATGGCGCTGCTTAGCTTGCTCGGCACGGCCTAGCAAGCTTACCGCCACTATGATAGGTAGCCCCATGATTAAAAACAGCTGCCATTCAATATTAAGGCTTACGTCCAGTACAACCAACAGTGTTATAAGCATTGCCATTAATAACAGATAACGTTTTAACGAATAGGCAAAGCCAATAAAGAAGCCGGCATAAGAAAACATGGCGATAGAGCCGGAGTTAATCGGTGTAATCAGACTGGCGACCAGCACAATACCTACGATAGGCCAGTGTAGCTCGGTTCGTTGACAGCGGTAAGCCCAAAAGTAACAGAGCAAAAACAGCACTAAAGCAGATGCCATACTCAGGTATTCCCAAATAGCAAAGTGCATGACAAATAACGGAATGACATAAAACACCAGATTGATCAGGTAAATCCAGCTGAGTTTACTTTCAAGCTTCTCGTAGGATGTCATCGCGCTCTCCTGCTTGGGTTTAGTCGCCAGTGTAATCAGTAACTGGTTTGTGGCGCCAGTGACAAAGGTCATATTACAAGGTGGCATTTGTCATCCACTATTGCTGACAAGCGTTACCTGTGGCATTTGAACTTCCAACCTACACTGGCTCCATCAACATCACACACAGCTAAACACTGACGGGGTCTACGACATGAAAGCATTCAATACGACAATTTGTAATCTGGTTCTGGCATTAGGTTTGGGCAGCAGCTTGCTGAGCCTGCCTGCCGCGGCGCAACAATCTGTCCCTGCGACAGCGGCACTACAGCAGCAGGCATGCGCTTGTTTTGAAGTGAAAGTGGTCGGCGAAGGCCCTGCGGTAATTCTTATTCCGGGTTTAGCCTCGTCTGGTGAGGTGTGGCAAAGCACGGTTGAAGCACTGAAAGCTGACTATCAGCTACATATTTTTACGCTGGCCGGATTTGCCGGCGTCAAGCCAATACCTATGCAAAGCTGGGGTGAAGGCTATCTGGCATTACAGCATCAAGCAATTCTTCGCTATATCAGTGAACAGCAGTTAGATAAGCCGGTAATCATTGGTCATTCACTGGGTGGCTATCTGGCGCTGGCGTTGGCTGCGGATGCACCGGAGCATATTAGTGCTGCGATTAATGTTGATGGTTTGCCGGCACTCGGTGCGATGCTTGGACAGAGCAATACGCAACACAGATCACAAAGTACATCAAAAAATACATCAGAAAACGCATCACAAAGCACGGCCGGGACTGGCGATAGCAAACCACAGCCTCAACGGGGTGGCTTTGACCCTGTAGCAATGGCAAAAAGCATGGCAAACAACGAGCAATGGCAGCAGCGCATCGTGGCGGATATGTATCGCTCGGATGGCCAAACCTCAGGCCGGGTATTTGGCGAACTGATGCGGGCAGATTTACGGCCACAGTTGTCTAATCTTCGCGTACCGGTGCTTACGCTGGGTGCTCTGCAACATGGCGCGCCTTACAGCACACCAGAACAGGTGCAGAAAAATTACGAAAGTCAGTTGGCTAATGCCCCGGCAGCGTTTCACAGTTTCGCTTTTGCCCATGATTCCAAACACTTTATTATGGCTGACGCACCTGAGTGGCTAAACCAGCACATTCAGCAGTTTTTGTCTAAGCAGCAAGGTTAAAGGGGGCAAGATGAAACCACAGACCGATGCAGCGCTAAAGGTAAGCAACCTGCACAAAAGCTACAACAGCAACGTTGTACTGCAAGGGGTAACACTGGATGTTGTTCCTGGCGAAGTACTTGCGATACTGGGGCCAAATGGTGCAGGTAAAACCACACTGATCTCGGCTATTTTAGGCCTGGTTAAGACTGACAGCGGTGAAATACGCCTCTTGGGCCAACGGCAAGACAGCATGGCGCGCAGTATGGCTATACGACAGAAGCTGGGTGTGATGATGCAAGTGGGCAGCCTTAGCGCCAATTTAACCGTGTTTGAGCAATGCGATTTATTCAGTAGTTATTTCCACAACGGCTATAGCCCGACAGAACTGGTTGGCCTTGCCGGACTGGAGGGCCATGTTAAACAACGTTTTAGTCGCTTGTCAGGTGGCCAAAAGCAGCGTTTATTGTTTGCGTTGGCACTTGCCGGTAAGCCGCAACTGGTGTTTCTGGATGAGCCGACACTGGGTATGGACGTTGAAGCCCGTCGTAGTTTATGGCAGCAGGTTGGCCGGTTAAAACAGCAAGGCGTTGCTGTGGTGCTAACCACACATTACCTGGAAGAGGCCGAACAACTGGCCGACCGCGTTTTAGTGCTGGATCAGGGGGTTATTGTTGCCAGCGGTAGCCCGGCTGAGCTTAAAGCGTTAACGCAGTACAAAGTTATCAGCTGTCATAGTGCACTGGACAATGCCGCTTTACTTGCACTGCCCGGCGTACAAGAACTAAGCCGTGACAACAAACGGATTACCTTACATAGCAGCCAGCCTGAACAAACGGTTAAAGCCCTGCTACTGGCAGACGAAAGTTTACATCAGCTGGAAGTGCGGTCGGTAGCGCTGGAACAGGCTTTCTTGCAGCTGACCCAAGGTAGCAAAACAACAGAGGAGCAAGCCGCATGAGCACTGCCGCAATCTATCGTAAAGAAGCCTGGTACGACTTAATCAGTGTTTGGCGTACGCCCGGTTTTGTTATACCGTCGCTGGCATTTCCGCTGATGTTTTATCTGTTTTTTGGTGTGGTATTCAATACAGGCGCTGCCAGTACTTATATGCTGGTGACTTACGCATGTTTTGGCATTATGGGGCCGGCGATGTTTAACTTTGCCATGAATATTGCCAGCGATCGCGCTCACGGTTGGTTAACCCTAAAACGACTATCGCCAATGCCGGTTCCGGCTTACTTACTGGCTAAATTCAGTACCGCGCTGGTGTTTTCGCTGGTAATTATCGTGGCGTTGTTCACCGTGGCCGCCCTGTTTGCTGATGTCAGGTTGCATAGTGCACAGTGGTTTCTACTGGCGATGGTATTGTTGTTGGGCACCTTGCCGTTTGCCTTAATCGGGCTGATTTTAGGTTTAACACTTAGCGATAAAGCTGCGCCGGGTGTGGTCAACTTACTTTATCTACCGATGGCGTTTTTATCCGGCCTGTGGCTGCCAATTCATTTGTTGCCAACGGTATTGCAGCAAGCCAGCTGGATTTGGCCCAGCTATCACTTGTCACAACTGGGTCTCAAAGTTATCGATATGGATCAGGGCCATGCGCTGTGGCTACATTTGTTAGTACTGGTTGTCAGCAGTGTGCTGTTAGCTGCCCTGGCGGTGTGGTCGTTTAAACGCCTGACAGGACAGAAAGCATGAAACAATGAATAAGCCTGAACTAAACCGAACCTATCTGAACCAGCAAGCGCAGGGGGAAAATACAATTTACTGCCTGGCATGTCAGGCAGCAAATTGTAAACCATACTGGTTGCCTTTTTGCCAGACACACTGTGCGATATTGTGGCCAAAGCGCTCGCTGTCAATGCTTACGTTATCGCCCGTTTTTAACTCACCGTCAAATTGAATGCGGGCGCCACCGCCTTTACTAAAGTCGAGCACCTTACAGCTGGCGGCAAACTCTTTTAGTGTCAGCTGCGCTTGCGGGGTATCGTTTACCTGAAAGCGCATGGCATTACGCCGGTCAGCCAATTTATCAGCCGCAGGAAAATCCGGATTTTGCGGCTGATAATTACCTTTCGCAACACGCTGGTAGACACTGTCGTGAATACTGACATTGATTGGCGGATTTGCTGGATCACCGAACACGAGCCGTACCGACTCTGCACTGGCCATTTTTTCCAGCAATTTATAGCTAAAGCTGTAAGAGTCATGCGGTTGCATATGCAGGTCTGGCTTGCACTGTGCATCCAAATAGGTCTGATTAAACACCAATCCTAGTGCCGAAGCCTTGCCTACCATCCACTGCAAGGCGATATCGGACAAACCGCATTCGGCGTAGCCACCGCCAATATCTGAATGGGCACCGGCAAACCAACATTGCTCCATATATTGGTCATCTTGCAGGGTGCCGGTCCACATATCGGGTTGAAATGGCGCCCGCTTTTCATCCAGTGCCAGAGCGTGGTAGGCATATTTAACTTGTGCACAGATGCGGGTATTAAAAAAGCCCACCCAATTGCGGGTAAACTTACCAAGTAAAGGTGTTGGTGCGCCAAGAGCGCCAACCGTGTCAAACACGCCAACCATACGAATATCTGGGCGATAGTTGTCTTCGTATAGTCCTTGCTGGCGTTCTTCAGGCTCAGTGCGATAGTGCTTGTAGGCTTGAGTTAGCTTATCCAGCGTGCTTTTTTACAACAGCCCAACCGCATTAATTAGGCCAACAAAGGCGCGAGCGGTATAGGCGCCACGGCTGAATCCGAAAGCATATATTTCATCGCCCAGCTGATAGTTATGAATTAAAAACCGATAGCAATCCAGTACATTTTTTTCCAGCCCACTACCAAAGGCACCACCAATAAATTTATCTATTTTTCCGCCGGTGCCTACGCCCTGATCGTAGAATACCACCTGATGAATGCCGTCAGGGCTGACAGGGGAAATAGCCCTAACCATTTTAGTGACGTTAGTCGGGATGTCATCAGGCTCATTCCAGGTGCCATCACAACAAATGATAATACGTTTTGCTGCCGCCATAACTTTACTCCTGTTAAAAAATAACCGGCATATCGCTTAGCGATAACGGTGTCGGTTAGAGCATCAAGTATAGTCTAATGTTGATTAAAAAATGCACAGTTAGGGTGATATTAGTGAGCAGTGTCAGATGCAGATTAAACTATGTTCAGCAAACCGGCCTGGTATAAAAACAGTACTATCAGCGCTGATAAAAGTTTGGTAAAAATCACTATCCAGACGCAGTCTTTGAAATCGGCGTTGGTGGCACGCATTAGCAGATAAATGTAGGCAATAATACTGAGCAGCCAGCCATAGTTGGGGATTAATGCTATGACAGATACCACAAACACGACGGACAATAATACTTTTAGCTCAGCCTTAACCCAGGCTAAGCGACTGGCCAGATAGACACAGCAGGACGTTAATAGCACATCCAGCGCAAAAATAACGGCTGTTACGCCCATGAAGCATCCTTTTACTGTCTTATACCGGCGCACTGGCTAATACATTGCTGAGGTGCTGGTAATTAAGCTTTGTTTGTCGAATATATTTTTAATTTAAGTGTGGCTGTTACCTGTGCGCAGTGCAACCCTTTTATGGCGCCATTTGCTGTGCAGCTGCTAACAAATTTTTTACGAACATGTACCAAAGCGGTGATCGCAATATCTTCTAAATTAGAAAAAAACATTAATAAAACAATCCTATGACCCGAAGTTGCGCTACTTTGAACAGGACTCCTTATCCATTAATCATTGAATACTAACGAGGGCGGGAATGCTTGGAAAGCGCGTGATGTGTGTTGATGACTCGCCAATAATGTTAGCGAAACTCAAGCAACTAATTGAATCATTGGGATATGAGGTTTGTGCAACAGTACAATCCGGGCATGATGCACTTAGGCTGTACCCAGAGTTAATCCCTGATGTAGTGACATTAGATATCACCATGATGGGTTTGGACGGCATTGAAACGGCGAAGCAGTTGCTGGCCCAGCACCCGGATGCGCGTATTGTCATGGTCACGTCCCATGGGCAGCAGAATATGGTAGTAAAGGCATTAAAAGCGGGTGCCAAAGGGTATGTAATGAAACCTATTGATGCAGCCAAGCTCAGTGAGCATTTAGCGCGAGCGTTGGAGTTGGGGAAGGTGTATGAGTAAAAATGCCGATGCCGGCCTAAAGCCGGACCAGATTTTTACTCCCCTGTTAAACACCTCTCTTGCTCACTTACTGGCTAAAGGTCATGCTTTTACCCCGTTTGAATCCGTGTCGGTTATTGAACCAATTCGCGATGTTTCTTCAATGATCAGTCTTACTGGACCTGTCAGTGTGATGCTATTGCTTAACTTTGACTATGCCATGGCTTGGCGACTGATGCAGGAAGAAGTGCGGGAGCTGGGGATGACAGAAAATGACGAAACGCTTGAAGCGGTGTTGGGTGAAATCACTAATATTATCGGTGGCAATGCCACTACAAGCCTGGCTTTTGCCGGGCAGACTGTGCATTTGTCATTACCCTTGATTTTTCGCTCTGCCAAAATACGGCCTGGCCTGAATGAGGTGCTGATCCAACGTTCCAGCCTGGAACATGAGCTGGGGAAATTAGACGTGTATTGTGTTACTCCGGCGATACCCGATGCAATTGAAACGGATTAAGGCTTGATCGCTAAGTGATCACTAACCTGCGTTATACCTTAACCTTATTAGTTCCGGCTTTGCTGGCCTTGTTGCTACTAAGCGCCGGACTATTTTCACCAGCAGATGCGGCGTTATCAAAGCACAGCGCTCCACTACCCGAATTAACGTTTTCGTTGGCGGTATTAGAAGATAAAGAACAACAGCTAACCGTTATGCAGCTTGCTTCTGATGCAAGCCAGTCGGCTTTCACGCCATTAGCCTTAACGAAGTTTAGTGCCGGCTACAGTCAGTCTGCTTTCTGGTTACGGATCACTCCAGGCAAAGGCTGGGAGGGATTAGCTGAGCCTCATTTTATCAGCCTGGATTACCCGTTATTGCAAGATATTGAAGTGTACAAACTGCCACGTACTGCGCCGGTCAATAGTCAGCCGGAACGTATTGGCCGCGCAGGCAGCGCGATACCCATGGCCGAGCGGACCTCCGGCACCACAGTACATTATATTCCGGTTGGCGCTGCAGCGTCAGAGAACGTTTTTTTGTTGCGTATTGTCAGTAACACCAGCGTGTCGGTGCCGGTTGAAATTGTTTCTGCAACACAGCGTGAGCAACGTATTGTACAAAAATACCTTTGGGTAGGCTTTATCCTGGGTGTGTTGTTATTGTTAGTTATTTACAACGCCTTGGTCGCTATTTGGACAAAAGATAAAGCCAACGCCATTTATGTGCTGTTTCTGGTAACTATAGTATCAGTATTTATTTCTGTTACCGGCATAGGCAGTACTCATTTGTGGCCGGATGCTGGCCCTAACATGCTTTGGCTGGTGCCTGTTTCACTATATGCCTTCAGTATATCTAGTTACTTGTTTACGCTGGAGTATTTCCATAGCAGAGCCTTACCAGGCAAGGTAGCAATCGCTTTAAAAGCGCTGGTTTGCTGGTCGGTTTTACTGCTGCTGTTAAGCGGCTTGTTTAGTTACGCTACTGCTATGTTGCTGGCCGTTTATAATGCCCTGGTGATGGTGTTTATTCTGTTTACCGTGGCGTTGCTAGCTAGCCTCAAAGGCATGCAGGGTGCCAGACTGTATTTGGTTGGCCGCTTTTTTGTGCTGACCGGCGGTGTACTGCAATTTTTGAAAACCTATGGTTATATTGCGGCCTACCCTGCCACGGAATATATTTTGTTTTTAGGTGCCATTCTTGAGGCGATTGTTTTATCCAGTGGTTTAGCACTTAGAGCCGACAGGTTGGAGCAGGAAAAAGACCAGGCCAGGGCTAGCTTATTACATAGTAAAGAGACGTCTCTGCAGGCGCTGTCTGACGTTAACGCCAAGTTGGCACAAGAGGTAGCAGAGCGGATTCAGACCGAAAAAGTACAAAAAACTTTATTTACTATCAGTGAGTTGGCGGCAGGTGATGCTGACATGCACAGTTTTCTAAAAGACGTGCATCAATCCATATCATCATTACTATTTGCCAGAAATTTCTTTGTCGCCTTGTACGATAAGCAACAACAAACCATACAATTTCCCTACATCGCTGATGAAAAGGATACCGATTTACCGCAACCACAAGACAAGGTCGCGGTCGAAAAGCTAAACGGCAGTTGGACCTTATGGATCCTGCAGCATGGCATAGCCTTGTATGGTGATGAAGATAAAATTGTTAAGCAAAGTGGTTTGCAGCCACGGTTTGGCAGTGTTGCCAGATATTGGCTGGGGTTGCCTTTATTTAGCGAGCAACAAACCTACGGCGTACTTTGCTTGCAGATTTATGATGATCGGCCTGGGTATACCGACGAGGAGCGACGACTGCTGGAATACGTCTCGAGGCATATTTCACAGGCGCTGCAACGCAAACAATACCGGGCACAACTCGAAGCGCAGGTGCAAGAAAGAACTCAGGCTTATCGTGACAGTATGCAAGCGCTGGAGCAGGTTAACCGGCAGCTTAATCTGGCGGATAAACAAACTCAGCTGCATCTGAAACAAGTTAAAGCCCTGCTGGACAATACAGGTCAGGGCTTTTTAACCTGTAATAGTGCATTGCAGTTAGAGCCGGATTACAGCAAAGAGTGTCTGAAAATTTTTAATGCTCCTCGTCTTAGTGGCGATATTGTGAACTTACTGGCGGCTGACAATAACAACCTGCAAGCGTTATATCAGGACGTTTTGCCCGAAGTGCTGATGGCTGATCAGCCAGCGGATATGGTGCATACCTACCTCAGTCTGTTACCGAACGAACTGCAGTTGGCAGGCCGGTATTACGACCTACAGTACAAAAAAATCAGTGTTGATCAGGTGATGGTGATTTTAAGTGACATTACCGAACAAAAAACATTGCAACACGAACTGTTGCAGCAGCAACAGCAGGCCGGATTTATTGTTTATGCCCTTACGCAGTCTGATGAGGTCCGGGCCACCTTATTAGCTTTCCGTCAATTTATCGATACTCAGCTGGCCAATAAAATCTGGTCAAACCCCGGTAACGCCGAACTGAGGGAGTTGTTCCGCGAGGTCCATACCTACAAGGGGCTGCTGGCACAAATTTACTGCCCACATTTTCCTGAAGTATTACATCAATTGGAAGAAGCATTACAGAACATACTCAATGACCCGGCAATGGCAGTAGGTTTCCATCTGTCTGAAGCGCAATTTGAACAGCTTTCTGCGCTACTAGCAGATGTTATGGCTGTGCTAGAGCAACACCTGGGGGGCAATTTCTTTACCCAGGAAAAAATGTTGCCGGTACCATTGAGTTTAGTGCAGCAACTACAGGCAAACTTTGCCGCTCAAGGTAACCAACCGTTAGCTAAATTGCTGCAGCAACTGCAGTATAAATCGCTAAAAGAGGCGCTAGCTTGTCATTTTGTTACCGCACAACGGCTGGCCCGCCAGCAAGGTAAGTTACTGCAACCGGTAAACTACCTCGGTGATACCGTGTTTCTGGATACAAATTATTACCAGCCGTTAATACATGCCATGGTGCATTTATTCCGCAATGCGGTAGACCATGGTATTGAACTGCCGGAAGAACGGTTGTCGGATGGCAAAACCGCTGCCGCTACCCTTAGCTGTGATGTGCAATATCGGGACCAGCGTCTATTTATCAATATTTCCGATGATGGCAGAGGCATCGCCGTTGAGCAGGTTAAACACTATGCTGTGGAAAAGGCACTGGCCGACAACGCGGCCCTGCAGCAAATGAATGATGATGACATTTTGCATCTTATTTTTGCAGAAGAGCTGACAACAAAATCTGCAGTAACACAGTTGTCAGGCCGGGGTGTTGGGCTGTCAGCATTAAAACACCAGTGTAGCAAGTTTTCCGCTACGATCCGGGTAAGTTCTCTTGCGGGCCAGGGATGTAGCTTTGAAATGGTTGTCCCGCTGGCGGGAGGTACTTTTATACTCGATCAGACGGCAAATGAATCGCTCAGCTAGACAGTACAAAGCTTCAACGCTACTGCAAAACCCCGTTAAGTGTCTATTCAAAGCCGTTTATATTATTCACTGTCTTCTGGCAGCCCAACATGGGCATACCCGTTTTTATAATCGACAGTTAATACAAAGTGTTGCAGTATATCGTAACCAAGAATACCCTGTATTTTTTTGCCCCGGATATTAGACCCGAGCGCTTTATACTGTGCTTGCTGAAAAATGCGGCTGTCATCAGCAGGAATGCTAACCAACACATGTTCCAGAGTATAAGGGCCAAACACGACCTCTGGAACACGGTAGTTGTCCATTACGGCGACATGGCTGGTAGCGCCCTTAGAAAGGCTTTGCTCAGCAGACAAGGTGTCATGCCAGCCCATAGCTTCAGACATGGATTTATTAAACAGTAAGCCGCCGTTGCTACCTGTGTCAAAAAGCACCCAGGCTGATTTATCCTCTCCCAGCCCCACTTTTACTATTGGCATACCACTGCCTTTTTGCAGTTGAAAGTCGATATTTTGTAGTTCAGACATCTTAAGTACACCGTGGGTGACAAAACGGATGCGCTGATTAGGGTAGTCAATTTGTAATACAAATTGCTCGAGGAAACCGGCGCCCAATAATAACCCTGTTGAGTGGTGGCCTAAGGAAATGTCAGCTAGCCCATCCAACTTCATCTCGGCGCCGAACAAATTTACCGGTACCTGGTTAAAACTGTTGACCATCTCCGTGCCGTGCACGCCCTTGAGTTTATAATTCTGTCCAGTGCCGAAGCTCAGCTCGTTTTTATTACGAAACGCGCTGTTTAATGCGTTAATTTGTGAGCCGGTATCTATAATTGCTTTTGTTTCAATGCCTGAAATGGTGATGGGTATTGAAATATGGCCATTCTCAATCTTAAGTTCTATCCAAGGCGTAACGCCAGCAAGAGCCGGTAGGGCTGTTAAAACTGCAAAGCACAAAGTGAATAATACTTTCATAACAGAAAGCGTCCTTTCTTAATTAAAAAAACCGAAAACGCATGTTAAACAACCAGCAGCTAAAAGTACATTTAAGTTAATTAAAAGTTTTAATGGGGGTGCGGTTTTTTTAGTTCTAATAGCTATTAGAGACAAATATAGATTTGGTGGTAAATCCCTGCTAGTGATTAGTTGCCCAGCTACCAAGTTTGTAATGCTAGGCAGGTTATTAAATAGCGCCATACTCGTTCGGCTCAGACAAAGCTCAGTACCAGGCTGATAATTACGCCGGTGATGAGCAGTTGCACCAGGCAAAACCCCATAATGTCTTTCGCTTTTAAGCCGGCGATAGCCAGTACCGGTAAGGCCCAAAAGGGTTGAATAAGGTTGGTCCAGGCATCACCCCAGGCAACGGCCATAGCTATGCGGCTGACATCGGCACCTAATTCCAATGCTGCGGGCAGCATTACCGGCGCTTGTACAGCCCACTGGCCACCGCCGGAGGGCACAAAAATATTCACAATGCCTGCGCTGATAAAGCTCCAGAACGGCAGTGATTCGACGCTGGCAAAGCTGACAAACCACTGTGACATACTTTGCGCTAAGCCAGATTGCAGCATAATGCCCATAATACCGGCATAAAACGGAAACTGAATAACAATGCCAGCACCGCCCTGAATGGCCTGCTGCAGGCTATGCAGTAACCGCCGTGGCGTACCGTGCAACACTATCGCTAAAAACAAGAACAGGAAGTTAACGATATTCAGGTTAAGGCTGCCACCCTTGGCAAAATATTGTACCAAGTAAGCAATACCGGCTAAACCCACTAGCAATGCTAGCAGCAGGCTATTTTCCAGTTTATCAGCCGGGCGGGCGTTACCACTTTGCGCGGGCGGCGTATCCTGCAACTTGGCGCGGTCAACATAAACACTGTCGCCGGCCTTGGGCAGCATCAGATAATTGACCAGTGGTATTGCCACAAACAACAACGCGACTAATAACAGGTTAAAACCGGCAAAAATGGTATTGCTGGTACTTATAACGCCAATAAGCGCTTCGCTAAAATGGCCGGGGGTAGCAATAGTCAGCGGAATAGAGCCCGCCAGACCGCCATGCCAGACGACAAAACCAGAGTAGGCGCTGGCTACCAGCAAGCGGTAATCCACTTTAATACGCCGCGCCAAAGCTTTGGCAAATAAGGCTCCGACCACTAAACCAAAGCCCCAGTTTAGCCAGCTGGCAACCAGCGATACCACCGTTACCAAAATAATGGCCTGGCCAGCTGATTTAGCCAGTGTTGCCAGGCGGTTTAGTATGCCGGTTACCAGCGGTGTACTGGCTAACATAAAGCCGGTAACCAGCACCAACAGCATTTGCATCGAAAAACTAAGTAGACCCCAGAAACCATCACCCCAATATTGCAGTACTTGCAGTGGACTTTGCTGTTCAACCAATACTGCAGCAACAAACACCACTATGCTGAGCAGCAACACAAAAATGTAAGGGTCAGGCAGGTAACGTTCAACCAGTTTAACTAAGGGTTTGGCAGCGGCGTTTAGCATCAGTTCACCAGGGTAAGCTATTGTTGTGGTTATACTTTAGCCAAAACCAACCAGAATAAACAGGCATGTGCTGCAACTTGCGCCTGTTAACCAGCCGCTAATAAAGTGCTTTGGTTGGTGGCAGGCCAGATACCAGCTAATTGCAAAAGTGGGTAGTAGTACTAAAATCAGGCCCGGTTCTGGCCAGATAATATACAGCAGACTAAGACTAAGCATTGACAATAATAATGGCGGAAGATACTGCCAACGTTGCAAAGCTTGTGGGTACAAGTTAAAAAACAACGCATAGTGCTGCACGGTGTTATTACTATTGAGCTGCATACTGGTGCTTAGCACGAGTAAACACAGACCGCAGATAAAGCTGATTAACGCACTAAGGTCCGGCCGCTGTTGCAGGCTGATATAAGCCATGAGCAGGCATAGTAGTAGCAGCATACAGCGGCTTAACCATTGTGGCAGCTGATGGCGCCAGCATTTTAACCAGAATAACAGCGCATTGCGGCTTCTAAACTGTAGTGATGGAAACCGAAACGGCAAAAGAGCGCTAAGCCAAAGTAGCGCCAGTAATCCAAGGCCGCTACTAAAAGAAAGTGGCCATAGCAGCATGGCCGGTAAACAAAGCAATAATAGCAAAGCAGTCGGCTGAGGCCGGTACAGGGCGCTTACAGTAAAAAGCAGTTGCAGTATGGCAAAGCTTAGCTGGGGTAATACCGTGTGCCACAGGTTAAGATCTGCGCTAGCGATAATCAGCAAATGCAGCAGTAACATTGGGCTGCATAGCAGCATTAACAGCATATCAGCGCTACGCTGCCAGACCGACGGCACAGCGAAGCTACGTAAAAATATTTGGTAGCGACTGGCCAGAACGGCATCCTGATACAACCACAACAGCAAGGTCTGACCGCAAATTAAACACCAGCACAGCAGCAGGCGTTGCTGCACCGGCAGATCGGGTCGGTACAATACACCCAACGCCAATAGCAGCATAAATAATAAAGCAGCCAGTGCAGGCCCCAGTAATATGACAAGCCATAACATTAGCTGCTGCAGTTGCTGCATTAACTGTCGCGTGGCGCTACCAAAACAGCGCCAGCGAAAGCGCAGATAGACGCTAAACCTCATGCAGGGCAACCAGAGTAAAACCCTTATCAGCATATAACTGGGCTTCATTGCTGGCGGCAATGATCCAGCCGTTAAAACTCGCGATGAGTTGCCATAGCAATGCCTGGGCCTGTGCATCCAACGCAATATTAGCTTCATCTAACAGGAGCAGGGCTGGCTGGCGCATAAAAGCGAGGATTAGCTGTAATTTTTTCAGATTACCCGTGGATAAGCTGGCGCATTGAGTATCAAGTTGGGGCTGAAACTGAAAGTCGTTAATTAACTGTTGCGGCCAGCCTAATTGCCAAAGTTGTTGGGTTAGCAATATAACATCCCGTGCGCTGGCGAAATCCGGCAACGTAATGGCGTCACTGGCAATAGCGATATCGGCGCGCGCCTTTGTAATGAGTGCGTCCTGCCAGCGAATGTCACCGCTTTGATAAGGCAAAATGCCGGCGATAGCACAGAGTAAACTGGATTTACCACTTCCATTGGCGCCGGTAATGCAGCTAAGGCGCTGAGTAAATTGTTGCTCATACTGCTGCAATACTATTTTTCCGCTGCGGTGTACACTAAGGTTGTTGATTTTGACTGACATAGCGCTTATCTACTTATTTCTCTGCAACACTGTAAGGTACTGTTTTGGCGGCTAAGCGGCCGGATATGCTCACCATAAAGTAGCCCCCTGTGAAAGGCAATAGGATAAAAACATGCCGCTGACATTGCCGTTACAACTAAAGCTTGACCCCACAGCGCAGCAACATTATGACTCTGTCATTACATTGTTACTGCATAAGATGGCGGTGCTGTCGCTCCCTGCAGTTGTTGGCATCAGTGGTGCTCAGGGTAGTGGGAAAAGTACGCTGGCAGCATTGTTAGTACAGCAGCTAACCCTGCACGGCATCAAAGCAGCAGCTGTGTCGCTTGATGACTACTATTTGAGCAAGGTGCAGCGTACGCAGCTGGCGCAGAGTATTCATCCTTTGCTGGCACTGCGCGGGGTGCCGGGTACCCACAACATTCAGCAAGCTATTAAAGATGCTTACGCAGTGCTGGCGGGAGAGGCCGTTACGCTGCCGAAGTTTGATAAAGCACTGGATGAACCGGCTGCGCCTTTGCCGTTGCAACAGCTGGATATACTGATTGTTGAAGGCTGGTGTGTTGGTGTTACCCCACAAACAGAGGCTGAATTGGCTATGCCGGTAAATACGCTGGAAGCCAGTGAGGATGAAGATGGCCGCTGGCGCCATTACATTAATGCGCAGCTTGCCGGGCCTTATACTGAATATTGGCATTTACTAAAATCGCTTATTTGGCTGCAAGCACCCAACTGGGATTGCGTATGCCGCTGGCGCGCCAGGCAAGAGCAACAGTTATGGCAACAACGCGGCAGCGGCATGACAGATATCGAACTGGCACGCTTTATGTTGCCGTTTCAACGTTTAACGCAGGCCGGTTGGCAGCAGATGCCGCAGCGGGCTAATAGTATTATCACTTTAGATCAGCAACAAAATATGACGTTAATTACTGGCAGATAATTAACCAAACAACAGAAGAGTATATGGAATTAGCAATTGACAGCGTTGTCATTTAGCCGTTAGGCTGTTTTTTAAACAAAAAACGGGGAAAATTATGCGCTATTCATCATTTGCTGTATTGCTGCTACTGGGCGGTTGTGGGCCAGCTACGGTTACCAATTCAAATCAAACTGCGGCAATGCCTGATCAAACTGGTTTGATGTTTGACGATTTTAACTACACCAGTGCTGAGGCGTTGTTTGCCAATGGCTGGACTGCCCGCACCGAAACCGGCCATCCCGGTATTGCTGCTGCCACCTGGTCGGCAGAGGGCATAAGTGTTCACCCTGCACCAGAGCAAGCGCAGTTCGGCATTGCCCGTATGAGCTCGGTCACGGATGGTAGCGGTGCCGGCACACGCCATACGCAAATTTGTCATGCGCGTAAATATTTGTACGGCACCTATGCTGCACGAGTGTTTTTTCGCAACGAGCCCACTTATGGTGCGGATGGCGATGAAGTGATCCAGACCTTTTATGCTATAAGCCCGCTTGCCGCACCACTGGATCCGGATTACAGCGAAGTGGATTTTGAGTATCTGCCAAACGGTGGTTGGGGCGAAAACAGCGATAGTGCGATGTGGACCACCACCTGGGAAACCTTTCAGTTAGAGCCCTGGACTAAAGTGAACGAGTTTAGCCGCGTACCGGGTGATTATGCCGGCTGGCATACGCTGGTGATGAATGTAACGTCAGAGTCGGTGCGCTACTATGTTGATGGTAGCGAAATTGGCGAGCACAGTGCCGCCGTGGCGCCGGAAGTGCCGATGTCGATGAATTTTAACCTGTGGTTTATGCCTAAAGGCGCCGACGGCTCTGTTGGTCCGATTGATTCAGCTGAGCCCAGGCAGTATCAGCAGGACATTGACTGGGTTTTGCATGTTGAAGATCAATTACTCAACACCGCTGAAGTTGAAGCCAAAGTTGCTGCGCTGCGCGCTGGCGGACAACATGCTGTGGACGAGGTTGCCGACAAAGGCTTAGCGGCCTATTGCGGTTTATAAACCAAGGTAGTAAATATTCTTATGCTGCTCCCCGGCTGCAGAAATGCAGCCGCTTTTACTCAGCGATGTTTACAGTAGCGTATCGTAGCTGCCTTTCTGGCGTATATGTCAGTGCTAGTTGCTGCCGGTGTTTGCCGGCAGCTTAGTGCTGGGACAATTGCTTAGTCAAAGTCCGCGGCCAGCGCATCTAAATGCGCCAACTCAATGGCTTTTTGATGAACCTTTTTTTGCAGCCGGTAAATGCCAAACACACAGGCCGGCGATACGATCAGGCTGTAAAATAGCAGCATGGTAAGTGGGGTATCGTCCAGTTGCCACAGGTGCAAAATCCACAGTACCAGCGTAAATAACAGTAGTGCCAAGCAGCTGAGCTGGGTATAGCGATAATGCTGTACATTAAGCTGGCAGGCCCGGCGGCGAAATTGCAGCAAGCCGTTGCTACTCCAGTTGTCATAAGCCAGTATTGGCCGGTGTATCTGCCAGCTAATATATGCTGTACTTAAGGCCCCAAGTGCCAGAAATAGGGCTGAAACTCCCCCTAGCCAGCCAGGCAGGTTAAATAATAACCACACTGCAGTAATAGCCATAATAACCGCCCCGAGCCACTCGCCATACATCAGCAATTTTTGCTCGCGCAGGCGCTGACTGGCCTCGGCTAAATCAGTGGTGCTTGGAGCCGCCTCGTCCGCAGGTTGCTGCTGCCAGCTTTTCGCCAGGGCGTCAAAGTCAAAGTTATCTGCCATTTTGCATCAGCTCCATCAATTCTGTTTTGGCGCGATTAAGCCGCACCCGCACTGCACCGTGGCTAATTTGCAGAATATCTGCAATCTCTGGTGCATCTAAATCTTCCATTGCCAGCAAAATCACCTGCCGGTTAGCTGCAGACAATTGCCTTACGGCTCGCATTAACTGCTGGCTTTGTTGTTGTTCACCTAATAGTTCTGACGGGCAATCATCCAGCATCTGTTGCTGTAATTCGTCATCCAGTGGCTGCCACTTATGCCGCTGTGCACGGGCTATATGATCGACAGTGACATTGTGCACGATACGAAACAGGTAAGCGCGCGGCATTTCTGCAGCTTTTAGCCTGTCTGCCGCCTGATGCAATGCCAAAAAAATATCCTGTTTTAAATCTTGCCGCGCTGCCGGATCTGCCTCGTTGGCCATTAAAGCACGGCCAATGGCGCCCTGGTGTTGCTGCCATAGTTTCAAAACGAAATTGGTAGCGTTTTGCCCGCTGTTGGGTGCTGTTATCAAACGATGACGCCCTTTTATTAAGTCTGTCTGAGTTACGCAGCTTTTACCGCGCCTACCCGTTTAGTCTGTTAAGTCAGACCAAGTGTTACACAAATAAATAAAAAAATAATCTGTAACACCTGACAAAAAATCAACGACTTAATCAGCAAATACAGAAAATAGCAGGAGCCTTACCTTGAAAACAATAAACTTGAAAAAATCATTACTTGTCTGTTTGGTCGCAGGTTTTTCATCGCAGCTGGTGCTGGCAGATAATTTAAGCGCTGTTCAGCAAGACACGGTGCTGTATCACAACGCTACCTTGCTAAATCCGGCAACTGAGCAACAGCTTAACGACGGTTGGTTGTTGGTAAAAAATGGCAACATAGTGCAAATGGGGCAGCTTCAGGCAGATGCCGGCTTACCTGAGGCGGCAAATCAGATTGATTTGCAGGGCCAATATGTCATGCCTGGCTTGATTGATGTTCACCTGCATTTGACCGCCGGCCCACCACGGGTGGTGATGCAGGACGGTAAGCCAGCACTGACATTGCAAGGCAACAGTGAAATGACCCGTTATCACGCCATCAGTACGCTTGCCACCGGCGTGACCACGGCTTTTAGTCCGGCGGGCGACGCGGCTGCGAATGCTGAGTATCTGCGTCAACAGCAATCAGGGAGTTGGCCTGGGCCAAAGCTCAGCTATGCTGGTTATATCTTTGAACCCACGCCGATTTTAGGAGGCTCTGTACATCCGAAAGATGAAGCCGGTTGGCAGGTAGAAATAGCTAGCCAAAAAGCGCAGGGGGCCGATTACATCAAGCTTTATGCGGGTCTGAGTAAAGATGAGGTGGCAATGGGCGTGCGCCTGGCTAATGAGGCAGGCTTGAAAACAGTCGCGCATCTGGACAGTGTTAGTTGGCAGTACGCGGCAGAGCTCGGCGTTGATATATTAACCCATGCTCTGCCAACCAGTGCTGAGCTGTTAACCGGGGCATCTAAAGTCTCTTATCTTGCTGAAAGAAAAAATCTGCTTAATCAGCGATTTATTTACAGCTGGTTCCAGCATGTAGACTACGACAGTGAGCCAGTGCAGCGATTGATCGGCAGCTTAGTTAAGCAACAAACCCGGATTGATTTAACGTTGGTTGTTAATGAATTGTTATATTTCGCCCGCGAGTTAGACGCGCTTTATTCTGAGGATGATATGTGGGTATTTCACCCACAGATGCGCAAGCGTTGGCGCGCAACGATGGCGGCGCCAAGTTATGACTGGACAGCAGAAGAATTTACTACTGCGCAGCAGCAACTACCAAAAGTACAGCAATTGTTTAAACGTTTATTTGACGCCGGCGTGCCATTAGCCATCGGCACTGACAGTGTAGCCAGCGGCCCCTTTTATCTGCGTGAATTACAACTTAGCCAGGGTGCAGGTTTAACGAACTGGCAAATATTGCAACTGGCTACGATAGGCGGCGCCCGCCATCTGAACCTGGCTAACACCGGCCAGCTTGCACCAGGCTTTGTTGCTGACTTTATTGTGATGCGAGCTAATCCGCTTACCAATCTTACTGCGCTAAATACTGTGCACACCGTGGTGCAGCAAGGCTACGCCTGGCGCGTTGAAGAACTAAAAAACCAGTTGGAAAACCTGACCAAAATTGAACTGTAAATCTGATTAGCAAATTTATCTTACACATGATGAGGAAATAATAATGGAAACCCTACAACACTTAATAACACCATTGACAACCGCTTGGTACCAGGTCGATAGCAACGAGTTAGTATCTTTCGGCATCTTTTTTGCGGCAATGTGGCTGATTGCCGTGGTGCTTGAAGCTGCAGTTAAAAAAGTAACAAACGAGGACTAAAACATGGAAACTATAAACCACTTTATCGCCACCTTCAGCACGGCCTGGCAACAAGCTGATGTACTGTTTTTAGTTGGCTTTGGTCTGTTCTTTTTAACGGTGTGGTTTTTACCCAGCCTGCTAGCGCTGGCGTTTAACCGCCAGCATTTTGGCAAAATTGCACTGCTAAATATTCCGGCCGGTGTTTCCTGGATTGCCTGGCTGGCGCTACTGGTGTGGGCCGTTACCGGAAAACTCAGCAATAGGCTGGCCACTAAAGCCCGGTTAAAACCGGTGCTGTAATTCCCAGTGCTGCGTTACAGAGCAACACGATCGCCTTCATTTAAAATCAGCAGCGGCACCTTACTGTTTAGCCGCTGCTGCATATAAAGTAAACGCAGCAGTGGTGAGTGTGAACTGTGATCCCCCATCTGCCAGCTGGCATTGCCGTACCCCCAGGGGATCATCACTTTACAGCCCAATTCTTCCGCTACCATGAGTGCATCTTCTGGTGTCATATGTACGGCGCGGTAATTTGGCCCATGGTAAGAGGCTATGGGCAGCAGGCAAATATCAATAACACCATACCTTTGCCTTATGTCGTTAAAATGCTGTGAATAGCCGGTATCACCGGCAAAAAATAGCTTTTTATCGCCGTGTTGAATTAGCCAGCCTGCCCACAATGCTTGGTTTTCATCACTTAGGGTACGGCTGTTAAAGTGACGTGCCGGTACAGCATCAATGGTTAGCTTGCCCTGTTGCGCGCTGCTATACCAAGCCATTTCAGTGACTTGATAGCCGCCGTTTGGCATGTATGCTGCCATACCGTAGGGCAAATAATAATGAGCGCTGGTGCCAATAAGTTTAATATCGCGGGTACTAAAGTGGTCATAGTGCAAATGCGAATACAGTACAGCATCAGTGGCAGCCAATTGTTCTGGGCTAAGCTCAGGCATAGTAGGTCGAGCCTTAGTGCCAAAGAGGTGTGCAGCCCAGTTAACTGGCCAGTCAAACTGACCGGTTACCGGGTCTAGCAAAAGTTGCTGACCGTCTGGTGTATTAATACTGAAACTGGCGTGCCCTAACCAGTGCACGCTAAAACCGGTTTTTAACTCCGGTGATGCTTTAGCGCCGGTATAGCGACACTGCTCTGCTGGCGTTTGGCACTCTACTAACGGGTGAGGTAAGTAGCAATCCTGCTCACAGTTGGCAGGGTACGGAATGTCACCGCGGTACATATTTTGAAAATAGGCTTTATTTTTTACGATATCGGCGGCGTTATCTGGTATTCCGTTAAGCTGTTGCACGGTATTTGATGTGCTGCATGCGCTCAGTAGCATTAAACTACCCAGGAGTGTCGTTGCGAGAACGAATGTCAACTTCATGAATAATCCTGTAGGTTCAACTAAGTTTGGCGCGGGGTGGTTACAAGTGCAGAGTGAATAAATTTAGCCGTTACCGGGCAATATGCCCGGTAGTGGTTTTGTATAACGTGCAAGCAATAAGGCTTAGTTAAGCGTTATTAAGCTTTTTCTCCAGCTTTTCAATTTTTTCCTGAGCCTGTTCGCGGTAACGCGTTAAGCGCTCAATGGTTGACGCGGCATTGTCTTTTACAAAACTAACTTGTTGTTCAAGTTGGGCTCTTTCTTTCTTCAGCTTTTCTTTTTCCAGCTGAATATCGGCAACTAAATCACGCTGTTGCTGTAATTCTTCGCGTAACTGGCGAATGACCTCGCGTTGCTCCGACTGATGACCCGCGGTAATAGCACTTTGCTCTTTTAACATGGCATTGTTGGTGCGCAGCTGTTCCAATGTTGCCTGAATATCTTGTGAGTCATCTATTTCAGTAGACTGCGCTTTTTGCATGGCATCTAACTGTTCTTGCGCTTTAACGGCATTGTCGCGCTGTACGTCAGCTTCACGGCGAATATGATCAAGCTCTTTATTCAGCTCGCTAATTTGTGTATTAAGCGCATCTAACTCTTGCTCTTGCTGTGTAATTCTGGCTTGGGCTTCATCGTTATTGGCTTGCGCCTCAACAACTACGGTACCTTCTTGTTGCTGTACCTGCTCTAGTTTGCTTAGCGCCTGGTCACGTTCAGCGCTCAGCTGCTCAACCATTTGCTGCGCGCTTGCCAGTTCTTGCTGTGCAGTCTCAAGATCAGCTAATAACGCGCTATTCGCTGAATTGTCGGCTGCGGATGCTGTGGGTGTAACTCCGTCATCCTGATCATTCAATGCTCGTTGCGCTTGCTCTAACTGAGCTTGCAATCGTTTATTTAATGCTACTGCCTGAGTTTCGGTCTTGGTTGCCTGCTGAAGTTTATTTTCAAACTCACTTAACATTGCCTCGAGCTCTGTAACATCATGCTCGCGTGTTTGTAAGTCTTGCTGTAACTTTTTGCTGGTTTTATGTGCAGCGGCTAACTCTGCTTTAACTTTTTCTTCGGCTTGCTCCAGCGCTTTCAGCTGCTGTTCTGCTTGCTGTGCTGCTTCTAATTTGGCTTTTAACGGTTCTAACTCTTGTTCGTTAGCCGCCAGTTCATCTTGCAACTGCTGAAGCTTTTGTTGGTTAAGCTCTTGCTCGCCTTGCAGCTGTTGTTCCAGTTCATCTTGTGACTGTTGCAGGCTGATTATTTTTAACTGTAACTGTTCTGCATCTTGCTTTGCTTGCTCAGTTTCTTGTTTCGCGGCAGCCAGGTCTTGCTCAGCTGTCTGTAGCTGTTGTTGTACTTGTTCAAGAGCCGTTTTCTGAGACTGCAGTTCTAATTCGGTCTGCTCAATAGTATCCAGTTGTTGCGACAATTGCGATCTGGCGTCATCCAGTTCCTGCTGCTGCGCTTTACCTACAGCCAATGCCTGGTCGCGTTCTTCTATAAGGCTAGAGTACTTTTCGGCTTGAGTTGAAAGCTGCTGCTGTTGCTGCTGCAAACTGGATTCTAACTCCGTTTTGCGCTGTTGCAGTTGCTCAACTTCCTGTTGTAACTCTCGGTTGTGTTCAGCCGCCAACACTTCAGCTTGCATAGCTTGTTGCAGTTGCTGATTTAGCTGGTCGGTTAATTTTTTCGAATGCTGGGCGGACTCGCGCTGAAACGCTGCGACAAAATCTTCACTAAACATGCTCTCACCAGTCGTCGTTGGTGGCGCTACATTGGCTTGTTCATTCCGCCATTTTTGGTAATGCACTACCAAACTGGCTTGAGCACCAGGTACTTGAGAAATTAAATAATCTAATGAAACAGGCTTGCCTGTTTTATGCAGTTCATCACAGATCTTCTTAACTTCACTATATTGCATCGCTCTACATCCAACTGACGGGGGTGAAAACCTAAAAACTACTGGCTTATACTAAGCAATCATTCTATGCACTTTTTTCTTAAAACCAACTTTTAATTACATTTTTTTTGCATCTTAACGTTCAAACAACTAAAGTGCTGTTTAAAATTACAGTTGTGATGCCGCAATGAAACTTTATATCGCCGAAAAACCCAGTTTAGGCAGAGCCATCGCTGCAGCATTGCCTAAGCCACAGTTTAAAGAGAATGGCTTTATCCGATTAGCCAACGGTGACGTCGTTAGTTGGTGTGTTGGCCACCTGTTGGAGCAAGCTGAGCCACATGATTATAGTCCGGATTTTAAACGCTGGCAGGCAACGCAATTGCCTATAGTGCCGGATAAATGGCAATTAAAAGTTCGGAAATCAGCGCAGCAGCAACTGAATGTAATTAAAAAACTGTTAAAACAAGCAGATAGTGTAGTTCATGCCGGAGATCCTGATCGAGAAGGTCAATTGTTAGTTGATGAAGTTCTTGCATTTTGCGGTGTAACGGGCGAAAAATTAGCCAATACACAACGCTTATTAATTAACGATCTTAATTTGCCCGCGGTGAAGCGAGCGTTAACGCAGCTTAAACCTAATAAGGAGTTTGTCCCGTTATCAACGTCAGCATTAGCGCGTAGCCGGGCTGACTGGTTGTATGGGCTGAATATGACCCGTGCTTATACTCTGCAGGGGCAAAAAGCGGGCTATCAAGGCGTGTTATCCGTCGGGCGCGTGCAAACCCCGTTATTGGGCCTGGTAGTAAAGCGGGATAAGGATATAGCAGACTTTATCACTAAGCCGTTTTTTCAGGTTATAGCTGAACTCGAGACGCAAGATAAGCAGCAATTTTCAGCATTGTGGCAACCCAGTGCTGCCTGCTTGCCCTGGCAAGATGACGCAGGCAGGGTGTTGTCAAAAGCGCTGGCTGAAAAAGTACAACAAAAAATCAGCGGTGAAACGGGAGTAATTAGTAAACTAGAGCATAAAGATGGCAAACAGGCTCCACCCTTACCGTATAACTTATCGACATTACAAATAGATGCTGCCCGCCGCTATGGTATGACAGCGCAGCAAGTGTTGGATACCTGCCAGCAATTGTACGAAAAACATAAATTAATTACTTATCCGCGTTCAGATAATCGCTATTTACCTAAAGATCAGTTGAAGCAAGCCCCAATGGTATGTCAGGCCATTGCTAACAATGACTCTGAGTTAACAGCCGTTGTGGCATCAGCAGACATGCGTTTGGTAAGTAAGGCGTGGAATGACGCCAGAGTTGAAGCGCATCATGCCATTATTCCAACAGAAAAGCGTCAGTCTGTCACTCAACTAAGTTTAGCGGCACAGCGGCTGTACCAATTAATAGCCCGACAGTATATGGCGCAGTTTTATCCTGCATTTTGTTATAGCGATACTCAAGTTGATGTCACCCTGGCTGGCGGTTGCTTTATAGCTAAAGCCAGAACACAGATTCAAGCAGGATGGAAATCGCTGTATCGCCGTGAGAATGAAAATCACCAGGATACGGATAAAGCAGAACAAGCTTTGCAACAAACTGCATTACCCAAGCTTCAGCTTGGGCAGCAACTGGTTTGTGTGGGCAGCCAAATGTTAGAAAAGCAAACCAAGCCAGCGCAGGCATTTAATGATGCCAGTCTGTTAAGTGCTATGACAGGCATTAGCCGCTATGTTACCGATGCAACTATCCGTAAAATATTACGTGACACTGATGGATTGGGAACCGAAGCAACGCGTGCTGGGATTATAGAGCTACTGTTTAAACGAGGCTTTTTACGCCGGGAGGGGAAAAATATACATGCTACGCAGACTGGCACGGCTTTAATCAATGCGTTACCGGTGCAGGCAGTACTGCCTGATATGACAGCACGTTGGGAAGCGGCTTTAAATGCCATTTGTCAGCGCCAGCAAAGTTATCAAGGGTTTATGCAGCCTTTGGTTGCACAATTGACTCAGCTGGTCACTGAAGCTGCGTTTGTATTGCCAAGCGGATTACCGATGGGGCAACCCGCGCGCTGGAAACGTAAGAAACCAGCAGTTGGGAAAAATGGCAAAACCCGTTCTCGTCGCACCAGCAGTGACGCTGGAACAGCTGGCAAACGTAATTAATTGTTACTTAGCTGGATTTTACTTTGGAGCTTGTTTTATGCTGCAGCGCAAATTGCGGAGAGTATCATTATGTCGATAAAAGCGGTAAATGCACTGCTGGTAAGCCTCGTGTTAGGCTGCAGCACCCTGGCCCAGGCTACTGTTGTAGAAGTTACCACCAACGTAGGTAAGTTCGAAATTAACCTTTATGATGAGTCAACTCCGGTGACAGTACAAAACTTCCTGAGTTATGTGAAATCGGGACGGTACGATGGCACTGTGATCCATCGTTCAATACCTGGCTTTGTAATCCAGGGGGGGGGATTTAAGTTTGATCAGCAATTGCCATTAAAAGCCACTGCGACAAACGCGCAGATTGTCAACGAGCCAAAATGGTCAAATGTGCGAGCCACTATTGCGATGGCAAAGCAGCCGAATAACCCCAACAGTGCGACGAATCAGTGGTTTGTTAATTTAGCTAATAATGCAGCAAATTTAGATCAACAAAACAGTGGTTTTACCGTATTTGGTCAGATCAGCAGTACCGACATGGCGGTTGTTGACGCTATTGCTGCGCTGCCTCGCTACAATTTTAGCGGTATCATTGATTTGCCACTGCGTAACTATACTAATTCCGACCGGGATGATAACAAGCCTCTTGTTGCGGACAACCTTGTGACGATAGAAACGATGGTTGTCGTTGATGAGCGGGTTAATACTGTTGCAGGTTTGACACTGGTACCAAATACCGCACCGCCGCCAACTAACCCTGACGACAGCAGCGGTGGTAGCTTTGGTTGGTGGTTGTTCCCCCTAAGTATGTTACTGTTTAAACGGCGTATGCGATAGCCAGATTGAGTACCAACCCAACGGAGCGATAAGCTCCGTTTTTGTTAGTTATCGTATTATTCTGTTCTAAAGCATCTGGTTAGCTAAAAATCTTTCTGTAGTTTTACTGGTCAAGTTTACGATGTCATCTACACTTATCTCACGGCACAATCTGAAACAGGTTCAGCCATTGTAGCGATGAGGGACAGCCTAATGATCTTGTTAGTTGGTGGAGAGAAAGGCGGCAGCGGTAAAAGCTGTCTGGCGCAAAACATTGCAGTGTACTTTTCCCGTGAGCGGAACGCTAACGTCATGCTAGTGGATTGCGATCCGCAGCGCACCTCATCTGATTGGGTGCAAGAGCGGCATACAGACGCAGAGTTGCCCTGGATTAACTGTGTACAGATGTATGGCAAAATTCGTTACGAATTAAAAAGCCTGGAAATGCATTACGACGTGGTGATTGTTGATTGTGGTGGTCAGGATAGTGTGGCGCTTCGATCTGCAATGGTGGTCGCCAGTCATGTTGTCTTGCCGTTGCGGCCAAAACGTCGTGACTTAAAGACCTTAGAACATCTTGAAGACTTGGTTAGTGCATGTAATGTAGTAAACCCGGATATGATTGTCGGCTGTGTTATAACCCAATGCCCATCGCTGCCTAATCAGGCCGGGCGCATTCTGGAAGCGAAAGAAGTTTGTAAGTCATTCAATATTCGGGTGCTTGATGCCATTACTTATAATCGCAATGCCTATGATGATAGTGAAGAAAAAGGCTTGTCAGTGATGGACGTAGAGCCCAATGGCAAAGCGGCGCAGGAAATCCGTGATATAGTGACTGAACTACTGGCAATGAAGGCGATACAAGAAGATGGCGCTGACCGATCTGAAGAAAAAGTCGCAGCCGCACGGTAAACCCGGTTTTACGGCAGACGAATTTATTGATGATGCTAACAATTATGCGATGGGCATGCCACGTATTGTTAGCATGCGTCAACCTACTGCAGAAGAAGTTGATGACACCACATGCTTACCCATGCGTCATGCTACGTTTACCCTAAGCCAGGAGGCGATAGAAGCCCTTACAGAATTGAGTTTGGCAACAGGTGAGGCTAAATCAAAATTAATCCGCAAGCTCATTTTACAAGCCAGCAAACCGGTTAAGCGGCAGCTGGCTAAAAAGAAAAAGTGACGCTGCAATAAAGCCTATTTAGCTAAAAAAGCATATCCGGCAAGAAATGCCGTTTCCTGAAACACTTTTAAGCCCGTGTCTCTAAAATCTACCGGCAGGGGATATTGTTTAATTTTTTCTTTCAACTGTGTAGCACTAATAATACTGCATTCGCAGCCAGCAATAAGTTGTAGCGCAGTTTCAATTTTAAAACCAACAGCACCGCCTGCAAATTTGCCCTTTTGTGGGCGCTCTTTAATAACTAACTGAGTAATTTGGTAATCTTCAATAAACTTGGCAAAGGTGAATTGAAAATGCCGCATTTGTTGTTGATCCTGGTCTTTACTCAGGGCGAAACGATTTTGCCGGCAATCGGGCAATTCGAACAATCCGTCTTTTAATGTCATCAGGCAGATAATAGCTTCGCTGCCCTTAATCTCTATTCCGCAGGTGCGCATCAGGCGTCCTTTACTTAAGGTTTAATCAAATTTTGATAATGTTTTTCAATAACTGTACAGCTTTGCTTTAGTGGGTCACCAAACAGTATGGGGTTAAAATCTTTGTTAATACAAAAATTACGGCGAAACTTTTTCAGGCTGTCAATGGTCTCACTGGACTTGTCCAAATAGTCACGTTGGCTATCACCCCACTCCTCGGCTAAAGCGAACAGCTCCTTACGTGTTTTACGTAGCACAGCCTCTTTACTGTCACCTGCAGCAGCAATGTTATCTTCTATAAGTTCCAATAGCTGCTCTTTATAAGGTCTAAGTAAGCTGCTATCAGAAAAGGTGATAAGCAACATTACAATAAGCACTAACCATAAAAACTTCTTCATTGTTTTGGGTACTCCAAAAATTACTAAGGCTATTGTATAGAATCGTAACGCAGTCTGCATCGATGCGGTAATGATATCTGTATATTGTAAACCTTGTTTGCAGTTAAAGTTGAATTCGTAAACTTAGTTTGCACTTTCGCTGTGGGACAACTAACAAATTCACCGGTAAAGTGCTGCGGCATGGATATTGCTTTGTTTCAGGTCAAAAATTACCGTGCGCAAGCTGTTATACTTGGCAGCACGTGCAATTGGCAGCATCGGGGTTATCAGTGGAACACCAGAAAATAGATATAAAGAATATTCCCGTACACGTGGAAGTGCATAAACCCGAATCGGCAAAAGCAGCAGCTTATAATCCACGGGACCGTATATACGTGCGGGCAGTTAAAGGCTTACACCAGGCCATTCGTCGTTACATGGGCTTTGTGTTTATGGGCCTGTTTATGTTGCTGCCCTGGTTAACGTTCGATGGGCATCAGGCTATTTTATTGAATATTACTGAACAAAAGTTCAACATATTTGGTTTAACGCTGTGGCCACAGGATTTCACCATTCTGGCGTGGATTTTTATCATCGCCGCTTACGCATTATTTTTTATTACCGCATTTTATGGTCGGGTGTGGTGTGGCTATTTATGCCCACAGTCGGTTTGGACTTTTATCTTTATTTGGTTTGAAGAAAAAATTCAGGGTACACGTAATCAGCGGATGAAATTGGATGCCGATCCTTGGTCTGCCAGTAAATTTTTAAAAAAAGCGGCGACGCATTTTTGTTGGCTGGCGTTTTCGTTGTTAACGGCTCTTATTTTCGTTGGTTATTTCACCCCGGTAGATAAGCTATTTATTGAGTTTTTCACCTTTCAATCTGGCTTCTGGGCCGTCGTAACAGTGTTGTTTTTTACCCTGTGCACTTATGGCAATGCGGGCTGGATGCGAGAAATAATGTGCACCCATATTTGCCCTTATGCGCGTTTTCAGTCCGCTATGTTCGATAAAGATACCTTTACGGTAACCTACGATGAAAAACGCGGTGAAAACCGGGGCCCGCGCAGCCGAAAAGATAAAGATTACAAAGAGAAAGGGCTTGGCGACTGCATTGACTGTAACTTGTGTGTACAGGTATGCCCCACGGGTATCGATATCCGCAATGGTTTGCAGTATGAATGTATTAACTGCGGTGCCTGTATAGATGCGTGCGACGATACCATGACCAAGATGGGCTATCCTACCGGGCTCATTAGTTATACCACTGAACACAGCTTAAATGGCAAGCCTACGCGAATATTACGGCCAAAACTGGTGGGCTATCTATTTATACTTATTGCAGTGTGTGCGGCATTTGCCTGGACGCTATACAGCCGGGTGCCGCTGGAGATGAACATTATCCGTGATCGGGGCGCTTTGTATCGGGAAACCAATGACGGATTAGTAGAAAACACCTATACCTTAAGCATTTCTAATAAATCACAGCACAGCGCGGTGTTTAATCTAAGTGTTAATAACGTGCCGGGCTTGCGTTGGATTGGTCCTGAGCAGGTTACGTTACTGGGCGGTGAAACTACTAGCGTGCCAGTAAGCCTGGCACTGGATCCGGATAGCACTGACGCTCATTCGTTAGAAATGACGTTTACCGTACAACAGCAAGGCGATACCGGTGTACAATTGCAGCAATCGACCACGTTTTTCCTGGGACATTGATGACGGCTTTTGATTTCAGCACGTTACAGCCAGACCTATTGCTTGATGCCCTGGCAGATAAAGGCTTGGATGTAAGTTCGGGTTTAACCGCCTTAAACAGCTATGAAAATAGGGTGTACCAGTTTAGTGCTTACCGCGACGGGGCTGCACTGCCAGAAAAATTTGTCGTAAAGTTTTACCGGCCGCAGCGCTGGACCATGGAACAATTGCTGGAAGAGCATCAGTTTGCCTATGAGCTGGCGAACGCAGATATACCCGTTGTTGCCCCACTGCAATTTAGCGGCCAGTCATTATTACAGTATGGCGGATACCATTTTGCTGTGTTTCCCAGCCGTGGTGGCCGTACGCTTGAAATAGACAATGATGAACAACTTGCCATGTTGGGGCGATTTCTTGGCCGTATGCATCAGGTTGGCAAAAGCAAACCCTTTAGCCACCGCCCCCAATTCAGTGTCGAAAGTCATTTGTTGCAAAGTCAGCGCGAACTGCAAAGCTTAGCGCTAATTCCAGCTTATCTACGTCCTGCATTTGACACCGCCCTTGAGCATGTTATTGCACTGTGCGTTGAGCAATATAAGCCGAAGCAGCTTATTCGATTACACGGTGACTGCCATGCCGGTAACTTGTTTTACGTTGATAAGGGGCCGTTCTTTGTTGACCTGGACGATTGCCGTATGGGCCCGGCGATACAAGACTTGTGGATGATGTTATCCGGTGATCGCCATCAGCAGCGTGATACATTAGAACTGATGCTGGAAGAATATGAACAGTTTTGTCAGTTCGACCCCGCAGAGCTTAAACTGATTGAGTCTTTACGCGCCATGCGTATGGTACATTATATGGCGTGGCTGGCTCGTCGTTGGCAAGATCCTGCATTTCCAATGAACTTTCCTTGGTTTGCAACAGACAAATACTGGGAGCAACAATGCTTGGCATTGAAAGAGCAGTTATTTTTACTGCAGCAAGCCCCACTTTCGTTAGTGCCATGCTACTGAGTTTTTGTTAAGCTGAGCTGCAGTTATAATACGTTGCGCGGAAGCGAATTTCGTAGATGGTCTGCGTAAGTTGATGTTTTAAATAACCTAAAAGAAGTGCAGTAGAAGCTAACGGGCTTTTGCTGGCGAAAGATTCATAAGGGATAGTACTGATGAAGAAATTTTTTGTAGCCTGCTTTTTAATGGCGGCGTTGCCACTGACTGCATTCGCTGATGCCAAGTTTGAAGAAGGCAAACATTATGAGGTTATTGCCGAGCAAGTAACACCTAAAGCCGAAGTAAAAGAGTATTTCTCTTTTTATTGTGGTGGCTGTAATGCATTTGAACCCGTAGCACAAAGCGTTGCGCAAAAACTGCCAGAAGGCGTTGAGTTTAAAAAGTCGCATGTAGATTTTATTCGAGCAGCCTCGCCTGAGCTGCAAAATACTCTGGCGCGTGCATATCTGGTAGCGAAAAAACTGGGTAAAGGCGATAAAGTGGCCAGTGCTATTTTTAATCAAATTCACCGCTACCGTGCACCTTTTGCCAATGAGCAGGAAATTCGTAGTTTAGTGTTATTGCATGATATCGACGGCGAAACCTACGATAGCGCGATGAAAAGCTTTTCAGTTCGCGGCGCAGCTAATCAAATGAAAAAAGAGCAGGACGCTTTATCAGAAAGCCGGGTTCTGTCAGGAGTACCAATGTTGGTGGTTAATGGTAAATACAAAATCATTAACAAAAGCTTAGGCCAATCCAACATGGAAGCGGAACTGGTCGACTTGATTAATTACCTGTTAGAAAAAGACGCTAAAACAAGCTAACCTGAGCTATTGATTGGTCAGCCTAGATAAAACGCCTCGAATACAGAGGCGTTTTATTTTGTGCTTTAGCGGGGCACATCAATTCGCCGCTTAACATATTTCAGCTGCGCCACTATGGTAAAGGTCATAATCACCAGCAATGACCAAGAGCTCCACTTACCCAGATGCACAACCGACCAGGCCCCAAGTTGATTAGGGTAATTCCATAACCCCATAAAGGTGCTGATGTTTTCTGCCAACCAGATAAAAAAGCCCACTAAAACAAAACCCAGTAGTAACGGCATGCTGCGCTCGCGATCTAGTGGGGTAAAATACACCACGCTGCGGGCATATAAGCCCAGTGTTGCAGCAGCAATGTACCAACGGTAATCACCGATATAATGATGCGTAAAAAAATTAGTATAAATTAATAGCGCAACCACTACTGCCATCCAATACGGCGGGTGGTGCACTACCCGTTGCTGCAATAAACGCCAAATCTGAATAATATAACTGCCGACAGCAGCATACATAAAACCGGCAAACAAGGGGACGCCGAATACTTTACTGTAAGCAAAGTCTGGATAGCTCCATGATTGGATAGCACCTGAGGTTTTAAAAACCTCCAGCGCAAAGCCTACAAGATGAAACAAACTAACCGCTTTTAGCTCGTCTACGGTTTCCAGTTTGCTCCATACCATCCAAAATTGAATTAACAATGCCAGAACCAACAGCATATCGTAACGTGGTATGCCCATAATACCGCTGCGAGGCACCAGTAATACCGAGGCAAAAAACAGTGCGACAAATAAACATGCCCGCGCCTGCTTCAGACCAAAAAACCAAAACTCCCAGCAAAAGCGGGTAAAACCGACAGTGTTCGCGGGCGGGGCTGCCTGCATTAACCATTGATCCAGCCGGTTAACAGTGGCAGTAGAAAAGGCTGACATAAGGTTCCTTGGTGTTGTGAAAACGGACACTAAGCGTTTTAAGGCACAGGCGAAGCGTTATGTTAAAGTGATTGCCTGAATTAAGGCTGACTAACACTATGATAACCATGCCCATATTAGCCAAAGGTTTTGGCGATGCCAACGCCGGTATCCGCGTTTATATTGCTAAACCACCGCCAATGGCGGAGTACGGTAACTTAGCAATGGTGCAACCTTTGCACAGTGGCGAGATCGCGCTGATAAACCAAGCCTGTGGCAACGGCTGGCGTAAGGTGTTTAATGTCTACGCCAAGATGTTATTTGCATTGAACCCAACGCAGTTTTCTTTTTCACAGCAGGCCAGCAGTTGGCAGCAGTATCGCGATACGTTTTTACTGCAGGGCGCCAGCAGCACGGCGCTATTGTTTAGCATGCCAGAGGTGCCGGCATCAACGAAAACAGTACATATTATTGCCGGGCGCACTCACGCCAAGGCGTTACTGGACGCCGGCCTAGCAGCACAGCTGAGCTGGCTGAATAATGAGTTTGCTGTCGATCAACACAACCGGCTGTTAGTCTGTCCTTATTTTGACTACCGGCAACTAAACAATGAAAAATTGGCTTTTCTGGCACAGCTGATAAAGGCTTTAGATGACTAACGTGGATTTGACGACGCAGCTGCAAAAAATCAGCGGCTTGTTGCAGCCATATCAGTTTGGTATTGGTGGCAGCTGCCTACTTTGGCGGCTTGGACTATAAACTGAACCAAAAGATATTGATATCGTCTGCACAGAGCAGGATTTTAAGGCCATTTTCCAGGTGTTATCCGCCGAATTTCAGCAGCAGTATAGTCCTGCTCATCCGCAGTATGTGTCTGCGCATTTTGCCCGTTTCAGCCGGGCTGGTTGGCCTGATATCGAGTTGATGGCGGGTATAGCGGTAAAGCGAAACAATGCAATAGTCAGTTGGACCTTTAAGTCACAGCGCTGCCACTGGCAAGATGACATCTGCTGGATGCCTCCGGCAGATTGGTTACAGCTTTATCAGCTGTTTGACCGGCCTCAGCGGGTGGCGCAGTTAAGGCGCTATTTGGTGCGACTGCGCTTAAACAGCCTGAGTTAATCGGCTATTTCTACCGCCGTGGGCACTAACTGATAGGCATCCGGCTGATCTTCACCTTGTGGCCATAAATTTACCGTGCCAGTGGCATAAGCGGTTTTGCCTTTGGCGCTTAACGGAAACACCATTTCACCATCACGCACTTTAATCCTAAACGGCATCGTTGAGTTATCAGCAGTAAACTTCATCCAACAGCCTTGCTTAGAGCATACCGAATCAACAGTGCCGCTAATGGTAACTACTGTATCTAAAAAGCTTTTAGGTTGTGTTAGCAATTGTTCTACCGGCATTACCATGGTTTTATCTACGGCATCTCCAAACACTAACGCCGCTTGAGTGGTAAATATCAGGCTGGAAATAGCCAGCGTAAATAGTGTTTTGAGCATACTTATTCTCCCGATTGTTTGCGATATTCTGGCGCTTTTCTATAAAAAAGCAAAGAGGCAACAAAAAGTAACTGTAATGCAAACTGCATGTTTGCAGAAGGCGCCTGGCGCAACGGCCGCTTTTCCAGGCACTGTCTGGCTGCGATGCTTACACTGCGTTATTGTAACTTAATTGTATTTAATTTGAGCGATTAGCTCCATGCATGCATCTTTTTGTAGACTTTTTGTTTACATTGTTTTTTCCCCTCTGTAAGATGCGCGCCGCTATCACCAACTTAGGGAAATTAAACAATGACGTTAAAGTACGTATTACCTGTTATCGCGCTGGCCGCATCTGCTGCTGTATCTGCTGAAGACTATCAAACTTTTGTTACTGTAGGCGCTGACCACTACCGAGTAAGTGGTGAAAGCGAAACTAACTGGGGTGTCAAAGGTCAGCATTACTTTAATAAAATCAACACGCTGGGTCCTTTAGACCAATTTGGTTTCATTCTTGCTGAAACAAATGTTACTGCCGATTACTCACGTAGATTTGACAGCAATTTTTGGAGCGTCGGCGGAGAATATTTTGTAGAAAACGGTTTAATGTTATCTGCCAAACACCAGAGCGCAGGTGATTTTGATGCAACGACAGTAGGTATTGGTTATCTGGTATCGAAAGACTTACTGGTAAAAGTTGAAGCCATAAAGCCAGAAGACGGTGACACCGACTTTTTATTATCTGCCCGTTACAACCACCAACTGCAAGGTAATGACTATATTGGTTTTACTGCCTTCGCAGATGACGAGTTTGACTACTACGGCGTAACCAGCAAATATTTTAGCAGCCTGGGTGATGAGCGTTACCTTACTGCAGAAGTCACTGTAGAAAGAAGTGACGACGAAACATTGTGGGCTTTAGCGAGCAACTACTACTTCAGCAAAATGACGTCTGTTGGAGTAACTTACAATAAAGCCGACAGCTACAGCCTGACTGCTAAGCATTTCTTAACGCAAAACTGGGCTGTTGAAGCACGTTTTGCCAGCAACACTGATATTTCAGAACTGAAAACATACAGCGTAGGCGTTACCGGCCAGTTCTAAGTTTCCTTGGTAGCTACACTAGTGCGTTTGGGGCAACCGTTGTTGCCCCTTTTTTATTGGTTTAAACCAGCAACCCACCTCGTTGTTAAAATTTAAAATTGTCATATTTGCACATTTAGGCTATATTTTGTGCAAATGAAGCATCTTGAGGTGGTCGATGACAGCGCTATTGCAACCGGTTAGTACACCGGACGAAGTCCTTGCCAAGGCCGTGTTAAATGCGGCTGATCAATTGGGTTTGAAACAGGCTGAGCTTGCCGCAGTACTAGGCATACACCGCACGGCAGTAAGCCGCCTCAAGCAGGCATTGTCACTTGATCCCAAATCAAAGCAAGGTGAGTTAGCGCTATTACTTATTCGCATTGCCCGTGCGGTATATGCGCTAACGGGGGGCGATGCCGCCTGGATAAAACATTTTATGCATTCACCCAACCAACTTACCGGAGGCATACCGGCACAACAGGTACAAACGGTACACGGGCTAATGCAGGTACTGCACTTTGTTGACGCTATAAGAGGTAAGTTGTGATCTGGCAAGCTTGCCAGGGCGCACAGCATATCAAAGCCCTATCCGGCAGGCTGTTTCGTTTGGTAGAAAGCCAGGAGCACGCTGCGACGCTCAGTTTAGTCGACAACCTGGCCGAACAAGCTTTGCTGGAACAATTATTGGAAGACACCAAGCCAGCACTGCCACCTGCAGCAGAAAGCCTGCATTATTTGCTTAAAACACCGTTTCGTTATCCACCGCTAAAATGGGGTTCACGTTTTGGCGGCATAAACGAGCCCAGTATTTTCTACGGCGGTGGCTCTGTAACAGCGGCACTGGCAGAATCCGCTTACTATCGCTTAGTCTTTTGGCAATCTATCGCCGCGCCACCGGTTAAAGCTATGCTGCGTTCTGCGCATACCTTGTTCAGCGTAGCGTATCGCACCAAACAGGGCATATGCTTTCATCAACCGCCATTTAATGCGTATCAGGCGGAGCTAACCAACAAAACTCATTACCAGCAAACCCAACAGCTGGGCAGCGCCATGCGCGCCGCCGGCGTTGAACTCTTTGAATATCAGTCTGCCCGTACAGCAACCAACCAGCACTGTGTCGGCCTGTTCACCCCAACTGCTTTTGCCACACTCCAGCCAGATAACAGCAGCCAGTGGTTATGCGAACTAAGCGCACAGCAGGTGGTGTTTAAACAACACGGCGAAACGCAGTTACACGCTTTTAGCGCAGAACAGTTTTGGGTAGAGGGTAAACTACCGTTACTGGCGTGAGAATGGGTGCAATCCAGTGCTGTAACGAGCTAAGTTAGCAAACTAACAATATAAAACGCACAAAAGGGGAAGCGAGTGGCAGCATTACACTGGACCAGACAACAAAGTTTGGTGGCGTTTAGCTTGTATAGTCGTTTATCTTTCGGCCGCTTTCATTCCAGAAACCCAGAGATTATTCAATACGCAAACTTAATTGGCCGCACACCCTCGGCGTTGGCAATGAAACTGTCCAATATTGCTAGCTTAGACCCAGCTATTACGTCAACAGGACGATCAGGTTTAAGTGGTGTCTCCAGTTCAGATAAAGCGATGTGGCAAGAAATGCAGCAAGACTGGGCTGCTTTTGCTATTGCTATGGCGCAAGCCGAAAAAGAGCTTTCTGCTGAAAAAGAAACCGCAATGAAAGACGGTTCAGAGAAACTAACGACAAAGTTAGCGGAAGTAAAAATACGAATTGGTCAGCAGTTTTTTCGCAGTGCCGTATTGAGTGCTTATAATCAGCGTTGCTGTATCAGCGGTTTGGCTAACCCTAAATTATTAGTCGCCAGCCATATCGTACCTTGGTGCGCGGACGAACATAATCGGCTAAATCCACACAACGGTTTAGCACTGTCGGCGTTGCATGATAAAGCCTTTGATTTAGGATTAATTACCGTCGATGAAGATTATAGAGTAGTAGTTTCCAGCCAAAATTCCGATGCAAAAGATCCGTTCTTTACTGCCGCCATTGCCAGCTTTCACGGTAAGCCTATTGCGCTGCCAGAAAAGTTTTATCCAGCAGCTCAGTTTCTGGCTTTTCATCGTGAGAATGTTTTTCAACAAGTCTGACAACCTCACCACACTGTTATGCGCATAAAAATGTGAAAACCCAACACTTTTCTGCGCATAAAAGTGTAGTAACAAACAAACTTCCGTTACTAAATCACTGCAAGTAGTATGATACAACGAAGAAAAAAGCCTGGATGACTTATATGCAAACCCTGGAACTTAAAATCCCACCTGTTGTGCTGGTAGCGCTGTTTGCTTTAGTCATGTGGCTGGTATCTCAGCTGGTGCCAGCTTTGGCGTTACCCATGCGCTGGCGGCTGCTATTAGCCGGCATTTTTTCCATTGCCGGTATAGCGGTAGCACTGTCAGGTGTGTTGGCGTTTCGCCGGGCGAATACCACGGTAGACCCACGCGTACCGGAGCAAAGCTCTAGTCTGGTGATCCGTGGCATTTATCGCTATAGCCGTAACCCAATGTACGTTGGTTTTCTGTTGTTGCTTTTAGCCTGGGTTTGTTACTTAATGAATATGGCGGCGCTTGCATTACTGCCGCTGTTTATTTGGTATATGAATAGGTTTCAGATAACGCCTGAAGAGCACCATTTGCTACAGAAGTTTGGCGCCGACTATCAGGCGTATATTAAGCAGGTACGGCGCTGGTTATAAGCGCCGCACACAGTTTAACCGACTAAGCCAACAACGGCTTTAAATAATGCCCGGTGTAGGACTTTCCACAGGCTGCTACTTGCTCGGGAGTACCGGCAATCAGGATTTCACCGCCGCCGCTGCCGCCTTCGGGGCCTAAATCGATAATCCAGTCGGCGGTTTTAATCACATCCAGGTTATGTTCTATCACCACGACAGTGTTGCCGTGATCGCGCAGCCGGTGTAGTACGTTTAGCAATTGCTGAATGTCGTAAAAGTGCAGGCCGGTGGTGGGTTCGTCCAGAATATACAGCGTTTTACCGGTGTCGCGTTTGCTTAGCTCGCGGGCCAGTTTTACCCTTTGAGCTTCACCGCCGGATAGCGTGATGGCAGACTGTCCCAGCTTGATATAACTTAAGCCAACATCCATCAGCGTTTGCAGTTTACGGTTAATGGCCGGTATCGCTTCAAAATAGGCCAGTGCGTCTTCTACTGTCATATCCAGCACTTCGTGAATATTCTTACCTTTGTATTTTATCTCCAGCGTTTCGCGGTTGTAGCGTTTGCTTTTACACACATCGCATGGCACGTAAACGTCGGGTAAAAAGTGCATTTCTACTTTAATCAGGCCATCACCCTGACACGCTTCGCAGCGTCCGCCTTTAACGTTAAAGCTAAAGCGGCCAACCTGATAACCGCGCGAGCGCGACTCCTGCGTACCGGCAAACAGTTCACGCACGGCAGTGAAAATACCGGTATAGGTAGCGGCGTTAGAGCGTGGTGTGCGGCCAATAGGGCTCTGGTCTATGTCGATCACCTTATCAAAGTGATTTAAGCCTTTAATTTCGCGGTGTGCGGCTGGGTCGCTACCCTCGCCTTTATTTAATACGCGATGCGCCACCCGAAACAAGGTGTCGTTAATTAAGGTAGATTTGCCCGAGCCCGACACGCCGGTGATACAGGTCATTAACCCAAACGGAATGGCAATATCGACATTTTTTAAGTTATTACCCGTTGCGCCAATCACTTCCAGCCATTTTTTGCCCGGCTTGTGGCGTTTTTGTGGTACTTCAATTTTACGTGTGCCCGCCAGATACTGGCCGGTTAACGATTCTGGCGTTGCCATAACCTGCTCTAGCGTGCCTTGCGCCACGATATGGCCACCATGTACACCGGCACCGGGGCCAATATCAATAATATGATCGGCAATGCGCACGGCATCTTCATCGTGTTCTACCACAATAACGGTATTGCCTAAATCGCGCAGGTGAATAAGGGTACCCAGCAGGCGGTCGTTATCACGTTGGTGTAAGCCAATAGAGGGCTCATCCAGCACGTACATTACGCCAACCAAGCCCGCGCCAATTTGGCTGGCTAAGCGAATACGCTGCGCTTCACCACCGGAAAGTGTTTCTGCGCTGCGCGATAAATTTAAATAATTAAGCCCAACGTTAACCAAAAAGCTGAGCCGGTCCTGAATTTCTTTTAACACCTTCTCGGCAATTTGCGCCCGTTGCCCGCTAAGGGCCAATTGCTGGAAAAATACCATACAATCGCCAATCGACAGCTCAACAATTTGTGGCAGGTTGGTTTGGCCAATAAAGACATGGCGGGCTTCTTCGCGTAAGCGTGTGCCGTTACAACTGGGGCAAGACTGATGCGCCAGATACTTACTTAGCTCTTCACGTACACTGTTGGACTCGGTTTCGCGGTAGCGCCGTTCCATATTGGGCAAGATGCCTTCAAACGGATGGCTGCGCTGTACAATGTCGCCACGGTCGTTCAGGTATTTAAAATCGATAACGGTATGGCCACTGCCACGCAAAATAGCGTCCTGTTGTTGCTTTGTCAGGCTGTTAAATGGCTCATCCAAAGCAAAGCCGTAATGTTCGGCTAACGATTTTAGCATCTGAAAATAATAAAAATTACGCTTATCCCAGCCGCGAATAGCCCCGCCGGCCAGGCTAAGCTCGTCGCTAACAATGACTTTACTGGGATCAAAATACTGCTTTACGCCTAAGCCATCACAGCTTGGGCAGGCGCCTGCCGGGTTGTTAAACGAAAACAAGCGAGGTTCCAGCTCTATCATCGAATAGCCGCAGCTAGGGCAGGCAAAGTTGGCGGAAAACACCAGCTCTTCTGCACTGGGATCGTCCATTAGCGCTACTTTAGCTACGCCACCAGACAGGCCAAGTGCTGTTTCAAACGATTCTGCCAGCCGGGTTTTCACGTCGTCACGTACTTTAATACGGTCGATAACCACTTCTATAGTGTGCTTTTTGTGTAAGTCCAGCGTTGGCGGATCAGATAAATCGCATACTTCGCCATCTATGCGGGCGCGAATATAGCCTTGGGCCGCTAAGCTCTCCAGCGTTTTAACGTGCTCGCCTTTGCGTTCCTGCACCACCGGTGCCAGTACCATCAGCTTGGTGCCTTCCGGGAAGGTGGTGACTTTATCAACCATTTCACTAATGGTTTGTGCCGCTAGCGGTAAATCATGGGTGGGGCAGCGAGGCTCGCCCACGCGGGCAAACAGCAGCCGCAGGTAGTCGTAAATTTCAGTAATGGTGCCCACGGTTGAGCGCGGGTTATGCGAGGTGGATTTTTGTTCAATTGAAATGGCCGGCGACAAGCCTTCGATATGGTCGACATCGGGCTTTTCCATCAAACTTAAAAACTGCCGCGCATAGGCGGAAAGCGACTCAACGAAGCGACGCTGGCCTTCGGCGTATAACGTATCAAATGCCAAAGACGACTTACCCGAGCCAGACAAGCCGGTGACCACAATGAGTTTGTCGCGCGGAATGGTTAGCGAAATGTTTTTAAGGTTGTGGGTGCGGGCACCCCGAATATCAATTTTATCCACAAGTAGGTTCCCCAAAAATATCGCCTTGATACGAGCGCTGCAGTATTGCAGATCTATCAGTAAAATTTAAGGGGAAGCCAAAAAATACTGTAAATAAATACACCTGTCGCCAGGCGCTACATTCAGGTTAGCGTAGGCGACGACGCAACGCCAAGCCAAATAAACCTAAGCTAAAAATGCCAAATGTAGCTGGCGCTGATACCGGCAGTGGTTCATTAAACGGCGTACCATTGTTGCCAGTAAAAATTAACTGGTTTTGCGAATACGCGTTCGTCATAACAAACATAGTGTGTTGGCTGGTAACATTGGCTAACTGATTTAACCAGCTGTTTGCCAGTGTCACACTAGTGCTTTGACGGTTAGCTTTAAAGTTACCTGATGCCAGCGACAAACCGGTAAAGTCAGTGCCGTTGAAGTCGTACACCAATTCCCACAATGCTAATTGGAAGGCGGCATCATTGCGCGCGGTGCCCGTTTGGCTGCCAAAGCCGGTATATAACCGGGTAATGGCATCGGCTTGCAGTGCACTAAACCACTGGTGGGCTGCTGTAATAGTGTATTGCATGGTTTGGCTTGTGTTCAGCATTTGTGAAAATTCAATACAAAACGCCAGTAAATCGCCGTCGAAGTTAAACGGTAACGGTGCGCTTGGATTACTGTGACTAAATGAGATCATTCCGGCCATAACAGTGTTAGATCTACCCAGCAAAGAGGCTGAGATGTTTTCTGAACCATTTTCCATGCCGTTGTAATGCACATCAATGGTTATCGGCGTCGCCTCGGCTGTTGTGGTAAAAAAGCCAACAACGAATAATGCTGCTGCAAAAATAAAAGCGTTTTTCATTTAAAATCCTTATAACTCATGATGACTAAGCTACAATCCTGTTGCTCATAATTCTGGGTGTGATGTAAGCCAGACACAGATCAAGAAATACACTGTTAATGGCTACTGCTAAAATAAGCAAAACAACGTGCTCAATTTTCGTATCTTTAGCAAAAAGCATGCCTAAATTAATTATTGTTGTTTAACAGTGTTTTACTTGTGCCATGTTTTATGCTGATGCTGAACATGTAAAAAAAACTGACTATTTTTAGTACGCCTGGCTAGCGGTATCGCCAAGGCAAAGCGTCTGTTTGTTACAAAGTGAAACTTGAGCGGCGAAAACAACGTAAGTCAGCTTAAAGCGCGCGCGTAATGTGCTACACTTGCGCGCTTATTTCAGCGGTTAACTCTTACCTGATGCATCAACTGAATTCTATAGAAAAACGTGCCGCAATAGCGTTAGCATTGGTGTTTTCCAGCCGAATGCTGGGGCTGTTTATGCTGCTGCCGGTTTTTGCCTTGTATGGCAGCGACCTGGCTGGCTTTTCACCTATGTGGATAGGCCTGGCTATTGGTGCCTATGGCTTAACCCAGGCTATCTTACAAATTCCACTTGGCTGGCTGTCAGACCGCATTGGCCGGCATAAGGTGATGCTAGGCGGGCTTGCGGTATTTGCGTTGGGTTCGGTTGTGGCTGCATTGGCTGATTCTGTCTACATGGTTACCCTGGGGCGGGTGTTGCAGGGCGCCGGCGCGGTTGCGGGTGCCATATTGGCATTGGCCGCAGATTTAACCCGCGAAGAGCAGCGGCCCAAAGTCATGGCAATTATTGGTGCCAGTATAGGGTTAAGCTTCGCTGTTGCGATGGTGCTTGGGCCCTTGTTGGCTAAATTTGCCGGGTTAAGCGGTGTGTTTTGGGCAACCGCCGTGTTGGCGTGCAGCGCTATGCTTATCGTAGCCTTTATTGTACCTCGAACCGTTAGCAAGGCTCCGATGGCCGACACGCTGGCATTACCACAAAGCCTGGGAGCCATGCTCAAACACCGGCAGTTATTGCAATTGGATATCGGTGTTATGTTGCTGCATTTAATGCTAACCGCAATGTTTGTTGCCTTGCCAACTTTGTTGCAGGGCTATGGGCTGGCACCACTGAAACATTGGCAGTTTTATTTGCCTGTGTTGCTGGGGTCTTTTGTGCTGATGATACCCATGATGATCGTCGCCATGCGAAAAGCACAGGAAAAAGGCTTTTTTATGTTGGCCGTGGCGCTTTTAATAAGTGCAATGCTGCTATTAATGCTATCTGGTTTTGTTGCATTAAGTTGCGCCTTACTGCTGTTTTTTATTGGCTTTAATTTTTTAGAAGCCAGCTTGCCGGCACTGGTGTCGCGTATTGCTCCAGCCGGACAGCGTGGCAGCGCTATGGGCATTTATTCCAGTAGCCAATTTTTTGGTGCCTTTTTAGGCGGCGTGGTGGGCGGCGCGATAGTGCAACATTTTGGCTACCAAGCATTGTTTGCTGTGCTGGCAGTTATTGGTTTAATATGGTTGCTAGTTGCAAATACCCTTACTATTCCGCCGCGCGCGCAGCGCTTATCTTTGGCGGTATCGGTACACACTGAACTACAGGCTAATCAGTTAGCTAAACAATTAACGGCGTTAGCCGGGGTGCAGGAAGTAACATTGCTTCTGGCAGAGCAGCGCTGTTATCTGAAAGTCAGTTCAGCACATTTTGACACAGCGCAGGCGCAGGCTGTAATTGCCGCAGCCGGGGCTTAACATTTTTTAGGAGAATTCGCATGGCGCGTGGAGTTAACAAAGTCATCCTGATTGGTAATTTAGGTACCGATCCAGAGGTACGTTACATGCCGCAGGGCGGTGCTGTAGCCAATTTAACGGTTGCAACGTCAGAGAGCTGGACCGATAAAGCGACCAACGAGAAAAAAGAACAAACCGAATGGCACCGCGTGGTAATTTACCAACGTTTAGCCGAAATTGCTGGTGAATACCTGCGTAAAGGCAGCAAAGTTTATCTTGAAGGCAAATTAAAAACCCGCAAATGGCAAGATAAAGACGGTGTAGAGCGTTACACCACTGAAATTATTGCCAATGAATTGCAAATGCTGGACGGTCGTAACGAAAACCAGCAAGGCGGCGGTATGGGGGGCGGCCAGCAGGGTGGATATCAAAAACCTGCAGCGCAGCAAGGCGGTTACCAACAGCCAGCACAGCAAGCTGCGCCTGCCTATCAGCAGCAACCGCAACAAGGCGGTTACCAGCAAGCAGCACCGCAGCAGGGTGGCTATCAGCAGCGTCCGGCCGCACAGCCTCAGCAAGGTGGTTATCAACAACCTGCCCAGCCACAACAGCGCGCGCCAATGGAACCGCCCATCGACTTTGATGACGATATTCCGTTCTGATCTGGAATAATTTTTAATTTGTATACTTTCTTCTCTAAAGGCCGCAATTTTTGTGGCCTTTTCTATTTTCAATAAAAAATTGATGAAATTCATTCTGGCTGCTTAACTGCATAACAGTTAAAAATGCTGAATAGTGAGCGAATAAGCCTTATTTCGGTAAGAAGGTTTGAGGGCGGAGAAAGTTTTGTATTTTTACTTAACGAGCACGGCGTACCTGACTTCTGGGTTACGCATTTTGCTCACTATGAACGACCTCTTTTTTAGGGAAGGCACGGCTGAACAACGCCATGCTCAGCAAGGTCTACCTGAATGTGTCTGGAGCCATTACGCGCTTTGGAATTGTCAAACGCTTTCTTTATCAGCTCATCACGCTTCACAGCCCTTGGGCTTGGCGTCAGGCCAGTTTTACGTCAGGCATAACACCCACTATGCGATACCTGAAGCACCGCCACCATTCTTATTCACGAGAACAGGTGTTGATGCTCCAGGATAAACTCAAACCGGGCTATTTTTGGTTATCTGCGAAGTAGGTGGCCGCCTTTTTAAGATGGCTAAATCCTCAGCCTGCTCAGCCAATTGGTGTTTAAGGCGAGGGATTTCGGCTGCAGAACGCCAGTTATATAACTGTGATTCATGCAACTTTAATTCTCTGGCTGCGGCATTTCTTTTGCTATAAAGCGCTTGGCCATAATATTCAGTGCAAATGTTTCCATGTAAGGAAAGTATTGTGTACTTGTGTACTTGTGTACAATGTTATTTTTATGGTTTATGTTTGCTTGCAATTTATTTGCTTTGTTTGATTTTAGAACAAAATATGACAACTCTCAACTGATGGGTGTTAATTAGTTATGGACATGGAAATACTGCAGTGTTTGGTCGGTTCGATTGAAAAGGCTGAAAATGTGAACGATTTAGATGCAAAGTTTTTACAGTTATGTGAATTGTGCGATCTGGAACACTACCTGTTTGCCACTGTCAGCGCCGTGTCCCTCAGTGCTCCAAAAATATTTGTCCTGTCTAATTATCCGACCGAGTGGTACAAAGTTTATTTTGAAAAAGATATGAAAAAGCATGATCCGGTCGTGCGTTATTGTTTTGAAAACTCCGCACCGATTATGTGGAGTACCCTGATGGATAATGAGAAGTATTGCGGCCCGCAAGGGTTGGAATTAATGAACGCAGCCAAAGCGTTCGGACTATCCGATGGTTTGTCGGTACCGGTTAAAGCACCGAGCGGTGAAATTTGCATCTTCAGTTTATCTTCCAGCCGGCCTGAGAATTTGCGGAAAAGGTTGTTAGATGCCTTACCCTATGCCCAGTACTTTGGTCTTTCAGCTTTTGAAGCTTGTTTGCGGCTGAATATTGAAAGTCACCCAATGAAAGCTTTGACGCCAAAAGAGCAAGAAAGCTTGTTTTGGGCGTGTGAAGGGAAAACAGCCTGGGAAATAGCACAGATCATGGGTGTAACTGAACGTACTGCAAATTTTCACCTATCCAGTGTGACGGAAAAGTTAGGGGCAGTGAATCGGCAACATGCCGTAGCTAAAGCAATTATTCATGGTTTGATCAAAGCCCGTCCGAATTAAATCGCTGTTTTGCCAGTTTTTGACCAGCATAGCTTCAGCTATTATTTACCCGGTATTCTGGGGCTGTGATGGGGTCGGTTTTGTTACGGCGCAATACCAGCCGCAGACATTTGCCGATGGCATCGCTGGTAATAATCGACCATAGATCAAATGGAATAGTCCACTGCTGCAGCAGCACATCGGCTGGCTCGGCCGATATCAGTCCCAGGTGATGCACGATTTCATCACATTTTCCGGCACAAACCAGTTGCTGCAGGAACTCAATATCGCACAAGATCACCGCACTGGTGCGTTTTTCCATAGCGCAATACCGCAGTATGGATTCCAGTCGAGGCAAAGAGTCAACTTCACAAATCAGCTGGTCGGCTTCTGAGAAATTCTTTTTGTCGAGACACTCCAGAATGTCTTTTTGGCTGGCGGTGTACAGAATGACGCTGGATTGGTTAGCGAGTTCTCTGATGTAGGCGCTAAAACCAAATTCATTTTTAAATTCAATCAGCTTTAATGGTGCGCCGTGCAGGTTGGCAGTAGAAATACTGGTCAACCATGGCAAACCGTTTAACAGCACTTTATTCGGCCCGGCACTGAGCATTTCAGTGAGCTGGGTATGTGGCAAGTTATAGACCTTACCTTTCCAGGTTGACAGCCATTGTTGCCAGGGCGTGTCACGTTGCACATCAGAACAAAAACCAATAGTGATGGTCTTACATTCGCTGGACGCCAATGCCTGAATGAGTCTTTCCTGATCAATCATGGCGGTTACAGGATCAGAGGTAAGCACTAAATGCCTGAAAGTTAATGCAAATTTTTCAACTGACATCGACAGTTTTAGTAAGTCTGCGCCAATAATCATACTGTTCGAATCAAGATATCGACCTTGTCCGTCAAGCAGAACCCAACCAAATCCAGATCGGGGTGACTTCTTCAATGCTGCGGTCAGCGCGAAATTCATCGCTTCTTTGACCGCACGTTCGGTGTTGGTAATGTTCAAACTTCACTCCGGCTTGTTCTAGGCAACTACTTGTTGATCCATCTATGCTGGTGACGGTTCGTCAGGACAGGGCTGATGGCGATACAAATCCGGCTGCAGCTGCGAGCCGCACAGATATGCTATTCAACATCGAGTCACTGCCATTGGCAGACAGCTGCAATATCAACCGGTTTTGACCCACGCTACTGTTGTGCTTTAACTATGGTTAGCAATTTAGCAGAGTGGGGCAAGGCCGACACCTGTAACTAGTGACAGGTACCCAATAGCGTCACTCACCTTGATACTTTTGCAGCAACAGGAACAAGCATAACCACTGTCACCATCAGCTTACCCGCAGTTGGTGCGAGTGATATGGGCAAATAAATAACCTTGAGGGATCACGATGGTAGCAGGAAGGATGAAGCCTTTGATTTTGGGTAAATAACGTTTTAGCAGCAAACGGGAGGCTATATCGGAGCGATGTAAATACGAGTTCGTAGCGGTTCAAAAAGCCTGGGCGAAGCCATGAGCCTAAGTCAGATAATACGATATAAGTGTGGAATTGCAGCTGCTGGTTTTTGTTGTCCCCAGATAGCCACCACCCAACCGTAACTGCGCTGCAGGCCTTTAGAATGTACTTTTTTTAGACAAGCAGCCAACTGTATATTCCGCTACCTGTCAGATGTTACACCTGCAGCAAAATACATATTAACTATCTGAAAATAAAAGATAATACCTGGCCCCGTCAGATGTATCAGCTATGACAGTAACCGGTAAGAAAATAGTTTTGAACACGTCAACTCAACCAAGGCGTGCTCAAAATGAAAAATGTAATCTTCTTCCAGGAAAATGCTGTAAACCACAACCCACAAATTTTAGATCAAGTGTTTCAATTGCGGCACGATACGTTTATCAAACGTCTTGGCTGGGAAATTACTTCAAATCAAGGGCGTGAACGGGATCAGTTTGATGACCTGCAGCCATACCACATCGCGGTGAACAGCGCGGATGACCAACAAGTCCTCGGCTGCTGGCGCGCTTTGCCTTCACAAGGCGACTACATGCTCAAAGATGTTTTCCCACAACTGTTACAAGGCGAAAAAGCGCCGGTAGAAGAGAATATCTGGGAAATCAGCCGCTTTGCCGTCAACAAAGACAAACGCAATACCGATGATGGTTACTTCGCCGATACCACAATTGAGCTAATCCGCTCGTTTTACGATTTTGCCAAACAGCATGGCATCACCAGTTATGTCACCGTCACCACTGTGGCCTGCGAGCGTATTTTACGCCAGTTGGGCGTGACGATGCGCCGGATGGGTGATGGTAAAGCACTACAAATTGGTGTTGAACGTTCAGTCGCTCTGCAAATTGAAGTCAACGAAAACCTGTGTATTGTTAAGCATTAATTGTCTTGCCGGCCGCTGTAGCCGGCGATCTTGCTGCCTATAAGTCCCGAACCACTCATACTGTCACTGCACTGCTGTCGTTTGTTTCACCTTTAGTCACAGTCCATTGCATATACGCCCTCTTTGAACATTGTAACGCCTTATTCGCCCCGGACGTCGACCCTTGGTGTAATAGGTTTAGCGTGTCTGGGGTTATCTGCTGAAAATCACAACGCTGCTCTGACAAGGGGCTACATAAGGTGATCCTAAAATCGTTCGCCACCGCCAGGGAAAAAAACTGTTGCCCGGCAAAGTTAAAACTGCAGCTGTCTTTGCATACTGCAGGCGGTAACACAAATGCACGCCTTACCTTAAATATTGAACTGTCCTGAAATTTCACCAGACTTTCCAGCGTCGTCCAGTACAGCGTAAGCCGATCCAGCGCCAGCGCGGCATTTGAAGCGCAAGCAATATCTGAGGCTGCTTGGTCATTAATATACTGGCCTGCCAGCGGCAGCACTTTTTGCAACTTAAGATGATCCTCAACATCGATCCCAAGATTACAGTCGGCAATGGCCACCGCCAGCGCTTTACCAGAATGGGAAATGTTCAGTTGTAATCCGGTTTCGTCCTCAATATATGGCTTACCGTTTTTACTGGCAGCCAGGTGAATGTTGCTTGCGGCTCGACCCAGCCTGCTGGCGAGCGCAGTTTTTAGTAATAATCTGGTAAGTAAAAACGTGCGCTGTGGCAGTGATCGGGTAAACCGGTGATAACGGCTCAGCTCACTAGCATTCAGGCAAGCAAACGCCTCTGCTTTCCACTCATCATGTAAAAAATGCCGATGTTCACAAAAATAAACCTGAATGTGCGGCTTCATTGGGCACTCCATTGAGATTCCTGCCACTGACCGACAGGTGATCCTGTTTGAGATTGATGTTGCTTATTGCAAATGCTATCGCTTTGCCACAGTGATGCATCACAACGGTTCATGACAGGCAATACCCGGTCTGTTGCTGTGCCTGAAGCAGCCCTTGCTGCCGCGGGCTGCGGTCAATCAGCAAGATCGGTTGTTTCGGCCTGATGCGATTGGCAATAAACCGCTCGTGCATAATTTGTGATCCCAGAATGACCCCCATCGTTGATTGGATCTTTTTCAACATCGGTGAAGCGGAGGGCAGGTTTTGCCAAAGTTGTTGCATCGTTGCGACATACTTAGGATTAAAAATACCTGCTGCCGCAATTTGCTGTGGCGACAAATAATGCTGAAACAGCGCTTGTCCGCGTTTGCTTTGCTGCGACAATGCATACCAGTCATCAGCCGAAAATGGATGTTTGTGTTGTTGATACATAAAGGGCGGCAAATCTTTTTTAAAGGCTTCGTGCAGCAAGTATTTCTCTCGCAATGTATCCATTTTTAATAAATAGGATTGCGGCAACCGGGTAGCAAAATCAAGTAGATGGTTGTCCAGAAATGGTGTCCGGCATTCCAGTGAATTCGCCATCTCAGCGCGATCTCCAAGCACCGGAATAATGTAGTCGGACAAGGTACTCAGAGATAACAGCCGTGATGCATTCACTGGATCTAATTGCTGCATTTGCGCCAGCGGATAACTGGACTTTAACAACTGAAACGGCGTTGGTTGCTGGGAGTAGTCAATGAAATCCGGATGATATAAGTTAGGCGCCACCATTTTACTTAGCTGTGTTACTACGGTTTGTTTAAAACTTGGAAAGCCAAAAATATGCTGATCGCTGCGCCAGTTATTACTTTTAGTCCAGCTCAGCTCCTGAGAGCGGTATTCATTTTTTTCAAATTGCTGAGTTAATTGCCGGCCAAAGACTTCCTGCTCACCGCCTGCAGCGAGCATGCGCCATAAGGCCTCTTGCTTAAAATAAGCGTAACCGGCAAAAAACTCGTCCGAACCTTCCCCGGTCAGGCACACTTTCACACCATTTTGCCGGGCGAACTTTGATAACAGTTTTTTACCGACATGGCCTGGATTTGCAATCAACATTTCACTGTGAAAAATTGCGTCTTCCAAATGCTCCGCCAAGTCGTCTTTGGTACAGGGCAGTGTGTGCAGTTCAACACCATAGTGGGCGGCAATTTGTGCCGCCAGTGACGATTCATCGTAGTCGCTGTTGACGTAACTGAGGTTGAAGGCTTTGAATTTAGAATGATGTCTCGCCATCATCGCGCAGGTTAGGGTTGAATCGATGCCGCCACTTAGATAGGTACCCACGGGGACGTCTGCAACTAACCGACGTGCCACCGCCTGGTCAAGCAACTGCTCTACCTGCTCCTGTGCCGTCGCAAATGAGATATCGCGATCGGCATTGTAGTTGGGTTGCCAATAGCAGTGTTCGGTGATGCCTTGTTGATCAATCAGCAGTAGATGGGCTGGTTTCAGCGACAGGATCTGACTGAATGCAGAAATTCCCTGCACCTGGAAGGCAAAGGGCGTACTTAAAAAATATGCCGGGTTCAAAGCACGATCGATCCGATCCAAGGACAGGATCCCTTTTGCTTCAGAGCACAGGATCACTTCATGGGTATTCTGGAGGTAATATAAGGGTTTAACACCGGTTCGATCCCGTGCGACCAGAAGTTTGTTTCGATGACCATCCCACAGTACAAAAGCGAATTCGCCATTGAGCTGACTAACAAAATCCACGCCATATTCCTGGTACAAACACAACAACACTTCGGTATCTGATGTGGTCCGGAATTGATGACCTAGTGCCCGCAGGCGTTGCCGGTGTAACTCGGCATCATAAATTTCGCCGTTGTAGCTGATGCCAATCCGCTCGTCACGGCTAAACATCGGCTGCTGACCATGAGCTAAATCGACAATACTTAACCGGACATGCGCCAGTCCCACTTTACCTTGCTCCACGATGGCGTAACCCGCTTCGTCAGGCCCACGGTGGGCGATGGTTGCTGACATGGTGGCTAAATCTGCCGGATCGACGGCTGCCTGCTGAAATTTGTAAATTACGCTTAAACCACACATTGAGTGCCCTTATCCATCATGACATTACCGTTACGTGCTGCGTGTTTTTTGCCAGCACCCAGGTAAGCCGTTTTATGACCAGCCTCTAGCTTACAAGATCCAACCCTGCCGACAGCTGTCACATCTGACAGCAGTAATAAATGCTGCTGGAAATTATGATTTAGCTGTTGTGTGGAAATATTCTTTTTTTTCGACGGAAAAATTATTCCCTTTAGTGTTGGAATGCCTGGTGTAAATGTTTTCCCTCATTATTACTGGTCCGTTTTTAATGTCGTTATCTGTCACATCTGACAGCAGGCAGCCGGAAAAAATTAAATTATTGTGTATGCATACCTTGCTGGAATGTTCCCAGTAAGGAAGTGGTCCAGCAGATAACTTAGAGAATTAATTGTATGAGTACAGTGGATAACGTGAAAAATAGTGTCATTGAGTTGCTTCGGGCTACACAAGATGAATTGGTTACACCTGCATACATTTATTCTGTTGAGCAGGTTGGCTTGAATTATAAAGAATTGAAAGAAGCTTTAGGTACGCCACTCGTTGTTTCAATAAAATCAAATCATTGTCCTGAGTTATTGTCCAGGGCTGCATATCACTTTGAAGATGGCTACGAAGTTGCTTCATTAGGTGAACTTCGGCTGCGCTCAGGTACTAAACAAAAAGTGTATATAAACACACCTGCTTACTCCAAAAAAATGGTAGAGGTTGCTTCTCGATACAATGCAACATTTATTGTTGACCACCTGGCTCAGTTAGATGTGATTGCTGAAGTAAAGCAAGAGCGTGCTTTTAATAATGACGTGTTGTTGCGATTAAATTTTGATGCCGTTGTCAAAGGTGCCACAGCATATCCTGACGATCATTTTGGCATGGATTTGCCTGCATTGCGCGCCGCAATTGCCAAAGTTATTGATATAGGAATCAAAGTTTCCGGATTGCATATCTTTGCCGGGTCCAATAATTTTCTGAAAAAGTCGCAGGCCTGCGTTGCTGCAGTGGAGGGACTTTATGATCTGGTCAGCGAAATGCTCGGCTACCCGCTGGCCGTGATTAATCTTGGCGGCGGTATTCCTGCAAATTGGCGCGAAAAGAATATTGATTTCAAATCATATCGCGACGCTTTATTCGGCCTTCAACAAAAAACCACCATCATTCATGAATCAGGTCGCGCAATATTTGGAACAGCGGGTTATTTTTTGACTGAAGTTGTCAGTACTAAATCAATTAATGAAAAAAATATCATTGTCTGTGATGGCGGTATGGCGCAGAACTTTCTCCTTGCCAAGACCGAACATGTTATTCGCAAGTATGACACCCCCTTTATCTTTAGTGATACACCAGACGATCCAAAAAACTACATTTTTGTAGGGGCTTCATGTAATCGGGATGATGTGATTGGTGAAGTGAAGAAGTTTGAATATAAAGTTAAAATAGGTGACAAGGTTTTATTTGAAAATTGTGGCGCCTATAACTCAATGTATACCGTATCAAAGTTTCTGGCACTGAAAGAATACAAAGAATATGTAATTTAAAATTGTGATGAAACTTTAATTATAATAAAGGTGGTAATTTATCGTGAAGCTTGAAAATAGTATATGCGAAGGGTTGTCTGAGTATGGCGAGGTTGGGCCTTACTTAAAACGTATTATTCGGAATGGTGTGATTTCAACTGTCGATACACAGATGATTATTGACCATGATGATTTCCATGCGATTGAACAAGGCAAGGTGATTCCGTCGGAGCAACAAGCACCTTTTAATGAGATTGAACAAAATATTGAGAATCTGCTGGAAGGGTTTGCAGCTAAAGGTTTAGTGAATAACAACTTTCATGCACTAGTCACCAACTTTGGCAAATTGTTGTTTTCGTTTATTGCCAGCGATGCGCAAATTGCCGAAGTTGATTCCTGGCATCAGCAGGGGACAGCCCAGTTTGGCGGTTTTCTGATGGCTGATGGCGGTGGGCCTTCTATTCAGCAGTGGAATACCATTTTTACCAAAGACGGAGACATGCTGGAGCTGGATGTTGACAAAGTGTGGATCATTGAAGGTCATCGCCTGGATTACGGGTCAATTTCAGCGGCTTCAACGCAAAAACTCTATCCCAGTTCGGTGCTGGTGCCGCCGGATGAATTCAAAAAACTAACCAAAACTGCCGTTGGCATGCCATTTCTGGATGGAACGCTGCAGCTTGGTAATGTCAGCGGCAAAGTCCGGGTGGCAAAGACCAATCTGCTAACCAGTGGGGGGCTGGCGTCAACTTCGGTTTTTTTGTCAAAGGTCCGGCCACGTTTTGTGCGCGCGTTAATGGGTCATGTGCAATGGCTGCAGAACAACGAACGGATTGAGTTGTCGGTGGAGCAGCTCTCAGCTGTGAAGCAACTTGAAGCAATTGCGAAACGTTATTGCCACAGCCTGGTGGAACGTAAACCAAGTTTGCCGGTGGCGCTGGCAATTAAGTTTGTTTCCAATCGGATCCTGTTGGATCTAGTGATTTCCGGTGCTGTTAAACAACCCATGATCCAGCGGGATTTGATGGCATTCACCCGTATGGAAGGCAGTTCTTATCGTTGCCTGTTCGAAATCTACAGCAAAACGAAAGTGCGCTAACATGAATAGCCTCCGGATTAACAGCATCAATATTGTCCAAAGTGGTTTCCTGAATGGATTGCCAGCGGCGGACTTTGTTGCGGCACTTAGCAGCAAGCTTATCGCGTTAACAGAGGCTGTTACATCAACCCGCCCGCAGACTGCGTTTTCGCACTATATCTGCAGTTCGACGCTCGACATTGTCTGTTCAGGCGCCTGGTTTGAGCCCGCCGAATTAAGTCAGGTTGTCGCCACTGGCACCGGTATCAGCTGCACCTATTCCAATGCGATGCAGTGTGCAACCTGGGGCTTTCTGGTTCGTCAGCACCTGCTGCACAAACCAGATGTCAAACATATCCTGCTCACCATTGTGGATGCCAATCCACTGCAAATGCGCTTCTGGGAAGACAATGTGTCTTGGGGTAAAACCAGTCACCGCATCACCCAGGTGCATCTGGAGTTACCGGATCAACCTGCCGCTCTGTTAACCGATGTTGAAGCGATTCGTATTGGTAAATGCAATCCGACCGTGATGCTGTACGAATATGCCGGAGAAATTCAGAAGGCCGCTTTACGTCACCCCGAACGCACCATTGCGTTGTGCTTTTTTGAAGGAAAGATGCGTAAAGGGCTGAAAAGAACTTTAGCCGAATTTCCCTACTTGCCTGATTTATATGATGAATATGGCCATGTATGCGGTTCAGATCCATGGATCTCCATCGCCAGAGACCCGCAGCGTCAGCAAGGTGAGTCCAAACACTACCTATTGTCGTCAATCGCATCGGAAGGTTATTTCTGCTTTTTGAATGCCAGCCTCAATGCGCAATCCCACATCCATATTGAAGAGTGCCAAGTGCTATGAATACTCAAGGATTTATTGGAAGTTTAGACATTCAGCGGCGTAAGCCTGAAGTCCTGCCAGCGTTACTGGGCAATGCCTTACTGGCAGAAGACGAGCTGCACATTGCCATGCAACTGCAGTTTGATGAACGGTTACCCATTGTGGTGTCGTTTTATGAGTACTACCGGTTTTTGGACCGTTTTGTCAGCACTGTACTGACGCATGAACTAGCGCCTCGCATTCTGGTGCGGATCAAAATGCCGTCCACCATCCCGTTACCGTGCATCTTGCTCGATGCCAGGGTCGCTATCTTTCACGATCTTGACGTTGAAAGTGCCGAGTTAACCGCACGTGGCCTCGACCACCTCTGCATTGACGCCAACTTCAAACTGTATTCCTGGTCGGCTGGTGATAACAGTTTTGCCATTCGTTTTGTCAGTCCTCGCGGGCATCGTCTCGATAGTGCTGCGCTGCAGCAGATGCAGGATGTGATTGCCACTTTGCCGGCCAACTTTAACTGCGTCAGTTCGCAGCAACCTGAAGAGTGATATCCACATGTTAAAACTTAATCAAGTCAGCAAAGAATATCGGAACGGCCAGGTGCAGTCCGTTGCAGTAAACAACGTCAGTCTGGAGATTGGCCGTGGCGAACTGGTTTGCCTGACCGGTAAAAGCGGCAGTGGCAAAAGCACTTTGCTCGGGATGCTGGGGTTGATTAACACCCCAAGTTCCGGCGAAATTTTGTTAAATGATCAGCAGATTTCAAAGCTCAGTGATAGCGAACTGGCAAACATTCGCCGGCAGCACATCGGGATCATTTTCCAGCAGTTTAACTTACATCCGGCGTTAACCGCGCTCGAAAATGTGATGTACCCACTTTATTTACTGAAAGATCGGCAGGCCAAAGCAAAAGCACTTGCCGCACTGGCTGACGTGGGTATGGAGGAATTTTCTGACCGAAAACCGAAACAGATGTCCGGTGGACAAATGCAACGCGTGTCGATAGCCAGAGCTTTTGCTAAAAAGCCGGAGCTGATTATTGCCGACGAACCCACCGCAAACCTCGACAGCGAAAATACCGCTGTTGTGTACCAGCTGCTGCAAAAACTGAATCAGGACAAAGGCGTCACTGTAGTGATTGCAACTCACGATAAAAATTTTTCCAGTAGTGCAGTTAGGACTCTCGATATGCACGATGGCCAATTAATTCAACAACTCAAAGGAAATAACCATGTTTAAGAAATTCGGAATCGCGTTAGTCGTCCTCAGTCTGGCCGGCTGTGAACAACCGGTTAGCACCTCCAGCCATGCCGAATCTTTAATTGAAGGCGAGCTGGATCAGAAGTCTTACCTTAAAGCCGCTGTGGCCCAGATCGCTGCGACTAACCAGCTGATGGCTGATTCGGCCCTGACGGAAACACAACTGAATACGCAGATTTCCCAGCTGGAACAATTACTGACGTTAGCGGATCAGCTGACGCTGGACAAAGCGTTGTTGCAGGAAGCGGAGCTGATGTCGAGCCTCGGCTCCTTGTACGCCCGTAAAGCGTTGTTTTATGTAAACAACGCGCAGCAAGCCGGATCGTTCAGTGCCAGGGGCTTTCGTTACCTCGACAAAGCCGTCAGCAAGTACCCGGATAATGTCACCGCCCGGCTAAACCGCGGCATCGTGTCAGTCAGAGTGCCGGAATTTATGAATAAAGCGGCGACTGCCCGTTCTGACCTGGAGTTTGTGCTGCAAAGCAGCGAATTCACCAAGTTCAATCCAGGCCTGCAGCAGAGCGTTAAAGAGATGTTGGCAGAGGTCACCTCGCGATTGGCAACGGATGTGTAGCAGCGTGCTTGCCGTTGCCATTCCCGCGAACAGTAAGGCTTCGAACCCAGCGTCTTTAACCAAAGCGTTATTGCTATAAGCGTCATCAACTTCAAAGTGAAGGTTAGTTATGTATCTGTTATTTCTTGGCAAACTTATCGTGCTGAATGTCTTGCGCGACTGGCGCAAAAATTTGATTGCCTGTATGGCCATCCTGATCGGCACCATCAGCCTGGTGCTGTTTGGTGGTTATGTTGCACAAATGTATGAAGGGATCCGACTGGGAAGCATCTATTCGCAGTTAGGACATTATCAGGTTCATGCGACAGTCGTCGGCGAGGAAGCCTATACCAAAAGCCTGATCGCCAAAGAGCGGGCGGTGCTGGTCGCGGACAAGCTGGCGGCACTGGATGAAGTCAAGCTGGTCAGCCATCGTGTGGAAGCCCAGGGTTTGATTTCATTTGGGGATAAATCGGTTGGCATTCTGGCCTACGGTGTCGACGCTGATGCCGATGCACAAATCAGCGAAGCGGTATCAATTGTCGAAGGGTCCGGACTCTTTTCCCACAAGCCAGCAGGCGCATTAGTTGGCCGCGAATTGCTGGCAGAACTGGGGGCAAAAGTCGGCGACATTCTGACCTTCTTAACCACGACTGATGGAGGAGCTATCAATGCCGTTGACATGGAAGTGATCGGGGTGATGGATACCGGCGCCAAGGAACTCAATAAGCGGTTCATCAAAATGAATCTGTCGCTAATGCAGGAAGTACAGCATTCTGACGCAGTCACGAATCTGGTCGTGCTGCTCGACGAATCAAAGCTAACGGACGAAAGTGATCGTCTGATCCGGGCGGTGATTGCCAATGACGGACCTGGCCTGAGCATCAAATCATGGTCGGAAATGTCGGATCAATATCATCAGATTGTCGCGATGTTTAACAACATTTTCGGCTTCGTCACTGCGCTGGTCATCATCATCATCTTCGCCGCCATCTTCAACACCATGACAATGGGCGTGATGGAGCGGGTGTCGGAATTGTCGACGATACGAGCGCTTGGATCCTCACGTACTGAAGTGTTGTTGATGGTGCTGATTGAAGGACTGATTGTCGGTGTGTTTGCGGTGCTGGTCGGTATTGGCAGCGGTGCATTACTGGCCCAGGTGATCAACTACGCCAACATCAACATGCCAACACCGCCAGGGTCTACCTTTGCCTATCCACTGCGTATTTTGCTGGATTTGCAGGTGCTGATGGTACCGGCATTCCTGACGCTGATCGCCACCCTGGTCGGAGGATTTTTCCCGGCCTGGCGGGCAGGCAGATTGCCCATCAATGAAGCTATGCAACGCTAGGAGCTAAAGAATGAAACTACCCATCAAACAGATCGCAACCGTAATTAGTTTACTGGCACTCAGTACACACCTGCAGGCAGCCGCTGCTTCAGTGCCGACCGACCTTGCCACTGTTGCCGCGCCTGGCAGTACCGTGCTGGCCGTGCTGGAAAATATGGAATACCTGCGCGGCTTTAAAGGCACTGATTTTTCCTTCGATTCCGAAGTGATTACGTTGGAGAACGAAAAAGTTGTTGGAAAACATAAGCTTGACGTGAAGATTAGTGAGCAGGGATATGCACTGATAGAAGTGTTATCGCCAAAAACTGAACAAGGTCGCCGCACCTTAATTCGCGACAAAGATTTATGGCTGTATTTACCTGGCAGTTCCAATGTGGTGCGTATCGCACCGCTGCAACGGGTATTTGGTTCCGCGTCCATCGCAGATGTGCTGAACACCTCTTATCTGAATGGTTATACGGTTGTTACCAGCGAACAAACGTCCGACGGTAAGCAGCTGGATGTCAGTCTGGTCAGCAACAATGCCAAGGCGACGTTTGCCAAAATTGAGCTCAAATACGATCTAGAGCACGACCGGCCCATTGAAACCAGGCATTTCACCGTGTCGGGACGGTTACTAAAAACCATCCAGTACAAGAGTTTTATCGACCATCAGGGCAAAGCAAAATTAGAGAAAATTGCTATCTACGACAGCTTGCGGAAGAACTCTGCGGTGTGGATCAGGATGAGTGATTACCAGACCTCCAGTTACCCGGAGACGACGTTCAGCAAGTCGGGATTACGGAAAAATTAACGAAGTGAGCTCCCTGTGAAACTGAGTAATGAATTATCAGCAAGGTATATCGAAGGTCTGGCCCAGACCGCGCCATTCCGGTTTGTCGATAAGGTGCTGTATCTCGATGAAACCCAAGTCGTGACCGAATTATACGGCAGTGACAATCCGTACAAATTCGCCGATGCGGCGCAAGTGGATACTTATGTGATGCTCGAGTATGCCGCGCAGTCGTCGGGGTTAATTTTAAGGGACAAAAAACGGGGGCAGCGTGGCGTTATTGCATCGTTTCAGCAGGTGGAACGGAAATCTCTTTGCCAGGTGCACTTTCCAATCAGGCTGGAATCACGGCTGGTAGAAGAAAGAAGGCCGGTATACAGCTTCGAGTTTGGGGTGTTTGCCGGCAAAGAACTGATGGTTCAGGGAACGATTAGTATTTTTATTCGAGGCTGATATGCAGGGTATAGATCTTGACTCATTTTTGCGACAAACGGCGCCTTTCAGATTCGTTGACGAGGTCAGCTTTTGTGAAGAGGAAAACCTCATCAAATCAGTGCGGCTTTATATGGGCGATGAAGATTTTTTCGTTGGCCATTTCCCGGGGGATCCGGTAGTGCCGGGCGTCATCCTGGTGGAGAGCATGGCCCAGTCATGCCGGGCCTGGCTGAATAACAAACTCGGTGAAAAAGCCGAAGGATTTATCGCCTCGATTGACCGGGCCAAGTTTATCAAGCCGGTCAGGCCAGGGGATGTCGTGATCATTGAGTCTAAACCACTGAATGATTTATCCGACCTCGGGACTGCGACTTCAAGATTTTGTCGTTTTTCCTGTGTGTCGAAATGCGGTGACGAAAACGTCGCCAAAGCGAGCTTTACGCTCTATCAAAACAAGTAACTAACCTTAACTAACGGAGTAATACCTATGAACTTTTCAAGAAATGAAATTTTAGATTTTGTCGTAAATTCAATTTTCCTCGACCGTCTGGAGCTGGCGGATGACGGTTACAGCGCTGAAGACTTCTCCGAAGAGACGTTGATCCTCAGCGAACAGGGTCTGGGTCTGGATTCCGTAGACGTTCTGGATTTATTGGTTGGCATTGAGAAAAAGTATCAGTTTAAGCCAATCGAAATCGACAGCACCTTTATTGATGAAGTTTGTGCATCGATTGGCAGTGTCATCGATATGGTGCAATCACGCATGAAGATCGCGGCGTAACGCTGCAACGGGGAGCAACCATGTCAGACCTTTTCATCAACAGCAACGGCATCATCCCACAGTCTCTGCTCGAGCGACTGCAGGCTGCTGGCCGTGAGTGTCATGTCCTTGAATTGCCAGAACACACTGATGGTGCCGCCATAGTGCGGCAGCATTTTGAACAACTGAGCAATGAAGGTCGGTATTACCACAATATCTATCTTGATTTAACTGGTGGTTTCAATGAGTTAGCTGAATTTACAGCGGATGCAGTGACCGCTATGCAGCGATTGGAACTGCGGTTAACCGAGGTCCTCAAAGCGTTGAAGTACGGGTCGCAACATCTGGCCAGAGCTGACGGCGGACGCATCTGGGTGCTGTGTTATGACCACAGCGTCAATTACAGCGTCGCTTCGCCGTCAAACCCCATCACCAACAATGCGGTGATTGCGGCGGTACAAAGTATCGCCAAGGAAGTCGCACGTTTTGACGTGTCAGTGAATGTCTTCCTGATCCATCCGCCCAAAGAAAGTGTCACCAACGACAGCTGGAAGCAGGCGAAACAGAGCCTGAAAGTCTATGGCATGAAGTACAAGCCGCAACCGGTACAACACATTGCTGAGCTGCTGCAGATGTATGCCGGTCTAAAAAATCTAACCACCACCGGCGGCATCATCCCGGTGGGCAGTGGCATCGCCGCAGGTAATATCTAGGAAAACCGATGAAAACAATCATTGTTACAGGCGGCACGCGTGGCATCGGCAGAGCCATTGTCGACATGCTGGTTGCCAAATTTAAACAAAACGTTCCGGCTGTGGCGCAAACCCGGCTGGTGGTGACTTACCGCAGTGGTGTGGCGCAAGCCGACGCCCTGGCTGCCGAGTTAAAAGATCTTGGGATCGACGCTGATATTCAGCAAATGGATCTGGCGGATTTGTCGTCTGTGACGGCTTTTGTCCAGCATGTTACGCAGACTTACGGCAAAGCTGATGCCCTGATTAACAATGCCGGCATGACCAATGATGGCTCTTTTCTGGCGATGGCAGACGCCGACGTTGCCAGCCTTATTCACACCAATCTTAACGGCACTATTGCGCTGACTGAACAAATGGTGCCGTTGCTGCAGCAAGCCGGTTGTTCGTCGGTGATTTTTATGGCATCGGCGGCTGGAGTTTACGGCAAAGAAGGCCAGGTGCCTTATGCCACCACCAAAGGCGGCATTATTGGGTATTCACAGTTGCTCGCGCGGCGATATGGCCGGCAGCGGATGTATATCAACGCTGTTGCGCCGGGTTTTATTGCCACTGATATGGTGACAGCGCTGGATCCAGCCATGTTTGAACACACGCTCAACAATGCTTCGATTGGCAGTATGGGCACCCCTGCGGATGTGGCGAACGTTGTCCACAGCTTATTGACCCCCGGCTACATTCAGGCCACCACCATCAAAGTTGATGGCGGCCACCTTCGTTAAGGACAGTTACTGATGAAACATTTAATCCAGGATCAAGACATTGTTGTGATTGCCGGTTTAGGCGTGTTCACCCCGCTTGGGCGGGATGCCACTACACTGGCCGACGCCATTCTGGCGGGGCAGTGTTCGATTGTCCCTTCAGAGAATATTGCTGCTGATCAGTTGCTCAGCAATCTGACGTCAGAGTTTTCGAACCATGACACCTTTGGCTTAGACCGGGCACTCACTGAAAAAACCGACCGTGGGGTCTGGTTCACGCTTAAAGCACTGGAAGAAGCCATGACTTCAGCTGGCCTTCGCAAAGCCGATTTTGACAGTGAGCGTACTGCAGTGGTGGTGGGTACTTCACACAGCGGCATTCAACACGTGGAAAAAATTATGAAAGCGGCGTTGTTTGGCGACAATGCCACCCTAAATCCGCACGATTTTTACGCGGCATTGACCGATCACGTGTCCACAACGGTTTGTGAATATCTGGCGCTGAAGAGTATCAAAGTAACCATTTCATCGGCTTGTTCTTCCAGTAACACCGCTATAGGTTATGGCCGGGATTTGTTGCTGTCGGGCCAAACCGATCGGGTGATAGTGATTGGCACTGATACCTTGTCTGAGAGTATCGCTGCTGGCTTTAACAGCCTTAAAGTTCTGAGTAAATCGCCAGCGGCCCCCTTTTCGAGCCCGTCTGGTATCAGCCTTGGGGAAGGTGCCGGTGTGTTGATTCTGGAAAATCTGGCCAGTTCAAAACAACGCGGCAATCAGCACCGGGGCGAAGTGCTTGGCTATGCGCTTTCTTCCGATGCCTTTCATCAGACTTCAGTTGATGACAACGGTGAAGGCATCGAAACCGCTATCCGTTGTGCCCTTGATAACGCCGGTGTTGGCCTTGGGGATATTGACTACATTTCGGCACATGGAACTGGCACCGATAGTAACGATGTCCCTGAATCGCAAGCAGTGGCGCGGGTCTTTGGCAGTAATGTGAAGATTTCCAGTGTTAAATCCAGTGTTGGTCATACCCTAGGCGCCAGCGGTGTGGTAGAGCTGATTATCAGTTTGATCTGTGCCGAAAAAGGCTATTTCGCACCAAATAATCATTTCACTGAACCTCGGAATGGCTGTGCGGCGCTGGATTATGTCCATGGCCCGCAGGAACCTGCCAGTATCAATACCATCCTTTGTAACAACTACGGTTTTGGCGGGAATAACTCGTCATTGGTGGTGTCGCGAGCTGCAGGCGTGTTTGGTAAAAAAGCACCGCAACAACGCAAGGTTTATATCAGTGGTTATGGCCATTGTGTTGCGGATGCAGCAGAAGGTCAGGACTGGCTGACCCAGCTAGAACAGGGACGTAGCTTTAGCCAGAACGACGATCAATACCAGACTTTTATCGGCAAAGTAGCGTTACCAACCGGTGCGAAAAACAGTGCCCGCCGCAGTTCTCCCAGTATCCAGTTTGCGGTGAAAGCTACTGAGCATGCTATAGCGAACTTTGGCCTGACCGAAGTCATGGCCGAAAAACGATATGAAACCGGTCTGGTTTCGGGGTTATTACATGGTGCTCAGAAGTCGCTGGAGAAGTACATGTTGTCGGTGTTTGACGATGGCCTGGCTTACGCAAGTTCCACCCAGTTTCCGCTGACAACCCTTAATGCGGCAGCAGGTGAGGTGTCAATTAAATTCGGGATCAAAGGGTTTAATACCACTTTATGCGGCCCGGTTGGATCAATGAAATTTGGTTTTGATGCAATCAAAATTGGCCATCAGGAGCGGATCTTTGACTTATCAACCGATGAAATGACACCGCTGATTGCTAGCTTATGTGAGCACTTTCAGGTGCTTGGCAAGTTTGACGGCGACGTGCCTGGTGAAGGCTTTTATCTGACCGAAGGCGCCAGTGTAACGGTGCTGGAGTCGGGTGCCGCTATCGAGCAGCGAGGTGGACAAAAACTGGCTGAAGTGCTGGCGTTTAACGTAAATCAGGATGGTATTGGTCATGATTTAGAAGGTAACGGCAGCCAACTGGCGCATGTGGCAAAGCAAGCCTTAACCGCATCAGGTCTGACGATCGCCGATATTGATTTGGTGATTGGCGTCGGTCAGGGCAGTGCTGCATTTATGAATAATGAACACCTCGCTTTACAGAGCCTGTTTGGCGATACGCCACCCCAGCTGACATCTGCAGCAATGCATTTAGGCTATTCACCCACGGCAGTATTGCCACAAATGGTTAACCTGGGCGCGGCCATTTTAAATGGTGCACCTTACTGGAGCGCCGATCAACAAGGTGCGATCTGGCAGCCGGCACTGCTGCAGCGTGATCAGCAGCCACGACATATCTTGGTTCTGTTCACCTCGGTCACCTTTGAACATTGTGCTTTAGTGCTTGGAAAAGTGGAGTAAAGCATGAATACCTATTTAGTCTCTTATGCCGACACTGATGCGGGTGGAGTGCTCCATCACGCCAAATATCTCGAACTTGCTGAAACGGGGCGGCATTGGTGGCTAAAACGCAGGGAACTGTCGTTTTCAAGGTTGAATAAGGAGCACGGGGTATCCCTGGTGGTGCATGCCATCGCTGCCAAATATCAGGCGGCCATCTTCCTGGAGGATGAGCTTGAAGTGAAAACAGTGCTACGCAGCATCGATCGTAGCGGCGTGGTATGGCAAACCCGGATCACTAGCCGTAACACGCTGTGTTGTGCTGTGACTACCAGAATGGTCTGTGTGCAAGCCGCTGAAAAAACCATTATGGCGATACCGGACTATCTGATAGCAAAACTAACCGCTGAAGTAGAAAGCGACTAACTGGCAACATCAGGAGTGACCTATGCCAAAGATTATTTTAAAGGATGCTTTTTATTCACCGTTCAGCGAAGAGTTTGCTGACAAAAGCATTGAGCAGAGTGCCGAACAGATCCGTGCTGTCATCAGGCAGCACACTCAAAGTATTGGCGCTGATCGTGATTATTCGTACAGCGATGCCGGCCATCATTATTTGTGCAGCACCATGATGGATTCGGTGTTTTCAGCCGGGGCTATTGCATCTGGCAATTTGCTGGAAAGCGATGCGCTGGTTAGTCAGAGTTTTACCCATGCTTACGAATGTGCCTGCTGGGGATATTGCCTGCGGTACCACTTCGAGCATAAACCCCATCAGCCGTTACTGGCTATTTCAATTCTCGACATTAACTCAATGGAAATGAAGTACTGGTCGGAAAATGAGCAGTGGGGCAAATCAGGTTTTGGTATCACCACTTTGTTCTTTGAAATTCAACAAGAGGGTGACGCCGCTGACTTACTGCACACCGGCGTCGCCAGTGGCGGCAACAATATTATCAGTTTTGCCAGTTTCGCCAAGCAGGTCGCCCGCAAGTGCCAGGCCAGCACATTGTCGTTGCCATTTTTCCCCGAGAGCATGTCTTTTCCGGTGCGGCGTTCGCTCAAAGACGTCGCTTTGTTGTCCGATGGTCACGCTCACTATGGCCATGCCTTTGGTAGTGATCCCTGGATTGCATTTATTAACGATCACCAGCAACAGGATTTTGCTGATCAGAACATTGTGTTTGGGTCGCTGGCGCTGCGGGGCTATTACTGCTTCGCCGATGTCAGCGTGGCTGTGAACGTCCACACCCGGCACTTTTAACAACTTAAGATGAGCAATAGTGATGAATGATATCAAACAATTTTTAAATCAAAACTCGTCGTTCCGCTTGGATCAACGGGACCTGCATTTCCAGTTGTTCAACGTGCTGAACGTCGAACAGCAGATTATCAATACCCCGGCGTTCAGTCATCTTAATAAAGAGACATGCATTCAGGTTATTGATTTAGCAATTAAATTTGCACGTGAATATTTAGGACGCAGCTACCAGCTCGCCGACAAAGCCGGCTGCAACATGCTGTCGCCAACCGAAGTTACAGTACCTGAGGTTTATCAGCATGTATTTGCCAAATTTCAGGAGCTGGGACTTTGTGGCATTTCCGCCCCGATGGAATACGGTGGTTGTGGTACGCCTTATGTTATCAATCAGGCGATTTACAGTGTGTTGTATGGAGCGGATCCGGCCTTCTGCATTTATCCGGGTTTTAATATTGGCGCCGTTTATTTACTGCAAAAATTTGGTACCGAGCAGCAACGCCAACTGTACAGCCAGGCCCTGACGACACCCACCATGACCGCCGCCATGGTGATGACGGAGTCAGATGCGGGCTCAGATGTAGGCTTGATCCGGACCAAAGCGCTGCGTGAGCCTGATGGCCGTTACCGCCTTGAAGGCTCGAAGATTTTTATCTCATCTGGTATGCACAATCTGACCAATAACATTGTTTATTTTGTGTTGGCACGATTGGACGATGCACCGCTTGGCACCCAGGGCCTGAGCTGCTTTATTGTGACCAAATATGCGCTTAATGCCGATGGTAGCCCGGGCGAATACAACCACGTTAGCTGTGATGGGGTGGAAAAGAAAATGGGCCTCAAAGGCAATGCCACTGTGCAATTGTCATTTGGTCAGACAGGGTCTTGTTACGGCACCTTGCTGGGCGAAAAAGAAAACATGGGTTTATCGCAACTGTTGTTGTTGATGAATCTGGCGCGGGTTGCCACGGGCACTTATGCACTGGGGCTGGCCACGTCAGCCTATTACAGCGCGGCTGACTACGCTCAGCAACGTATCCAAGGCACCAGCATCCGGGCGATGTCATCGCCAAAAGCAGAGCGGTTGCCGATTATTGCTCACCTTGACGTCAAACGTATGTTGCTGGATATGAGAGCAAAAGTAGATGGCATGCGTGCTTTGGTGCTCAAAGCCGCCAACTATTCATCGTTAGCCATCACCCTTCATGATGCCGAAGGTGATGCCAAAGCCCTGAAAAAAAAATATGAAACCTTAGCCGATCTACTGACCCCGGTGGTGAAAGCCTATTGTTCAGATCAGGCGTGGACCGTGTGTGAAACCGCAATCCAGGTGCATGGTGGTTATGGTTACATCAGCGACTTCCCGGTCGAGCAACAGTGCCGCGACGTGAAAATCATGAGTATCTGGGAAGGCACCAACTATATGCAGGCGGCAGATTTAGTCCGATCGAAATTATCCCTCGGCAAGCCGTCCAGAGCTTTTGGTTACTTTAAAGAAGAAATCATCAATTTTTGTGAGCAAAAACAGCAGTTTCCGCAGCTGGCCGATCAATTTGAACAGTTGGAGGCTGCAACCACAGCGCTTAGCACTGCTCTTGCAACCTTCGGTGACTGGTTATCTGGCGGAGAAATGGAACAAATCTATCTGATGTCGACCCGTTTTATGAACGCTTTTGGTGATTTGACCGTTGGCTGGTTGTTGTTGGAAAACGCAGTTGCCGCGCAAAAGGCCATTGCTGACAGTAAGCGAGCTTTTGACCTGTCGTTTTATCAGGGGAAAATTTACGCAGTTAAATATTTCTATCGCAATACGCTGGCGCATCTTGGTTCAAAACTGCGGGCAATTGCCGACATCGATGAAACTTTCAAAGAGTTAAACGCCGATCATTTTCCTCAATTTTAGTAGTGGCAGCCAATGAATATCTCTAAAGCAATCCGTATTAGTGTGTTGATAGCGACCAGTTCTTCGGTTTATGCCGAAGGTGTGGACCCATTTGCAACGTCAGAAAATGATGACTTGGTAGCTGGCAACATGTCAAATCTTACAGCTAGTTTAGATTTCATTTATCAAGGAACATACATTCCAGAGCTAAGACACATTCAAAGTAACGAATTGTTTGAGAATAATGCCATTGTTGATAGTCAGATAAAATGGACTATTAGCGATGATGCAAAAATTAAAACAAGAGGCATGGTTAGTTATAACTATAAACAGCTAGGCGGAAATAGTAGTGATGAAAGTGATATTAAAGCGCTTGAGTATTATTACGAACATCGTCTTTCTAAAGCTGGTCATTATGTGTCTGTCGGCCGGAAGAATTTAGGCTGGAGTGCTGGGTTTCAATGGCGACCAGCAGATTTAATCGATAATGGATTTACTACGAAAAATTTCGATTCTATGGATCCAGCCCGTTATTCAGGGATAGATCAAATTCAATATGAAATGACAGGTAGTGTTGTAGATTATTCATTATTATTGTCAACGCATGATGAAAGTTTTTATCGTGGAAAACAAATTGCGTCAAAAATAAGTTTTAAACGTTTTATCGACGGTTCGTTGTTTTATGCAAAAGTTGGCGATTACTCAGAAAAATTTGGTCTGGCACTGGATGGAAATTTACCCTGGGCAACGACGTTTGTACTGGAAGCAGTGCAAGTCGAGATTGATAAAAGTAATCTGACGGATCCATTTTACTTTGGAAGAACGCTAGAAAGTTTAAGTGGAATTGGCAGCTATCAGGATATTTTTCTCGGGTTAACCCGATATATCGATGATAAGCAGCGGTTCAGTGTCGAATATTTTCATAATGGCCGCGGCTTTCGTCACGGCATGCAAGAACAAATGATAGACCAGTCGGTTAGTCATTATATGAAAAGTGGTGGTGGTAGTTTATTTATTGATTCAAAAATATTTGAAGAGCAGTACTTGGGGCGTAATTATCTTTATGCCGCCTATACCGGTTTTCACTCTGGATATGAAGCTCAGGTGAAGCCAAGTGTTTTAGTAAACATGGATGATGGTAGCTATATCGGATCATTGTCAGTTAAGAAAGAGTTTGGTGGTAATTCAGAGCTTCTTATAAAAGCGAATTATTACCATGGTGGAAAAGAATCAGACTTTGGTTCTATTTCTCCAGGCATAAGTTTTGGTGTTTCATATTTACTGCATATTTTTTAGTTAATCATTATAAGGAGACAGTTATGTCTAGTTTTGAGAATAAAAGCGTTGTACATCCAGAATTACTGCAAAAGCTGATCACAGTGACAGCCGAAGCGTTAAAAACAGATACCGTGGATCCACATGTGCCATTGGCGGAAATCGGTATCGATTCACTGAACATTGTCGAAGTGATTATCGCCTGTGAAGAAATTTATAGCGACTTTCAGATTGATCCTTCCGAACTGGAGTTTGATGACATGACATCGTTGGCTGATATGCATAACCAGATGATTTCATTCGAGATGGCCGCTTAACGGGCGGCCCCCTTTTTTAAAGGAACAACGACAATGAGCATTATTAGCATCAGTGGTCTGGTAAAACGTTACGGCAAAATACCGGCATTAAAGGGAATTTCCTTCGATGTCCGGCATGGCGAAATATTCGCATTGCTGGGGCCAAATGGTTCCGGTAAAACGACGACGCTGGAAATACTTATGGGGTTGCGCTCATTTAATGAAGGGGAAATTAGATACTTCGATGCGGCTGGTCAACAGAAGGTTGGTCTGAAAATTGGACCGGTTTTTCAGACCCCGGTGTATTACGACAATCTGACGGTACGCGAGTTAATTAAGTACTACTCGCAGTTTTACGATACGCCATCAAACCATGTAGATAAATATTTTGACCTGGTGAATTTGCTGGACAAACTGGACTGCCAATACAAAGATTTGTCTGGTGGTCAGAAACAGCAGTTATCGATTTTGCTGTCACTCGTCAATGACCCGGATATTCTATTTTTTGATGAACCATCTAATGCACTGGATCCGCAAATAAGATTAAAGATATGGGATATTATCCGAACTTTAAAAAGTGAAGGTAAGACAATCATATTTACCACCCATTATATTGAAGAGGCAGAAGCGCTGGCTGATCGCGTTTCTATTCTCAGTAAAGGTGAGATTCTGGTGACAGATAATCCAGAAAACATCATTAAACTTTATAACGACAGTTTCAAAGTAGAGTTTACGCTTGAACAACCGGTTGATGTGGAATCGTTTGAACAATTTGGTGTTGTCGGTATGAGCTTCTTTGACGGTGTGTATTCATTTAGTGTCGATTCAATTAATGGCCGTTTGATGCAAATTGTCAAAGACATGTCTGAAAAACTTTCTATTTCGAAGATAACCATCGGGAAATCATCGCTGGAAGATGTATTTGTCCGACTCACAGGCGAAAAGGCAGCATCATGAGACAATTAGCTAATTTTTTTATTATGCAATGTATTATTGCATACAGAAGTAAAACTGCTCTTTTTTGGTCATTTTTATATCCGTTGGCGATGCTGGTTTTAATGTTATCAGTCTTCGGTGATGCGAAAGGTGCTGGTGTGACCGGTGATGATCCAAGACTGATGACAGTGACCGGAGTGTTTGTCATTACCATTATGTCAGGCGGCATTTTTGCACTGACCACAGTCCTTGCTGCAGATTTTCAATCGGGTGTATATAAAAGACTTAAAGTGACTGATTTAAACCGGTTTCATGTAACCATCGGTTTAATGTTGCGACAGCTTATTATTATTGTGCTTGGGATTATGTTGGTTACTGCCGGCGCAGCTGTGCTTTTTTCGGTCTACCCAAATGGCAATTTCTTTTCGGTATTGTTATTGATTTTTATCGGCAGCGTCTTGTTTAGTTCAGTGGGAATTATTATTGCTAATTTGTGCAGTCGTCCTCAAACGGCGATAGCCATCGCCAATGCGATATTTCTAATCATGATTTTTCTGAGCGGTTCAACTTTTCCAAAAACATTTTTCCCGGATTGGCTAGCGGTTATTTCTCAGACCTTACCGGCGAGTTATCTGTTTGATTTAATCGAGTCACAGCTTTTTTATGGTGAAAGCCTGCTCGAAAACTCACAGGATTTTTTAGTTTTGTCGGCGATGTGCCTGATTGCATTCGGCATTTCAGTTAAAACATTTAAGTGGGAATAGGACTTGATCATGGACAACATTTTTACTTTAAAAGACTTAATTACTCCGGTTCTTAATGGCAACTTCAGCGGTTGTATCAGCACTGAAGCCGATGATGGCTGTTCTTTTACAGCAGAGCTGGAACTGGCCGCAAAGTATTGCCATCCGCTCCAGCATCAGCAGAAAGTTGTAGTGATGGTTTCCAACACGCTGGAAACGGTCGCGGCTTTGTTGTCGGTGTGGCAGCTTGGTGGTGTGGTTGTGCCAGCCAAAAGGGAGATGTCTGAAGCGGCCCTGCAAAATATTATAGATGACTGTGGTGCAGATTTTGTACTTGACCCGGAAGCGCGCAGCTTAAAACCTGTCACCACGCAACAATTGCATGCCGTGGTGCCACCTGCCTTTCATTATTTGACCCAGCCCCGGCTGACGGGGGTTGACCTGGCTTTGATTATTTATACGTCCGGCAGTACCGGTAAGCCTAAAGGCATCATGTTGACACATGCCAATGTGATTTCGGCGCTGCGTTCAATTCTAGGCTACCTACAAATTCGGCAAAGTGATCGCATTATGCTGATTTCGCCGCTGTCGTTTGATTATGGCCTGTATCAGTTGTTCTTCTGTCTTGCGACCGGCTGTCAGCTGGTGATGTGTCGCAAAACCATTAATCCAATCAGCCTGCTGAATATTGTCGAAAAACGCGGCATTACGGTATTACCGTTAATTCCGGCACTGGCCAGCAGCTTGCACAAATATCTGGAACGCTTTAATAAGAAAATCAACGGTGTGCGTTTAATTACGAGCACCGGCGGGGTGTTTCCGTCGCACACCGCACTTGGTTTAAAACAACAGTTCATCGGTGCTGAGGTGGTGAAAATGTATGGTTTGACCGAATCAAAACGGGTGTCGTATTTACCTGCGGGATATCTCGGTGAAAAGAGCGATTCGGTTGGGATCCCAATGCCTGGTCTTGATGCCAAAATTTTCCGTGAAGTGGCAACCGAACATAACAGGGTGGTGCTGGAGGAGTTGCCAAGCGGTGAGGTTGGACAATTGTTTGTTCGGGGTACCTCGGTGTTCCAGCGATATTTTAACCTGCAAAATGATGCCGGGGCCAAAGTTGTAGCCGGTCGTTATCGCGATGATAACTGGTTGGCCACTGGTGATTTGTTTATGCAGGACGCAGATGGTTTTCTGTACTTCAAGGGCCGGGTCAAAGATCTGATTAAACAGCGAGGTTTCTGTATATATCCCCGCGATATGGAAACGATTGTCTATAAGAATCCGGCTGTGGAAATTTGTCTGGTGGCTGGTGTGAAAGACAGTTACGACAACGAAATTGCCAAGCTGTTTGTGGTGTTGGTCGAGCAGACGAAACAAGCGCAGGATGAATTTAAAACCTGGCTGCAGCAGCATGTCGATGCTGATTATATGTTTGCCGAAATTCAGTTCTTGCAGCAGATGCCGCTGTCGAATAATGGCAAGGTCGATGTTTCACAACTGACCAAAGCAGCATAGAGCAACCTCATCGGTATGTCCGGTGCGGTCATTGTGGTTAATCAGAGAGTAACATCATGATAGGTATTGAAGAACTAGTCTGTTTTGTGCCCGAACGCCGTGTTGCTATTGCGGATCTCAAAAGTGAATTGCAGCTCAGTGATGAAGATATTTTTGTACACACCACTTTTCTGGGCCAGAGCAAAGTGGCATACGATCCACAATTGCCATTGATCAAGTTATTACAAGGGGCTTTGGATCAGCTTGTGGTAAGCCCGGCATATACCGGTTACAAAATTACCCATCTGCTATACACGCACACAGTTGGCTGTAATCAGGCGCCGTTGCAACCGTTATTAAACGAGCTGGTGCAACAGTATGGTCTGTCTGAATGTAATGCGATGGCCATTACGCAGGGCAGCTGTGCGGCCGGAATTATGGCATTAAAGTACGCTGAAAACCTGTTGCATGAGGCCAACGATGATGAAGCGATCATTATTCTTTCGGGCGATCGAAGTTTTGGTAACTGGCGCAAACAGCCGGGTACAGCCATTACCGGTGATGCTGCTTCTGCCGCTTTAATTACCCGCAATGGCACGAAATCGAAAGTGCTGAACACACATATGAAAATCGACAGTCGTTTTCATATGGGGTTTGGCGACCCGAAGGTGTTGGAAGAATTCAGAAAAGACAGCCTGGATTTACTGAAGCAGTTTGTCGTTGATAGTATTGGTAAGTCCGGTTATGAACTGGCTGATCTGACGCTGATTTTGCCGCCGATCACCAACAAATCATCCTGGAAAACGGTGGCAAATCATTTAGGGATCAACAAGTCGATGATCTATGTCGATAACGTGCCGAAAATTGGCCATTGTTTTACCGCTGATAATTTTATCAATTATTGTACGGCCCGTGACGAAGGGAAAATCAAAAAAGGCGATTTGTGCCTGTTATTGTCCACCGGTACCGGCTTCTTTTATACCTCAGCGTTAATCCGTCACTAAGCGGATTTTGCACCATTGATCAGAAGGATTTTCCGATGTATTTAAAAGAGCTGCGCAGTCAGTTATTTCCGGTTGGCCAAGGCAGTGTCCGGATGAACTATGAAGGCACCCGCCATTATCTGGAGCAATTATCGGCGCTTGGTACGGTTGAATTAACACACGCCACTGAGCAGGAGCAGGCAATTATCAATGCCAGCTACGTACCCTCTCATACTGAGATGGTGGCGGCATTAGCTCCGCATGGGCGACCGGATTTGATTATCTTGTCTTACTGGATGCCGGATTTAGACACCAGGGTTGGCAATGCGCTGGTAACCACCATTTGTGCCATGTTTGATGCTGCTGCCACTGAGACCATGGCGGTCAGTGAAAATGGTCCCGGCGTGGTGTTCAGTGCCCTGGAGTATGCTGAAAAAGCCATGCGCGCCTGCCAATACCAGGAAGTCTGGGTATTTTCGTTAAATCAATTCCAGGGCGGTTCGGACAGGGAAGAGCGGATCTTCTGGTCAGAACCGGGACGGGGTTTATGGTTTCGGCTCCTGGCGTCGGCCGGGGATGGTTTGTCGCCGAAAATATCGGTGTGCCGCGCACCTGCTGCTACCCATCAGGCACAACCGGTTGATCGCAGTCAAAGCTGGCTGGATATTTGTCAGTCGCTGACCCAGTTACAGCAGTTGCCGCCAGGTGAAAACTGGAACTATAGGCACCAACACGAATATAACCAGTTGGTGCTGGATATCAGTGCTGTTTTTGATAAAAATCCAGGGTGATTGTAGGTAGTCCTGCCATGAGTTGTTGCCGTACCTCTGAGGTCAGGTGATATCCGAGCGTGATCATTTGCAACAATTGCTCCAGCTGTGTAATTGTCTCCGGCTGCCAGCGCCAGCTTAACTGCTGTCGTTGCTGGAGGCTAAAGCCCGCTTCTTTTGCTATTTATGCACTGTGCAAACGTGCGTCTTGGTAAATTTTTGTTTTTTAATTCAATTAAATGCTGTGGAGCAAGAATGACGGTGCGCAACCAGGTATTTGCCTGGCAGACTCTTACCAGCTCGCTGCTTTGTGAATGTGCGTAAGTTCACAAGTTCATCATAACGCTGTAAAACTTTGAGCAGCAAACGGCAAATGATAGTTACTAGCCACTGCAAGTTGCTGTTTCAGGTGCTTTTTTTGGCGGCCGTTTTAATCGCTGCTGTGGAAATATCGATGCCTTACAAAGTCACAGCTTTTGCTGTGTTTGAAGCATTCACTTGCTTGCGATACAGGGGTAATATCCGGGGTAAGTGCGTTATCGCACATATTCGCCAGAGGGGATCTGTTAGCTTGGTTGTTCATGCCAGCACATTTACGTGTCTTGCATCCATTCTGAGTAACCAATATGAATAGCAGTGATGATAACCGTCGTGATGATAACAACAGCGATGGTCATGGCACGGCTAACACAGCCACTGATTTAGCCATTAATCCTTATTGGCCTAGCGCCCTGGTGGTGCCGGTGATAAAAAATAACCTACTGATTAAAAACCAGATTGACGCGGACCCCATTGTTACCCATGCCACGCCGCCTGCTGGTGGTATTTTACGTAAGGTAAGTAAGGCACTAACACGCACGTTAACACGCGCCGGGCGCATAGCAAAGTAACCTACCTTACGAACTATCTTGTTTTGCGATAATGCGGCAGCCTTGAGGTGACGCTGTGTGTTGCGGCCTATGAACAACTGCATGCTGAAGGGATCCATGCGCGGGTTATTAGCAAGCCATCGTTAGTAGCAGGGGCATGACATTGTCAGTCTGTTTTTTATTAAACAGGTGCTTATTATGAATATTGATCGTTGGGTTATTCGTTTTGCGGGTGCAGTAGTCGTAGCCAGTTTATTGCTGTCTCAACTGCACAGTGTGTATTGGTTGTGGGTAACGGCGTTTGTTGGGCTTAACTTGCTGCAGTCGTCATTTACCGGCTTTTGCCCCATGGCCATGCTGTTGAAAAAAATGGGCGGGCAAGCTAAACCGGCATTTGAGTAAATCAGTCCTTAGCACCTGATGTCATTTGTCAGCCGCATTTGCCGCAGCATCGCCGATGGTTAATAAGTTGGCCATACCGTTACTCCTGCATTTTCCAGCGTTGTAATAACAAGGCGTTACTGACCACAATTAAACTGCTGCTGGCCATCGCTGCGCCGGCAATAATCGGGTTTAAATAACCCAGCGCGGCCAGTGGAATGCCCACGGTGTTAAAAATAAACGCCCAAAACAAGTTTTGCTGAATTTTGCGGTAGGTTTTACCGGCAATCGTCAGCGCGGCGCCCACCAGTGCGGGTTCACCGCGCATTAAGGTGATGGCCGCCGCACTAACCGCCACTTCAGTACCTGTTGCCATCGCTATGCCTAAATCGGCCTGTGCCAGTGCCGGAGCATCGTTAATGCCATCGCCCACCATGGCAACCTGATGGCCGTCTTTTTGGCACTGCTTAATAAAGCTGGCTTTGTCGGCCGGTAATACTTCAGCCTGATAATTATCCAGCTTCAGTTCAGCGGCAACCCCTTCGGCATTGGCTTTGTTATCGCCGGTCAGCATCGCTACTTTAATGCCTTGCTTCTGCAGTTGCGCCACCGCTTTTTTGGCATGCGGTTTTAAGGTGTCGTTAAAGCACAGCAAGCCGAGCAGCTCTGGTTTTTGCTCTGGTTTTAGTTCGGGATTATCGGCCGGTGTTTTTGCCAGCCACGACACAGAGGCCCCTTTGGCGTTGATAAGGTCAACCGGCAGCTCAAGCCCCAGCTCGCGCATCCAATGGCTACTACCTAGCATAAACTGGGTACCATCCACTTTTGCTTTAACGCCTTTACCGGCGACCACTGAAAAGTCGCGGGTATCGACAGCAGAAACATTATCCTGCTCAGCCTTGACCAGCACGGCTTTGGCCAGTGGATGCTCGCTATGTTGTTGTAACGATACGGCCAGAGTGAGTAGTTCGGTTTCGCTGCCAGTTATTGCAGTAAACTGCACCAGTTCAGGCTTGCCTTCGGTTAAGGTGCCGGTTTTGTCAAATACCACATAGTCTATTTGGGTGGCTTGCTCCAGTGCGATAGCATCTTTTACCAGTATGCCGTGGCGGGCGGCGGTGCCAGTGCCAGCCATAATTGCTGCCGGTGTTGCCAGGCCTAAAGCGCATGGGCAGGCAATAACCAACACCGCAACGGCGTTTAAAATGCCCTGTGCCCAGTTACCGGTGCTAAAGCCCCAGCCTAATAACGTTACCAGCGCGACCAGCAGTACCACCGGCACAAAAATGGCGCTAATTTTATCAACCAGTGCCTGCACCGGTGCTTTGGCACCTTGCGCCTGCTCTACCAGGTTAATAATTTTCGCCAGTGTTGATTCCGCACCCACGCTGGTGGCGCGCAGTTCCAACACGCCATCGAGGTTTATGGCACCGCCAACCACTTTGTCGCCGCTGCTTTTGTGCAGTGGTAAGCTCTCGCCACTGATCTGCGCTTCGTCAACACTGCTATCGCCGCTAAGCACTTCGCCATCGACAGCAATGCGCTCGCCCGGTTTCACCTGCACGATTTCGCCACTTTGTATCGATGCTGCGGCAACCATTTGCCATGTGTCGTCACGCTTTACTCTGGCTTCAGTCGGTTTAAGGTTTTCCAGCGCCCGCAGTGCATCGGTGGTGCGCCGCTTGGCGCGGTGTTCAAGCCATTTACCCAGTATAACCAGTGTCAGTACTGCAGCACTGCTTTCAAAATACAGATGCGCCGCGCCATGCTGGCCATCGAACGTTAACCACAAATAAAGTGATAAGCCGTAGGCTGCGCTGGTGCCCAGCGCAACCAGCAAGTCCATGTTGCCGGTGCCGGCTTTTAGCGCGCTCCAGCCGCCTTTGTAAAAACGTGCACCAAAGTAAAACTGCACCGGCGTAGCCAGCATCCATTGCCACAGAGCGGGTAACATCCAGTCCACGCCAAATAGCATACCCAGCATTGGCAGGATCAGCGGAAGTGTCAGCACGGCAGGGCCCAATACCGGAAACCATGGTTGGCGATAAAATGGCAGAGTGTCTGCTTTTGCTGAATTATCTGTCTGATCTTTTTCAACCAACGTATAGCCAGACCCTGCCAGTGCTTGTTGTAATTGCTCCATGTTCACGGCATCAAGCAGTGTTAAGCTTACTTGCTCTGTTGCCAGGTTCACCTGTGCGTTTACTACGCCCTGCACCTTGAGCAGCGCTTTTTCCACCCTGCCGGCGCAAGAAGCGCAGGTCATGCCGGTAACGCCATACTGCTGCTGGCGCTGCTTTAACTGATATCCGGCGTTGGTGATGGCATTGGCCAGTGCGGAAACAGTGGCGGTACCGATAACAGTGGCGGTTTCATTGGCTAAATTAACGCTGGCGCTGCTGACACCGTCAACCTGCTTTAGTGCTTTTTCAATACGGCCAACGCAGGACGCGCAGCTCATGCCTTTAATGTGCAGTTGTACGGAATCACTCATTGTTCAACCCTCATTTCTCTTCAGTAACGTAGCACAAGGTTAAAGCTTACCACGATGGTAAGGTCAACTACTGCGGTGCAGCTTTATTACAAAGCACTTTGCTTAGCGACGCACACAGTACTGCTTTGAAAGCCAGACTGAGTTGTGCGATAGAAAATAAGTGGTCTAATGCTGCTCCGGTTTATTCGAGTTGCTCGCGCAGTTTTAGCAATTCCTTACGCCGAGCCGCGCTAACTTTGGGGTAGCTCATGTTCAGATTGTTTAGCGAGTCGACGATAATCTGCGAGATAATCAACCGGGCATTTTTTTTATCATCGGCCGGAATAACAAACCAGGGTGACTGTTCAGTGCTGGTGGCACTAAGGCAGGCCTGATATGCACGCATATAGTCGTCCCAGTGCGCGCGTTCTTTGATATCAGCCGTGCTGAACTTCCAATTTTTCTCCGGCTCATCGATGCGTGCAAGAAACCGTTGGCGCTGTTCTTCCTTAGACAGGTGCAGGAAAAACTTAATCACCCGCGTGCCATTAGTGTGCAGATGCGCTTCCAGATCTGTGATCGACTTGAAGCGTTCTTCCCAGATAGGATGCCCGGCGATGGCATCGGCGGAAAACCCCTGCGCCTTCAACAACGGTGGGTGAACCCGAACTACCAATACTTCCTCATAGTAAGAGCGATTAAATATGCCGATGCGTCCGCGCTCTGGCAGGCGCTTGGTGGTGCGCCAGAGAAAATCGTGTTCCAGCTCTTCGGTGCTGGGTTGTTTAAAGCTAAATACCTGGCAGCCCTGTGGATTTACACCTGACATCACATGGCGAATTGCCCCGTCTTTCCCTGCCGTGTCCATGCCCTGAAAAATTAATAGTAAAGCGTGCTTGTTAGACGCATAGTGCAGCCGTTGCAACTCACTTAGTTCGTCAACTTGCGCCTGTAGCATTTTTTTGTAGGCTTTTTTCGAGTCATAAGCTGGCTCAACAAGGGTGGGGCGTTGCGAAAGGTCAACGGGTTCGTTGGGTGGTACGCGGTAGTCATCTGGAGTTATTTTCATTATTTCTCCTTGGTGTGCTGGTGAACTCCAGCCTCAGGTAACGGGGGTAACACTGTAAAGAGTATAGAGCAGATGTGTTTTTCACCCTGCTCTTTTGCATACCTTAAGCACATGCGGATGTACTTTGATGGGGGTAACTCTGGTTTTTGAACTATGGTTTTGAACTATGGTTTTGAACTATGGCTTTGAGCAATGGCTTTCCTGATGATGTTAGTACAGGTTAAAATCAGGCTCTGTGCGCTATCAAACGTAGGCTGGTTTTTCTCTTTCATCAAACATACCTTTCGGTTAGAATCCGCGCCATTTTGTATTTTTTGTTAACTAAGAGTATGTACATGTGCAGATTAGTTGTAGCAGGGTTGGCTTTGATGGGTGCCCTGTTTGTACCTGCAGCGCAGGCAGAGTTTGGCGATAGCCAGAAAGTTATTTCAGTATTTAGTGAAGTTGGTGATAAAGCAAAAACCAGCGGTTTTTCGCTTGGTCTGCGTAATGTTGATCGCACAGACTTTTACATGCAGTTAGGCTTAAGTTATCAGCGAATAACGTTAAAGCAGCAACCGGCTGACTATAATGATGGCCGCATAAGACCGCTGTTTTTATACGGTCGGCTGGGCATGGACTGGCGGCTGAGCCCATATTTTCAAGCTGGATTTGATTTAAATGGTAGTTTGATAGAGTGGGTAGACAGTAGTAATGACATTTGTTGTCATGCCATGGTTAGAACCGGGCTTGAGCTTAAAGTGCATGACAACATTCGGTTAGACATATACGGCAATTGGTACAATTTGCAATACCGCAGCTATCAGCAGCAATCAAACCCATTTGACTATCAAGACAATGGTGATAACCAGCGTTTTAGTCGCACTACAGTGGGCGCCCAGTTGTCGCTGGTTTTCTGAGAATCAGCATCAATTTGTACTGGCTAGGCGCACAAGTCATATTATTGCGCTGTGTCTAATAGACGTTTTCCCACTGCGTAACTTGGCTGCCGTGCTTTTAGATACGGCAGCCCTTTCCGCTTTGGTTTATTGTTGCTGTAGTGCCTTAATACGTTCGGCTTCGGCTTTTATCATCGCCTGCAGCTCACCAATATTTTGCTGTACACGTGCAGCGCCAATTTGCGCCCCTTGAGCCATTAGTGTAGGCATTTGTTGAATGGTTTTTTTGCCTACGTCTGTAGCATAAAAGTTATTGAGTTCACGTAGTTCCGCAGCGGTAAAAGCGTCGGCATAAATTCTCAACATATCCGGCTTTAAGCTTTCATAGCTCATATGCTTAGCAAAAAAGGCCATCATCACATCTTTATACGGTGCTAATGCCTGATTTTGTTGCAACTGAATATCGATCATTTGCGACATGGATTGCTGCAAAGCATTTTCCATACCCATGATGTTTAATAATTTTTCGGCCTCTTTTTCAGCTGCTGGGTCCGCTATAGACATAGTCGAAACGCTAAAACAAAGTAATATGAGGCTAATTTTGATTAATTTCATTTCTTTTCCGGGAGTGAGTTAAAGGTCCGTTGCACTGTAGTCGTTTGCGTGTAATTTATTACATCGCCCCTACCTTGAGGCAGCTAGCAGCGGCAACGTGCGTTATTTTACACTAGCAATACGTAGCGTTGTAAATTTAATGTAGAGAATATAGCTCCAGCGTTGCGCGTCTATCTTAGATGCTTACACAAAACCTCGACAATACCATTAAATGCAGAGTAAAAAACGCTGCAACTTTATTCGAGATCTTGACCGCTTCCATCTGGTGATGGACATCATTGATCGCCTGCCGCAGACCGGCGAAACAGGCCAGGCGCTAAAGCACCAACTCAGCGATAAATTGCTTGAGCACAAAAGTTACATTAACCAACACAGCCAGGATATGCCGGAAATTCGTAACTGGCGCTGGCAACCGCACTGACGGTAACTTCAGTAGCGATTGCCCTTGGCCTGGAGCAAGGGAAGATATTGTTACCATCGTTTTTGACCTAACGGACCCAGTTTGTCGTGTTGATAATAAATAAAGCACTGTTGCAGGCTTTAGCTGGGGCTAAGTAGCAGTATAACCTGCTGAGTATGTGTTGGGTTTTACCATAAGGTTTGCTTGGATACGGCCAGCCACATAATTACTAACACGGTAACAGGCAAGGTTATCAGTGCCAGGTTGGTAAAGCCTTTGTGGTAGAAACTAATCATCGCCTGTTCGCGCTGACTAAGTTCAGCGCCTGCACTGCGTTTCTCGGTGATTTTCTTTGCCTTCCAGTTACCCAGCCAAATATCGACAATTTCCAGTGGCACGATGAGCAGCATGACTAACCATAGCTTTTGCTGCAACCACGGCATGGCAATAAAGCCGTAGTGAAATGCCATAGTGGCACCGCTTAGCAGTAAGGTACAAAGCGCAATATGCTCTAGTGTAATCGTCCAGAAAAACACCCGATAAACCTTCGCTGTCGCGGGCGATAATTCACCTTCATGCTGCTGCATGTAGCGCAGAACCAGCCAGGACCCAATAGCCGGGCCTAACCACATAATCAACGAGCCTAAATGCACTACTTTAAGTGCGGCGTACATTGCTCGCTCCCCATAGCTTCCAGGCAATTAATACAAACCACGCGGTACTTAATACCATGCTGGCAGCAGTAAAATACTCTGCCAATGTTAATTGCTGTAGCGCAATGGCAACAGATAACCCCAGCCCCAGTATCCAGGCTAGAATGCCAGGAGACAGCCACAGCTTAAGTGCCGGTTGCTGTTTAAGTAGCGCCAGCGTTAACACCATCCCGCCAAGGTTATACAAACCATTGCCAAGGAAACCGGTTAAGTGCATCGCCAGGTTGTCGATAAATTGCAGTAAAGCGATATTGGCAATAGATATTTGTGGCATCACAAAGGCGAACAGGGTTTCGGCCATTAAATCCGGTGCCATGCCTAAGGCAACCAGAAGCACGCCATACTGTCGGGCTGCACCGTGGGGAAGCTCGGTTGATAACATCACCGCAAAAGCCAGCAAGCTAAGTGCAGCTACCATCCAGCTAAGCCAGCCCCATTGCCACAGTGTAAGGTTAGCGTTGATGTATGCCATGCGGGTAACCAGGTCATTAGCCACAGGTAAGCCAGGCCGCATTGGGCCGTTCATCATTAAGCAAGCGACAAAAATCAGCAATGCAATCAGTAAAGTAGTGTAAAAGTAATAGGGCTTTGGCATTGTTCTAATCCACAGCAGACAAGGTGTTATCTTACCTGCTATGGCATAAAAGTAACAATTATGTTGCTTAACCCGAGGTTAAAAATGTCTGGTAGCTGCGGTTATTGCTCACCTGCTGATACTGATAACCCAGTTTGTCTAAATAAGCAGCAATGTCGTCGTGGCTGGCGGCTTCAAAGCCAGCCAGTACATCGCCGGTGGCGGCGCCGTGGTTACGGTAATGAAACAGCGTAATATTCCAGTGCTCGCCCAGGGTATTTAAAAAATTCATTAAGGCGCCCGGATATTCCGGAAAGTTAAACTGATACACCTGTTCTTGTAGCGCACGGGGTGGCATACCACCGACCATATGGCGTACGTGCAGTTTGGCCAGTTCGTCATCAGACAAGTCCTGATATTCATAGCCGGCATCAGTAAGCAATTTGGTGACGGTGTTTAGTTCCTGCCGTCCATGACGCAGTTTAATGCCGACAAAAATGTGTGCTTTATTGTCGCTGGCGTAACGGTAGTTAAATTCGGTAATGGCGCGGCCACCCAGCGTTTGGCAAAAGCGGCGGAAACTGCCTTTTTCTTCCGGTATGGTAACAGCAAATACCGCTTCTTTTTTCTCGCCCAGTTCGCAGCGTTCCGACACATAGCGCAGTGTATCAAAGTTTAAATTGGCACCGCTTAACACTGCAGCCAATTGCTGAGGTTTAGCTAAAGTACTGTTTTTTAGTTGCTGGCTGTATTTTTTAAGCCCAGCCAGTGCCAGTGCGCCAGCCGGTTCGGCCACGGCACGTAAATCGTCGAAAATATCTTTAATAGCGGCGCAAATTTCATCGCTGGATACGGTAACCACTTCATCGCAAAAGCGTTTAGCCAGGTTGAAATTTTCGCTACCAATACGCTTTACGGCAACACCGTCGGCAAATAACCCCACGCGTTCCAGCGTTACCGGCTCGCCTGCGGCCATGGCGGCTTTTAAACAAGCCGCGTCTTCTGGCTCAACACCGATAACCCGCACATTGGGCTGAATGGCTTTAATGTACACCGCCATACCCGCCAGAATGCCGCCACCGCCTACGGGAATAAACACGGTATCTAAGTGGTTATGTTGGCTTAATAGCTCTTTGGCTACAGTACCTTGGCCGGCAATCACATCGGCATCGTCAAAGGGTGGGATGTAAATAGCGCCTTCGTTCTTGGCCAGGTTAATGGCATAACTATTGGCTTCGTCAAACGCGGTGCCGTGTAGCACCACGTTACCGCCCAATGCCTTTACCGCCGCGACCTTTATTTCTGGCGTAGTAATGGGCATAACGATGGTGGCGTTGATACCCAGTTTGCTGGCCGACAACGCCACGCCTTGGGCATGGTTGCCAGCTGACGCGCATACCACGCTGGCATCGGGGCTCTGTAGTTTTACTTTGTGTAATTTATGAAAAGCACCACGCAATTTAAACGAGTACACCGGCTGTTTATCTTCGCGCTTTAACAGCACATTGTGGCCCAGGCGCTGGCTTAGTTTGGTCATGGCATCCAGAGGGGTTTCTACCGCTGCCTGATATACCGGCGACAGCAGAATTTCTCGCAGATACTGCTGCATTAGATCGGTATCTGTCAGCATTGTCGTGACTGTTGCCAGGTTGTTCATTGTTGCTCCACTGCTTTTTATGCTTGTGCCAACCGACACGTTTAAATTTCAAGCGAAGACAGGTGGCAACTAAGCGGGGCCTCTCCAGCAGGGAGGCTGGAGAAGAGTTTACATGGACGTATTTACAACGTCCCCGCGTGTTGTTGCCTGTCGTAGGCTAAGGCTCAGATTTAAACTCAGCGCCAAGGAAATACTTTCTTCGCCGCCTTCAAGGAGCACATCCCTGTGCCCTTTCAGCCTGCGCGGCATCCCTGCCGCTGCTGCGAAAGTACACCTGTCCCTTCGTCTTAAGTTATGCTGCTTGTGCCAGTCGACACACTTAAGTTTCAAGCGAAGACAGGTGACAACAAAGCGGGGCCTCTCCAGCAGGGAGTCTGGAGAAGAGTTTACATGGACGTATTTACAACGTCCCCGCGTGTTGTTGCCTGTCGCAGCCTAAGGCTCAGGTTTAAACTCAGCGCCAAGGAAATACTTTCTTCGCCGCCTTCAAGGAGCACATCCCTGTGCCCTTTCAGCCTGCGCGGCATCCCTGCCGCTGCTGCGAAAGTACACCTTGTCCCTTCGTCTCAAGTTTTGCTGCTTATTCTTCTAACTTGCTTAAATCTCTTACTGCGCCCTTATCCGCACTGCTTGCCAGTAAGGCATAGGCTTTCAATGCAGTGCTAACAACGCGTTGGCGGTTCTCTGGCTTCCAGCCTAACTTGCCTTTGGCATCCATCGCAGCACGGCGCTGTGCCAGCACCTCATCACTTACGGCAATACCAATTTTGCGCTGCGGAATATCAATTTCGATTCGATCGCCTTCTTCTACTAAGGCGATAGCACCACCACTGGCGGCTTCTGGTGAAACGTGGCCAATAGACAAACCAGAAGTACCACCAGAAAAACGGCCGTCTGTGATTAAAGCACAGGCTTTACCTAAGCCCATCGACTTTAAGTAGCTGGTGGGGTACAACATTTCCTGCATGCCCGGGCCACCTTTAGGGCCTTCGTAGCGAATAATCACAGCATCACCTGCAACCACGTTGCCTTTTAAAATAGCGTCTACTGCGTCGTCCTGGCTTTCAAAAATACGCGCGCGGCCGGTAAACACTAAATTCTCTTTTTCTACCCCAGCGGTTTTAACAATACAGCCTTGCGGCGCCAGGTTGCCAAACAATACGGCTAAGCCGCCATCCTGCGAATAGGCATGCTCTTTACTGCGAATACAGCCGTCTACGCGATCGTCATCCAGAGTGGGGTAACGACAGTTTTGCGAAAATGCCTGCGTGGTGCGAATACCTGCCGGGCCGGCTAAATACATTTGTCTGGCGTCTTCGTTGCTGGTGGTTGCAATATCCCATTGCTCCAGCACTGCACCCAAGCTATTGCCCGCGACATGCGGTACGTTAGGGTTTAATAAACCGGCACGGTTAAGTTCCGCCAAAATACCCATAACACCACCTGCGCGGTGTACATCTTCCATATGGTATTTCTGTGTCGACGGCGCTACTTTACACAAGTGCGGCACGATGCGTGATAAACGGTCGATGTCGGCCATGCCAAAATCGACTTCGGCTTCAATAGCCGCGGCCAGTAAATGCAGTACCGTATTAGTAGAGCCGCCCATGGCGATATCTAACATCATGGCGTTTTCAAAAGCGGTTTTATTGGCGATATTACGCGGTAAAGCGCTGGCATCATCATTTTTATACCAACGGTTGCACAGTTCCATAATTCTGAAACCAGCCTGTACAAACAGCTCTTTACGATCAGCATGGGTGGCCAACAGCGAGCCATTACCCGGCTGGCCTAAACCCAGGGCCTCGACTAAACAGTTCATCGAGTTGGCGGTAAACATGCCCGAGCAGCTGCCACAGGTTGGGCAGGCGCTGCGCTCAATTTGCTCGCTGTCGCTGTCGCTGACTTTAGGATCGGCGGCTGACACCATAGCATCAACTAAATCCAGCTTGATAATTTGATCCGATAGCTTGGTTTTGCCCGCTTCCATCGGTCCGCCGGAGACAAAAATAGCCGGTACGTTTAAGCGCATCGCGGCCATTAACATACCGGGGGTGATCTTGTCGCAGTTAGAAATACACACCATAGCATCAGCGCAGTGTGCGTTTACCATATACTCTACCGAGTCAGCAATCAGCTCGCGAGATGGCAAACTGTAAAGCATGCCGCCGTGGCCCATAGCAATGCCATCATCTACGGCTATAGTATTGAATTCTTTAGCAATGCCACCAGCTTCTTCAATGCTTTTTGCTACCAGTTTGCCTAAATCACGCAGGTGCACGTGGCCGGGTACAAATTCGCAAAACGAGTTCACTACCGCAATAATCGGCTTGCCAAAATCGGTGTCTTTTACACCGGTGGCTCGCCACAGTGCGCGGGCGCCCGCCATATTGCGGCCTTCGGTAACGGTGGCGGATCTTAACTTTGGCATTGTGCTACTCCGTGTATTCAGTAAATATCTAGTATAGGGTTAAAGGGTGCTTACGCACTTAATACGGCTAATTCAGCCGATACCAGCTCCAGTTGCTGGATGTCATACAGCTTATGCAGTTGACTGGTTAATAAATGAATCGGCTTATCACCGCTGACCGTCAGGGTAATATTCAGGCTACGTGAGTCAGCCCGCGGTGCCAGTTGTAAGCCGGCCAGTTCATAGCCGCGGTAGCGGGTAACCTGTAACAGGCGCTCAACAACGGCCGGGGTATTATTGGCGGTGATATTTAGTACATGGTTCATGCTTTTGCCTCCGTCATCATGTCTTCATTGGCAGCTCCCGGCGGTACTAACGGCCAGACGTTGTCTTTGTCATCAATACAAACATGCAGCAGGTAAGGGCCGGGCCAGGTAAACATGGCTTCCAATGCACCTTCTACTTCATCTTTGCGGGTTATACAGTGGCCCGGTATGGCAAAGGCGGCGGCCAATGCAACAAAATCCGGGTTGTCAGATAAATCGGTTTCGCTGTAGCGCTCATTAAAAAACAGCTGTTGCCACTGCTTTACCATGCCTAAACGCTGGTTATCGACAATGACAATTTTTACCGGCAGGCGAAAACGTTTAATGGTAGCGAGCTCTTGCACGTTCATCATAAACGAGCCGTCACCTGATACCGTAATTACCGTATCTTGTGGCCGGGCTAATTTTGCGCCAATGGCTGCAGGCAGGCCAAAGCCCATAGTACCTAAGCCACCACTGGATAAATGATTACGCGGGCTGCTAAAGCGCATATGTTGCGCAACCCACATTTGATGTTGGCCAACATCACAACACACTACGCTGTTATCCGGCATGCGCTCACTTAGCTGCTTTAACATCAACGGCGCATAAATACGTTCGCCCGGATGGTCATAGCGCCAGCCATGCTGCTGCTTTAACGTGGCGCAGTGGGCTAACCACTCATCGCAGTTTGTGCTGGCCGAGATTGCCGGTAAAATTTGTTTCATATCGCCCAGCAATGCCGCATCAGCAAAGCGCACTTTATTGATTTCAGCCGGGTCGATATCGACATGAATTACTTTGGCGTGCGGCGCAAACTTTTGCAGGTTGCCGGTTACCCGGTCATCAAAGCGCGCGCCTAAGCAAATTAATAAATCGCATTGCTGCACGGCCAAATTGGCTGCCTGAGTGCCATGCATACCCAGCATGCCCATGTAATGTGTATTGTCTTTTGCAACCGACCCCATAGCTTTTAATGTGGTAACAGATGGCATTGGGTTGTCAGCCAAAAATTGCTGCAACTGAGGCATGGCACCGGCCATATGCACGCCACCGCCGATATACGCCATCGGTTTTTTCGCCGCAGCAATAAGTGCCCGTGCCTTTGCGGCATTTGCCAGCGACGTAGGCACCGACACTGCCTTTTGTGTATGGCTAGCTAGGGGCTGGTAATCAATTTCTGCTAACTGCACGTCTTTAGGGATGTCTACTAAAACAGGGCCTGGGCGCCCGCTTTTGGCAATGGCAAACGCTTGGTTTAGTGTCGCTTCCAGCTCTTCTACGCTACGCACCATAAAGCTGTGTTTGGTTACCGCGAGGCTTAAGCCAAGTACATCAATTTCCTGAAACGCGTCACTGCCCATTACGGCCTGCGGCACCTGGCCGGTAATGGCGACAACAGGCACCGAGTCCAGCATGGCGTCAGCCAGCGAAGTGATAAGGTTAGTCGCCCCCGGCCCGGAGGTTGCCATGCACACGCCAACCTTGCCGGAGGCGCGGGCGAAGCCAATGGCAGAAAACGCTCCGCCCTGTTCGTGCCGGCACAGATAGTGTTTTACCGTGCTTTGATACAGGGCATCGTAAATAGGCATAATAGCGCCGCCAGGGTAGCCGAAAATGGTCTCTACCCCGTGTTGTTGCAGCACCTGCAGTACCAATTCTGCGCCTTTCATTGTTGTTCCTCTGTTTGCTAACCCGCTTTTACAAGGCCCGGAAACGACAAAACCCCCGGTCCTTGCGGAGCGGGGGTTTTGTTGGATTTCGCCTTAAGCTACTTTTTTTCCAAAACACCGCCCCCGCGGAGATTAATAATCACCACGACCACGAGGACAATAATGTTCAGAACAGTAGCTAAACGCATAATATGATTCTTACTTATTTACTTGGTTAAAAACTATTTTAGTTATACAGCCTGCAATGCAGACTTAATTGCCTATAGAAATAGCCGTCTATCAGTCTGAAGTCAACAGGTTTTTCTGATTTGATAAAAAATAGTCAGTTGGGAAGCTGCGGTACTGGTGTGAGAATCGGCTTACACTAAACCAACCGTTGCAGGCCTGGATGGCCGAATCGAGCCTACAGGGACGTATTTACGGCGTGTTGGTGTGTGTAAACCGGTTCGATAGTTTGCACCTGAAGTGATAGGCGACGTACACTTAAGTCATTCATCAACCAGCGAGGTAGCCGCGTGGATCAGTTAGAGCTGTTTGAACTGCCCAATCCCTGCATCGGTGTGTGCCAAAGCAATAGCCGCGGTTACTGCACGGGCTGCCTGCGTTCACGCGATGAGCGCTTCAACTGGCATGCTAAACCGGCTGCGGAACGTGCGTATATTTTAAAATTACTTACGCAGCGTAGAATGCGGTTAAACGCTAAAGCGAAGAAAGAAGATGACTCGCCAGCTAACGGCAAGTCTTTAGACTTGTTTTGAGTTATCAGCCTTTTTTAACCAAGCCAATAATAAATAGCAGCACCACAGCGCCTACCGTGGCAGTAATGAGTGAACCAACCAAACCAAAAGACGCCAGACCTAGTGCGCCGAATAAAAAGCCGCCGATAAACGCGCCGACTATACCGACTATGATGTTTCCCAGAATGCCAAAACCACGGCCTTTCATGATGTTACCCGCTAGCCAGCCCGCTATGGCGCCGATAAGTAAAAACAGAATAAAATTCATCTTATGTCCTCAATTATTGTTAGCCCAGCATTGGCTGCTGGTGGTTTAAACAAAGCATATAACCGTTTAATGGCAAGTAATGCGTAGGTCATGCATTTATTTTTTACTCTGTTAATACTCCAGTACACCTGGGTAGGGTTTTTGGTAGCCTGATAATATCTGCTGCAAGTCGCTAAATGTGCTTAACAGTGAGCGTAATGTGACTTTGTCAGTTATAAAATGTGGTAATTTCCCGGCCGGATCTGCCTGACCGGTGTAGTCAATAAGCAATACACCGCCCTCTAGCGGTGTTAACTCCCAATGTCCTTGCACCTGCTCTACCCGCACATAACCTGGCTCTGGCGAAAAGTGCTGCCCCATGTCCTCAATATGCAATGTTAGCACCTTGCTTTGGGGGGCTTGCGTCCAGCTAGACTGCGTAATCATGTCGCGTGGTGACACCGGCCAAATAGCATCAAAGTAAATATGCACCAGATGGGTATTCGATGACGGCGTGGCAAGCACAATGGCCCGCTCGCTATTGGCTACCCAGGCTGAAATATTATTAGTGTCTTCGAGCAAATGTAAAAAGGCACCTATAGACGAGCGTACCTGGGTGGTTGCGTGTACTTGTAATAAAGCATTTTCTGATTCGCGATGCTCTATAAGTAGTTGATCTGATTTATGATAAATCGTCCAGCCAGAAGCCGCAACACCGCTGAAATGAGGGCCAAGCAACACCAGTAGCACCAGTAAAACCGACCATTTCATTGCAATGCCTTTTCTATTAGGGAATATATATGCAAAAACATCGTGTGCAATAATGCACCGTTGTGTAGTCACAACGCTAGCGGATTATGCGGCACTGAAAAAGGTAAAGAAGAGAATAAACTACAAAAATAGAACAACAGCAGCCTAAACAGAAACTGCCGTTGTTCGGTATTATCAATTAACTTTGAGCTTACCGCCTTTGCCTAAACCACCTTCAACATTTTGTGCTTTATAGTTACGTAAAGCTTTAACCATGTTGTTGTACGAGTCTGCAAACGCTGCTGTAATAACCTTGCCTTCAGGCGTTTTGGTATAGCCACCTGCGCCAAAGAAGCCGCCGGCAAAAAGTCCACCAAAAATACCGTAATCCCAGTTTTTGGCATTACCTACCGCAGATGAAACTTGCACACCCGAGCGGTTATCAATTAACAGCAATGTTGTTGCTGCTTCGTTGCTTTTTAAACCACCGGCAACAGCGCCAACCCAGCCGCCAATTAAGCCGCCAACACCACCTGTGTCTTTTGCTGAAAACTGAACAGACGGGCTAACAGTATAGTCCGCGGCGACAAGTTGACCTTTACCAAAGTCGCTACCACCGCGAAGCTCACCAGAATTCATTAAATCACGTTCGGTATTCATTGAAGACATAGATACACCACGCTCAACAATAACAAAACAGTTTGATTGCTGAATCATTGTGCGAATAACGGGAACCGTACTACCAAGACTTGAGTAGTTTCTGTTGTAGTAATCCCACCAGTCACCGGTTTGATCTTCATAAACAGATAAAGTGCCAAGCGGGGCGTCACATTTTTCTAAAGCAGAATTTTGTCCTTCCGCATTACTACCGCCGGCACCACCGGTAATAGTATTACCAGAGCTTCCGCCCATACTAGGCATAGTGCTTGAGCAGGCGCTTAAACCCAAGATGCCCAGCAGTGTTAGCAATTTACAAGCGCTTGAGAGGTTCATATCCATTATCCACAAACTCCTAAATTAATCATCAGTAGTAGGGTAAATGCAAATAACCACAGTTTCCATAACTAAATGAAACTTTTTGGCCACCTTGGTTACAATATTGTTTGTAATGCAAATAGGTATTCATGGTTGTTTTGCATGTCTTGGTTTTTACCAGTACCAGCTAAAGGCTAATGCCAGCTCAGTCGTTTTTTGTTTCTTTAAACTCAAACGTGCATCCCATCTGTTGTGGGAACCAAACCTGTGTTGCCATTCGTACCAACTAAAATCGTCGGCCTGGCCTGCCACGAAATAGCGCCGACCCACTTCAAACTGCATGCGCTACATTGTAGTTTTTGCAAGTTATCTCCTGTGAAATGCCAGTAAAAATTAAATATCAGTCTTAGCAGCATGATGATACTCAATCGTATGTAGAAATTAACTTTTATCCTTATTAGTCATTGCTATAAGCCAGATGAATCTATGTTGCTTTTTTGGTACATGCCACATAGAATCCAGCAGCTTTTGAAAGCAAAAACGAAAAGGAATTAATAATGAAAAAAGTTGTTGTTGCGCTAACGCTAGGCGTTACTCTTGTAATGTCAGGTTGTTCTACAATTCTGACCGAAGATACACAAAAAATTAATGTAGCTACTTCAAATGGTAAATCGGCAGAAATAACTATTGATGGTCAGTCATACCAAGCTCCTGGCATCATTACAGTTAAAAAGTCACAAGAGCAGACAAAAATTATAACCACAACTGCAGAGGGTTGTTCAAACCAAACGGCGTTAAACCGTCAAGTTGAACCTACTTTTTTTGTTAACATTTTATCAGGTGGTGCTTTCGGTTCAACTACCGACTATGCAACTGAAAAAATGTGGAAATACGATGACAACATTACTATCAGCTGCGGAAACTAGCTTTCTGTGATGTTGCTGTGCAAACTAAGAGGCGCTGTCTTATGCGCCTTTTTTTTATTATCAATACCATCGATTAGCGCCACTACACCGCTATGGCTACACCATGAATGGCAGGCACTGTTGCATCTTGATGTTCATGGAGAAAGCCTGATTACTGACGCCGGTTTTATGCGTACAGCGTCAGCGGAAGCCGAATTTAAATATTTCGTTGCGGCTTTTTTCGACGACAAACACATACAAACTAAACAGTGGCAATCAGACATTTGCCGATATCCTGCACGCTATATATGGTTACGTCAGCAACTTCAGCAAACAGATACCTTTTTACCGGCCCAAGTGTGCGCGGACTATAATATTTTTCGAAAAAAAATGCCGGCGGACAGCGTAACGCTGGTATATGCAGCTGAAAATATCACCCAGCCTTCCAGTATGATGGGGCATGCTTTTCTTGCATTTTCCGGTCACAACGAAAAAGGTATTGAAGTGTCGCATGCTTTGACATTCTTTACTGATGTTGATCTATCTAACGTAGCGTTATTAATTTGGCAAAGCATTGTTTCAGGTAAACAGGGCCACCTTATAGTTTCACCCTATAAAGAACAGTTACAATTTTATCTGAAAAATGAGCAGCGAAATGTATTTGAGTACCCGGTAGCGACAAATTCTGGTCAACGGGAATTGTTGATGGCACACTTGTGGGAGCTTAAGCAAACAGAGCTTTCTTACTACTTTCATACATTTAATTGCGCGACACTAACAAATAACTTACTAGCGTTACTTAATCCGGAGCTGGCAACTGTCACATCATCATGGTTAAGTCCACTTGACGTAGTAAAAATTAATAAACAATTTAATGTTATTAACCACAGCAATCTGCTGCCCTCAGATAAATGGAAGGTCAGGACAATTAGCCCCTTGATCGGTGATGTCGCCAGAAAGTACGCGCGTGACTTTAATTATTCTGACTATATCCAGCTACTAGCAGAAGGCCCGGAAGAAACACTTTTAGCACTAGAGTTTGCGCAATCCTTGCTAAATTATAACTATCAACAGGGTACTATATCGGCGGCAGACTACACCGTTAAAACAGATATGCTTATTAGCCTCAGCGATCGCGACGCTGCAAATGCTGAGTTGACATTAAGTAATACTAAAGACCCTACGCTAAGGCCGGCTGACGGGCAAATGTCTGTCAGCTATATCCAAAATAATGATGTCGTGCTTAGTTACTTACCTGCATCACATAAGCTTAGCGACAATCATAAACATGCATTCAGTGAATCTGAACTGCAATTATTTTCTTCTTCCGTAAGTTACAACACTGGCACCGGCAATGCCCGCCTTCAGGAGCTAACTGTTTACTCAGTATCATCATTTATACCATATGATCCCTACACCGGCGGCTGGTCTGGCAGGTTTAGCCTAGGTGCAGCACGCAAGGCTGATAGCAATCTTGAAAACAAACTCGCAGCAGGTGTCAGTGGCGCTTTAGGCCTTACAACCGAAATACATGCTGATATTTACCTGTATGGTTTGATGAATATTTCTGCAGATTGGTATCGTGGCTTGCAACTGTCTGCAGGGCCGGAAGTTGGCTTGATGATGTATCAGCTTTTCAATAACAAAACACTTCTGTCTTACCGGCGCGATTTTAATCAGCTCGGTTCGGACCGACCCATCGGGAAACTAAGTTGGACCCAGAGCTGGTTTTTCTCGTCAGAGGCAGCGCTGATATGGCAGTTTGATAAAATATTATCAGGCCGTAATAAAGACATTCGCAGTGGGTTAACACTGCGATTTTATTTCTAACACAAAAACTGTAATTGTGCACTTGTTAACTGCCGATACTCACCTTCAGCCAAATCATCCGGTAGTTGTAACCCGCCAATCTTCTCCCGGTGCAATTTAACCACCTTATTACCAATGGCAGCAAACATACGTTTTACCTGATGATAGCGGCCTTCGTGAATGGTTAGCAGAGCTTCAGTTTCATCGAGTATTTCCAGCTGGGCTGGTAAAGTAGCGTTCTTTTCATTGCGCAGCATTACGCCCTCAGCAAACTGCTCAATAGCACTATTTGGAATAGGATCGGCGGTCCAAACCCGGTAGGTTTTGGCAACGTGATGTTTGGGGCTGCTGATACGATGTGACCATTGGCCATCGTCGGTAATTAGCACCAAACCCGTGGTGTCTAAATCGAGCCGGCCGACAGTATGCAGCCGTTCGATTAATGGCTCGTCCATCAAGGTAAATACCGTGGGGTGTTCCGGGTCTTCCGTAGAGCAGATATAGCCATCGGGCTTGTGCAGCATAAAGTAGCGCAAGCCGATGAGCTGCAGTTGTTCATCGTTCAAGCATACAACGTCGCTGTCTTTTACCTGAAGTGCCGCCTGTTTTACCAGCTCGCCGTTAAGGGTTACCAATTTTTGCCGGATCACTTTGCCTGCCTGGCTACGTGTTAAGCCGGTGCAATCACATATAAATTTATCTAAACGCATAAGTCACCTGTATTAATTGCGTTTAGTGTAACCAATTTTACCGGCGTAGTCGCTAACTCAGTGGCGTTTCACGGTGTAAGCGCCGACACCATAAAGTGTGGATTTAACAGTTGCTCGCGCTGGTACACTTTACTGGCTATGCCATCAAAAATTACGCAGGCACCGGCTTCCAAGGCAATGATATGGCCGGCACCGGTATCCCATTGCATCGTTGGCCCAAAGCGTGGGTATACGTCGGCAACACCTTCTGCTACTAAACAGAATTTCAGAGAGCTACCGACCGGCACCATGTCGTGTTGGGCAAATTGTGCCAGATAACCAGCTAAATCGGGGCTTGGGTGGCTGCGGCTGCCTACAACGCGAATGACATCACCAGGTGTGCTCACTTTTGCCGCCTTAACACCGGCAGGCGTTTTGACAAAAGCGCCTTCGCCTTTGGCAGCGTAGTAGGTTTTATTCAGCACCGGCGCATGAATAACCCCCAGTACGGGTTCGCCATTGTCTATCAGGGCAATATTTACGGTAAATTCGCCATTGCGTTTAATAAATTCTTTGGTGCCATCCAGCGGGTCGACTAACCAATAACGCTGCCAGGTTTTACGTATATCCCAGCTAATATCCGCCGCTTCTTCCGACAAAATGGGCAGATGTGGTGTCAGTGCGGTTAACGCTTTTACAATTAACTGATGGGCGGCTAAATCGGCGGCAGTCAGCGGGGAGTCATCAGCTTTGCCGGTAATGTTAAACGCGGCGGTATCTTGCTGATAAACCGCCAATATGGCTTTACCGGCTTGTTCGGCAATATCAATAACGGCGTTTAAATAGTGCATTTAACTTATCATCCCTTTTACCTTTAATAGCTGCAACAGTTGTTGCACACTGTCCTCTAATGATAGCGTTGAAGTGTCTAGTACTAAATCCGCGTGCTCTGGCGCTTCGTATGGGTCAGAAATGCCAGTGAAGTGGCTGATCTCACCAGCACGGGCTTTTTTATATAAGCCTTTCACATCGCGTTGCTCACACACTTCCAGAGGAGTAGCTATATGTACTTCAATAAATTTGCCGTTTGGAATAAAGCTTTTTACCAGCTCTCGCTGATGGCGGTAGGGCGAGATAAACGCACTTAATACCAGTAAGCCCGCGTCTACCATTAGCCCGGCAACGGCGCCAACCCGTCGCAGGTTTTCCGTTCTGTCCTGGGCACTAAAACCTAAATCAGCACATAAACCATGGCGCACATTGTCACCATCTAGCAAGTAGGTAAATTGACCGCGTTCAGCCAACGCCTGTTCCAGCGCATTAGCGACAGTGGACTTACCCGAGCCAGATAAACCAGTGAACCAGATAACGGCACTTTGTTGACCGAATAGCGCTTCTCTTGCTACTACGTCAACATCATGTGATTGCCACTTAATATCGTTATTTTTCATCTTTGTATCACTTAAACGGATAAATTATTGGCAAAAAAATCAGCACTACCGCGCTGTATGTTAGTGCCATGGGTATACCTAAACGAAGATAGTCTTTTAACTGATAATTGCCTGCTGAGTACACCATTAAATTGGTTTGATAGCCAAATGGTGAAATAAAACTGGCCGAGGCACCAAACGCGACGGCCATAAAAAAGGGTACCGGATCCACACTCAGGCTTTGCGCTATGGCATAGGCTATGGGAAATGTCAGCGCTGCTGCCGCATTGTTGGTTACTAATTCGGTAAACAGCCAGGTAGCAATAAACACGGCGACTAAAGCACCATAAGCACCACTGCCATCAACCAGGGTAATTAAGCCCTCTGCTATAGCGCCGGCCACGCCGGTTTGTATCATTAACTGGGCCAAACCAATGGCAGAGCCAACAATTAACCACAATTCCAGTGGGAAGCGGTTTTTTAACTCTTTGACATTGACCGCGCCAATGGCGACATAGGCTAATAGCAAGACTGGCAAGCTTTTAATCAGCGGGACAATATTGACTATTGATAAACTCAGCGCCGCTAAAAAGCCCAGTAATACCCAATTACTCAGTTTTTGCGACAATGGCCGGGCAATACTTAAACCATTCACATAGACAAATTCCTGGTTTAACTGGTGCTGGCCGGGGAAGTGTTTACCGACGGACAATATCAGCACATCACCGGCATGCAGCACTAAGTCGCCCAAGCCCCCTTGTAACCGTTCATGGCCACGACGGACGGCAATGACTACGGCATCATATTCATGGCGAAAGCGCAGTTGTTTTAAGCTTTTACCTACCAGGCGCGAGCTGTAGCTCAGTACTGCTTCAAGTAGTTCGCCTTGCTGTTGGTCTTGTCGTAGTAAGTCTAAACCGGGGAATTGTTGTAGCCGGGTTACCGCAGCGATATCGCCGACAAAGCGCAGCTCATCGCCAGCTTCAATAACGGTTTCGGGAGTAACCGGGCAAATGCGCTCTTTACCGCGTTGAATTTCAGCTAAAAACAGCGCCTGCAGTTCGCGTAGCTGGTTTTGCTCAACACTTTTACCAATTAATTGGCTGTCGCTGCGCACGTGTGCTGTCAGGTAGTATGGTGTGGCATCGCTGTCTTGTTGGCGGTTATCGGGTAGCCAGCGGCTGCCAATAATCAACACCACTATTCCGGCTGCCAACACTAAAGCACCCAATAAAGTAAAGTCAAAAAAGCCCAATACCGGCTCGCCGCTTTGCTCAATAAAGCCGTTAACAATAAGGTTGGTTGAGGTACCAATGAGTGTAAGCATGCCACCTAAAATAGCACTGTAAGACAGCGGTAACAGCAGCTTAGACGCGGCGAAATGGTTATGATGACGAAGCGACGACATTAACGTAGCCACTACGGCGGTATTATTAATAAAGGCTGACATCAACGCACTAGACAAGCTTAAACGCGCGATAACGCTGCTTAGTCGTTTACCCTGAAAACCTTGGCTAAGCCAGGTAACCAGCTGTGACTTTTCAATCGCAATTGACACCAATAACAGCAATAACAGTGTGACCAGCGATGGATTGGCAAAGTTTTGCAGGGCTTTTTCCAGTGGCAACCAGCCTACCAGATAACTCAGCAGTAAGGCGCCACCGAACCACAGTGCCGGGGAGCGTTTGCTAAAAATTAGCCCCGCTACCAGCGCCAGAAGTAGAACGATTACGCCATACTGCTGATAGTGCATTACTTATCGCCCTTGAATAGCTCGCGCACATCACGTGCACCCCAGTGCGGAAAGTGCTTACGGATCAGCGCATTAAGTTCTTGCTCAAACACGCTGATATCCGCGCTTGCTGCTTTTTCTTCGGCCAGTACATTTTGTACTAAACCCGCCGCCACAGTGGCATTGGTTAAACGGTCAACAAGAATAAAATTACCGGTACCAGGCTGGTTTTTAAAGGTATCCAGCGGCTGGGTTTCGGTTAATTCCAGCTCGACCAGAGCGATATCATTCATAGTCACCTGTTCAGCCGCTTCTTGCGCCAAGGTGTTTACGTTTACCTTATGATTTAACCGGTTAATGCAAACACTGCTTTTGCGTGTGGCCAGCTTTAAGTCGTACAAGCGTCCGGTTTGCAATGGTTGCTCATCAAACCACACGAGATAAGCCAGTGCCCGCTTAGTTAGCGTTACAGTTTCATCAGACGGTACCAGCCAGTCGCCACGGCTGATATCAATTTCATCATTAAGCGTAAGGGTAACCGCCTGACCGGCGATGGCGGCAGCTTGTTCGCCAGCAAAGCTAACAATTTGTTTAATGGTACTTTTTTTACCCGACGGATAAGCGGTTACGGCTTGCCCTACGGCTAAGCGACCACTGACTAAGGTGCCAGCAAAGCCACGAAAATCCAGATCGGGCCGGTTTACATATTGCACCGGGAAGCGTGTGCCCACACCGCCACGCAAAGGTATTGGCAAGGTTTCCAGTAACGGCAACAGTGCTGTACCGGTGTACCACGGCATGTTTGCGGACAAGGTTAAAATGTTTTCGCCTTTTAACGCACTGATCGGTACCACGTCTACGGTGGGTACCTGTAGCTGCGCCATTAGTGCTTGCACGTCTTGTTTTATCGCGTTGTAACGCAGCTCGCTGTAATCGACGATATCCATTTTGTTTACTGCAACAATAAGGTGTTTAATCCCCAGTTGTGAACAGATAAAACTATGACGGCGGGTTTGTGTTTGTACACCATAACGGGCATCTATCAGCAATATAGCCACGTCAGAAGTTGACGCACCGGTGGCCATATTACGGGTATATTGTTCATGGCCAGGGGTGTCGGCCAAAATAAACTTGCGCTCTGTGGTAGAGAAGTAGCGGTACGCCACATCAATGGTAATACCTTGTTCGCGCTCAGCTTGTAAGCCATCTACCAACATAGCCAGTTCTAATTCGCCTTCGCTGTTGCGGCCTTTGTGGTCGCGCTTCAATGCGTCCAGCTGATCATCATACAACTGCTGGCTGTCGTGCAACAGACGACCTATTAAGGTGCTTTTACCGTCATCCACGCTGCCACAGGTAAGCACCCGTAGCAGGCCTTTATCCTGATGCTGCTGCAAATAACCGACTATACCTAAGGTGTTTAATTGCTCGTTTAACGAGGTTACATTAACTGATGACATTAGAAATAGCCCTCGCGTTTTTTCAATTCCATTCCAGATTGGTCCTGGTCAATTACCCGGCCCTGACGTTCAGATGTGCGGGCGCGCAGCATTTCTTCAACGATGCCTTCTAAGGTATCTGCGGTAGATTCAATAGCGCCGGTAAGTGGGTAACAGCCTAAGGTTCTAAATCGTACTGATTTAAGCTCGGGTGTTTCGCCGGGCTCCAGCGGCATACGCTCGTCATCTACCATGATTAAGCTACCGTTGCGTTCTACTACCGGGCGAGGTTTCGCCAAATACAGCGGCACTATGTCGATTTTTTCTTGCAAAATGTATAACCAGATATCCAGCTCGGTCCAGTTAGACAGCGGAAACACCCTTATACTTTCGCCTTCGTTAATGGCACCGTTATATAGGTTCCACAGCTCAGGACGTTGATTTTTCGGATCCCAGCGATGGTGTTTATCACGAAACGAGTACACCCGCTCTTTAGCCCGGGACTTTTCTTCGTCGCGTCGTGCGCCGCCAAAAGCCGCGTCAAAGCCGTATTTATTTAACGCCTGTTTTAAGCTTTGGGTTTTCATAATGTCAGTGTGTTTAGCACTACCATGTTCGAACGGGCTAATGTTCATAGCCAACCCTTCGGGGTTTTTGTGCACCAACAGCTCAAAGTTGTATTCTTTGGCTAAGCGATCGCGAAACGCAATCATCTCACGAAACTTCCAATTAGTATCCACGTGTAACAGCGGAAAGGGAATGTTACCCGGTGCAAAGGCTTTACGCGCCAAATGCAACAATACTGACGAGTCTTTGCCGATAGAGTACAGCATGACGGGCTTTTTAAATTCTGCCGCTACTTCGCGGAAAATATGAATACTTTCAGCTTCCAGCTGCTGTAAGTGCGATAAAGCACTGGCTAATTCAGACATCTATTAATCCTCACTCCATCCGGGTCAGGGTTTGGCCAAACACTGGCACTTGCGGGCGCTGACCAAACCAATGTAAATCGTGTTGTAAACTTACCACTTCGCCAATCACCAACAGTGCTGGTGAGTTTATCTGATGCTGGCTTACCAGTTCAGCTAATTGCTGTAGCGTGCCGGTAATAATGCGTTGTTCGCGCCGGGTACCATTTTCAATAATGGCCACCGGTGTGTTGGCGCTGCGCCCCGCATCTATCAGTTGCTGTTGAATGTGTGCTGCCTTCATCAGGCCCATATAGATAACCAGCGTTTGATTTGCTTTGCTCATACTGTGCCAGTCTGGCTCAGTACCGTCTGGGCGGCAATGCCCGGTAATAAATTGCACACTTTGCGCATGGTCACGATGGGTTAGCGGTATACCGGCATAGGCGGCACAACCTGCGGCTGCTGTTACACCTGGTACTACCTGAAAGGCAATATTATGCGGAATAAGCGCCTGTATTTCTTCACCACCCCGACCAAAAATAAACGGGTCGCCACCTTTTAACCGGCAGACTTTTTTGCCAGCTAATGCTAAATCAACTAATAACTGATTTGTATCTTGCTGCGGCACCGAATGATCACCGGCTTTTTTACCGACGCAAATACGCTCAGCATCGCGGCGCACTAGCTCCATAATTTGCGGCGACACCAGATAGTCATAGACCACGACATCAGCTTGCTGCATTAGCTGCAGCGCTTTTAGCGTAAGCAATTCCGGATCACCCGGGCCAGCGCCCACGACATAGACTTCACCGGCCTGTTGCTGCGGTTCGTCCAGTAATTGCAGCAAACGTTGCTCTGCCTGTGGTAATTGATTGGCTTGCACATCGCGCACGACGTCTGAATCAAATACTTTTTCCCAAAACTGTCTGCGTGCAGCAAAGCCACTAATTTTAGCCTTTACCTGATCACGAAAACGGCCAACTAACTGAGCCAACGGGCCCAGATGATGCGGTAGCAATGCTTCAAGTTTTTCTCGCAAACGCCTGGCCAATACAGGGGCGGTACCAAAGCTGGAAATCGCCATAATAATGGGGCTGCGGTCGATAATCGACGGGAAGATGAAACCACATTTGGGTTGGTCGTCAACAGTATTAACCAACATATTGCGCGCTGTAGCAGCGTCATACACGGCAGCATTTACTGCATCATTGTCTGTAGCGGCAATCACCAGCAGCTTGCCATCCAACATTGTTGGCTTAAAGTAGCCGTTAATCAGTTCAGCTTTGCCTTCATGTTGCCAGGCAATAAACTCCGGTGCAAACTCCGGTGATACCACATGCAACTTGGCGCCTGCGCTAAGCAAGGTACCAGCTTTACGCAACGCCACCGAGCCGCCACCCACTATGAGCACAGGTTTATCGGTTAGCTTAACGAAAAGGGGTAAGTACTGCACACAAGCTCCTGCCATAAGGTCGCTGGTTTAAAAGGTTAGTTTACGATGCGCAGAATAGCCGTCCGTATGGCTTTTATAAAATAGTTAATTACGCTCAGATATAACTAAAAGGAATTAATAACAGTATTGTAATAAGTAATGCTGAAGTCGAGGCAAAAAAAACGGCAACCGAAGTTGCCGTAAAACTCAGAGAGTGGAGAATGAAAACGCTGTAATTTTGTACGTTGTAACGTGGTAATTAGTTTCGAATCATATAATCAAAAGCGCCTAACGCGGCATTGGCACCCGAGCCCATGGCAATAATAATTTGCTTGAAGGGTGCGGTTGTCGCATCACCAGCGGCAAATACACCCGGTACAGAAGTTTGGCCGCGTTCATCCACAATGATCTCTCCGCGTGGCGATAGCTCTACAGCACCGCGTAACCATTCTGTGTTGGGTACTAAACCAATTTGAACAAAAATACCGGCCAGCTCAATATGGTGCTTATTACCGGTCTTACGGTCAGTATAGTTAATACCATTTACTTTGCTACCATCGCCGGTGACTTCTGTGCTTTGTGCTTCGGTAATAATAGTAATATTGCCCATTGAATTGGCTTTTTTCACCAGTACCGCATCGGCACGTAATTCAGCGGCAAATTCCAAGACGGTAACGTGCTCCACAATACCGGCTAAGTCGATAGCCGCTTCAATGCCAGAATTACCGCCACCTATTACGGCAACCTTTTTACCTTTAAACAACGGGCCGTCACAGTGTGGGCAGTAAGCTACGCCTTTGCCGCGATATTCTTGCTCGCCAGGTACGTTCATTTCTCTCCAACGTGCACCGGGGCTTAAAATCACGGTTTTACTTTTTAGTACCGCGCCGTTTTGCAGTTCAAGCTCAACCTTACCGGCTTTATTTAGCTTAACTGCACGCTGGTTATTCATAATATCAACGTTGTACTCACGCACATGCGCTTCTAAACTATTGACTAATTTTGGCCCTTCGGTGTACTGCACCGAAATAAAGTTTTCAATGCCAACAGTATCAGCTACCTGGCCACCAAAACGTTCAGCTACAATGCCGGTATTTAAGCCTTTACGCGCTGCATAAATAGATGCAGCCGCACCTGCAGGGCCACCGCCAACCACTAATACATCGAAGTCAGCCTTGTTTTTCAGCGCTTCGGCCTGGCGTTTTTCTGCGTTGACATCCAGTTTCTGAATGATTTTTTCCAGCGTGATAGCGCCTTGTGAGAACAGCTCACCATTTAAGTAAACCGAAGGCACGGCCATAATGTTTTTGTCGGCGACTTCTTGCTGAAACATGGCGCCGTCAATCATCACGTTGGTAATGCCGGGGTTAATTGCCGACATAATATTTAATGCCTGCACCACTTCCGGGCAGGTTTGGCAGCTTAATGACACATAGGTCTCAAAGGCGAAGCTGCCTTGTAACTGACGAATTTGCTCAATGGTGTCGGCCTCAACCTTAATGGGGTGGCCACCAGAGTGCAGCAGTGCCAGTACTAAAGAGGTGAATTCATGGCCCAGCGGAACACCGGCAAAGGTAATGTGGGTGTCGTTAGCGACCGAGCGCACCAGCATTGCCGGTTTACGGCTCAGGGCATTGTCATCGCGACGCAATGACACTAAATCAGACAATTCGGCAATGTCGCTTGCCAGAGCGTTAACTTCTGCGGCCTTGGCGCTATCGTCTAAAGATACCACCAGTTCAACCTGCGTTTTCAGGTTCTGCAGATAGGTTTTTAATTGTTGCTTCAGGTTAGTATCTAACATAATGACTCCGGTTTACGTAATTCAGATAGTGCGAAAAAAAGTCAGCCGCTAAGGTCGGGCTGGTGTAATACCAGCCCGTGCAAACAAAGGTGTTAGCAGTGGGGAAGCTGGAAACAGCTTCTTAAAAGAGGAGCTGTTTGCCGCTTCCGGCACTGCAGTTGCCTGCAGTTTGCATCAACGTTAGATTTTACCAACCAGATCCAGTGATGGTGCTAATGTCGCTTCACCCGGAGTCCATTTAGCTGGACATACTTCGCCGTCGTGGTTTGCAACATACTGTGCAGCCTGTACTTTACGGAAAAGTTCTGCAGCACTACGGCCAATACCTAAGTCGTGAATTTCAGCAACTTTGATTTCGCCTTCTGGGTTAATCACGAAAGTACCACGCAGTGCCAGACCATCTTCTTCAATCATCACGCCAAAGTTTCGAGTGATAGTGCCTGTTGGGTCACCGATCATTGGGTAGTTAATTTTCTTGATGGTATCAGACGCATCGTGCCACGCTTTATGTGTAAAATGCGTGTCAGTTGATACTGAGTAAACTTCAACACCGATTTCCTGGAACTTAGGGTAGAAATCAGCCAGATCGCCCAGTTCAGTTGGACATACGAACGTGAAGTCGGCTGGGTAAAAACATACTACAGCCCATTTGCCGGCTAAATCCTGATCAGAAACAGGAACAAATTTACCCTGATGGAAGGCAGTCGCTTTAAACGGCTTAACTTTAGTATTGATAATAGAAGACATAGTCTTGCTCCTTTAGGTTAGTTAACAGTTCGTGTTTCAACGCTATGCAGTTTAACGTGCATGCATCTTTTGTCAAAACGAATAAAACAAATTGGTTTAATCAATTTTTACGATTGAAATCGACTTTACGCAGCCTTGGTATAGATAGGGACGACTAGCGGGTTTCTCAACTGGTCAGCACTATGATAGCGTGCCACTCTTCTGCCATATAACGTGAACAGCTATTTAGCCAGTTTTGCAAAACCGGCCTAAAGTAACTCTTGACGGTAAAATACTAACGTTAAGTAATGGTGACCTTGAGTATCGTTTTAGTCCACAAGCAGCGTCGCAGAGCAGTAGGAAATAGGTTAATCAAGCCCCCTCTTGTTGCCAATAGCGTTTTCGGTATACTGCGTTGCATAATTCAAAATTGTACTAAAATAGATGAAAATACTCGGTTATGGCATATATGTGGATCACGCACTTGGCGGCGATATTCTGCTTGCTAAAGGACTTCGCAGCAATGGCTGTACGGTTGACACTTTCGATTTTAAGCAACTGGCAAAGCAGCTGGGCCAGAGTGGCGCGGATGATGCTCTGCTGGCCATGTCTGGAAAATATGATCTGATATTAGTAGGCAAAGGAGAAAGGTTAAGCCCAACGCTGGCTGCAAAGCTGGCTGCAAAACTGCCTATAGCATTGTGGTATGGTGATATTCGCAACGAGGTTCCCGGCTATCTTGCGGCCTTGCTGCCTTATGTCGATTATTTTTTTATGACCTCAGGTGGCGAAACGTTAAAGCAATACCATCTGCTTGGCGTTAAAAACGTATCAGCTTATTTGTTTAACCCGTTTGACCCTGACCTTATCACTTCTGGCTACAGCGAAGAAAAGTCGCTCGAAGTGCTGTTTACGGGCACCGGGTATCGTTTTGCGGGTGATGAGCGTAAGGCCACTCTTGATTATTTAAAACAGCGCTCCGATGTGACTTTTTTTGGTGGCGCCGAAAAATTTACCGGTGCGAGGTTTTCCTTGTGGCAAAAACTAAAAAAAGAACTTTCACGCTTAAATAAACACCGCAAAGTTCGTGGCGACGCCTATTTCGAGGTTATTCAACGCGCAAAAATAGGTATTGGGGTAAATGCCGTTCATCACATAAATAAATATACCAGTGATCGTCTAACGCACTACACCGGCTTTGGCACTTTTTTTCTTACTCATGAGTTTGATGGTTTAAGAGAATTGTTTAGCCCGGACGAAGTTGTTTCCTTTCAAACGATTGATCAACTTGATTCATTAATAGCGCATTACCTTAATAATCCGATAGAGCGTGAAGCTATTGCAAAAAATGCGCAACAAAAAGTGCTACAACACTACAACTGCAATAACATCACCGGCATGATGTTGGACATTATCAATCGTGGCACCAGTGACCGTTTCTCTTGGATGGATATTGTTAAATAAGCGCCCATGCTGAATAACTAAACGGGTGATGCCACAATACCATCACCGTCAAATTGCAGGCTGTACTTAAGGATAAAGCGACAGTCTTCTTCACTCTTGTTTGGTGGTCTTGTCTTTACTGCGAGCTATTGCCGTGCTCTCTTTTTTTAATCCACTTCCCACAGGGCAAAACGTTGCCAGCATATTGGTCAGGCTGACCATCATATTCTTATCGGCCAGGCGGTATTCAATAAACTGACCTTTGCGTTCACTGCTAATCAGTTTTGCCTGTTCGAGTATCTTCAGGTGTTTTGACAGCGCCGGTTTGCTCATGTCAAAGCGCGCTGCGATTTCGCCTGCAGTAAGGGTAGCCTCAGACAGGTACGCTAAAATTTTACGCCGAGGTGTTGAGGCTAACGCCTCAAAAACATAATCAATTTCCATAAATATATTTAGCTAATTAGTTAATTGTGTAATATTCTAACAGTGTGCCAAGTTTGATACCAGCAGTTTGTTTTTGCTGCTGAGTAACATTGTATGACTTAAGGAGTATAAACGTGTCTACTATTGAAGCAACTGATACCTTCCCAACCGCCACTATCACATCTTGTAGTGACCGTTTACCGATAGAGGTAGTGCTACTTTCTCAATTAGCGCCTGGTGCTGGCACGCAGCTTGTGCAACTAAGTAGCAAACGTCAAACGGCACATGCTAAATATGTGGATGACTTAGATGAGCCCTCGGCCAAGCTGGGCGGTACAGACTTCAACAAAGGAGATGCAACGTCATTTTATTCGTTTTCTGTTGGTGCTAAAGGGCACCCATTTCATTGTCATGCGGGTCATCGCATATTCACGGCAATGTCTGGGAGTGTAGGCACACAACTGCGTTTTTCAACCGCGTCTGAAGCCGTATTTACGGCGGATCCAAGCGCATTTTTCCGTGCTATGCATGTGGTAAATATTCCACCAGACTGTTTGTTTGTGGTGAGGTTCCCCGGGATGGTATGGCATCAATTCGTACCGCTACAGCCAAATACTGCCCATCCGGCACTGTTTGCTATTTCCTGCCATAGCAACGAATTAAGTGGTATCGAAAATACTGAGCTACAAAACAAAATTATTGAAAATGATGCCAGTATCCCAAGCTTAACAACGCTGTTACCTGATTCGATTAACGCGCTTGTGTCACACAGCTACTTAGCTACGTTACAGGTACCTACTACGACGCTGTCATTTAATGCCCCCGCAAATACTTTACAACAGCATTTTTGCAGTAGGTTCAGAGCCTTTATGGGAAGTTTTAAAGGTTATTTTACTCGGTTTGCCGGGCGGGGCTTTTTAAGTATTAATAAAGCGTTTAAAGCCGTAAAGCGTTCAACTCCCGCTAATTCTTTACTACAACAATTTTACCGTGAGGAATGTGAGCATGAAGACTGTTTTAGCATCGATATAAAAGTGTGTGATGCACCGTCAACCAATAGCGCGTTGTTGCTGGAACATATATTAGACGCGTTTATTACTCAGCCCGCTTTGGGGGTAACAGCATTTATGATGACCCGAAATATATTGGTTAAGCCTTTTGGTTGGAGGACGTCGCCGCTGGGTTGCCCGGTATCGTCGCTATTGTCTGATGCGCCAGCGCAGCTTTTCGCGAAACGTTTTGCTGTTTTACAGCAACACTGTGATCAACAAAGCAATACGGCAGAGGTTATTCTTGGTGCGGATGACAAGCATCTGCGGTTTCGTTCATCGGTTGCAGTACAAGACCAAAAAAATGGCTTTATTCGGGTTAGTCTGGCAACCAAAGTTAAATGTAATAATGCTTTGGGCAGGTGGTATTTGAGGTTAATTAAATATGTGCATCTGCAGTATATTGTGCCCACCATGCTGCAGCATGCAGTGATATCAGTGACAGTTGCCAGGCCTGGTACTATGGTGGAAGCGGCCTAAAACCTCCGGTTAAACGGCAGTGGCATTCCTGCTATTTAATCGGGCAAGCCAGTTTCAAATGCCATCGCCATCCATATGCAGGCCGCATTCACGGCCAAAGCCGTTAAAGCGGGTGTCTTCTTCACTCATACCGAGTTCCAGCTTGCGGGTAGAGTGCGTATCACCCACTGATACATAGCCTTGCTCCCACAAGGGGTGGTAGCTTAAGCCGTGCTCTTTTAAGTAGTAAAAAACGTCTTTGTTTGTCCAATCAATAATTGGCTGTATTTTTACCACGCCGCGGCTTATCTCCAGTACTGCTTTTTCTGCCCGGGTACTGCTTTGGCTGCGACGTAAACCGGTAAACCAGCTGCCAACATTGAGTTCTGCCAGCGCACGCTGCATCGGCTCTACTTTATTTAGCTGATTATATTGCTTAATGCCTTCAGGTGTCTGCCAAAGCTGCCCAAACCGCGCCTCTTGCCAGGCAGGGCTTAGGGTGGCGCGATACACTTTCAAATTTAGTGACAGCTGCTCAGTTAACTGGTCTACAAACTGATAGGTTTCCGGAAATAAATAACCGGTGTCGGTTAATACCACCGGCATATCGGGCTGTTGCTGTGTCACCAAATGCAGCATTACTGCGGCCTGAATGCCAAAGCTGGAGCTGAGTATTGGGCTTGCTGGCAGATTGTCCAGTGCCCAGCGTACACGTTCTGCAGCTGTGAAACCCGCTAGCAGCTGATTGGCCTCAACCAGCCACGCTTGCTGCGTGGCGGCATCTTGCTTAAGAATGCTACGAAACTTGCTTGCGCTTGTCACCGCACTAACCTGTTTAGCTGTGGAAGTCATCTTTTGGTACCACTACCGGCGCTATTACGCCAGCCCTTATGACGAAATCACCAAAGCCCTCGCTGCTATTGCTGCGCTCAGCGGCCCAGCGGCCGATAAGGCCATCCAGTGTGCCAAGGATATCGGCTTCGCCGACGTTATCCAGCAACAGACGTGGAATACGGGTACCTTCGCGGTTACCGCCTAAATACAGGTTGTATTTACCTGGCCCACGGCCAACTAAACCTACTTCGGCTAGCATGGCACGGCCACAACCGTTGGGACAGCCGGTCACACGCAGTACGATATGCTCATCGGCCAGGTTATGTTTTGCCAATAAGTCTTCGGTTTTGGTTACCAGCTCGGGTAAATAGCGCTCGGCTTCGGCCATCGCTAATGGACAAGTTGGGAACGAGACACATGCCATAGAGTTTTTACGCTGCTCGCTATGGCTGTCATCAATTAAACCGTGGGCACGGGCAATGGCATCAATTTCGGCTTTTTGTGCCGCAGGTACCCCGGCGATAATCAGATTTTGGTTTGCCGTCATGCGTAAGTCACCCTGATGGATGGCGGCAATTTTTGCTAAACCGGTTTTTAACGGTTTATTAGGGAAATCCAGCACGCGGCCATTTTCAATAAACAGCGTTAAATGTTGCTTGCCGTCGACACCCTTTACCCAGCCAATACGATCGCCCCGGCTGGTAAAGTTATAGGGTTTGACTGGCTCAAAGGCCACGCCAGTGCGCGCTTCAACTTCAGCACGAAAGGCGTCGATGCCAATGCGGTCGATAGTGTATTTGGTTTTTGCATTTTTGCGATTTGAGCGGTTGCCATAATCACGTTGCACGGTAACCACATGTTCAGCCACTTTTAATGTGTGCTCAAGTGATACATAGCCTAAATCGTCAGCCATACGCGGGTAGGTAGCAGTATCGCCCCAGGTCATGGCTAAGCCTGCACCAACCAATACGTTAAAACCAACTAGCTTGCCGTTTTCGGCCACAGCAACGAAGCTTAAATCGTTGGCATGCACATCAATATCATTATGCGGTGGTATCACTACCGCAGTTTTAAACTTACGCGGCAGGTAGTTATCGCCTAAAATCGGTTCTACTTCGGTCGTTTCAATTTTTTCGTCATCCAGCCAGATTTCGGCATAGGCACGCGTTTTCGGCAATAAATGCTCGCTGATTTTTGCCGCCCATTCATAGGCTTGCTGATGCAGCTCTGACTCTACCGGGTTTGAGGTACACAGCACGTTGCGGTTTACGTCACCAGCGGTGGCGATAGAGTCAATGCCGATACTATGCAAAAACTGATGCATGGGTTTGACATGCGGCTTTAACACACCATGAAACTGAAAAGTCTGGCGTGTAGTTAAACGGATACTGCCATACATGGTGTTGTCGGCGGCAAATTTGTCTATCGCCAGCCATTGCTGTGGCGTAATAATGCCGCCCGGCATACGGGCGCGTAGCATCACGTTGTGCAGGGGCTCTAGCTTTTGTGCCGTGCGCTCTGCGCGAATATCACGGTCGTCTTGCTGATACATGCCATGGAAGCGAATTAACATAAAGTTATCGCCGGTAAAACCACCGGTAATCTCATCCTGCAGATCCGTGGTAATGGTGCCGCGCAGGTGGTCGCTGTCGGCTTTTAAGCGTTCGTTATCCGACAGTGCACCCGGTGCCACTAAATCTGGATTAATTGGATACTGACTCATTAATACACGTCCTTCTGAAAACGTTTTGCAATGCGCAGCTCATCTAAATACTTTTGCGCCTGCTCTGCTGTGTGGTTGCCGTATTGCTGCACGATATCAAGCAGTGCTTGCTGAACATCCTTTGCCATCTTGTTGGCGTCACCACAAATATACAGGTGTGCACCTTGCTGCAGCCATTGCCATATTTCGGCACCATTTTTACGTAACTTGTCTTGTACATACACCTTTGCTGCCTGATCACGGCTAAAGGCGACATCCAGTTTGCTCAGTACACCGCGTTTTAAGTAATTTTGCAGCTCTAACTGGTACAAAAAATCCTGGGTAAAGTGCGGGTTACCAAAAAACAGCCAGTTTTTACCCTGAGCACCACTAGCATCGCGCTGTTGCAAAAATGCCCGAAACGGGGCGATACCTGTGCCCGGGCCTATCATAATTACTGGCGTGTCATTACTTGCCGGCAGGCGGAAATTATTATTGTGCTCAACAAACACCTTCACTTTGTCGCCTTCGGCTAAGCGTTCTGCTAAGAAGCCAGATGCACCACCTAAATGCCCTGTGCCATAGGCATCGTAGCGCACAACAGCAACGGTTAAATGCACTTCATCTTCAACTTCGGCCTGGGACGAGGCTATAGAGTATAGCCGTGGCTGTTGTTTGCGCAGCGCATCAACTAATTGCTGTGCACTGAGTAAACCCGGATAATCGCGGACAATATCGACAATTTGTCGTTCGCCGATATAAGTGCGCAGTTCAGCTTTGTCAGCAGCCAGCTTGCTAAGTGTGGCGTTGTTGGTTGCGCTAGCGTATTTTTCGACAAATGCCGGATACGACTGAGTAAGCTCCAGCTGCTCTGTTAAAGCCTGCTCTACGGTTAAGGTTTCGCCGCCCAGTTGCACTGGCGTATCGCGGGCAATAGCGGTTAATAATAGCAGTTCACGGACCAGTGCCGGGTCATTGCTGAAATACACACCTAAGGCATCACCCGGCTGATAAGTTAAACCTGAGCCCGCCAGTGAAATTTCAATATGACGCACGTCTTTAGCTGAATCGCGGCCGGTAATTTTCTGGTTGGTATACAGTTCAGCAGCAAAAGGCGCTTGCTTACTGTACTGGCTGGCAGTACCTACGGTGGTATCACTTCCCGGCCAGGCAATAACCTGAGCAGATGGTGCGGTAGTCGCTGTTAACTCTGGCTCCAGCTTTGCAATAACCTCGTTACTCCAGCTATCAGCTTGTGCCTGATAATCAACATCTAAATCTGCTCGCGCATGCACCGATGTCGCGCCAAGTTCAGCTAAGCGTTGGTCAAAATCTTGTGCTGTTTTACAGAAAAACTCATAACTGGTGTCACCCAGCCCCAGCACGGCATATTTTAAGCCGGTAAGCTTGGGCGCTTTTTTGCTAAATAAGAAATTGTGCAAACCGATGGCATTTTCCGGTGGTTCACCTTCGCCATAGGTTGAAGTCACGATAACCAGATACTGTTCGTTCTTTAGCTGGGTGGTTTTATAATCCGCCATATCAACGACATTAGCGACGATGCCCTTGCCTTGTGCTTGTTTGGCAATAGCTTCTGCTACATGACGCGCATTACCGGTTTGTGAACCAAACAAAATCGTCAGGTTAGCACTGGCCGCCGCTTGCACTGGTGCGCCAGCACCCTGACCAGCAAGCTGAGCGCTAGCTGCCAGATAGCCACTAACCCAGGCTTGTTGAATCGGGTTTAACTGACTGACCAAACCCTGCAGTTGGCTTACCTGCTGCTCAGACAAAGGACTGGCCTGAGCCACTAATGAAGATAAAAGCATAAAATACCCTGCACACTAATATTGCTAACATTTTAGCCGTCTATATGTATACCAGTAAAAGAATGGATCTCTCTTCATTATTCCAATAAGTAATTAAAACCCCTGTTGGCGTTAATAAATAACACTTTTTATATAGGCGTAAATGACTAAAAAATAGTGAATATTGCGAACTGCATTAAGGCCAACCTTAGCCGTTTTTGTTTTTATAGATAAATAACAATAACTTAAATTTTGGCATCAAATTTGTAATAGCAAAGCTGTACTTAGCAACGGCCATAAGCCTGAAGGATAGACAACATGAAAACATTACTTATTGCGACCGGTTTCGCTTTAACCAGTATCAGCGGTGCTGTTATGGCGCATGAACAACACAGCTGCAACGTTAACTTTGATAAAGACATGTCTATTAGCAGTGAGCAGGTCAAAATGACTGATGCCGGCACTGAACGGTGGCGTATCAATAGTGACGGTGAATTATGGCTGGATGGTAAAGCGGTTAATACAGACCGTGCGACTCAGCGTTTGTTACGTGACTATCAGGCAGGTATCCGCCAGCAAACGTTGGAAACAGTGGCGTTGGTAGAAGATGCCTTGGTGCTGGCAGCTGATGCCGTAAATTCTGTGCTAACTGAACTTACCGGCGATTCTTTAGATAGCCATCCAGCGTTGCAAAACGCCCTGGAAAAAATTAAAACCGGTACCGAAAGCATCGTGGTGCGCCACGGTGACACCATTGATATTTACGGTAGCCGCTTTGACAGTATCGACAATGCCTTTGGCGAAGAGTTTGAGCAGGCAATTGAAGAAGCTGTAACCAGTTCAATGGGCAGTATTCTGATGCTGGTAGGTAAAGCAATCAGCAGTGGTGAGGGTAACTTTGAGCAACGTATGGAAGCCTTTGGCGAGCGGATGGAACGCTTTGGCGATGATTTATCTGAACGTATGGAAGTGAAAAGCCAGCTGCTTGAGCAACGCGGTGAGGCGATGTGCGCCAACCTGGAGCAGTTAGATGCCATTGAAAGCCAGATCCACAAAGCTATTCCACAAATGCAACAGTATGATTTAATTGATTTTAGTTCGGGTAAACAAACGGCTTATTATTTATTTAACTGAGTTTCATCTCCAAGGACCGGTGGTTTTCCACCACTTTTGGCACGCTGTTTTCATCCCAACAGCGTGTCTTTTTTCATCTTCATTTTAAACCAAGCTACACTGCTCCGACTGGTTATTGACGTTACTTCAGGTTAGCCTGAGACGATCTTAGTTAGGAGTAAAACATGACACTTCAACGCATTCTTCCCGCAGCCCGTTATTCCGAAGCCGTGATTGTTAACGGCTTAATATTTTGTGCCGGTATGGTGCCAGAAACAACCAGTGCCGACGCTACCTTACAAACTGAAAATGTATTGGCGCAAGTTGATGCATTGCTGGCGCAGTGTGGTAGCGATAAAACTAAATTGGTAGATGCCACTATTTATCTAGCCGATATGGCAGACTACCCAGCGATGAATTTAGCATGGGACAATTGGGTAGCTGCCGGTTGTGCACCTGCCCGCGCGACCGTGCAAGCCGCGCTGGCAGACCCAAGCTGGAAAATTGAAATTAAGATAGTGGCAGCCCAAAACTAGCCGGTTAAGATGGGCTATAAGCCGCCCGGCACAACCTGTCATGCACCGCTAACCAAGCATCGCCTGTTGGAGGAAGCTCGCACCAAATGGCGTCAACATGTTGTTGGTCGGCAGTAAACAAGGTTTGATACAATCGATGGGCATACTCGACGGGCTCGGCAGGCATCGCAAATCGATAGGCTTTTGTCGTTTCTGGCAACGCAGAAACATGCAGTAAGGCGATGTTATGATCCAGCAATGGCAAATGTAACAGCAGTTCTTCCCGACTAAAGCATAATAACGGCTTTTCTGGCTGGTAATGTGCCTTAACATTGCCTGGCACTACGGCATTATGATGGCGTGGTTGCTCAACTGGGCGGCCAATAACCTTGGCGATAGCCTGCGCTGAAATAGGACCCGCCCGCACTATTGTTGGTTTGACTCCTGTCATATCTAAAATGGTTGATTCCAGGCCAAACTGACAAACACCACCGTCAAGTACAGCGCTTATTTTACCCTGCATCCCCGCCATTACTTGCTGTGCTGAAGTTGGGCTAAGTTTTTTATAGGGATTGGCAGACGGCGCTGCTAAAGCTAAATCATGTCTTTGCAATAGCGACAACAACGCCGGATGTGAGGGCATGCGTAATCCAATGGTATTTAAACCGCCGCTTATGACACTAGAAACATGGTCCGCTTTGTGGAGCAACAAGGTAAGTGGACCCGGCCAGAAAGCTTCCACCAGGGCGTAAGCCTCAACACCAATGTTTTTTGCCCAGCGCGGTAAGGCCGTTTTATTTGCCACATGCACAATAAGCGGGTGATTTTCCGGACGACCTTTCGCGGTAAAAATTGCCCTGACAGCATCCGGGTTGGTGGCGTCAGCCGCCAAGCCGTAAACCGTTTCAGTTGGCACGGCTACAAGTTTACCCGCCTGTAATAAGTCAGCAGATAAATCCACATCGGCAGGTATATTAGCGTCCAGCAGTAATGTATTCATGGATTACACTCCGGGCAATATTGAGGGTTGGCAAAAGGCTGTTTTGCCGGGTACAGCTGTTGATATTCGCAGCGTTGGCAAACTGCCTGATGTTGCAGTATCAATCGGGTTGCCGCACCACAGGCTTCGCACGGTAAACCGGGTATTGTAATGTCAGGCACAAAACCTGGCGTATGGCATTTGGGGCAAGTGCTATTCATTCGCCGGACAAGATCCTCGGCTGCTAGCAGAATATGCTGTTGTCGCTCAGAGCTAAGATGCGCCCGCAAGTCATAACGCAGTTCTAAAGGACCTTGTTTCAGCATAGCAGGCGCGAGGCGCAGCGCTTGAGTAGGCGTTAAGCCCTTGGCAAACTCATCTTCCTGTTGTATTAACACATGCTGGCCAGGGCACACTTGAGCAATGGCCTGTTGTAACGCTTCTTCGCTGGCAATATGCCATTGCTGAGCGCGAGATGGTGCGTAATAGCGCCCGGTCACCGCCCAACCTTGCTCTACATTAATGCAGCATAACAGCTCCAGATTAACTGTACCCAGACCATAAGGGCCTGCGGAGTAACTTCCCTCACTGCCCAAGCCAATAGCCAAGCCTGATAAATCAGCCGCCAGCGCCGCTTTTCGAAACGCACATTCATGCGGCGCCATAAAGCGCGCGTGTTCGCCGGCAAAACTACCCAGTAAGTCAGTATCAAAACACGCTATTGTGCTTATTTGCCAATCAAGTTCCTGCATAGCTGGGGCAATAAACCCGGCTTTATGATGTTGTGTTAACAAGGCGACGTGCTGGGTCATAGTTTAACCTGCTGCCAACCTTGTGGCTGCCATTGCTGTAATTGGCCGTTGGCATCAAGCAGGAATAGCCACAACCACTGATTATTGACGAGTGCTGCAACATCAGGCGCTTTAGCAATAATATCGCTAATGGCACGGGCGGGAGCAGCAATAATGACACTCAGTCGCACAGGCTGATGACGCAACTTTTGCCCGTCATGTACTGATTGCCAGGAGAGGCCATTTCGTAAATCACCGCCGTTTCCTTCAAACACACCAATATGCCCGCCCACCACATTGTGCAGTAATTTATTCCCGCTGCCGTATTTTTCCGGCGCCACAACTGAGGCATAGTACTGCAGGTTAATCCAGTTGGTGACTACCATTGGCGCGGTCATAATGGTGTTTAATAAGGCAAAGTCAGTGTCGTTGTCGGCATTGTAATCGTGCAAGAAACAGCGGCCCTGTAAATCTAATGTTTGAGTAAGCTCTCTGGGGGCAACCACAAAGGCGGCGTTATTCGCCAGGCCCCACTCTGGTCGCAGTTGTGCCCAATCGCGGCTGCGATTAGCGAAAAAAGCGGCTAAGCCAGACGCTTGCTGTGGAGCATCAGAGAATTGTGTTGCACGTTGAGTCCGTGCTTGTTTGCTGGCAGCGTCAAGCCAGCTAAGCCACTCTGTCTGCTCCGGCGCTTGAAACACCTGCAGTGCATCAGTTGTTGTATGGTGCATTGCGCCATAAAAGCGCGTTTCTGCTGGTATCACGATGTTGTGATGTTGCGCCAGCGCAGTGCGCACTTGGCTATCATTCAGTAGCTGTGCTAATACCTTGACATTAACTTCGCCGGTTTGGCCGCCGCAGGCACCGCAATCCAATGCCGCGGCGTGGGGGTTGTTACAGCTTTGACTACCGTGTCCAAACAACAGCACTGTCGGTGCCAGATTTAGCTTCAGGCCCATTGCCGATAAAATGGCAGCGCAAAGCTCTGCTTGTTCTTCAATGCTTAGGGCTTGGTTTTGCTTTATTAACTGCCACGGACTGTCATCAAGATGCTTATTTAATGCATGGTGTGGTGCTGGACGGAAAAAGGCTTTTTTAATCAAACTAATAAGTTTAACTGGCCCTGCGGCTTCTACCATGCCAAGGCTGGATGAGGCGGTATCAAAACTTTGCTTCCAACCTAAAAGAGGTTGACGGGTCAGTGTTGCTGGCTCAGGGCGTATTTGTGTCACGGTGATAGCCGGTGCAAACAAGCCTGGCAACTGTGGCCGGGTAAGCGTGCTGTCAGGTGCCTGATACGCCAGGGGCAAGCCAAAAAAGCCGGCAAAGCCCAGTGTCTGGATGGCGGGATGCTGTTTCTCCAATGCCCTACGCATAGGCTCAGAGCGCACATCTATGCAAAATGCCGCTTGCAATACAGGTGTTGAGGCTGTGCCACTACTTTTACTTAATTCAGGTTGTAACTGTTGTTGTGCTTGTTGTAACTGGCGCAGTAACGGGGTTTGCACACTGATCTCTAGCGCACGCTGCCATAGCTGGCGAGCGCTTAGTAGCTGCCTAGTGTGCTGTTGCATGGCATGGTATTGCTCTGCTTGCTGTTGTAGCTCGGCCAGTATAGGTTTGACGACGTTAGGTTGGCGGCAGCTAAATTGCCACAGCACCCAATCCCAGCCAAGTAGCATGTAAAGCAACTGGCATACGGCTTTATGTCCGTGTTCGCCTTGCAGTTGTTTTTGCCAGTCAAGCCAGCTTTGCCAACCTGCCCAGCCGGATATGCTTTGTAGAAGCGCTTCAAAATACGCCAGTCGCGATTGTTCGCTAGGGCACCATTGTGTTAACCAGTTTTCTAATTCTGCAAGAAGTGTGTTTTTGCAGTCAGGCAGTGTATCAAACAGTGGTAACAGGTTAGTGCCGGTAAGTACGCGAAGCCCTTTGTCTTGCCGAACGACACTTAACCAGCTTTGATACAAATGATCAGGACTGTCAGTGGCAACAGCGAAACGTTCTGGATATTGATGATACAGCGCAAGGAACTGGCTTAGCTGTTGTAAAATAAGCTGTTGCCACGGCAGTGTGTCGTTGTCTTGGCTATGTTCGGTGAGTAGTTCGCAGAGTCTTTTCCAGCGAGGTAATGTGTGTTGATGTCGAAGTGCAGCAACAGCTTCATCCTGACTTAATGAGGAGTGGGATTCATCCAACGCTTGTTGCAAGTGTATTGCACTTATTTGCTGCTGCCATTGTGACAAGTACCAGTTGGCGCTCATTAAACAATCTGTTCCCGCCAATAGCTGTTGCTCTGCACAGACACTAGCAAAGGCGTTTGCGCGCTTAGGCCACCAGGGGTTTACTGCAATAGCTTGATCCAGCGGCCACACAGGTGCAATTTGGCTGGCAGCGTTGGCAACTAGTAGCGCCAGGCTATGGTTTACAGGGGCCGATGTGCTTAATACTGCGCTCATTTCACTGTCTCCACTGGGGTTAATTCGGTGTTTTTCTTTGTTGGTTGCGGGGTAAATGGCCAAAGTTTTAGCGTGACCCGCGTAGCCCACTCATCCAGATAGCCACCGGCATTGAGCCAAATAAAAAGCCGGTTCACGGCACTGCGCTGGGCGTGATAACGCAAGAGCAATGCCAGAGCAAACAGACTTAAAAACGCCAGGCTGGCAAACAAATCCGCTACCATCGATAAGGCATTATCGGCTGGCGCTATATACTGCAGTAAGGTTTTACCAGCAAGGTAAATGGCTAAAAGCAGTATTGCGCAGCCATTAGCTATTAACAATCTTACAGGGCGGCGGCTATCAGTCCGGGTAAGCGCCGGGAGTAGTAATACGCTAATCGCCAAGATCAGTAACAACGCACTACTCAGGTTTACAAAGGGGATGACCAGTAAATGAGTGATACCGATTAACCCCGCTGCCAGACTTAGTGAAGCAAACCAATGGCGTAGATGCGGTATAACCGGTTGTGCCAGCTGCGCCGCCAGATAATGATTAACGGCATTGCCGCTATGTAAGAAGGCATAAGCTTTATAGCAAGAATGCGCCAGTAAATGCAGTAATGCTAAGGTATAGAAGCCTAACGCAATTTCTACCAGCATTAAGCCCATTTGTGCCACCGTAGACCATGCCAAACGTACTTTTATACTGATCCGGGTTGTCATAATAAGCGCCGCTAACACTGTGCTCAATGTTGCCGCCACCAACAACAGGCTGGCCGCGGGCATACTAAGGCTTAATAATGGTGCAAACGTAAGTAATAAGATGCCACCAAGGTTAATAATGCCAGCATGCAGTAGCGCCGATACTGGCGTTGGGGCTTCAACAACATGTATCAACCAGCCATGTAAGGGTAATTGGGCGCATTTAAGCAAAGCAACTAATACCAGCAACATCGCGGCAATGTGACCGGTTAGGCTTAGCGTTGTTTGTGTTGCAATAAGCTGAATTAACGCAGTGATGTTAGCGGTGTCGTACTCGGCATAAAGCAGCATAAACGCCAGCGCTAACAATAATTCGCCGCAACGCGCACTAAGCGCTTTTTTGTGCGCGGCTAACTGGGCGCGCGGTCGTTGCGGATAAAACAGCAGTAACTGTTGCAAACTAAAGCTTATAAGTACCCAGCCAAACCAGAAAAGTAATAAGTGATTGCTGAGCAAGGTAAAAATAACAGCGCTAAACGTTGTCGCTAACGCTCGCATAAAACGAGGTTTATCTGTTTCTGCATGTAATGCAGTAGCACTGTAGCGCCAAATAACCACTGCCAATAACATAACCAATATGAGTAACAGGGAGTTTAACGGGGTTAGAACCAGCAATTCTTGCATTGCGTATCTCCAATTAGTTTTGCTGGCGTCATTGTGATAAGCAACCTATATTAAGTAAAATACATTATTAACTAGAAATCGTTCTTAAAAAGTGAACAATGAGCCGATTAAACTACCATCATTTGTATTATTTCTGGCAGGTGGCAAAGCAGGGTAATTTGACCCGAACTGCTGAATTGCTGCACATTTCACAGTCGGCGCTGTCATCGCAAATTAAGCAGTTAGAACAGAGTATGGAGGTGACGCTATTTCATCGTGAAGGTCGTAAACTGCTACTAACCGATAGTGGATATCAAACGCTGAAATATGCGGAAGATATTTTTAGTCGTGGGGCCGAACTGGAGCATTTGTTAATGCAAGGGCTACAACCGGAGCATAGCCCTATCCGGATTGGCGTGTTATCCACCATGTCACGTAACTTTATTGAAAGTTTTATTGCACCATTGCTCACCATGCCCGATGCAAGATACACCTTGTTATCGATGGATCAGCCGGCCCTATTAAATGCCTTGGCCCAGCATCAGCTTGATTTAGCGCTAACTAATATCATCGTGCAGGGGCATGACAACCAGTTGTGGCAGTGCAGGCTGTTGGCACGCCAGCCTGTATCTATTATTGGACCTGCCGGTATTGAAGCTGCGCAAAGCTTAAATCAGGGATATCAGCGGCAACGCTGGGTACTTCCACCTTCGCAAAGCCCTATCCGTACCGCGTTTGATGCACTAGCCGCCCAGTTTCAATTGCAACCTGAGGTAGTAGCAGAAGCGGACGACATGGCCATGCTACGGTTGTTGGTGCGAGACAGTGGCGCCTTAACCGTAATGCCTGAAGTAGTGGTAAAAGATGAGCTAAAAAATGGCCGCTTGCAGAAATACCTGACACTGCCGCAAGTGTATGAAAACTTTTATATTGTCACAACGCAACGTGAGCTATTGCACCCAAAATTAAACTTGCTGTTGCAGGCATTTACTATGTAACCGCATGCGATAATATATAAAATTTTTGTCACTCTTGGGGTTAAAGGTACGCCAGCTTAGCTGCGTATGGGGTTATCGGCTAATAAGTGGTTAATTTGGCGATGCTTTAGTAGTATGCAAATGGTTAATTAGATAATAAGATATTAAAAACAATAGCTTAAAATTTGGCATTGTCTCTGCATCCTCAGCTCAGGCTTTGATAAATCGAGCCTCACGGCACTTTATCCTATAGGGATTTACACTATGACAACATTGGGATTTACCCTGCACCATAGCCAGCTTTATGCCGGCTTTGAACTACGCCGACTTTGGCTTACCCGACGTGGCCTTAAGACATTGGCTGCAACCACTATGATCTGGTTTTTCTTATTGCGCTATGCCATAGCACCCGCCAGCGAGCTTATTGCCAATGATGGTTTTCAACAGTTTTTTCGTAGTATTTTTGGTGACTCTGGTTTAACGCAGTTATTTGCCTGGCCGGCACCGGAACTTGCCGTGTATTGGGCGGTGAGTTTGTTATTACTGCCGCTATTTAGCCTGTTTTTTACTGCGAACCAATTATGCAGCGATATAGAACGCGGCACACTGCGTTTTCTGGCTCTGCGCTCCAGCCGGTTGAGTATTGTTCTAGGGCGGTTTAGTGGCCAAATGCTGGTGCAAAGTTGTCTAATCTTACTATCTTTAGCCGCAACGCTGTCGTTAGCGATGTGGCGTGAAGGCGGTATTAGTCTCGCTGTGCTCAGTGCAGCTTTGGTGATTGCTGTAAATTTGTTCATTGTATTGTTGCCGTTTACCGCGTTAATGAGCTGTTTTTCAGCCTTGGTGCGCTCGTCCCGACTTGCCGTAAGCCTTGCTATCGTTAGTCTGGGTTTGTTATTTGCCATGTTAAGCTGGTTTGTATTTTACTTTCCTGATTTTCTGTTTTTGTTGGGCTATCTGCCCGGTACGCAGGTATTGCAGTTGTTGCCATTACAAGGTTGGCAAACCTTGCAACATGCAGTGTTGCCGCTAGTGCAAACCATAGTGTTGTTAGGTTTGGCGACTGTGATATTGAAAAGGAAAATGCTATGAATGCGATTGTTCAATGTCAGGCTCTGACAAAAAGCTACGGCAGCAAACAGGTATTAAAGCAACTGAGTTTTGAGTTGGAAAAGGGTGACGTTGCGGCACTTATTGGGCCAAATGGCGCCGGTAAAACCACCTTATTTAGTATTTTATGTGGTTATTTAAAGCCTGATAGCGGCAGCGTAAGTTTGCTCGGCCACCGCGCTGGTAGCGACGCCTTATTTGGCAAGGTTTCGGCATTGCCCCAAGATGCGCAATTTGATCCTGCGTTTAGTATTGGTGAGCAGCTCGATTTTTTTGGCCGCTTGCAAGGGTTAAGCAATAAAGCTGCCCGTGCCGAAACATTGCGGGTACTGGCACTGGTTGAGCTAAGCGAGCAGGTGCAACATAAAGCCGGAGCGCTTAGTCACGGCATGCGCAAACGTGCTGCCATAGCACAGGCGTTTATTGGTCAGCCAGAGTTGGTATTGCTGGATGAACCCACTGCGGGCTTAGACCCGGTAAATGCGCTACATATTCGTCAACTTATTAGCCGTTTAAGTGGCGACGTCAGCTTTATGATTAGCTCGCACAATATCTTTGAACTTGAACAGCTGTGTAATAAGGTGCTTTATCTGGAACATGGCCAACTGCAAACTCAAGCCAGCGGCGAAACTGATTCTCAGCAACAATATTTGACGCTGCAATTAGAGCAGGATGATGCCGCAGCAGTAACCCAGTCGCTGAGCCAGCTGCCTGGTTTGGTAAGTATTAACGCCAGCCAGAAAAAAGAGTTGGTGTTATGTTATAGCGTGCAGCAAAACACGGATTTTGACTTGGCGGTTTTACAATGCCTGGCGGCTAACGGCTGGCGCTATCGTAATTTAACGAAAGGCCAGACATTAGAGCAGAAGTTATTTAAGGCTGTTTAAGGCGATTACCATCATTGTGGCTGCAAGTCACATTGATGGCTAACAGCTTGAATGTCGTCTACCGTTAGTTCACTTTGTTGCGTGTTTAAAGCAAAATGCATCACCGATGCCGGGCTATCGGTATGGCCTACACCTAATGCATGGCCAAATTCATGTGCCATGGTCAGCTGCAGATCAACCAATGTTTTATATGCAAAAATAGTCATAGTGCGCTGTTTACCCCGTATTTCCATTAGGCCCACTTCGGCGGCAACGTCGGTTGCGGGCTGTTGCGACAAAAGGGCATTCCGATCTGCTACAGTATCGTTGACATAGTCTTGTTCACGTACCAACTGCTGTTGTTTTGCATTAAGTTCTTCGGCTTTTTGCTGTAATTGTTGCTGACGTGCATTCAACTGCTGTTGCTCACGGGCGAACTGCGTTTGTTGTTGTTGCAAGCGCGCATGTTGATGCTGCAAATTCTCTAACCGCTGATTAATGTTACTGTCGTAACGCTGTAAATTACGTTGTAACAGCGCCTGTTGTAGCAGATGTTGCTGGCGTTCGTCGTAAGCAAAATTAATGGGGAAACCTTCAATATTGTCATAGCGGAACACCTCTATACCAAAGGCGTTATTCCACTGCGCAGCCGCTAGCATGGCGGCATCCTCTGCCTGCTCCAGGGTTAGGGCAAATGCCGGGTCCAGTTCACCGATACGCCAACTAATGGGTAACGTGCATAAATACTGTTTTACCGTAGCCTCGGCATAGCGCTCTAACACCTGAGGTAAAGGTGCATCTTTGCGAATTAAGCCGGTTAACAGTAAATAACTTACGTAGAGTAATAGCGTATAAAACAGTGCCCGCAGTAAAAATCTCATTCGGTTACCAACAGCTTATCTAATGCCAGCCCAATGCAGTTTGCATTGACCACTTTGTATGCCTTAAGTTAATGTACAGCATAACAATTGTTAAGGAGCAAATTAAGTGAATATTGCTACCCTGTGGATTATCGTTGGTATTGTACTGATTTTGTCTGAATTAATGGCAACCAGTATCGTGGCGGTATTTTTTGGTATTGCAGCTATTATTGTCGGCTTGTTGCTTAATATAGGGGTAATAGAAAGCTACAGCACACAATTTATGTTGTTTGGTGTGTTGTCTTTAGTATTGTTATTCAGCACGCGCAGCCATTTTAAACGCTGGTTTGTTGGATATACGGCGGACAGCAATGAACAACCTTCACGTTTTGCGGACGATATTGGTAGCCGCGTTAACGTACATACTGATTTTACCCAAGGCGCTGGCCGCGTGGTGCTTAACGGCGTGCAGTGGGACGCCGAGTCGAGTGATGCATTACATGCCGGGGATATCGCCTGGGTTGTGGCGAATCACGGTATCAAATTGGTGGTATCTGCAACTAAACCAAATTAGTTTTTACACTATTCACTAACCATCTATTTTAAGGAGTAAATTTGATGGCTCAAATTGATATTAATACCATTTTAATGGCCGGCTTTGCGTTGGCAGTTATTATCACTATTATAAAAACGGCCCGTGTAGTACCGCAAAAAAGTAATTTTGTTATCGAGCGTTTAGGTAAATACTCGCGCACGTTGGACTCAGGCTTCCATATTCTTATCCCTTTTGTGGATAAAGTTGCCTACATGCACAGCTTAAAAGAAGAAGTTATCGATGTGCAGCGCCAAACCTGTGTCACCCGCGATAATATCCAGGTTGGTATCGACGGTATCTTATATTTACAGGTTATCGACCCGCATAAAGCCAGTTACGGTATTAATGACTACCGCTATGCATCGGCGCAGTTAGCGCAAACCACCATGCGTTCAGTTATAGGCCAGACAGACTTAGATAAAACCTTTGAAGAACGCGCGAAAATAAATGAAGAGGTGGTCAAAGCACTAGACGAAGCAGCCGCGCCATGGGGCGTAAAAGTGCTGCGCTATGAAATTGCCGATATTGAGCTGCCCATTAGTATTAAAGACGCACTGGAGCAACAAATGCGTGCCGAGCGCGAACGCCGCGCCGCGATTGCGAAATCTGAAGGTGAGCGTCAGGCGATGATTAACGTTTCTGAAGGTCAGAAGCAGGAAGTGATCAACCTGTCTGAAGGTGACAAGATGCGGCAGATAAATGAAGCCGAAGGCCGTGCACGTGAAATAGAGCTTATCGCCATCGCGACTGCCGAAGGTATTCGTCAAATTGCTGAAGCAATAAATCATCCTGGCGGTTCAGAAGCGGTAAGTCTGCGTGTTGCTGAACAATACGTTAAAGAATTTGGCAACCTGGCCAAAACCAATAACACCATGATAGTACCTGCTGAGCTGGCAAATATTGGCGGCGCGGTAGCCGGTTTAACTGAAATATTAAAAATAGCGCAACCAAGAAAATAGCGTTGTGTCGAAAGGGGCGGTTTTAGTGTTATTGCCGCCTACATCTACTTAGGAGACGAGATTTATGAAAATTTCAGCTTACTACTCGATGTTAATACTTTGTCTGAGTATTTTTCTTTCTGCGGACATTAACGCTATGCAGCAACAAAGCTCCGATGCAATTGAACGCATTACTGTGACAGGCCAAAGAAGCGAGCATCACTACAAGCGACAGCTTGAATTAGCGCAAATGGATTTTATCGAGTCTTATAATGCACTTAACACAATAAGCAACTTTAGTATTGATTGTCACCCCAGAGCAAATATAGGTTCTCACATAAAGAAAATGGAATGTTTACCACGTTACTTTAATAGAGAGCTTGGTTATCAGGCGCAGGCTTTTATGCAAGGGGCAAGCGGCAGAAACAATAGCAATGCTGAATATGTGAGTTTTATAACGCAAAATAAAAAACTAAAGTTTGAAAAGCATATTGCGAAGCTAAGCCAGGAGTCCGCTGAGTTACAACGTAAACTTGAGAAAGTAGGCCAAGCTAAATTAGCCTATGAACAGCGAGCTCAGCAGAAATAGCTAATAAGTTACAGGATTCATCGTAAAGCACCGCGTTGCATCCTGTGACTAAGTTACTTTACCTAAACGTTAAAACCGCATTGCGTTCAAACAGATATCTCTCAAAACTTGTCTCTCGACTGATTTCTCTCATCATAGATTCTTGCAAGGAAGGATAATGCGATATTAATTATCCGTTTCTTACCAGCGTAATAGCTGCTGCGCCAAAGCTAGTGGCTATGTGTGAGCTTTTTACTAATTGCCTACTGAAAATATCGTTGGCCATTTTGCTAGCGGTATTGCACGTTTCTCTTATGGAGCCATGAAATTACTAAACAGTTTCCAAGTTAGAACCATAAATAAACTAAAACATAACAAGTGCAAAATAACAACATCAAATGGTTAATATTAGTGCAATATATGGCTGATATATTTTTGACTAATGCTAAAACGTTAAGACAATCGCTTTTATAGAGTTCAATATATGTACAGATCGCGAGTATTACTGTGATAAATGTTTTTTTAACGTAAATCAAAGGACTTGTTATGTATCCTGATATCATTGCAATTTGCATTCCGTTTATGATTGCCTGCGTGGTCATTGAGTTTCTATACGACATGCGCAGAAAGAAAAAAAACTACCGAATTAATGCCGCTATTAGCAATATAAGCTGTGGCATCTTTGAACAGGTAACGGGGTTTATCTCTAAAGGCCTGTTTGCTCTGCTTTACATCTACCTCTACAACACGCATCGTTTATACACCATCGAAGACTCGCTACTGGTATTTATCGGCCTGATGCTACTGGTTGATTTAGTGTTTTATGGCTTCCACAGATTAAGTCATGTTTGTAGTGTGTTATGGGCTGGCCATGTTGTGCACCATGAAGTGGAAGAGTTTAACCTTACGGTTGCACTGCGTCGAAGCGTAATGCAGGAATTCACTATCATCAGTGTCTACCTGCCGTTTGCGGTATTGGGCTTTTCACCGGCCGCCTTTTTCCTGATTTTTGCAGCACATAACCTTTATCAGTTTCTGATCCACACCTCTTACCTACCTGAGTTCAGAACTTTTGGCTTAATTTTTAATACCCCATACCATCATGAAATTCACCATGCCCGTAACCGCTGTTATGTCGATAAGAACTTTGCCGGCGTGCTGATTATCTGGGACAAAATGTTTGGTACTTTTGCAAAACGCACTGAAACACCAGAAATTGGTATTGGTCAGGAAACAACGACGCTTAATCCGGTTACTGCGCAAATTACCACTTTGGCCCGGGTTTTTGCCGAAGCGAAAAGTAAACCAAGCCTTCGAGGCAAGTTAGTTGCCCTTTTTGGCCCGCCAAGCTACTTATCGAAAAAAAGTGGCGCAGCAGCAGATCATGCTGGCACCGGTCGTGAAAAATTTGACCCGTTAATTAGTAAAGCCAGTTTGCAAAAAGCCATTATGTGGTTTGCTTTTATGCTGATCACCATTACGGTTTACCGCAATTATGAAACCAGCTTGCCACTTGGTGTGCAACTGTTTGCCTTAGCGATGGTTGGTGGCTTGCTGTTTTATATAGGCTTAATTCTGGATAACAAAGTTAGAGCAGCGGAACAGGCAGACGCCGCTTCGGGGACTGAAGTATGAGCCGGTTTATAGCAAGCTGGGCTAACCTGGTTATCAGCCAACGTTGGTTGGTTATCATCCTGTCAGTGCTATTACTGTTAGCTGGCGGCTACTTGGGTAGCAGCATACCGTTCGACCACACCATTGAACGCAACTTCGCTGATGATGATCCTAAAGTACTGGAATACAATGAATTATTACACTTGTTCGGCGATAATGAATACCTTGTTGTTGGCGTAAGTGCCCCAGAGCAACAAGACGTTTTTACATCAAAAACGATGAATATCGTAAATGAGTTAACGCTATTCTTAGAACAGCAAGAAGCGGTTACGCAGGTTCGATCGCTGGCGAAGTATCAATATATTCATGGTGATGCTGATGCGTTAAATATTGAAGATTTATTTCCAAATCAGCATGCGGCTAATGCCACCGACGCACAACTTGATGCCGCGCGTCAGCGTATTGTATCCGAAGCGTTGGCACTAGACACTTTAGTGAATACTGCGCTTACCGAAACACGCATTGCCGCACGTATTCGCTATGTCAAAGACTCACCCGCACACAAGGTGGCGTTAGTCAAAGCGCTGTATGCCTATGTCGAGCAACAGCAGTATACCGAGCAGGGTTATCGCATTCGCTTTGGCGGGCAGCCAGTGTTTGATGAGCAGTTTGAAACCCGCAATCAAAGCGACTCGGCCGTGCTGTATCCGGTGATGGCATTGATTATGATTATCGTGCTGTTTGTTAGCTTTCGTTCCTGGTATGTCACGCTTATGCCCTGGACGGTGATCATTTTTGCCATAGCAATGTTAAACGGTGTACAGGGTGTGCTTGGTTACCCACATTCAGCCGTCGATCAAGCCCTGATACCCACGATGATTATCATTAGCATCGGCTTGTGTATGCATATTATTTTGGCGTTTATCAATGCCAATACCCAGCTACAAAATAGTGCAGCAGCGGTAAAGCAAACCATGCTTAAACTTTGGCTACCCTGTTTATTTACCAGCATTACCACGGCCATTGGGTTTTTTACGCTATCTGCTACCAATATTGTGCCGGTAAAAGAAATGGCTATTCTGGGTACCGTGGGGCCCATACTGCTGTTCATATTAAGTTTTTCCCTGCTACCCGCCCTGCTTAGCTTCAGCAAGCCGGGCGGACGGCACCTGCAACCCAGCGGTATAGCTAATGCCATTGCAGCATTGATGCATGTGTTACCGGGCTTTGCCAATCAACATCGCAAAGCTATTCTGTGGCTAGGTGGATTGTTGTTTATGGCCACTTGCGCGGCGTTAAATACAGTAAAAGTAGATACCAACTTTGTTGAGTATTTTAAAGACAACAACCCTGCCCGTCAGGATATGCTGTACTTTGATGAGCACTTTAACGGTGCGATGACAATGGAAGTTATCATCGACTCTGGTGCTGAGAACGGTATAAAACAACCGGCATTTTTAACACGTGTCGCGTTGTTGGAGAAGGCCCTCGAAAGCCGAAATTCCACCGGAAAAATACTCTCGGTTGTTGATTATTTAAAAGAAATTAATCAATCGATGCACGAAGAAAACCCAGAGTATTTCACGATCCCTACCAGCAGTAATATGACCAGCCAGTTGTTGTTTCTGTATGAAAATGCAGGCCCGGAAGAAGACCTGTCAGACATGCGTGACTTTGATAACCGCTATCTTCGCCTGACAGTGCCGATGATCAATATGCCGGCATCTGCCATGGAGCAAGAGCTTGCACAAATTGAGCAGGCTATTGCAACAGACTTCGCTGATTTGGCCATTACAATGACGGGCGTGAAACTGCTGTTTCAAATACAAGACGTGTACACCTCTGAAGGCATGGTGAAATCTTTTAGCTTGAGCTTATTGGTTATCAGTTTGTTTTTCTTTGTTTTATTCCGCTCATTTAAACTTGGGTTGTACTGCATTATTCCCAGCGTGTTGCCCATTATTGTGGTGGCGGCAATAACCGGCTTACTGGGAGTTTCCCTGGATTTAGGCACCATGATAGTGGGCGCGATGACCATGGGGCTAGCCGTTGACGATAGCATTCACGTAGTCAGCCGCTACGCCAAAGCCAGACAAGCCGGGTTGGATTGCTTTGCAGCGGTAAGCATTACCATGAAAGAGTCTGGCACAGCCGTGGTGTTTAGTTCAGTGGTGTTAGTACTGGGGTTTTCGGTACTAATGCTGGGGTCTTTTGTGCCCATCGTTCATGTCGGCCTGTTTAGCGCCGCGATTATGTTACTGGCATTACTGGCTGATTTACTCCTGCTACCCGCCATTATTTTTACCCTTGATAACAAGGGCGCGGCAGAGCGAAACACCGTTAATCACAGCGATAACACCCACAACAGCAATGCCATAAGCAATGACAAAACAGCCATGAGCCATGACAAAAATATTTCGGACATTGCCTGATAAACACATGTGATCAGGCATCACGTTAAGGAACTGACATTATGAAAAAAAAGAACTTTGTATCAGGTCGCACACTTTCGTGCTGGCTACTAACGCCACTTTTACTGCTATCGGTTTTAGTTAGTGCAACAGAGAATAATAGTTTGTCAGCCCGCGACATTATGGCGCAAGTTGACGCCCGCGATGAAGGTGAAAATTCTGTTGCGACCAGCGCGATGATCCTAATTGACAGTCGAAACAGGCAACGGGTGCGGCAGTTAAAGCAGTACGCCAAAGAATATGGCGACAAACAAAAATATATGGCGCATTTTCTGTCTCCTGCCGATCTTAAAGACACCGTGTACATTAACTATGACTGGAACGCCTCTGCTGACGTTGATGATGAATCCTGGTTGTTTTTACCCGCGCTGAACAAAGTGAAGCGCATATCATCAGAAGACCGCTCCGCCGCCTTTTTGGGTAGTGACTTTAGCTATGCTGACATCAGTGGCTTTGAACTGGAATGGTACGACTATCGCATTATCAAGGAAAGCGAGATGGTAGATGGCCATGATTGCTGGGTAATTGAATATGAACCTAAAGCCGCATTACGCGACAAGGTGCTACGCACTACCGGTGATGTAAAAACCCAAACCTGGGTGCGCAAAGACATTTTCTTTCAGGTAAAAAGCAAAATATGGAAAGCGCGTGCTGGCGAAATAAAATATTTTATGGCAACCGATGTTGAGCAAATTGATGGCATCTGGACAGCGCAAAAAATGCAAATGATCACCACCAAAAACGACAAACGCCAACACTCCAGTATTTTCCTGATCCAGGATATTAACTACGGCGTGGGGGTGGGTGATGACATTTTCCTGCCGGATAACATGCAGCGGGCCGCTGCGATGAACTAACTCTACTTAGCGTTTCAACCCTTAACACATAAGTACAACTGAGCCCGTTTCTGGCTCTGGTAGAGAGGTTTTCCAATGCTTTTTAAACTAACCGCTACAGCCCTGCTGCGATGTTATGCAACTTCAGTGCTGTTAGCGTGTTGCATACTGCATAGCGCCGCTGCAAACAGTGATGACTTTTTTGCTGATATAGACGTTAACGTCGATAACCTGAATCAGCTCCCCAGCCCAAATAAATGGTTTGTCCGGCAGCTGTTGTCCTATGGCGTAGAAGCCCCGGGCCAAGGCTTTTCCCGCTCAGAGGTGGGCTTCAATAAAATAGAAACCAGTATACATGGTGAAGTCTCATATACGTTTTCTGAGCGTATTTCCGGGCGGATAGAAGCTGAAGCTTTTTATGATGCAATTTATCGGCTTGATAGCGATATTCAACCATCGGCGCAAGAGCTAAGCGAATTTGAAACCCGTTTCCAACTGCGCGATGCTTATTTAGACATTAGTTTAACTGAGCAATGGCACCTTAGGCTGGGTCATCAGATTATTGCCTGGGGCCAAAGTGACGCTGTGGTTATTGCTGATGTTATTGCCCCGCACAACAATTACACCCTACTGCAGGCCGATTTAAGAGATGTACGCTTGCAAGTGCCGGCGGCGCATTTTACTCGTAGCACTAGCGACTTTACGCTAGATATGGTGCTGACCTACGACGCAGGATTTAACCAGCTAGCCCCATTGGGTAACGAGTTTGACCCCTTTATTGCACTACGCGACCTGCCGCAACCACTCGCGCAATATAACGCCGACAACAAAATAGAATACTTTGTTCGGCTTAAGCATAACTTCCATGGCGGTGATGTCAGCCTGATTATGGCTGAAGCCAATAACAACACCTTGACGTTGCAACAGGCCAAAGCTGAACAGCTGTCTTTTTCCCAAGATCGCTTCAGCGTGTTGGCGCTCACCAGCAGTTTAAGTCAGGGCTTGTGGGTGTATAAAGCCGAGCTGGGCGTGCATCACAATAAGTCACTGATGCCCGCTGCCACCAAGTTTAACCATTATCTTGGCGGATGGCCGCAACATGATCAGCTGTTAAGTATGGCGGGTTTTGATTATGTCGGCTGGCGCAATACAACCTTATCGCTGGAACTCAATCTGCAACACACCGCTGGCGACACTGACGCACTAAGTATCGACAAAAATGAATATGGTGCCATGTTCAGCCTGCTGTGGAGTGACACAAATGAAAAGCTCACCGTCAAAGCAAATGCCATTTCCATGCTGGACAACAACGGTCGAATTTTCCGCCTGAACCTGGAGTACCCCCTGACTGACGCGTTTAAAGTCGGGGGCCTGTTGGTGCATTACCACTTTAATCAAAGTGACACGCTATACCCCTATCGCAATAACGATGTTGTGCAAATTTATGGCCAATATGATTTTTAGTTAACCGCTTAGAGACACTTAATCCGGAGCATACAAGGAGCCCCAAGTGAACAGTATAAACTCAATGATCGAGAACCAAGCCACCCTGGTGCATGTGCTAAAACAAAGAGCAGCCCATACACCAGATAAAAATGCTTATATCTTTCTCGAAGATGGTGAAGACAAGGAAGTAACAATCACCTATCAGGAACTGGATAGACGTGCACGCCAGTTGGCGGCAACGTTGCAGCAAAAAAACCAGCAAATTCATAACAGCAGAGTACTGCTGATTTATCCGCAGAGTATTGGATTTTTGGTGTCATTTTTTGGCAGCCTCTATGCTGGTGCGACAGCCGTACTGGTGTCACCCCCTACCAGCAAAAAAACCGCTACCCGTTTAAATGGCATTGTTGAAGATTGTGATATTGCCTTTATTTTGTCTACCAGTAAGCATATTGAGCGCATGATCAGTATGGAAGTGGTAGGCAACAACGCTAGCCATAACGGCAAGTTTTCTACGCTTGAATGGATTAATACCGACCAACTGACAGACGGTGTTGAAGCGCATTTTATCGAGCAAGAGGTGAGCGCCGATGATATTGCATTTTTGCAGTACACGTCAGGTTCAACTGGCACGCCCAAAGGGGTAATGGTGAGCCACAGTAATTTGATGGCCAATCAGCGTACGATTAAAAAACTCTATAACAACGACGAAAATAGTGTTTTTGTCAGCTGGTTACCGTTAATTCATGATATGGGACTGATTGGTAAAGCATTACAACCTATGTACCTGGGGGTGCCACTGATTTTTATGGCGCCGCTGCATTTTGTGCAAAAACCTGTTCGTTGGTTAAAAGCCATTAGTAAGTACCGCGGCACAATAAGTGGCGGGCCAAATTTTGCCTTTGATTTATGTGTAAATAAGATTTCTGATGAAGAAATGCAGGAGTTGGATCTGTCTTGCTGGAAGTCGGCGTTTAATGGCTCCGAGCCGGTTCGGCGCGAAACGGTAGAGCGCTTCACGCAAAAATTCAGCCAGTGCAAGCTGCCTGCTGACGCTTACATGGCTGTGTATGGCCTGGCAGAAGCCACCTTGATTGTGAGCGGTACCCAGCGCGATAAACCGTTGCTGGCCGATGCTGAAACTAACTATATGCCGTCGGGTATTGCTGATAGCTGTGATGTCGTTAAGGTTGTTGATCCTGAAAGCCGTCTGGAAGTCATTGACGGCGCGGAAGGAGAAATTTGGGTGCATGGCCCCAGTGTTGCACAAGGGTATTGGAATAGACCAGAAGCCACTGCAGAAACGTTTCAAGCCACACTCATTGATGATGAGCGTCATTTTCTGCGTACCGGCGATACGGGCTTCGCCCGCCATGGTAGCTTGCATATTACCGGGCGCATTAAAGATGTGATTATTATTCAGGGTAAAAACTTTCACGCTGAAGACATTGAATGGAGCACCAACGAGCTTGCTGCCATTCGTCCTGGCTGCTGTGTTGCTTTTTCTATTACCAACGACGGTCAGGAAAAGTTAATTGTCGTTGCCGGGGTACTGACTTCTACAGAGGAAGAGCTGCAACAATTAGCCAAGCAAATACGTGCCAATGTCTATGCCGACCATCAATTGCACCTGGATCGGGTAGTGCTGATAAAACCAAAAGAGTTGCCGACCACCACCAGCGGTAAAGTACAACGTCGCTTGTCGAAACAGATGTATCTGGCTGGTGAGTTTACCCCGTTGTTAGAGCATCAAGCTACGACGACTCAAAGCGACAGCGATAGTGCAGAGGCCAGTAAAGATAGTTTTGTACCGGCGATTACCGAAAGTGAGCGCGAACTGGCGGTGATGTGGGGTGATATTCTTAGCATGCCGGCAGAAAAAGTGGGAATGAATGACAATTTCTTTGAACTGGGTGGCTCTTCACTGACCATGCTGGAATTGGCAACGCGCCTAAATGTAACGATGGAACTGCTGTTTCGCTACCCAACCATTAATGGTTACCTGTACCGCACCTCAGAATATGAATTTCCTGATGTCGCTTCCGATATTTACTTACCGCCTTTGGCACTTGATAACAGCTTACAAGGTAAAACAGGTATTTCGCTGATCACCGGCGGGACCGGCTTCTTTGGTTTGCATTTTTTACAAGCGATGATGCAGCGTAGCCAGGATCAGTTTGTGTTGATGGTGCGGGGGGCTTCACAGGAAGCGATTGAAAAGAAATTCGATGACGCTGTCGCCTACTTTAAAATGGAAAACAGCATTGATAAACAGCGTGTTAAGTTAGTGCAGGGCGATTTAAGCAAGAAGCAATTAGGTATTCCGGCGGAGCAATACCAATGGGTAGTTGCCAATGTCGACAAGATTTTCCACATTGGCTCGCACGTTAATAACTGGCTACCGTATGAAGGTATTCGCGAAATCAATGTCGATGGTACCCGCAGTTTGTTGCAACTGGCACGCACGGGCCGTAAGAAAGAACTGCACTACACCAGTACCAGTACCTTTTCACCAGATAAAGATGATCAGTCCATATTCCTCGAGCAAGACAATATTAAGGTTGGCGATATCAACCGCTATTTTGGCTACGATATCAGTAAATATGCCAGCGAAGAAATGTGTAAACTCGCCCGTGCTGATGGCATCGTGTGTAATATTTATCGTCTGGTATGGGTTGGCGGTCACATAGAAACCGGCCTGACTAAAGTGGGCGACGGTTTCAATATTATGCTGCGTATATTGCTAACCATTGGTGCCTACCCGCAGGGTAATTATCTGCACGATGTGGTGCCGGTTGATCTGATGGCGGATTCCATGGCGTCATTAATTGGTAAAGCGGCAAACACCAACTACAACGTAACCAGTCAATCCAAAGAGTCTATCGACATGAAACGTATTGCGGTGATGTTACGCAATATGGGCTATAAGCTTGACGAAGTTAGCCGGGTAGAATTTGTTGAACGCTTGAGAAATTATCCGATTGAACGCTGGGACGAGCAATGTAAGTCATATCGTCAATTAGTTATTCGCTTGTTTGAAGACCCAACACCGAAAGTAGAATCGTTCTATGACAGCAGTAACTTTATTGAACACATGGACCCGCAATTACGGCAAAAAATGGAGCAGAAGTTTATTGATAGCTGGTTTGAAAAAACTATTAACTTCTTAGTGCAAAACAATGCATTGCCGACAACAAGCGGCCTGAGCTATGCCGAGGAAATGGCACAAATTGCCCGCTGGAACAACACTGCAACAGCCTATCCTGATTCGCAGTGTTTGCAGCAGATGTTCGCGTACCAGGCCGCACTCACGCCAGACGCCGTTGCTGTTGAATTTGAACGCCAATCTATTAGCTATGCGGCATTGAATATGTGGGCTGATAAAATTGCCAGCCATCTTATTGCCCAAGGTGTGGCACGTAATCAGTTTGTCGGCTTATCTGTTAGCCGCTCGATTGAGCTTATTGCCTGCGTGTTAGGTATTTTAAAAGCTGGCGCCGCCTATGTTCCACTAGACCCGACTTATCCTAAAGCTAGCCTGGATTTTATGCTGGAAGATAGCAATGCCCAGTGGATTTTGGTTGATCAGGCTGCGAAAGAAAAGCTGCAGGCACATAGTAATAAGTGGCTGGATGTAAACGCCATTACCGAGATGGCCGATGTATCAGCGCGACAACTTGCTGCCATAGATGCAGCCTGTCAATCGCACGATTTGGCGTATATGGTTTACACGTCGGGTACGACAGGCACCCCTAAGGGCGTGATGGTTGAACATCAAAGTGTGCTTAATCATAGTTTAAGCCTGCAAAGCAGCTTTGCTATTAGCCGTAACGATAAATTATTGCAGTTCTCTACCGTGAACTTTGATTCCTTTGTCGAGGAGGTTTTTCCTACCTTATTGGGCGGCGCAACACTGGTGATGGTGCGCCAGGAGCACTTGCCAGACATCGAAAAAATGCAGCAAATTATGCGCCAGCATAGCGTAACGGTACTGAAATTCTCCACCGCTTACTGGCACAACATCAGTGACATTAATGTAGAAAAGTTGGGGGTACGTTTAGTCGCCATTGGTGGTGAAGAAGCGGACTTGCATCAGTATACGCAATGGCGTCAGCACAACCCGACTATTCCACTGATCAATACCTATGGCCCGACAGAAACTACGGTAACCGCCAGCTTAAGCACACTAACCGGCCCGGTTAAAAAGATAACGATTGGCAAACCGATTGCAAATACACAAATGCATATTCTGGATGCCCAATTAAAGCCGGTGCCCATTGGTTTCGTTGGTGACCTGTATATTGCTGGTGCTGGCGTCACACGTGGTTATTTAAACCGGCCACAAGATACCGCAGCCGCATTTATTGATAACCCCTTTATTGATAACCCTCTAAGTGCAAACGGTAAAATGTACAAATCGGGTGACTTAGCACGCTGGAACCGCGACGGTGACATTGAGTTTTTAGGCCGCAGTGATAATCAGGTTAAAGTGCGGGGCTATCGCATTGAATTAGGTGCAATTGAAAGTGTTATTGGCTGTCATCCGCAAATTGACAATGTGGCTGTCGTGCTAAAAGAGCACAATCGTAAAAAGAAAATTGTTGCTTACTTTAGCTCAGGGGTAACGCTTTCTGCAGCAGAGGTACGCAACTACCTTGAGCAAGCACTGCCAAGTTATATGATCCCTAACTTGTTGTTGCAATTGCCTGCGGTTCCCCTTAATCCAAATGGAAAAGTTGACCGTAAGCTACTTGTCGATATGGCGATTTCTGCCAGTGACAATGCGGATCTGTCGATGCCACAACGGCCAGAGGACGTAAAAATGGCCGCCATTTGGGAGTCGTTATTGCATGTTAACAATATTGGTTTGCATGACGACTTTATGGAACTGGGCGGACACTCTTTATTGGTGATGTCGCTGCTAAGTGAAGTACAGAAACAATTTGGCGTTCAGCTGCCTATTCATGCCATTTTTGACAACCCTACCATCGCCAAACTCACGCATTTTATTGAAGCACAAAATGACGCTGTAACTACGTCTAACTTAGTACGCTTCCCCGATTTAAACCGCGGTAAAGGCGACAATGTCAGACAATCTCAGCCACTATTTATGGTGCATGGCTTGGGTGGGCATCTGGCGTCTTTTTATCCGCTAATTAGAAATTTACAAAAGAATTTGCGTGATCAATATAACCTTGACATTACGGCCTATGGTCTTGAAGCGAATGGTTTTAAAGACGGTGAGGCATGTTTTGCAACATTAGAAGAAATGGTGGCTGAATATGTCCGTCTGATCCAACAAACGCAACCCGAAGGGCCTTACCTGATTGGCGGTTGGTCGTATGGTGTATCTGTGGCGTTTCATATTGCGCAGGAGTTGATTCAGCGTGGTGAAAAAGTCAGTGCATTTATTTCTATTGATGCAGAGGCACCGCATGTGCCGGAAGACTTTGACCACTTTATTCAGAATAACAGTATTTTGAACCTGGATGACCTATATGAACCTGGCACTTTGCAAACGCTGTTAGACAAGTTTGGTCGGCGCTTTGGTTTTGTCACACAGGCAGATGAATGCGCTAAACAGCAATTCTATCGCTTTTTGGGTTACTCCAAACAAGACTCAGAAGCGCAAATTGAACGTTATAGCAAAATTGCTATCGCTAATATTTTTAACGCACGTGGCTTTAACCCATCACGCATAAATCCAATGAATACCTTATTGGTGCGCGCTTCAAAAAGCTCGTTCAATAACTATATTAACGATTGGCATGACTTGCTGGAAAGTAAAATGCTTTCGGCATTAACGCTCAATGGCGATCACTGGTCGATAATGCAGGATCCGGAGCTGGCAGAACATCTTGCCCGGCATGTGATGCAAGCGGTAGAGCAACCACAAGCTACCACTGCGTAATAAAAGGACTTAACCACTAAAGCAGTTCCGCCTTTATTCAGGCGGGGCTGCCTTAACGCTTAGCGAGGATTGAACATGAGCATTATTGATATAGAGAGTGTATTACCACACAGATATCCGTTTTTGATGGTAGATAGCGTAACTGGTTATGAGAAGAACTGTGGTCTGCGTGCGATAAAAAATGTGTCGAAAAATGAACCTGCGCTGCAAGGGCATTTCCCGGGTAATGCAGTGTTTCCGGGTGTACTGATCATTGAAGCATTAGCACAGGCCGCAGGCATTTTATGGGCGCAGAGCAATGCTGACGTGTTACAAAACAGTACGCTTTGCTATTTGGCCGGAACCGAGAAAACTAAGTTTAAACGCAAAGTTATCCCCGGCGATCAATTACAACTAGACATTAAAGTAGTCTGTCTTAAACGTAAAATAATGAAGGTCACAGCATTGGCAAGCGTCAATGGCAATTTGGCGTGTTCTACCACCATCAGCCTGTTTGCTGAGTACCCTGAGCAACAACCACAGCGCAACTTTATTACGAATAATCACACGCTTGCACCTGTACCTGAGGAAAAATCCTGTATTGTGCAATATGCTTGAAAAATAAGAGTGAGTGAGCACTTTATGTTGTTTTTAGTCGACATTTCGCAATTGTTAACGGTTGCGCTGTTAGGTTTGCTGGCTGGCGCACTATGGGCAGAGGGCGAGTTATTGGTGCCTTACTGGAAAACGCTAAGCAGCGATGAGTTTTACAAGCTACACCCGCAGTATGCGCCGCGTTTGTTTAAGTTTTTTGCTCCCATTACTGCGCTTACGCCACCCGTTGCAGTCGTGGCTGCACTGTTGGCGTGGTACAACAATGCGCCAACAGCGTGGTGGTCTACTGGCACGGCACTACTAGCGGCTAGTTTAATTGCGATTTATTTTGTGTATTTTAGCCAGACCAATGCCGCATTTGCTCGTGCAGCTATAAGCGCCGACCAGTTAGCCGGTGAATTAAACCGCTGGCAAAACTGGCACCGGTTGCGCGTTGTCATCTGCATGCTGGCATTTTTTCTTAGTATTTGCGCCATTTCACAGTAGCGGTATTATTGCTGATCTGATGATGGTAAATCTTTGGCATCAAATTGCTGGGTTTTCTCTGCCAAAATAGCAGCGAGTTGTTGTTCCAGCTTTTCCACTTTCTCGCGTGTGCGCAGCAGCACCTGGCGCTGAACGTCAAATTCTTCACGGCTAACAAAGTCCATGTCGGCGAGTTTACTTTGCAAAACTTGTTTTACTTTTGCTTCAACATCATCGGCAAACTGGCGAACTTGTGGCGGAATAGCATTACCAATTTGTTTGGCGATATCTTCAATTTTTTTCGGGTCTATCATGCGGTTCTCCTTCGTTGCATCTGTGACTTGCAACATGGTGTATAACGGTTTGCATTATTCTACAGGCCAAAACGACAATCGCGAATGCTATTTAACAGCAAATTTCGTTACAATGCCCGTCTTGGTGTAAGGGTGAGTCAATGAAGTTAAATCCGCAACAAAATGCAGCAGTTAAATTTATCTCTGGGCCTTGTTTGGTGCTGGCTGGTGCCGGCAGTGGTAAAACCCGGGTTATTATTAATAAAATTGCATATTTGATTCAAGAGTGCGAAATGTCTGCGCGGCATATCGCTGCGGTTACCTTTACCAACAAAGCTGCGCGTGAAATGCGTGAACGTATTAATCATCAATTGCCGAAAACGGCAACCCGCGGCCTGACTATCTCTACATTTCACACCTTAGGGCTGGATATTCTAAAAAAGGAATACCGCCATATCGGCTATAAATCTAACTTTACCTTGTTTGACGATCAAGACAGCATGGCCTTGCTAAAAGAGCTTAGCGAGAATGATATTCAGGGTGATAAAGATTTACTGCGGGCATTACAAAGCAAAATTAGCAGTTGGAAGAATGAGCTCACCTTACCTGCCAAAGCGATGGCTGAAGCTACAGACGCACAGAGCATCAGCTTTGCTAATTATTATCAGCAGTATAGCCAGCAACTTACCGCCTATAATGCACTGGATTTTGACGACTTAATTTTAATGCCAACCCTGCTGTTTCAGCACAATGAAGAGGTGCGTACCAAGTGGCAGCAGAAAATTAAGTATCTGTTGGTAGATGAATACCAAGATACCAATACCAGCCAGTATCAGCTGGTAAAGTGGTTAGTTGGTGAGCGCCAACGTTTTACAGTGGTGGGCGATGATGATCAGTCGATTTATTCCTGGCGCGGCGCCCGACCACAAAATCTGGCACTATTAAAAACCGACTTCCCTAGCTTAAATGTCATTAAGCTTGAGCAAAACTACCGCTCAGCGGAACGAATTTTAAAAGCCGCCAATATTCTTATTGCTAACAACCCACACGAATTTGAAAAGCAGCTATTCAGCGAAAACGGTTACGGCGTGCCGCTTAAGGTGCTGCCGTGCAAGCACGAAGAAGACGAAGCCGAAAAGGTGGTAGCGGAAATTATTTCACACCGTTTTATCAACCGCAGCCAATACCGGGATTACGCCTTACTGTACCGCGGAAATCATCAGTCACGTTTATTTGAAAAGGCGCTAATGACTAACCGTATTCCGTACAAAATTTCCGGTGGTACGTCGTTTTTCTCGCGCAGCGAAATTAAAGATGTGATGGCCTATTTACGCCTGGTAGTTAACCAGGATGATGACAATGCATTACTCCGCATAATCAATGTGCCACGACGTGAAATTGGTGCCGCCACTTTGCAGCAAATAGGTAATTTGGCCAATGAGAAGCACATTAGTTTGTTTGAAGCTTGCTGTGACAGTGAGCTATCGATGCATTTGTCGGCTCGGGCGCATAATGCGGTAAAGCAGTTTGCGCAGTGGATAGTGAGCATTGCCGACAATGTCCAGCGCGCCGAGCCAGCCGAAGCCATTCGCGATTTAATCCGCCAAAGCCATTATGAAGCCTGGTTGTTTGAAACCAGTACCAGCCCGAAAGCTGCGGAAATGGCGCTTAAAAACGTCAACGAGTTATACCGTTGGATCAGTGAAATGCTGCAGGGTAAAGATGACGACGAGCCTATGACACTGCCAGAAGTCGTCACTCGCCTTACATTACGCGACATGATGGAGCGGCAAGAACAAGACGACAATTCTGACCAGGTGCAATTGCTAACCCTGCACGCATCAAAAGGCCTGGAGTTCCCTTTCGTGTTTATGGTGGGTATGGAAGAAGGTATTTTGCCACATCAAAGCAGCATAGATGAAGACAATGTAGAAGAAGAGCGGCGGTTAGCTTATGTTGGTATTACCCGGGCTCGAAAAGAACTAATATTTACCTATGCTAAAGAGCGGCGTCAGTTTGGTGAAACTATTCGTCCGGAGCCCAGTCGCTTTTTATATGAGTTGCCGCAGGATGACCTGGAGTGGCAAAGCGCGGCGCCAGTGAAAACAGCGGAACAACGCCAGCAAACCGGTCAGGCGCATATTGAGCGCTTACGCCAGTTGCTGAAAAACAACTGACGGTGATGAAGCCAGTGCTTGAGCCGATAGCAGTTCTGCAACATATTTACCTTGCATAAAACAGCAGCCCTCGGCCAATAACAGGTTAAGTAAGTCGGCATTGTCTACCCCGTCGGCCAACACACGAAATTTATAACTTACTGCTAGCGATTGCAGCATTTGTAGTAGTTGGCGTTTATGTTCGCTGCGAGGCAGTTGGCGGCAAAAAGTGGCATCTAACTTAACAAATTCAAATAGTTGCTGTAGTAGCAAGCCCATTGGCGCTGCGTCGGCAGCAAAGTTGTGTAGCGCTAATCTGATACCTAACTGTTTTAACTGGCGCAACGGGGTCATGATGGCGTTATCAGCTTGAAGCATCTCTCGCTCGGTAAATGCCAGACATAGACGATGCTTGGGCTCTAAGCCAGAAAGTTGTTGTTTTAGCTGATCGTACAGATCGGCTTGTTGCAGGTGCGCGGTGCTCAACGTTACCGTAAGTAAACCGATATTGCTGTCACTTACTGCGAGATGATGACATGCCTGTTGCAACATAAGCTGTTCGATTTTTGGCAATAAACCCGCATCGGTTATGTGCTGGCTAAAATCGTATTGTGTGCCTAACTGTGGATGTTGCCACCGGGTATGAAGTTCATAACCCATCAGGTTTCGCGCCTGGCCACATAGTACCGGTTCAAATACAGCAGTAAATTGTTGCTTTTCCAGTGCCTGTTGAATAATTTGCTCTATGCTCAACGCTTGCAGCATTTGCTCGCGCATGGTTTCGTTGAAAATAACAAAGCGGTTGCGCCCCATCGATTTAGCTTGGTACATCGCTGCATCTGCATCGCGTAGCAAGGCTTCCGCATTAGTATGTTCGCTTTGAAACTGAGCAATACCGATACTGGCGCCAGATGTAACTTGTTGGCCTTGTAAAAAAAATGGTAGCCGTACTTTATCAATAATACGCTCTGCTACATCTTCTGCATCCGTTGTTTGCATCAAGCTAGTCAGCAATACTACAAATTCATCGCCGCCTAACCGAGCTACTACGTCATGTTCACGAACAGTACTAAGGAGCCGTTTGCTCACTTCGATTAAAAAAGCATCGCCAACATGGTGCCCCAAGTTGTCGTTTATAAGTTTGAATCGGTCAAGGTCGATAAAGAGTAACGCCATGTTCAGTTGTGACTGGCGTTTACTCAGCGCAAATTGCTGTTTTAATTGCTGTAAAAACATTTGCCGGTTGGCCAGGCCGGTAAGAGCATCATGATTTGCTTCATAAAATAGCTTTTGTTCGGCTTTTTTTCGTTCTTCCACCTGCAAGCGCAAAAACAAATTGGTCTGACGTAGCTCGCGCGTACTTTCAAACACTTTACGTTCCAGCTCTTCCTGCTGCCGCTTTTGTTGCTCGGTTGCTAACTTGCGCTGAATAGCAACAGCAATATGCTGTGAAACAAAACGCAGTATACTTAGCTCGGTTTCGGAGTACTTATAGCTTTGTTCATATGACTGTAGCGCAATGACACCAATAACCTGTTGCTCAATGAGCAGTGGAGTACCAAGCCAACTGGTAGAATATCTAGCGTTATTTATGGGTTCAGCTACGCTGCGACGCAGCTCTCCGGCCTCAACCAGCGCGGCTGCGGTATCGTTATTAATAAGTCTGGCATCACCACAACGTATAACATATTCGGTAAAGCCTTTACTAAGCGGCCGTTCGCGTGGTGGCGGTGAATATTGGTCGAGAAAGAATGGGAAGGTGAGTTTGGTGCGGTCACTGTTAAGTAAAGCGATATAACAGTTCTCAGCGGGCATCAAGCCAGACAACACCTGATGGACTGCCCGATAAAAGCTATTCATGTCGCTGCTGCTGGCAGTAAGTTCTGAAATTCGGTACAGTGCTACCTGCAATTGCTCAGCATTGGTCCGTTCTTTTATTTCTTTTTGCAATGAACTGTTTATTTTCTGCAGTTGTCGCGTACGTTGGCGTACGGTATCTTCCAGCAATTCACGGCTTTTTACCCGGTCCAGCGCTGTTAGGGTGTGCCCGCCGATACTACTGCATACTGCCAGGTCAGACTCGGTGTAACGATGTTTTTCGTTATATGACTGAATAGCCATAACACCAATTACCTGATTGCCACGACACAATGGAATGCCAAGCCAGTGCGCGCTAGGTGAGCCGTGAGCTTCTATATGCCCATCTCTTACGAGAGTAGCAAACTGCTCTGTGTCACACAGAAGTGGTTTGCCACTGCGGGCTACATAGCCAGTAAGGCCGCTGGAAAAGGCGCTGGATGGAACTTGATCAATAATTAGCTGGTCTTTTTGATCAGAAAAATATTGCGGCGTATATTGTTCGGTTGCGCTGTCATAAAAAACAACATAGAAATTTTCGGCATGCAGGAGGTCGGACACCATATTATGAATAGCCGGATAAAACTCCCGCATATCGCTAATGGTGCTAGCCAGTTCAGACAACCTGAGTAAGGCATTCTGGATTAAATACGCCTGCTTGTAGCGCTTAGCTAAAAAGGTTAACCGACGTAATTTATCATCAGTGTGCCTTTGGCGTTTATTCAGTTCCGTTGATCCCTTCAACCCTGACTCTTTTCGTTGTGGATATCCAGTCTGGATGGCCAAATTTTAAATTACTTTATTATGCATAAAATTTAACCGCTTGGAATAGAGGTGCGATCATTATTTCATTATATTCTTAGGCTAAATTTTTTTAAGGCAGGTAAAAAAATACTAAGGCCACGCTAATTGAGTGGCCTTGAGGGAATAGCGACTCCGAGGAGTGGTTAAACGCCTTCAGTCATAAACTTAATGGCTGCCGCAATTTCATCATCGCTGCAATCTGCGCAAGTGCCGCGTGCTGGCATATTACGGATACCTTCAATAGCATGCTTCAACATTACATCAAAACCTTGATCTATACGAGTTTTCCACGCCGCATCACCCTTCTTTGGTGCGTCCAAAGCTCCAGTGCCGTGGCAAGCAAAACATGCCGTTTGATACACTTTCTCACCACTGCGAGGTCCGGAAGCTGCCGTATCGGCTGCAGCAACAGCCCCCGCAACATAGACCTGACCCACCGGCGACAATCGTTTTGCCAATGCGTCCTTATCTGCCTCAGAGCTGGCGTGAATGCCAAAAGTAGTTAACAGCAAGGCAAGTGCAATGGTGATTTTCTTCATGTTATGAGTTCCTGTGGTAAAGTCCGCACAAAGTTTGCACCATTATAGCCTTCAAGCACCGGCGAGGGGAAGCCCTTCTGCTGGGTGCCCTTTTGCCGTAATGACGCGATGTTGAAACATACGTGTTTAACGGCTAAAAAGATTAACACTCTGTGTTTCAGTTTGGCACTGTGGTCGTAAAGCACGTCGTTCTTGCTATATGCTTTTCTCGCAGGACATTATCATTTTTTAAAGCAAAATTTTTTAAAGGTTTTGCTTTGCATCTGTGTTCATTGTGGTAGTCTGCTTGACCGGCGTTATCGCAAATTAAAAAAATTACGCTGCTGCTGGAAACTACCTAAAACAGTTTTCCACAAAATGGAAGTACAAAAATAATAATATGGGTCTTGTAGTTCATCCATTTTTTCTCTAAATAAAACAACGTGTTATGTTTTCTATCGAACTGGCTATTTTTCAAATAGCCTGCGATTATCTATTGTTTTTCACAAAGTTATCCACAGATTATACCTTGATTATTGCTGCCGTGTTCTCTGGTTGTGTGCACGGCGCTGTGGCATGCTATAGCTTTATTTTTGCAGGACATTATTTCCGATGGCTTCTATTTCCAGCACACCGTTGATTTTGGTTGATGGCTCTTCATACCTTTTTCGCGCTTACCATTCTCCACCACATTTAACTAACTCCCGCGGTGAGGCAACGGGCGCGATTTATGGTGTGGTCAACATGCTGAAAAGTTTGCTGCGACAGTACCAACCAACGCAGATGGTGGTGGTGTTTGATGCGAAAGGGCCGACGTTTCGTAATGAAATGTATAGTGAGTATAAAGCTCACCGCCCACCCATGCCCGATGATCTGCGTAGCCAGATTGCGCCGCTTCATAGCATCATTGAGGCAATGGGTCTGCCGCTGCTGTGTATCAGTGGTGTTGAAGCGGACGATGTTATAGGCACTTTGGCAAGGCAGGCTAGCCGTGAAGGGCGCTCCACACTTATCTCTACCGGTGACAAAGATATGGCACAGTTGGTGGATGAGCATGTCACGCTGATTAATACCATGACCAATACGCTATTGGATCCGCAAGGCGTGGTGGAAAAATTTGGCATTGCGCCCGAACTAATAGTCGACTATCTAGCGTTAATGGGTGACAAAGTTGATAACATTCCCGGCTTACCTGGCGTAGGCGAAAAAACTGCGGTCGCATTATTGCAAGGACTTGGCTCTATTGAGCAGATATATCAGCAATTGGATAGCGTGGCAGAACTGAGTTTTCGTGGTGCTAAAACCATGGCGACGAAGTTAGAAGAGTTTCGAGATCAACTGGCGTTATCTTATCAGCTGGCAACCATTAAAACAGATGTTGATTTGCCGTGTCAGTTAGCCGATTTAACCGTGAAAACGCCCGACAATGCCCGATTGGCAGAGCTGTATAAAGAGTGTGAGTTTAAGCGTTGGTTAAGCGACATATTAAGTGGCGTAACCGAGGCTAAAACAAGCAAGCAACCTGCAACAGCGCAATTGGACATGCTCGCCGACGATGACATTTTGGCCAACGCTGCAGCAACGGGTTCAGCAGAAGGTAGCCAGTATATCACCGTGCTGGATGAGGTGAGTTTTAACGATATGTTAGCGCAAATAAGCGCCTGCGAGCTTACCGCATTTGATACCGAAACAACAAGTTTGGACTATATGCAAGCCGAACTGGTAGGCCTATCCGTAGCCACTGCACCGGGAAAAGCCTGGTATGTACCCGTAGCACACGATTACGTTGGAGCACCTGAACAACTAAATAGAGACTTGGTGCTTGATCAGCTAAAGCCTTGGCTCGAAGACGACAGCAAGGCCAAAGTAGGACAAAACCTGAAATATGATCAAAGTGTATTAGCTCGATACGAAATCAACTTAAAAGGCGTACGTTTTGATACGATGTTAGAGTCTTATGTTCTCAACTCAGTTGCGTCCCGGCATGATATGGACAGCCTTGCGCTTAAGTACCTTGGACACAAAGCCATCAGTTTTACCGATATTGCTGGTAAAGGTGCTAAACAACTTACCTTTAATCAGATTGAGTTGGAAAAAGCGGCGCAGTATGCGGCAGAAGACGCTGATATTGCTCTGCAGTTACATCATAACTTGTGGCCTCAGCTTCAACAGCATGATGGACTGGTAGCGGTTCTTAACGACATTGAAATGCCGTTGGTTGATATATTGTCGCGCATTGAGCGCCACGGTGTGTTAATTGATAGCAGGCTACTTGCTAAGCAAAGCGAGCAACTGGCGGCGCGAATTGCTGAACTAGAACAACAGGCTTATGAGCAGGCAGGCAAGCCGTTTAATCTTGCATCTCCTAAGCAGTTGCAGGAAATATTGTTTGAGCAAATGCAGTTGCCTGTGTTGAAAAAGACGCCTACAGGTGCGCCTTCAACTGCTGAGGAAGTGTTGGCAGAGCTGGCACTTGAATACGAGTTCCCGAAGTTAATTACCGAACACCGGGGCTTAACCAAGCTTAAATCTACCTATACCGATAAACTGCCGAAAATGCAAAATCCGCTAACAGGTAGAGTGCATACTTCCTATCATCAGGCCGTTGCAGCAACAGGGCGCTTAAGTTCTACCGAGCCTAACTTGCAAAATATTCCAATTCGTACAGAAGAAGGCCGGCGTATACGCCAGGCATTTATTGCTGCGCCAGGTAAAAAGATAGTGGCGGTAGATTATTCTCAGATAGAGCTGCGTATTATGGCGCATTTGTCGCAGGATAAGGCACTGTTGGATGCTTTTGCTCACGGCCGTGATATTCACGGTGCTACTGCGGCTGAAGTCTTTGGTGTGAATTTGGCGGATGTGACAACGGAGCAGCGGCGCAGTGCCAAAGCTGTCAATTTTGGTTTGATATATGGCATGTCTGCGTTTGGTCTTGCAAAGCAACTGGGTGTAGGGCGCAACGAAGCTCAGCAATATGTTGATCGTTACTTCGAGCGTTTTCCCGGCGTACTACAATATATGGAGCGTACCCGGCTGCAAGCCCATGAACTCGGTTATGTTGAAACGCTATTTGGCCGACGTCTTTATCTGGCTGACATAAATGCGCAAAACATGGCTAGAAGAAAAGGCGCTGAGCGAGCGGCAATTAATGCACCTATGCAGGGCACTGCAGCAGACATTATCAAGAAAGCAATGATCGTAGTAGATAACTGGCTACAGCAACAAGATTGTCCCCCTGCGACAATGATTATGCAGGTCCACGATGAACTGGTATTCGAAGTTGATGAGAACAAGGTTGAACAGGTAAAACAAACATTGGTTGAGCTTATGGCGCAGGCAGCAAAGCTCGATGTGCCTCTGCTGGCTGAAGCCGGTGATGGTGATAATTGGGATCAAGCGCATTAATTTTGAACTAAGTTGATACACTAGAAGTCGTAGTGTCAGTTACGTTGATATATCTCTCCTTAGTTTATTTTCGCCCCGTCATTTGACGGGGTTTTTTTATATTTTCAATAACCCTAATAAGGTAATTAAATTACCAAAAAAGGCTTAATCAAGCTTTTTAAATGAATAATGTAGTTTTATTACACAAATGACTTGCATTTTACCAGTAGTTGACTAAAATTTGTCGGGTAGGGTACAGAGGTAAGATATTCTATCTTTCAGTGCACAGAGCTATAGTTCTAACACAAGAAAGTAGGCTTATTTAGCCGCCCCGCTGCTTGCAGCGGGGCGTTTTTTTTGCGTAATTATTAATAATTTTGACGTGGCAGTGTTGCTGTATTACGACAGGAAGACTGGAAAATGCCAGATGTCGCGAAATAACTTGAAATTTAATTAGATTTTTTAGAGTAAATACTTTAAATGGGCCGGGTTTGTTGTATAATGCAGCTGTCTTAGCGATAAGACACCCTGTTGATTTGAAATTATAGCTTCTCCCCCGTTTGCTATGGCCGACACCCAAGGGTGTCGGTTTTTTTATGCTTTGTGTTAGTCTGCAATATCTGAAGTGGCATCAGGGGCTTGATACCACAAATCCAGCACCTGCTCCAAATCAGCCAATCCCTGTTTATTTAGTGAACTAAAAGTGTGTACGGTGATATCACCCATAAAAGCTAACGTGGCATCGCGCACTTCAAACAAGGTTTTCTTTCGTGCACCAGGGCCAAGCTTATCCGACTTAGTCAGCAATATAAGTACAGGAAGTTCACTATCAACTGCCCAATGTATTAGATCTTGATCTAAATCTTTCAATGGGTGGCGAATATCCATCAACACAACTATGCCTTTTAAACTCGCGCGTTTTGTCAGATACTCTGCCAGTGATTTTTGCCATTTTTCTTTTACGGCTAAAGGAACTTTGGCAAAGCCATAACCCGGCAAATCGATTAATCGACGGTGTTCATCCAAACTAAATGTGTTGATCAATTGAGTGCGGCCGGGCGTTTTACTGGTTCGCGCTAAACTATTTTGGCGCGTCAACGTATTTAATGCACTGGACTTGCCAGCATTAGAGCGACCTGCAAACGCAACTTCAATGCCTGCGTCCGCCGGTAATGCCTTGATATCGGGCGCGCTAGTTAAAAATGCGGCTCGTTGATAATTGATTTTTGACTTGTACACGGGCTTCTCCGGCAAATAATTTGCGTCATTGTAGCGGATCTGAGAGATCCGCAGAAGCTTTTGCATGCGGTATGGGATTTTACTTTGACCAGTTTCGTGTAAAATAGAGATAAAAATTAAGGTTATTACACTTGGTTGCCAGTATGCTGGCGGTTTAATGCGGACAGAGACGGATAAAAAATGAATAAAATGCTACTTCCACTGACGCTGATATTCGGTTTAATCGGAACAGCCCAAGCGTTTGACGGTGATGCTGAAGCGGGTAAAGCAAAATCTGCGGTTTGTGCCGCTTGCCACAATGCTGATGGTAACAGCGTTGTTGACATGTACCCTAAACTGGCTGGCCAACATGCGACCTATTTGTATAAACAGCTAACCAACTACAAGCACGGTATGGCATCTGCGGGCAAGGAAGGCCGTAATAACAGCATAATGTTTGGTATGGTCGCGGCACTGTCAGACCAAGACATGAAAGATTTATCGGCCTATTTTGCTTCACAAAAAATGAAGTCAGGCACTACTCCTGAAAATGTTATTGCACGTGGTGAAGCATTGTATCGTGGTGGTGATGCACAGCGTGGTATTGCAGCTTGTATTGCTTGCCATGGTCCTCGTGGTTCGGGTGCCAGTTTGAGTGGATTTCCAAAAATTTCCTTTCAACATGCAAATTATCTTAAAACCACTTTGCTGGAATTTCGCAGCGGTCAACGCGCAAATGACATGAATGGCATGATGCGAGATATTGCTAAAAAACTAACTGACGAAGATATCGAAGTGTTATCTCAGTACCTGGGTGGTTTGCACTAAACGCTATAACTACCCGCATTTATCGCATAAAAACCGGCATTCATCGCCGGTTTTTTTATGCTTGCGGTGATTTTTTGTGAGATATATCTCACAATCGCTGTAGGATAAAAGCGTGTATAGAAAATAAATTGAACTTTTTTATTGTGATTGATTTTGCTCAACATACTGAAAAATATAAATTTAATATTTATGGCGGTGATGAAATTGGTTTTTTTTAGGGTAAAGGCTTGCCATATAGTCAGAACAGAGTAAATTAACCGTCAGTTACAGTTTGTAACGAATAAAAACAGGGAATATCCGCAGGGAAGTAATAGTACCAGTACGCAAGTGCGCGGTGCCTTCGTTTTGAACACATTTGGAAGATGTGCTGCGTGAATTCACGCTCAAGGATGATTACGAAAGTATCAGGATGATCGTAAACAATAAAAATAGCAGCCAGGAAGGCAATATAAAATACGGAACTAGCAGACAGGGTGTTGCGGCAGCATCAGGAAGATGAACGCGAATGAGAACGGTGTCCACGAGACACAAAAATATCCAGGGCGATAAGGAAATCTTATCGCCCTTTTCTTTATACAAAAAAAGCCCTAGCCATGCCAAATCATCAATGTCCTTTATGCTACGCAGAACCTTGTCAGTTTTTTTATCAGGACAATCGAAGACGGTATTATCAGTGTCAGCTTTGCCTGTTGGTGTTTGCTGATCGAACAACTTTGCTCTCTTCTTCAGATGAATTGGCGCAGTATCAAATGCATCAAAATGACTTGAACGATATTGGCTATCGCCAGTTTTTGCAGCGTTTAGCCTTACCATTACAGCAACAGTTAGCCGCTAGTGGCCTTGAGGGGCTGGATTTTGGCTGCGGGCCAGGCCCTTTATTAGCAAAAATGTTAGCTGAGACGGGCCACAAAATGTCAGTGTGGGATCCCTACTTTGCTACCGATGATAGCGTACTTAAAAAACAGTACGATTTTATTACCTGCTCTGAAGCGATAGAGCACTTTATTTACCCCGTGCATGAATGGAAATTGTGGCTAACGTTATTGAAACCGGGGGGGACGCTAGGCATTATGACAAAGCGCTATACTGATGTTAACGCCTTCGCTTCATGGCATTACAAACTCGACCCAACGCATGTCAGTTTTTTTTGTGAACATACTTTTATTTATTTGGCGCAGCGAGATAATTTTATTGTCAATTTTCCCGATAAAGATATTGCTCTGTTGCAACGCCGAAAGCATTAGTGTTTCGCAGAAATTCTGGTTAAAATACGCGCCCTTTTTTACAGGTAACAATCATGACTCGTCAGAAAAAAACACGCTCTGCCGGCCCTAACGGCTCGCGACATTTATCCTCAGAAGATATTCGAAAAACCCGCGAACCCAAAGAGCAAACCAAGAAAAAAGGTGCTGGTTTAAAATCAGGTAGTCGTAATAGTGTTGCTTTAGCAGAGCCGGCTACACAGCAGCAATCGGCTAAGAAAGACAAGCGCATCGGTAGCAAAAAACCGATTGCGTTGATTGTGACTGATGTTGCGGAAACTGCGACTCAGCCTCGTGTAATGCCGCTGCCTAAAGCAAGCTTAGCAAAGCCCAAAGCCGAGACACTAACACCAGAGCAAGAATTAGCATTGATAGAAAATGATAATTATCTGCAGCAGCTTTTGGTTCGAGTTGAACAGGACGAAATACTGACCGGTAAAGATGCTAAGTATTTTAATGCTAAAACAGCACGTTTGGAGCAATTGTTGCAGCAATTAGGTTTGACTGATGACGATGACAGTAATGAGCAAATTGATCCGTTGGCCGCTTTTGAGAGTAAAGATTGGCGTAAAGACCTGTTAGGAGATGAGGACTAATCTTGAACGTTACAGCGGTTATACTTATTACTTTAGCATGCGTTATTGTTGTTGCTCTGGCTTTTTATGCTGGTACCTTATTATGGCGGCTGCAGCAGCAGACTCAAGTAGCTCAGCAACAGCTGGAAAAGAAGCAAAAGTATTTACGTGACAGTATTAGTGTCATTTGCAAAGCTGTATGTGAAGAGCAATGTGAATTATCTGAAGGGGCGTTGCGGCTGTGGGTATTGTTGGATCATCTGGCGCCGGATCATAAACCAGATCCGGTGATAACCTACCCAGGATTGTACAAAATGTATCAGGTAGTTAAAGATATGCCGACGCATAAAGCACGGCAATTACAGGCTAAATCACTGACAGCGCAACAAGATGAAGTTAGGATCAAAGCGGAGCAGGAATTAAAAGAGAGTATTCTGTTTGATGCAGCTGCTTTATTAAAACGCGTCCAGCCGGAGTAACCGGCTGGAATGTACTAAGTTACTGGCGAAATATTTCGCCTGCTTTCATCACAAAATTAACTTTACCCATTTGGGTGATATCTTGCAGTGGGTTACCAGGTACAGCAATAATGTCAGCCGTTTTTCCTACTTTAATACTACCAAGTTCATCGTCAACACCCAATAAGCGTGCGCCATCAATGGTTGCGCTAAGTATAGCCTCAATTGCAGGCATTCCCGCTTCAGTCATATAGATAAATTCGCGCCAATTGTTACCATGTTCAAACACGCCGGCATCTGTGCCAAAAGCAATTTTCACACCGGCTTTATATGCTTCGGCAAAAGTCTGTTGAATTCGACCACCAATAGTAGCTGCTTTAGGCCGCACCAAATCAGGAAAGAAACCGGCTATACGGGATTTTTCTTCTGCCCATTTGCCTGCGCTGATCGTAGGGACGAAGTAAGTACCTTGTTTACGCATTAACGCCATGGTGTTTTTGTCCATGTAAGTGCCATGCTCAATGGAGTGTACGCCGGCTTTAATTGCGCGTTCCATACCTTCTTTACCATGGGCATGCACCGCGACTTTCATACCATAATCTTTTGCTGTACTGACAATAGCGGCTAGCTCTTCGTCAGTAAATTGCGGGTTACTACCACTTTTAGCGACGCTAAGTACACCTCCCGTGGCGGTGATTTTTATTAAATCTGAGCCTTCTTTATAACGCTGTCTAACCGCCTTGCGTGCGTCATCTGCACCGTTTATTACACCTTCTTTTGGACCTGGATCCGCCATTAGCGCATAAGCAACACCATTGGTAGGATCAGCATGGCCACCGGTAGTCGCAATGGATGTTCCGGCAGCATAAATACGAGGTCCTTTAATGTACCCCTTAGCAATAGCTTTTTTTAATGCGGTACTAATATGATAGTTGTCGCCCAGTTCGCGTACTGTGGTGAAACCTGCCATCAGGGTTTTCTCGGCAAACGTTGCACCACGCAAGGCATAATCAGCTTCATTCATAGTAAAGCCTTCGGTGTAAACGTTAGCGCTGAATTGGGTATAAAAGTGAGTATGCATGTCCATCAAGCCTGGCATTACAGTGTGCTGGCGCAGGTCGATAATGGTGTCGCCATCTGCAGCTTTTCGGTAGCCTTGCTCTAGCGCAACGATTTTGTCTTGCTCAACAACGATAGTATGTTCAGACAAAATCTGACTATTTTCTGCAGTAATAAGCTTACCAGCATGGATAAGGGTTGCTGCTTGGATTTGCGTACAAAAAAGTAAGCTGCTAAGTAGCAGTGCGATGGGCGTTTTGTTCATCTTATTTTAGCCTGGTACAGTTTCTGGTGTAACAGTGTTAACACAGCTGTGCTGTTGAACAATCGGCTTGAGATAAAGTGCAGGATATTGCCGACCAGTGTCCCCTCATGTAATAGCTAAGGTATAAGGATAACCAGCACTTTTAAGCTGATAATGTGTCTGTTTGTTGCAGTAAACTGCATGGGTTTGCTCCGCCAGTTGATAGTAGACATTGCGACTTAGTTTCGCTTGTAAGCCACGCCATAGCGTGATGTAGGGCAAAATTTGATGCTGTGGATCAGCTCGTAAACAAATTGGATGCTGCGGGCTTGCAACCAGTTGGTGCTGCAAATTAGTTGTTAATACTAATGCGGGACCATTATCAGTTGTCGACCAGCACCAATCCGTGATCAAAAAAGGCACATCAGCGACAGTAATTCGGACTTTTTCAACCGGAGTTTGCAGAAAATACTCCTCCGATTGTAGCAGCAGTACTGAAGCAAATAGTGCTACTAGTGCAGGGCGCTTAATTTCACTGCCTTGATAGTGCCATTTACCTGCTGCATCAATGTGCAGAGGAATATCGCCACAAAATGGCGGTGTCCAGCTTTCAATTGCAGAAGTGTTGGTGTGTTGCAGTTGATGCTGCAAACTAGCAAGATTGACCATATTGAAATAACACGGCTGTAGTGAGTAAACACAGTTTAGCAAATGGGTATGATGATGAAAATAAAGTGGGGTGACTGATGGGGCTCGAACCCACGACAACCGGAATCACAATCCGGGGCTCTACCAACTGAGCTACAATCACCGCCGAGGCATTGCATTTTACCCATATTTTCTAGTGGTACCAAGCTTTTTTAGTAACAAAGCGTCTTAGCCAAGGCTGAGTTGTGGTTTTTATGCTCATCTAAGCGGTTGTATGCTATCATTTTGCTGATTTTTTATTACACAATTCGCACAGGAGCGCGCTATGGATAACATTATCCAGTTCTTTCAAGACAACAATGAATTAATATTTGGCTATTTACTTAAGTTCGTGGCTGCCGTTTTCATATTTTATGTCGGCCGCATAGTTGCAAAAGGCATCAAACGCTTAATGGAAAAAGCATTGCTGTCTCGTTCTGTGGATAAAGCGGTCATTTCTTTTGTCGCTGGCATTGTCTACGCCTTGATCATGATTGCTACCGTGCTGATGGCATTGTCGCAAATTGGTGTGCAAACCACGTCTTTTATTGCCATTTTAGGTGCAGCCGGTTTAGCCGTTGGCCTGGCATTACAAGGGTCTTTATCAAATTTCGCTTCAGGTATTTTAATTATTTTATTCCGTCCTTTTAAATCGGGCGATTTTATTGATGCCGGTGGCGTTAGTGGTACCGTTGATAAAATTGAAATTTTTCAAACCATTATGAAAACTCCTGATAATAAAAAGGTGATCATTCCTAATGCACAAATCACCGGTAGTGCTATTACCAACTTTTCAGCGGAGCCAACCCGCCGCGTTGATTTACTGATTGGTATCAGTTATGACTCTGATCTACGCAAAGCAAAAGCACTTTTAGAAGACATAGTGAAGCAAGACAGCCGGATACTTGCGACTCCTGCACCTGTCATAGCTGTTGCTGCTTTGGCTGACTCTTCAGTGAATATTCACCTGCGTCCCTGGGTTAATGCTGCAGACTACTGGGCTGTTTATTGGGACACGTTGGAAAAAGTAAAATTAACGTTTGATGAGCAAGGTATTGGTATTCCATTTCCACAAATGGATTTACACATTAAGAAAGATACGCAGGAGTAAACATGAAATATTATTCAGTGCTGGCAGCCGCTGTTATAGCCAGTTTGCAGGTGCAGGCTGACGATGTGGCAGGCACCGATAAGGTCTGGACCACCTCAGCTGAGCTTGGCGCCATCACCACGTCAGGCAATACTGCCGGTACCTCTGTTACTGGCAAAATTGATGCAAAACAAGAGTTACAACATTGGAGTAACCAGTATATTTTCAGTGCCTATTTTAAAGAGGATGAAAAGACTGATGACAATGGTAATAAAGTTAATGAAAGGTCGGCAGAGCAGTTTATGGTCTCTGCCAAGGCAGCTTATAAGTTAGATGATGAGTTCGATAAGTTGTTTACTTTTGCCTCGTATACTGACGATAAGTTTGGTGCTTACACCAAATACACCACGTTAGCTGTGGGTTATGGCACCCGAATTTATAATGCGGAAGACAAGTCATTGGATGTCGAAGTGGGTCCGAGTTACTTTAGTGGTGAACGTTCAACAGGGGAAACTGAAAAAGGTATCATCGCGCGTGGTGCTGCGGTTTTTAACTGGACTATTAGTGAAACGGCAAGTTTTGCGCAAACGCTTAGTGTTGAGTACGGTGAAGACAATACACGTACACTCGCCGAGACGTCATTATTAGCTAAGATTAACGGCTCCCTACAGATGAAAGCGGCATTTCGGATACAAAGTGACTCTGAGGTACCTATGGGTAAAAAGCGCACAGATACACAAACATCCTTAACCCTAGTGTATTCTTTCTAACGTTTAAAGAAGCCTGCGATTCGCAGGCTTCTTACTAAATACCTTGTTATTAGTGATATAAGTTGGCTTGAAGCATATTTACGCTATGCTTTGATTATTACGTATTCAACCATCACAAATTACGCAGCCGCCATGATACCCATCCGGAGCCACAGTTGGCATTATTTACTGCAACATCCGTTATGCGGAGCGTTGCTTTATTTCCTGCTGGGACTATTTTGGATTAGCAGTAGCGACCACTTACTAGACTGGTTGGTTTCGGATCGTGATGCGTTAATAAAGTACCAGAGCTATGAAGGCTACTTTTATGTCGGTTTGACCGCATTTTTTGCCTGGTTTTTACTACGACAAAAGCGTTCTTTTGTGCATTCTTTGAATCAATCAGAACGAGCATTTGCGGATACCTTTACTCATGCTGCCATCGGTATTGCGCATGTTTCGTTGAGTGGTCAGTTTCTTCGTGCTAACAAAGTGTTGTGTCAGATGCTGGGGTACAGCGAAGCTGAGCTGTTGCTATTGAACTTTCAGCAGTTAACCTACCCTGGCGATCTGGCAATGGACGTTATGGAATTGCAACGATTACAAGGGGGTGAAATAAATAATTACGATATTGAGAAACGCTACCTATGCAAAGATGGTCGAATATTATGGGCGCGGTTATCTGTTGCCTTATTTACTTCGCCTGGCCAATGTTACTTTATTTCAGTTATTCAAGATATTAGCGAGCAAAAGCATACGCAGCAGCAACTAGCGCAAAGTGAGCTGCGGTTTCGAACATTGCTAGACAATACGCCGCAGATAGCAGTGCAAGGTTATTATGCCGATGGCTCAACATTTTATTGGAATAAAGCCAGTGAACAGATATACGGCTACACCAAGGAAGAAGCGATAGGCAAGAATCTTCTCGAATTAATCATTCCTTCCTACATGCAGGAACAAGTGTCTCAGGCGATGTTACATATGGCTGATACGGGTATATCCGTATCGTCGGAAGAGCTAGTGTTACGCCGAAAAGATGGTTCTTTGGTGCCGGTTTTTTCCGGGCATGCAGTGGTGAAATTGCCTGATACAGAAGCGCAGATTTTTTGTATAGATGTCGATTTGACCGAGCGTAAGAAGCAGGCCGCGAAATTGGCATTTTTATCTGATTTTGATGCTGTTACTCAATTGCCGAATCGGCAACACTTTAATCAATCTATTAGTAATGCGATTGAGCAGGCAGCTCAGCACAAGACACAATGTGCGCTGTTGTTGATGGACTTGGATAACTTTAAAGATATTAACGACAGCTTTGGTCACAGTGCAGGAGATGAGTTGTTGATGCAGGTCAGTCAACGCTTGCAGGCCTGCTGTGCACCGGAGCATACCCTTGCCCGTCTTGGTGGTGACGAGTTTGGCGTGCTGGTGCAATCGGTGCAATCAACCAATGAGGTCACCGCGCTGGCAGAGTTATTGATGCAACAGCTACAATCGCCATTTCTGCTGGCAAATGGCAGTGAAATTATCACAGCACTATCGGTTGGTATTAGCCTTTATCCTGACCATGCCAGTAGTGCAGAGGATTTGATCCGCGCAGCGGATGTCGCTATGTACAAAGTAAAAAGTGAAGGTCGTAACCATGTTGCGGTGTATACCGATGACCTTACCGCGCAGGCTCGGCAGCGGGTGTTGCTGGAAACACGTTTACGCAGTGCGTTAAAACTGGATAAATTGGAGTGCTATTACCAGCCTCAACTTGATGTGTTTAGCGGCAAGATTATCGGTGCTGAGGTTTTATTACGTTGGCATGACGCTGAGTATGGTTTTATCGCTCCTTCGGTATTTATACCCTTAGCGGAGAGTTGCGGCCTTATACATGCGTTGGGTAAATGGGTGTTACAACGCAGCTGCCAGCAATTACGACAGTGGTTAGATCAAGGTATCCCGCCATTTAGTCTGGCGGTTAATGTGTCAGCACAACAGTTTAATAAAGACCAGTTATTGGATGAACTGAAACAAGTGCTGGCAGAAATTGCTGTACCGGCAGAGTTGCTTGAACTGGAGGTAACTGAAAGTGCGTTAATGATTGATGAGGCAAAAGTTGTCGCCACTATGCACCAAATTAAAGCTATGGGCATTAGGCTGGCAATTGATGACTTTGGCACCGGTTATTCTTCATTGTCATATCTTAAACGTTTGCCGCTGGACGTGCTGAAAATAGATCGACGTTTCGTGGAACACATTCCGCAAGCCATTGACGACCAGCAGATTGCCAGTGCGATTATTGCTCTGGCGCATACTATGAACTTCAAAGTGTTAGCAGAAGGTGTTGAGACAGCCGAGCAACTGGCTTTTTTACGTGAGCAAGGCTGCAACTACTACCAAGGTTTTTATTTTAGTAAACCGCTACCAGCACAGGAGTTTATTGCCTTGCTTCTATCGCAGCCTAACTGACTACCTTAATTTGGCTGTAGCCTAACCCTTGTTGCTTCTCTACTTTTATTTGCACGCTGATACGCTGTTTTAATGCCTCAACATGGCTAATGATACCAATCATTTTGCCGCGCGCATTGAGGTTATCCAGTGCACCTAAAGCGCTATCTAAGGTGTCGGCGTCCAGAGTGCCGAAACCTTCATCGAGAAACAGTGAGTCGATACGGGTTTTACTACTCACCAAATCCGATAACGCCAGCGCTAACGCCAGGCTAACCAGGAAGCTTTCGCCACCAGACAAGGTTTTAGTGTCACGCGCACTATCGGCTTGCCAGGTATCGAGCACTACTAGCTCCAGTTCAGCGCTGCTATGTCGTGCCAGCTGATAACGGTTATGTAGTACCGCCAATTGCTGGTTGGCTAATACAATTAGCTGTTGCAGCGTTAATCCCTGCGCAAAACGGCGGTAACGGGCACCATCTGCAGAACCAATCAGGCTGTTTAACCGTTGCCACAGCTCAAATTGCTGTTGGCGCTGAGCGATATCTTGCAACAGTTGCTGCTGCCCTTTGCGTCGCAATGTGTCACTGCTGAGCTGTTGTTGCAGCTGCCCTTGCTCTGTGTGCAGCTGTTGTACGGCTTGTTCAAGCTGCTGAACGGCTTGGTTGATTTCTGTCACGGACATTGGGCTAAGCTTTTGTTGTGTTAACTGCTCTAAGCGTTGTATCCAGTCAGTATGCAACCGCTTTGCTTCTATTTCGGCTTGCTGCAGTCGTTGTTGTAAGTGTTGAATTGCCTGAAGTTCATCGTCGCTAAGTAATGCGGCCTTGAACGTTGTCTCGTCAGCAAATTCACTTTGAGCTAACGCTTGCTGCCAATGTTGCCCGGCGTGTTGTGCTGTGGTTGTTAGCTTTTGCTGCTGGCGCTGTAACACTTGCTTCTGTCCTTGCCATTGCTGTATCTGCTGCTGTAGTTGCTGTAGTTGCTGCAGTTGTTCAGTTAACACGGCGATATCTTGCACGGGCTTTTGCGCATGGGGGGCGGCTTGCTGCATGGCTTGCCATTGCTGCTGCCAGCTATGCAGTTGTTGTGTTAAGTCGTCATGTTGCTCTTGTAAGCGTTGTATCTGTTGTTGCACGGTTTGTTGCTGATAGGCATTTTCTGTCTGTTGCTGCGCAAGTGTATGCAGCTGCTCTTTTTGTTGCTGCAGTTGTTGCTGACTGTGTTCAAGCTGCTGTAATTGAGAGTCTGTTGCGGCGAGTTCCTTTTGAACTTGCTGCAATGTTGCCGCGACATCGGCTGAAGGCTCTTCATGCAACAGTCGTTCAATGTCGGTATTTATCTCCGCCAATTCGAGCTGTTGCTGTGTCAGTTGCTGCTGCAATTGCTCGCGCTGGGCGTGTAAAGCAGACTGTTGCTGCTTTAGCGTTTCCCCTTGCTGCTGAGTTTGTTGCAGTTCTACTTCTTTTTGCTGCAGTTGTTGCTCTGTCGCGGAGCTGCTTAGCTGTTGATACTGTGCTACTGCCGGGTGTTGAGTGGCGCCACACAAAGGACAGGGTTGCTCTGGTTGTAAATGTGCCCGATGCTCAGATAGCTGCATAATAAGCTGCTGCTGTTTTAACAACTGCTTTTTATCGCTAATGTGTTCTTGCAGCGCTTTGTAATGTTGGCGCAGAGTGAGTAATTGCAAGCTTAGTGGTGCCAGAGCCTGCTCGGTCTGTTGCAGCTGTTGCTGCAATGAATTGTGTTTTTGCTGCCACTTTTGTTGTAACTGCAGTTGCTGCTGCAAGTGTTGTAATTTGAACTGTCGGTCACGCCGTTGCTGTTGGTGTTGGCGTAACTGTGTCAGGTCGGTGTCACCCAGTTGCGTAATAAGCAACTGTTGTTGTGCTTGTCGTTGTTGTTGTTCTTTTGCTAAATCAGCATCTTGTTGTTTAAGATTTTGTTGTTCGGCTTTTTTCTGCTCTGTTTGGCTAAGATTATGCTGCTGTTGTTGCTTTATATGAAGTATGCCTTGCCATAATAACGTCGCCTGTTGCAAAGACGCGTTGTGTAACTTTTGCTCTATGGCAGACTGCTCTTGCTGGCATTGTTGCTGTTGGCTAAGCGCTATCTGCAGTGCATTGTGCAGTGGCGCAAGTTTGCTGGCAGGCTGCCAGGCGGCTAATTTTGCCAACTCCGTCTGATGCGCTGCGCTGGTAGCCTTTGTCGTTTCAAGCTGCTGTGTCGCTTGCTGACACGCTAGTTCGGCATGCTCAAGTTGTTCGCGCCAGTTAAGTATTTTTCGCTGTTCTGCCAATGCTTGTTGTTGCGCAGTAAGGGTGCTCTGCAGTGCAGTGAGCGTGGTATTAAGCTGTTGTTGTTGTTCGTCAGTGAGTAATTCAACGGCTGAAGCTCGGGCTTGCATTAATTCCAGCTGATTTTTTTGCTCACGACAATCAATAAATACCTGCGCCGAAATCCGGCCATATATATCGGTGCCGGTAAGTTCTTCTAACAATTCTGCCCGTTCATTGGCATCGGCATTTAAAAATGCCGCAAAACCACCTTGAGCCAATAGCATTGATTTGGTGAACCGGCCAAAATCCAGCCCGGTGATTTCGGCAACTAAACGTAGCTTGTCACTGGTTTTATCGGCCAATATGCTGCCATCCAGTTTGGCCAGTTCCGTTTTGGCCGCTTGCAGATTGCCATCACTTTGGCCGCGCGCGCGGCGCTGGCTCCAAAACGCGCGATAACCAACACCGGCCACTTCAAACTCTACTTCAGCCAGGCATTCACTGGTATTGCGTGTCATCAGTTCATTGCTGGTAGGAGACGTTTTTAACCTGGGAGTTTGGTGATAAAGCGCCAGACAAATTGCATCTAATAGGGTTGTTTTACCTGCACCAGTAGGGCCGGTAATCGCAAAAAGGTTGGTGTCATTAAAAGGCGGCAGGCGAAAGTCTATAAGCCATTCACCGCGTAAGGAGTTGAGATTTTGCAGCCTGACCGACAAAATTTTCACTCTGCATGCTCCATTTTTGCCAGGATCTGTTGATGTAACGCTGTTAGCTGCTGCTGTTGCTGTTCAGTTAGCTGCTCTGTCGCTAGTCTGGCCTGCCAAACCTGTTGCGGGGTTAACTCCGCCAGACTGGTGTACGAGGCATCAGCAAACCCATTGCCCTGGTTGGTACGTTGGCGGCGCAGGCGTAACAACTCTACCGGCAAATCTTGCAATTGTGTTTCAACACGTTGCTGCAAGTCGGTAAGATAGGCATCCGTTTCGGCAATAACCAACTCCAGCCATAATATTTGCTCAGCGGTAATGTCACTCAGTGCTTGCTGTACTTGCGTGGTGATAGTATCGAGAGTGGTTTTAATGCTGATAAGTGGTTGAAAGCAGGGAATAGGCAGGCTGGATACCGTTTTGCCGTCGACGGCAAATTCTATTAGCCACGCCTGCTTTTGCTGGCGTGCTTCATCGAAACTAAGCGCAATGGGCGAGCCGCTATAGCGAATATCAGTATTAGCATTGATGCGCTGACTCTGATGAATATGCCCCAGTGCAATGTAGTCAGCCGGTGGAAAAGCATCAGCCGGGAAAGCTTCGAGTGTACCGATATAAATATCACGAACCGACTCTGAACGGCTGACACCCAAAGTGGTTAGATGGCCGGTCATTACGATGGGAAGCTCCAGCTTATGTTCAGTATTGTACTGCTGTGCCAGAGCAAATAACTGCTGATAGTGCGCCGCAATAGCCTGTTGCAAACTGCGTTGTTTATCCCCTGCGCTTTGCCCCGCCTGGCTTTGTAGCATGTCTCTGGCACGCAAAAAGGGCACCGCACATAATAGCGCTGCCGGTTGTTGTTTTCTGTTGTGTAGTACCAGTAATTGCTCATTAAGCTTGCTACTGCTACTGGCAATGACTTGCGTGTTGAGGCACTGTAGAAGGTTTTTACTTTCGTTTAATACCGCTGCAGCATCATGGTTGCCGGCTAAAATAATAAGCTGACATTGGCTACTTTGAAGCTCAACAATAAACTGATTATAAATTTCCCGGGCATAACTTGGTGGCGTGGCGGTGTCAAAAATATCCCCGGCAACAACAATGGCGTCAATCTGACGTGTTGTCACTTCATTGGCAAGCCAGCGCAGGAAAGCCTTATGTTCTGTTGCACGGCTGCGGCCCATAAAATTTTGGCCCAGGTGCCAATCTGACGTGTGCAAAATGCGCATAATGAAAGGTTGCCACTAACTAACTTTGCGCAAAGCATACCGGATAGCAGCAACTAGCAAAAGGCCGATCTGGCCCTAAAGGGGCAGATCGGCCTTGACGATCCAGACGGTAGAATATTTATTCAGCAACGTCCAGTTTGTTGACGACGCGATTAACATCATCGGTATTTTTGGCGATGGCTGCAGCCAAATCTTTTTCTGCCGCAGAATCCACTTTACCTTGCAAGGTCACTACACCATCTTTTGCATCCACGTTTATAGCAGTACCACTAACTTCTGCTTCAAACAGTAAGCGGGTTTTAACCACGGTTGCGATTTTGGCATCTTTTAGCGCGCTGGTTTTGCTATTATCAGCGTTTTTTGCATGGTTTTTCACCGTTAGTTTGTTGTCAACTGAGCTAACACCATCCAGGTTTTCCAGTAATTCTTCCGCTAACGCTTTGTCAACGTCACTCTCTACTACACCTGTCAGAGTTATGGTGCCATTTTGTACGTCGGTGTTAATGTCAAAAGAATTCAGATTGCCGTTTAACAGCAAGGTGGTTTCGGCTTTACCGTCAATCCACGCATCTTTGGCGCTGTCTTGCCAGTCGTTTGCTGTTACTGCTGTTGTGGTTAACGCCAGAGTCATTATCGTTGCTAACGTTGTACGTTTCATATTGTCGCTCCTTTGTTGTAAGACGAAATAACTAATGCTAATTCAATGCCAGTTTTTATCTTTATGTTTTTAAAGAGAATAATATTTGCATTCATTTTATGTTAATTTTTTGTTTGTATATTTTTCCCGTCTACCGGTAAAACTTTCAGTCGTGCAGGTAATTGGTCGCAGGCTATTTGTAATGCTGCAGTAAGATGCGCCAAGCTAATTTTGGCGCTATAGCTGCGCATTAATAAGGTAAGCTGTTTTAACGCACTAAGTTGTTTTTGTAACAGGCTGTAAAGTTCAAATAAGGCAAGCGGTTGTGCAGTCTCTGTAGTTAACGTTGTATGTTGATGTTGATACCAGAGCTGTACTGCAATCAGTTCTGCCTGTAAATTAGGTGCGGGGTCATGTGCTGCTTCAATGGGCAAACGCTGGGCAGCGTTATGATGCAGCGCAGAAAGTTCAGCGAATTTATAACGCAGGTTGCCGTCGGATACCTGCTTTGCTGCCTGCTGATAAAAGCGTTGGGCAGCAATACAGATTGCTTGTACTGTTTTTAACTGGGCCTTGCCATGAATTGATTTGGTATCCATGTCTTTCATCATCGTGACCTGTTAACTGCTGTGAAGATAAGAATTCATATTCAATTCATGTACCAATGCGTAAATTTATGATTTTATGAATTATTTTTTCATTACGTTAGTGTGTGAACTGAATTGCTGGTAAGTTTTACTCAGAGTCATTGTTAAAATTACAATGCTGACATAGAGTTAAACTTCATAACTGAGAGCTGACAGATGAAACATCCTCGCTTATTTTTGCATGTTCAAGAACCGGCACTTGCTGCGCAGTTGCTTCAATCTGCTGTGGTTAAGCGTTTTATCGTGGTCAAAAGCAGTGACGCCGCCCCATGGTCGGAGCAATTGCTGCAACAATCGTGTGATTTGGCGTTTATTCAGGCAGATCAGCATAGTGAAGCCGATTATCAGCAGCTGCTAAGCAGTAATATACTGGCTGAGATGGATTTTATTTTTGTTAGTGATGGCAACCCGGAGCCTTGGCTAGATAAACTGATGCGCTCTGGTGCGGGATATCATTTTCGTCAGCCCCTGGATATGGTGTGTATTTTAGACACACTGCAAGATTTTTATCAGCAACTCAGTAGCACGCAACAGCAGGTTAAAGCCAATAACTGTATGTTAGATCAATTTGGCCTGCTGGTGGGCTCATCCCGATCGATGCTTAAACTTTACCGTACCTTGCGTAAGGTGGCGGTAACCGAAGCAAATATCTTGATCGTAGGCGAAAGTGGTGCCGGCAAGGAGTTGGTTGCAAATACAGTGCATTTAGCCAGTTACCGTGCAGAACAGCCTTTTATTGCTATTAATTGCGGCGCACTTAGCCCGGAGTTAGTTGACAGTGAGTTATTTGGCCATACCAAAGGCGCATTTACCGGTGCGCTGCGGGATAATCAGGGGGTGTTTGCCCAGGCAGAAGGTGGCACGTTATTTCTCGATGAGGTTACAGAGATGCCGATTGAGCAACAGGTTAAGCTGTTGCGTGTTTTAGAAAGCGGTGAGTATAGGCCGGTAGGCAGTGATAAATGTCGACAAGCTAATGTGCGGATTGTGGCGGCAACCAACCGGGATCCACAACAGGCTATTAGTGATGGGCTACTGCGGGAAGACCTGTATTTTCGTTTGGCACAGTTTCCGGTTGTTGTGCCGCCGCTGCGTGACCGTAATGACGATATTGTCGGCTTGGCGCAACACTTTCTTGCCTATCGCAATGCTCAGGAACAGCAACAAAAACAGCTATCAACGGCAACGCTACAGCTGATAGCAGAGCATCGCTGGCCGGGTAATGTGCGGGAGTTAAAGCATGCTGTTGAACGGGCCTATATTTTGGCAGACAAAATGATCGAACCAGATCATTTGTTGCTGGAGATGGCGCTGGCAGATACAACAGAAACCGAGTTGAACGAGGTCCCTGCCGGTGTGCCGCTGGAACAGCTGGAAAAAGCAGCTATATTAAATACCCTTGAGCAGAATGCCGGTAATAAAACAGACAGCGCACAGCAATTGGGCATCAGTGTTAAAACACTGTATAACAAATTGGAAAAATACCAGCAGACCGAGCCTTAAGCAACGTGTTCCTTTTCTTCTACGTCTGCCAACATCACATTTAAAGACGCGGGCGCAATAGTAATATCTAAACGACTATCGCTGTATAGCTCACCGTCAATAACATAGTGTAATGTTTGTTGGTCCTTTCGGCGGATTTGTATTCGGCGGGCCTGACAATGTTGGCTGGCGGCATTCAGGCTAACGCCAGTTAACCCTGCCAGTGCCAGCTCTGTCAGGCTAAGCAAGCTGTTGTCATTGCTGCCGCTGGTTAACCAGGTGACATCCAGCATACCATCTGCGAGGTTAGGTGCTCCGCGCCCTTGTGCGAGCACAGTGGTAAGCGGGGCAGCATTAGCAACCACCAGGCTGCCGGTATTTAGCAGTTGTTCATCCTGTTGATCAAACTGAACCAGCAAGGTTTGAATATGGTTGGCCTGTACTGCTTGCCACAACCCGTTTAGGTAAGCCAGCTGACCAAGCTGGTTTTTGCTGTCTCTGTCAGCAGCCGCAATCATTTGCTGCTCAAAGCCAACACCGGCCAACAGCAACATCAACTTATTATTACAGCGGGCAGTATCTATGGCGCGACTTTGGCCATCGATGATGTTTAAACAGGCTGAATGCACTGGCAGTAATTTCGCTTTCAGCCCCCACAGCGCATGGCTGAGAGCATTGGTTGTGCCTAATGGAATAATGCCCAGCCGAACGTTGCTGCCGGTTAATACCGACGCGACTTCTGTCACTGTACCGTCACCCCCGCAGGCAATAACCAACTGGCAACCGGCTTGCAACGCTTGTTGGGCCAGCGCTTCTGCGGTGCAGTCTTTACTGGTAGTGTGAATGCTAAGCTGCAGAAAAGGCGATAATAAGCTGACAATTTCAGATTCTGCCGCGGCCCATTTCCCACCGCCAGAAACCGGATTAGCAATTAACCACACCGGTTTTGGCGGTTGGTTTTCAAAGTTGTTAGCAAATTGGCGCAATGTTGAAAGCTGGCGCTTGTTAAGCCGCGCCGTATGGCGAATTTGCTTTATAAGCGCCACGGCTTGTTCAGCGTTGCGGCTATTGTGCCGGCTAAGTAAAAAGGCGGCTAATACTAAAACCGAGCGGCCACGGCCTAAGGCGCAATGTACCAGTACTTTTCGTCCTGCTGCTCGCTGTTGTTGCAGCCATTCTACCGCTTGTTTTAACTGTTTGGTTGTTGGGCTGGCATGATCTAACACCGGGATGTTCAGGTAATACATATCAGGTAACTGTGTTAGTTGATCCAGAGCGGCAAACTCTGCAGTCACATCCAGCACGGCGGTTATGCGTTGATGCTGCAGGCGGTCCATATCGGTGGCCGTTATACGCGCGCCTAAATATAGCCCCTGACTTACCTGTTGTATTGATGGCACCGTGTCAAAGCGTCTGGCGAGTTTGTTATATAGTCCTGCCCCAAGTAAAAAGGGTATAAATAACCAGCGACTGAACCAAGGCAGGCTGCCATCATGCCTTTTTCTAAATATTGTTGCGGTATTAAACCAATAGGCAGAACTCACTACAGCTAAAGACAAGGCGGTCCAAGCGAATAGTAGCTTTAACAGCAAAGAAGGTATCAGCCAGCTGGCAGTGGCACTGAGCAGTGCCAGTAAGGTGTAAACTGAGGCTTGAATCATATCAGAAATGGCTCCGGGGAATTAATGTGGTAACAACACTTGATTGTTACCACCGACAAATCAACAGTCTTTGTCTTTAGCATCTGCCTTATCTTTTACATCTTCACATAAATCTTCAACTTTGTTGCCAGCATCGGTTACTACTTCGTCGATGGTTTCGCCAGCTTCTTCAGCGTGATTATCTTCACAGGCCATCACGACCAGTGCCAGCATTGTTACAATAGCTAATCGAGCAATTACGTTGGTCAATGTCATAGAAATTTTCCTCTTTGTGTTTTTTTGAAATTACAGTTTGGGCGTTTTACCGCGCAGCGCGTTTACCAGTAATGAAATAACGAGTAACACGATAAAAATAAAAAAAATAATCTTTGCTATACCTGCTGCTGCACCTGCGATACCACCAAACCCCAATACGCCAGCGATCAGTGCAATAATTAAAAATGTTGCAGCCCAGCCCAGCATAATGTTCTCCTTAGTGCGGTTACGCACAGATAGTTAATATCACTTATTCGGTTAAGCGAAAGGTGTGCCAAAATCTCTGAACTAATTTAACTTGTTGTATTTTAACTTATTTTTCGTGTGGGAGAGTGCGGTGAGGAATTTGTAGGGCTTTGAAATGAGAAAGAGTTACCGACATATCGGTAACTCTTTCATAATTACAGCCGGGGCAGGTTACAATTGCTGCAATAGGGTTGTTAAGTCGGCACTATCAAAATGATAGGTGCTATTACAGTATTCGCAGCTTATGTCTAACTTGCCCTCAGCAATGTGTTCGTTAATTATGTCTTTACCCAAGCTAACTATGGCTGAGCTACATTTTTCTCTGGAACAACCACAAACAAAACTGACCGTTTGCGGGGTAAACAGCTCAACTTCTTCCTGATGGAAAAGACGATACAGTAGCTGTTCGGCTTCAAGGTTAATCATTTCGTCTTGCGTTAGCGTGTCTGCCAAATTTACCAGCTCGTCAAAATCGGCTTTGGCTTTTTGCTGGTCTACCGGTAATACCTGCAACATAAAACCCGCTGCGCGGCATTGCTCTGAATGAAAATCGGTATACAAATACAAACGCGTAGGTAGTTGCTCAGATTGGGCAAAGTAGGCTTCTAGTGTGCTGGTTAAGCTGTCGCCACTTAATGGAATTATACCCTGATAGCGCTCACCTTGTTGCGGTGTAATGGTTACTAATAAGTAACCTTCGCCGATTAGTTCACGAAAACTGGTACCAGAGATTTCGGCTTGCATCCGCACCACGCCGCGAAACTGCTGCGCATTGGTACCGTTAACGGCAGCAAACTTTACCGGGCCATCACCTTGAATTTGTAAGGCAATATCGCCCTCAAATTTTAGCGTTGCAGTAAGTAAACTGGTTGCGGCAACCAGTTCAGCTAACAGCTGCTTTACGGGTAATGGATAATCGTGATGCAGTAACATCTGGTCGAGGCTGGATGACAACTGTACCAGCTCGCCGCGTACGTTTTTGTGCTGAAATAAAAATCGATATAAATTATCTACATTCATGCTGTTCTCTATTACTGCTGCGATTTTAACAAGAGTAGTTTACGCCGCTCTTTTTTGTCAGGTTTGGTGTCGGGGTGCGGTGCAAACAGGCTATTAGTCTTTCTCAGTTCCGCTCTTTTTAACCGCTGTTCTATGCTATCGGCAGTCTCTTCGTACAATGCTTGTGCCAGTGGCGCGGCTAAGCGCTTTTCCGATAATGCTAACACAGTGACAATTTTTTCATCTGTTCCCTGGGTTAATCTAACCATTGCTCCAGGTTCTACTGTTCGACTGGCTTTGCAGCGCTGGCCATTATAATGTACTTTACCGCCTTCGATCATCTCTTTCGCCAAAGCGCGGGTTTTATAAAAGCGGCAAGCCCATAGCCATTTATCTAACCGTAACGTTGGGCTGTTAGATTGCGATGATGATTTTACTGACGACATAATATATAACTGCGGTTGTCGAACTAAGACCGCTATTATAGGGCCAAAGCAGGTAATTTGGCGTTAAAGTCAAAAAAAGTTGGTTAATACCTTGTAAAATGTTTGGCCACGCTTGTTGGTTGACAGACAACTGGGTAAGATAATTTATTCTCATAAAATAGAAGTGCGCAATGAAGTCGTTATTAAACACGCAGCAATTGACCAAGCAACTGCAGAAAGTGCCATTAAACCGGGTGCAGCAAGCGCTGAATTTGGTGTTGGTTATTATACTGGCATGGTTGCTGGCGCGTTTAAGCTGGCAAGTGTTGCCGCAGCCTGCATCAATGACTCTGCCACCAGCCATGACCCCAATGGCGAAAGCAAATAATCGTAATAACGTAGAGCTGACGGCTTTAACCGGTTTTGCGCTATTTGGTAAAGCCTCCGCTGAGGCAGAGAAAAAAGAAGTGGTACCGGTTATTACTGAGGCACCTAAGACGCAACTCAACGTAAAACTAACGGGCTTAGTGGCTGTGGCTGCAGATCCGGATCAAGGCAGTGCCATTATTGAAAGCCGTGGAATTGAATCTACTTATGCGGTTAATGACAAAATAGACGGTACTAATGCAGTTCTAAAGCAGGTGTTGTCAGACCGGGTGTTATTACAACAAGCCGGTCGTTATGAAACCTTGATGCTTGACGGTATGGAGTATACCAAAATAGCCCAAGCCAACGCCGGTTTAGGCCGCGCTGACGAACCTTATAACGAAGAGCCGGTGCAACAAGATATGGCTCCCGCTGCAGAACCAATGGAAATGCAGCCGTTGCAAGTGAGTGAGCAATTTGAGGCGGCGCGCGAAGAGCTGATGGCGGAGCCAATGAAGTTTTTCGACTATATCCGGGTGTCGCCTTATCGCGCCAACGGCCAGTTGGCGGGTTACCGGTTGATGCCAGGGAAAGATCCCAGCTTGTTTACGCAAATGGGGCTGCAGGCAAATGATTTAGCGGTAGAAATAAACGGTATAGCATTGAACGATATGCAGCAGGCAATGAGCGTGATTAATGAATTACGTGATGCTAAAGAAGCCGCTATTAAAATAGAACGCGATGGTGAGATCAGAGATATTCTGGTAAGCCTGTCACAATAAATAATAAAACTAATTGGTTATTCACTAATGAAATCAGGGCAATCTTCTTTTTTCTCCCGCCGCTCACTGGCCAGTATGCTGGTGGCCGCTGCACTTACCGCAATTATTCCCGCTGCCTCTGTGGTAGCGCAGGAAGAGGTAATGTATTCGCCGAATTTTAAAGGCACCGACATAAATGAGTTTATCAATATTGTTGGTATGAACCTGAAAAAAACCATTATTGTTGACCCACAGGTACGTGGGCGTATTAACGTACGCAGCTATGAAATGCTCAACGAGCAACAGTATTACCAGTTCTTTCTCAACGTGCTTGAAGTGTATAGCTTCGCCGTGGTTGAAATGGAAAATGGCATATTAAAAGTAGTGCGCAATAAAGACGCCAAAACCAGCAATATTCCGGTTGTAACAGATGAAGCTCCGGGCCAGGGTGACGAAATGGTGACCCGGGTGGTACAGGTTCGCAACGTATCTGTACGAGAACTAGCGCCATTGCTGCGCCAATTTAGTAACCAGGCCGGTGGTGGCCATGTCGTGCACTATGACCCGTCTAATGTAATTATGATGACCGGACCGGCGGCAGTGGTAAACCGCTTAGTGGATATTATTCAGCGTGTTGATAAAGCCGGCGATCAGGAGCTGGAGATTGTAAAATTACAGTTTGCCTCAGCGCCGGAAATTGTGCGTATTTTGGAAAGCATTTATAAAAGCCAGGGCCGTGGTGACCAACCCGACTTTTTGGTGCCAAGAATTGTGGCCGATGATCGCACTAACAGTGTAATTGTCAGCGGCGAGATACAAGCGCGTCAGCGTGTGATAGAACTGGCAAAACGGCTGGATTCGGAACTGCAAACCAGCGGCAATACCCGGGTGTTTTATCTAAAGTATGCCAAAGCCGAAGAACTGGTACAGGTATTAAAGGGCGTTAGTGAATCTATCGTAGCTGAAGTGCAAGGGGCTACAGGTGCGGCCGGTGCTCAAGGTGGTCGTGGTGCTGCCGCTAATCAGGGCCGGGCTATTAGTATTGAAGCGCACGCTGACAGCAACTCGCTGGTGATCACCGCCCAACCCGATATGATGCGTTCATTAGAAGAGGTGTTGCGCCAGCTGGATATTCGCCGTGCCCAGGTATTGGTAGAAGCGATTATTGTTGAGGTATTTGAAGGTGACGGCACCGACTTTGGCGTGCAGTGGCTAAATGCCAACGGTGGCGGCACTAATTTTAGCAATGGCAATACCATACCGATTATCAGTGTTGCCGGTGGTGCTGCGGTAGCATCTCAGGTCACCAAAGGCTCCTCTACAGTTATCATTGATGCCAACGGTCAACCTGTTACTACCACTACTCCTGATTCAAACCGCGATTATTCAGTATTGGCACAAGTGCTGAGTGGTTTAAACGGCGCCATGCTCGGTTTTTACAAAGGTGATTGGGCAGCCATTGTACAAGCAGTGCGCACCAGTACTAATTCCAACGTGCTGGCCACGCCACATATTACTACCATGGATAATCAGGAAGCGTTCTTTTTGGTAGGTCAGGAAGTGCCTGTGATTACCGGCTCTACGACTGGTGCCAATAACACTAACCCGTTTCAGCAGGTGCAGCGCCAGGAAGTGGGTATTAAGCTCAAAGTAACACCGCAAATTAACGAAGGCACCGCGATGCAATTAACCATCGAACAGGAAGTGTCCAGCATTGGCGGTGCGACAGCGGTGGATATCACCATTAACAAGCGTGAATTAAAAACCACCGTGATGGTAGATGATGGTGCCACAGTAGTGCTGGGCGGCTTAATTGATGAAGACGTGCAGGAAAGTGAGTCAAAGGTGCCACTTTTGGGTGACATTCCAATCCTGGGGCATTTATTTAAATCGACCAGTGTCACTAAACAAAAGCGCAATTTAATGGTGTTTATTAAAGCCACAATATTGAAGGAAGGCTCGGCTCTTTCCGGTATCTCAAAAACCAAATACAACCATATTCGTGCCGAGCAATTAAAACGGCAGGAAGAAGGTATTCGCTTAATGCCGACGACAGATCAGGTTGTATTGCCAGAATGGGACGACTCGCTGTCATTACCACCTACTTTCGACGAGTATATTAACAAGCAACAACCGGCCGAGGTTGGCACTGACGAAGGGAAGCAAGACTAATGGATGCGCTGGAAGCCGAACAGGTTAAGCCTGCTAGCAGCCGTATCCGCTTGCCTTTTGGTTTTGCGAAACGTCACGGTGTGTTGCTGCAACAGCAATCGCATGGCTGGCAGTTATATATTCATACCGCTACGGCACCCGCTGCGGTGCTTGAAGTGCGGCGGATGTTAGCCGAGCCGTTTCAGATTGCGCGATTGTCGGCCGTTGAATTTGAAGCCATGCTTGAAGCCAGTTATCAGCGCGACTCGTCTGAAGCACAACAGCTTATGGAAGATATTGGTAACGAAGTTAACCTCGCTTCATTAGCCGACGATATTCAGGAAAGCGAAGACTTACTGGAAAACGAAGATGACGCGCCCATTATTAAGCTTATTAACGCTATGTTGGGTGAAGCTATAAAGCTGGGTGCGTCTGATATTCATGTCGAAACCTTTGAAAAAGCTTTGATTGTGCGGTTTCGGGTAGACGGGATCTTGCGGGAAGTGCTGCGACCGAACCGGCGTTTGTCCAGCCTGCTGGTTTCACGCATTAAAGTTATGGCCAAGCTGGATATTGCTGAAAAACGGGTACCGCAAGATGGTCGTATTAGCTTGCGAATAGCTGGCCGTGCTGTGGACGTGAGGGTGTCGACGATGCCGTCAAGCCATGGCGAGCGTGTTGTTTTACGCCTATTGGACAAAAACAACTCGCACCTTAACTTGGTCGACTTAGGCATGACCGGGTCAGTTCAGGAAGCCTTTTCACAACTGATATTAAAGCCACACGGTATTATTTTGGTTACCGGCCCTACCGGTTCGGGTAAAAGTACTACCTTGTATGCTGGTTTAACTGAAATTAACACCAAAGATCGCAACATTCTTACCGTTGAAGACCCCATTGAATATGAGCTGGAAGGTATAGGCCAAACCCAGGTAAATACCAAAGTGAGTATGACCTTTGCCCGTGGTTTACGTGCCATATTACGGCAAGACCCGGACGTGGTGATGGTGGGCGAGATACGCGATCTTGAAACCGCCCAAATTGCTGTACAAGCCAGTTTAACCGGCCACTTAGTGTTATCTACGTTACACACCAATACCGCCGCTGGCGCGATTACCCGCTTAGAAGATATGGGTGTGGAAGCGTTTTTACTGTCGTCCAGTTTATTAGGCGTGCTGGCGCAGCGCTTGGTACGTACGTTATGTCCGCATTGTAAAGCGGCGCACGAGCCAGATAAAGAAGAACGTAATTTGCTTGGTGTGGCGAAAAAAGAAGGCGTTATCATTTATCGTGCTATTGGCTGCGAGCACTGTAACCAAACCGGTTACCGTGGCCGAACAGGTATCCATGAATTATTAATGGTTGATGAGCATATTCGTGAGCTTATCCATAATGGCAAAGGCGAGCAGGCGATTGAGAAGTACGTGCGCCAACACAGCCCGAGTATCCGTAGTGACGGCTTTAGTAAGGTGCTAAACGGCGAGACCACGCTGGAAGAAGTACTTCGTGTTACGCGTGAGGACTTGTAGTGGCAGCGTTTGAATATCAGGCACTAGACGCCAGAGGCAAATCCAGTAAAGGGGTGCTTGAAGCGGACAATGCGCGCCACGCCCGGGCTTTACTGCGGGAACAAAAACTCACACCGGTGAGTGTTGCGGTGGCGTCACAGCAGGAAAAAATGCTCGCTTCCGGTAAGCAGTGGTTTAAAGCGTCAATATCGGCGTCTGAGCTGGCATTACTAACCCGACAGTTAGCTACGCTGGTTGAAGCAGCTTTGCCAATAGAAAGCGCGTTGCTCGCGGTAGCAGAGCAATGCGACAAGCCCCGGCTGAAAAATATGGTTATGACAGTGCGGTCCAAAGTGGTTGAGGGCTACAGCTTAGCTGAAGGCCTGGCTGAGTTTCCGCATGTGTTTGATCACCTGTTTCGCTCCATGGTGGCGGCGGGAGAAAAATCGGGGCATTTGGATCAGGTGTTAAACCGGCTGGCGGACTACACCGAGCAACGTCAGCATATGCGTAATCAAATTCTGATGGCGTCAATTTACCCGGTGGTTATGGTGGTGGTTGCGGTAGCGATTATTGCGGTTCTGCTGTCGTTTGTGGTGCCTAAAATTACCGAGCAGTTTGAATACATGGGGCAGCAGTTGCCCGCATTAACCCGATTTATGATTGGCGCCAGCGAATTCGTACAAAGTTACGGCTTAGCGCTAGTTGTCGGCATTGCGTTGGCCATAATTGGTTGGAAACGTTTATTACAGCGGCCACAAATCAGACTGAACTATGACAGACGCTTGCTGAAGGTGAAGGTGATTGGACGCATTGTATCCAGCATTAACACTGCCCGCTTTGCCCGCACCTTAAGCATACTCAATGCCAGTGGTGTACCGCTGTTAGAGGCCATGCGTATTAGTGCAGACGTGTTAGATAATACCTATATGAAACAAAGCGTTGCTGATGCAACCGCGCGGGTGCGCGAGGGTACATCGCTGAAAAATGCCTTAGAACAAACCAAGCTGTTTCCGCCAATGATGCTGCATATGATTGCCAGCGGCGAGAAAAGCGGACAGCTCGATACCATGCTGGAACGCGCGGCCAATACACTGGACCGTGAGTTTGAAATGACCATGACTGTATCGTTGGAAATATTTAAACCTGCAGTAGTCATTATCCTCGCTGCGATGGTGTTTATGATTGTACTGTCCATCCTGCTGCCGATACTTGCATTAAATAATATGATAGGAAGATAACATGAAAAAATCCGCTGGTTTTACCTTACTTGAAGTCATGGTGGTCATTGTCATACTGGGCATTATTGCCAGTATGGTGGTACCTAATTTGCTAGGGAATAAAGAAGTTGCTGACCAGCAAAAAGCCATGGTTGATATTCAGCAGTTAGAAAGCACTCTGGATATGTATAAGCTACGTAATGGCTTTTACCCTACCACAGAGCAGGGTTTGTCAGCTCTGGTTACTGCACCAACGTCTCAGCCGACGCCACGTATTTTTCCAGAGGGCGGTTTTATCAAACGCTTGCCAAAAGATCCTTGGGGTGAAGACTATATTCTGGTGAGCCCGGGTCAGTTGGGCCAAATCGATATTTTAAGCAAGGGCCCTGACCGGGTTGCTGGCAGCGATGACGATATTGGCAACTGGACAACGACAGACGATAACGCGAACCGTTAATGAATAACCGGCAAGTCCAACGTCAGCAAGTACTAGGCTTTACCTTGTTGGAGCTGATGTTAGTCATACTATTAATTGGTTTGCTTGCCAGTGTTGTGGTAATTAACTTTGCCGGAGAGTCGCGTAAAGAGCGACTTGACGACGAAGCTGCACGGTTCCAACAGTTGTTTCACTTTGCCGCAGAAACGGCAATGCTAAAACAGCAAGAGTGGGGGCTGTATGTCATGCCGGATAGGTACGGCTTTTTGTATTACAGTAACAACGATGCTAAGTGGCTGGAAGCAACAGAGCCGCGCGGTTTACAGCAGCATATATTGCCTGAAGATATCACTATTTCGCTTGAATTAGAGGGGCTACCCGGTGCCGACACAAATTTACTTAGCCAGCTAGATTGGGTGCTGGACGACCAGGATGAAACTGATGAGGAAAGTGAAATCCCGGTGTTACCTCAAGTGTTCGTGTTGTCTTCGGGTGAAATTAGCCCGTTTCAGCTGTTATTTACCGAAAAGTCGGAGTTAACGCCGCTGTACAGTAGTGTAAGTACCGAGTTTGCTATCCCGTTAACACGCACCTTGGCCGCAGAGCAATTGCCATGAAACAACGCGGATTTACCTTACTGGAGTTACTGGTGGCGCTGGCGATATTTGCCACTGCAGGCATGGCCATTATGCAAACTAGCTCTGCCCATATTCGACATTTAACCCAGTTAGAAGAATTAACCTTAGCCAGTTACATTGCATCCAATCAAATGCAACTGGCCATGATAGATGATGAATGGCCAGGCAAAGATAAATCGCAAGGCCAGGTAGAAATGGCAAATCGCAAATGGATTTGGCAACAGCAAATTAGCAAACTGACGGATGACGATCTTCGTCTTGTCGAAATTAGCGTAAGTTTGGCTGAGCAGCCGACACAAGTGCTATACCAACTGCAAAGTTATAAAGGGCGACCCAGTGGTTAAGCGGCAGCGTGGTTTTACCTTTATTGAAATGCTGCTAGCGGCGGCTATTTTTGCCATGGTGGGTATGGCTTCGGTAGCCGTGCTTAGCAGTGTTACCCAAAGTGACGCCTTGTCGGTAGAAGCGACTGAGCGTTTGGTGCAGTTGCAAAGATCGATGCTGATGTTAGAACGTGATTTTATGCAGATAAGTGTTCGGCATGTGCGTATTGACGGTGAGCCACCGTCTAAGTTTCGCTTATATGGTGAAAAGTTTTTGTTGGAAAGTGAAGATCACGGTGTGAGCTTTACGCGTCAGGGGTGGCGCAACCCGGGGATGATTTTGCCGCGTAGTGAAATTCAGACCGTCGCTTACCGCTTACAAGAGGGTAATTTGCAGCGGCTCTTTACTTTATATCCTGATGCCGTAACTGGCACTGAGCCTAAAGTACAAATGCTGTTAAATGGCCTGACAGGCTTTGAAATACAGTACTTAAAAGGCGAAGAATGGTTGGAACGCTGGCAAGACAGCAACTTCCCCAAAGCGGTGCGTATTACCCTAACCGATGAGTACCTTGGTCGGTTAGAGCGGGTATTTATATTGCCTGATGGCGCAGTAGCAAATACGGGGGGCAGATAATGCCTTGTCGTCAGCGTGGCGTGGCGCTAGTCGCTGTGTTGATGGTGATAGCCATCATTGTAGTGATTGCAGTCAGTATGACGGGGCGTTTGCAATTGCAGTTGCAGCGTCAGCAAAATGTGCAGCAGCAGCAGCAAGCATTTTGGTATGCCATGGGCGCAGAGCAATTTGCCCGGGTATTATTAGCCCGTGCTCTGGCTGGGCAGGAAACGGTTAATTTGTCGCAGGACTGGGCATTAGAAGGTGCAACATTCCCGGTTGAAAACGGCACTATTGCTGGCGACATCCGTGATTTACGTAGCTGCTTTAATATTAATGCGCTGCAAAATACCGCGCCAGATAATGGTGGTCGGGCAGAGCAAAGTGCGGCGCAAAAAGCGTTTCAACGGTTATTGGAGTTAAAAGCCGGTGAATTGACCATGCCCGCTGAGTATCTCACATCACGCATTGGTGATTGGTTGGATGAAGACAGCTTGCTAAGTGGTGCAGGTAGTGCTGAAGAAGACGACTATGCCTCGTTGTTATTTCCGTACTATAGTGCCAACGGTTTAATGGCCAGTGTGTCGGAGTTACGGGTTATCCTGGATATGACGCCGGCAGATTATCAGTTATTGCTGCCCTTTGTTTGCGTTGTGCCGGAGGACGGTCAGTTGTTGCTTAATATTAATACCTTAACGGCGGATACCGCGGTATTGTTGGCGGCGTTAATTCCTGAACTTACAGAGCAAAGTGCGCAAGAGATTATAGCGGATAGACCAGAGCAAGGATTTGGGACAGTCGATGAGCTGTTTGCTTTACCAGCACTAGCAGGAATGACGGTTGAGGACGATGTAAAAAACATGCTGACAGTAAAATCTGACAGTTTTCAACTTACGGCCACCGCGGCTTATCTGGAAAGTGGTTTCATATTAACGTCGGTACTTAAAATAAATGATAATAATCAGGTTAGCGTATTGGCGCGGCGATTTGGAGGCCAGGGGTGAGTGAACAATTGGTGATCCGGTTAGGTAGCCGGGCAGAGCAAAGTATTAGCTGGCTAGTGTGGGCCAGCCATAATCAGGAAATCATCGCCAGTGGCGAGTTGTCAGGCGCTGAGCAGTTGGCTGAGCTTGCTGATAGGCTGGGTAAGCGGCCGGTTGTCGCCTTGGTGCCGGCGTCCGACGTTGTGTTGAAGTTGGTTAATTTGCCCGCTAAGCCAAACCGGCAACTGCTGCAGGCATTACCCTATATGCTCGAGGAAGATCAGGCTGAAGACATTGAGCATTTGTTTTTGGCCTTGGGTAAGGTTGAATTGCACGATGGGCATTACCGTCAGCAGGTTGCAGTATGCCAGCAGCAACGCCTGGAAAACTGGCTGACATGGTTAAAGGACGCAGGTTTTAGCGTTAGCCGCATGATACCTGACGCCTTATTGTTACCAGAACAGCAGCTGCCAGCCTGTATTCAATTGCAAGACCAGTGGTTGATTAAACAAAGTAGCTGGCAGGTATCCGCCATTGAAGCCAGTTGGTGGGGTGATTATTTACAGCTCGCCGCGCTGCCGGTACTAACCAGTTACAGCCCTTGGCCAGAAGAGCTGATTCAAAGCCATCAGTTGGCAGAGCCTGAATTACCCTTGGCACTGCTGTCCAGCCAACTACCACACAATGATTTCAACATGCTACAAGGTGAGTACAAACCTAAACGTCAGGTTAGTACACAAACGCAAATGTTGCGTAGCACAGCGGCAATAGCGGGTGTATGTTTTGGCGTATATTTGTTACAGCTTGGATTAGGCAACTGGCAACTGAGTAAACAAAGTGACGCCTTGCAACAGCAAAGTTTAGCGGTATATCAGCAAGCATTTCCTAATGAGCGTATTGTCAATTTAAAGCTGCAATTGCAACAGAAACTGGCAGCGGCAGGTGGCGATGATGAGCAGGGGTTTTTGCTGTTGTTACAAAGCTTACAACAACAGCTAGCGACAGTACCTGACGTCAGTCTGGAAAGCTTGCGCTATGATGGCAAGCGTTCAGAATTGCGCTTTCAGGCTAAGGCCGATGGCTTTCAAAGTTTTGAAAAACTGAAAAACGCGTTGGAATCCGCTGGGTTTAGCGTTGACCAGGGTGCGCTTAGTAATGATGGCGGCAAAGTGCAGGGTAGTGTCGCTATGCGGGGCAAAGTATGAAACAACAAATTATAAGCTGGTGGTCCGGTTTACAGCAGCGTGAGCAACAGTTGGTTGCCATAGCCGCAGCGGTGGTGACTATTGGTATGTTTTATTGGTTGATTTGGCAGCCGTTGCATCAGTCAAAAGTGACACAGCAGCAGAACGTCCAGCTCGCACAGCGCCAGCTTAGCCAGCTGCAGCAGGCGTTACCTCAGTTACAGGCTGCTGGTAGTGCAACAATACAGCGCAGTGGAAGTTTGTCTCAGGTGGTAAGCACCAGTGCGCGTAATTTTGGTATAAATGTAAGCCGGATGCAGCCGCAGAATGAACAGCTAACCTTGGTGCTGGACGACATGCGCTTTGACCAGTTGTTGGGCTGGTTACATGCGTTACAGTATCAGCATGGTGTGAAATTGCAGAATCTAGATATAGCAACGGCAGATGATCCAGGCATCGTGCGGGTGCGTCGTATGGTAGTGGAGTAAGCAGGCGGTATGTCAAAGTTAAAACTTATTATTATCGGAGTTGTGAGCTATTTGCTGTTTAGCCTGTTGCTAACACCTGCCAGCTGGTGGTTAAAGCTGGCTACCTTGCCACCCCAGCTGCAGCTGGGTAGTGTTTCAGGTACTTTGTGGCAAGGCAATGTTGCTGGCGTGCGTTACGAGCAATTGCAGTTTGACACACTAAGTTGGCAGTTGAATGGCTGGCAATTATTCACCGGTAAATTTCAATTTGATGTACTCAGTGGCAGTGTGCAAAATGCAACTCAGCCGTATTTAAAAGGCAAAGCCAGTTATGGTATTGGCGGCATGGGGTTACAAAGTACCTTGTTAAAATTACCCGTTAGTCAAATTCTCCCTATGCTGTCGCTGCCTTTACCGGTAGATGCAACAGGTGAACTGGTGCTGGATGTAGAGCGCTTTAGTCAAGGCCAACCCTGGTGTCAGCAGTTGGCTGGCAGCGCAAGCTGGCAAAACGCCCGATTACAAACCCCAACCGCAACCTGGCTTGAGCTGCAAAGTCTATTTGCCCAGTTAAGTTGTGATAATGGCACCGTTACCTTGACAACGGATGGCAACAATTTACTGGGTTTAGATATCAAAGCCGTGATTAACGCTGAGCAGCTTTTGGTGAACGGCACATTGAAACCAGATGCCAGCATGCCAAAAGAAGTACATCAGGCGATGCAATTCCTTGGCAGGCCTGATGAGCAGGGCCGTTACGCGATTAAACTTTAATCGGCTAAATGGTTCGCTTTGCGTATATCATCCAGTAGTACACTGTAGTCGGTAATCGCTGGAAACTCGGTGATTTGCCGGCTTAATTGCTGGCTGTCCGGGTTTGCTACAGCCAGTAAGTGTTTAATGCCGTAATCCTGTGCTGCAGTTAATATAGGCAAGCTGTCATCGACAAAAAGCGTGCGTTCAGCGTTAAATCCGAGCCGCTGCTGTAGCTTTTTCCACAAATCCTGGTTTTCTTTGGTTACACCAAATTCGTGGGTTGAAATTAACGTGTCGATGTAGTTGGCAAGTTCGGTACGTTCAATTTTTAAAGACAAGCTGTCTGGGTGGGCATTGGTGACAAGTACTATTTGCCGGCCACTTTGTTTTAAAGCGGTAAGAAAATCAGGAACGTCTGCGCGCATGGCAATTTTATGCATTACTTCACGTTTTAATTCAGTAATGGGTAGCAGTAAACGTTTACCCCAATAATCCAGACAATACCATTCCAGCTTGCCGGTCAATTCGGCGTATTCTGCTTTTAACTGCGTCTGTGCTTCATTAATACTAATACCGCTAATTTCGGCCCAGCGCTTTGGTAAATGCTGTAGCCAAAAATAATTATCAAAGTGCAAGTCCAGTAAAGTACCGTCCATATCCAGTAGCACAGTATCAATTTCAGCCCAGTTCAGCATAGGTTTTTCCTGTTAATCGTTTTATAGTAACAGTCTTGGATTGTATCAGAGGTAGCAGCATGACGCAGCGGCAGGATGATAAACCTAACAACAAGCAAAAGCCGGAAATATTAAGTGCTGACATCGTGGCACAAAGTCGTCTGTTTAAAATAGAACAACTGGAATTGCAGTTCAGTAATGGGGTACAGCGAACCTATGAACGCATGCGTGGTGGAGGCCGTGGTGCTGTGATGATTATCGCTTGCCCGGATGAAGAGCATTTTTACTTAGTGCGTGAATACTGCGCTGGCACCCATGATTATCAATTAGGTTTCCCCAAAGGCTTAATTGATCCGGGTGAAGATGCTATTGCTGCCGCTAACCGAGAATTAAAAGAAGAAATTGGCTTTGGTGCGCGTCGATTTATACAACTTAAATCACTGGCGTTAGCTCCAGGCTATTTTAATGCTACAATGCATATAGTTCTGGCCCTTGATTTATATGCAGAAAGCTTGGCAGGCGACGAGCCGGAACCGCTTGAGCTTGTACGCTGGTCGCGTCAGCAAAGTCAGTCTCTGTTACAGCAGGAAGATTTTACTGAGGCCAGAAGTGTCGCCGCCCTGTTTTTAGCGCAGCAATATTTGGAAGCGAACCCAGATGTTTTTAAGCAGACTGCTTGACCCTGTCAAATTGGCGGCCCGTGAGGCTGGAGCAGAGTTATGGCGACTGTATCAAACCGGAGATTTTCAGCAACAGCAGAAATCCGATGCTAGCCCGGTAACCAGCGCCGATCTTGCAGCTAACAGTATAATTATCGACAGACTGTCGACAATTGCTGCCGATATCCCGATCATTTCAGAAGAGTCTTATCAAGTGCCGCTGGCGCAACGTCAAAACTGGCCGCGGTACTGGTTAATTGACCCCATGGATGGTACGCAGGAGTTTGTTGCCAGAAGTGGTGACTTTGCGGTAAGTATTGCCTTAGTTGAGCGGGGCTGGCCTGCACTGGGGGTAATTTATTGGCCCAAAGAAGATGTAATGTATTACGCCAGTCGCGGTAATGGCGCTTTTAAACAGCAGCATAACCTGATTAACCGCATCCATGTAAATACGCATCAGGCAGGTAATATTTTAAAAATAGCCATAAGCCGTCGCCAACCCTTGCAACCCATTATCGATTTAATGCAGCACGCTGAGAAGGTGGAATACATTGCGCTGGGCAGTTGCTCCTTAAAAAGTTGTCTGGTTGCCGAAGGCAAAGCAGATTGCTACTTGCGTTTAGGACCAACCGGCGAATGGGATACCGGCGCCGTACATGTGATTGTAGAAGAAGCAGGTGGCAAAATTTTAGACAGCGAATTTACCGCGCTTAGCTATAATCAACGCACCACCTTAGCCAACCCGGACTTTATGGTAATGGGTAAGGCCAGCATTCCTTGGTCCGATTTAGTAAAATCACGACCAACAGAGCGTGACCTTTCAGCCTAGCATTGAAAGGTTTTAGCTACGGCAACAAAATAAGCATAACTATCTAAAAAAACTGCATAGCGTTGCCAGATGCCAGAGCTGACGCGGTTTTTAGCCAAATCAGGCAAATCGCTAACTATCTTTTAGCGAGAAAAAAAGCTATCATGACGCCGGGTTTTTGCGCAGAAAAACAAAAAATTCTGAAAAAAACACCATGAAATTAAGTCCGCCAGAGACTGCACCCTTACCTACAGTACCCTTAGGAGTTACATCATGTCCGATCTGGATCTGAGCCAATACGGCATCACAGATGTCACGGAAATTATTTATAACCCTTCGTATGATCAGTTGTTTGCGGAAGAAACCCGTGCTGATTTACAAGGTTATGAACAAGGCAAACTGACCAAACTGGGCGCGGTTTCAGTCGATACCGGTATCTTTACTGGCCGCTCGCCGAAAGACAAATATATTGTCCGCGATGACACTACCCGCGACACCGTGTGGTGGTCTGATCAAGGTAAAAACGACAACAAAGCCATTACGCCAGAAGTTTGGGTAGACCTTAAAGCCTTGGTAACACAGCAGCTTTCAGGTAAACGTTTGTTTGTTGTTGACACATACTGCGGTGCCAACGCTGATAGCCGGCTGGCGGTGCGTTTTATTACTGAAGTAGCCTGGCAGGCGCATTTCGTTAAAAACATGTTTATTCGCCCAACGGATGCAGAGCTGGAAACTTACCAACCTGATTTCATCGTAATGAACGGCGCCAAGTGTACCAATACCAATTGGCAACAACATGGTTTAAATTCAGAAAACTTCGTTGCATTTAACCTCACCGAGCGTATTCAGTTAATTGGTGGTACCTGGTATGGCGGTGAGATGAAAAAAGGTATGTTCTCAATGATGAACTACTTTTTACCACTGCAGGGTATTGCGTCTATGCACTGTTCAGCCAACGTTGGTGAAGCGGGCGATGTCGCTGTATTCTTTGGTTTGTCGGGTACCGGTAAAACCACTTTATCGACCGATCCAAAGCGTCAGTTAATTGGTGATGATGAACACGGCTGGGATGACGACGGGGTGTTTAACTTTGAAGGTGGTTGCTACGCGAAAACCATTAATCTGTCTGAAGAAAATGAACCCGATATTTATCAGGCAATTCGCAAAGATGCATTGCTGGAAAATGTGACGGTGCTGGCAGATGGTGAAATTGACTTCAATGATGGGTCTAAAACCGAAAACACCCGTGTGTCATACCCAATTTATCACATCGATAACATTGTTACGCCTGTATCTAAAGCGGGTCATGCTAAAAAGGTGATCTTCTTAACGGCTGATGCGTTTGGTGTATTGCCGCCGGTATCAAAGTTAACCAAAGAACAGGCTAAATATCATTTTCTGTCAGGTTTTACTGCAAAGTTAGCAGGCACAGAGCGTGGTATTACCGAACCTACCCCGACCTTTTCCAGCTGTTTTGGTGCTGCGTTCTTAAGTTTGCACCCAACTAAGTATGCTGAAGTACTTGGCAAGCGTATGGAAGCCTCGGGTGCAGAAGCCTATTTGGTGAACACCGGTTGGAACGGCACAGGTAAACGTATTTCTATTAAAGCAACCCGCGCTATTATTGATGCCATTTTAGATGGCAGCATTGAGAATGCTGAATTTGTACAGTTGCCATACTTTAACCTGGCAATGCCATCAGCCTTGAACGGTGTAGACGATGTGTCGATATTAGACCCGCGAAATACTTATGCAAATCTGACAGATTGGGATGTTAAAGCACAAGATCTGGCAAAACGCTTCGTCGACAATTTTGTTAAGTTTACGGACAATGACGAAGGTAAGGCATTAGTCGCAGCTGGCCCTCAGCTGTAGTCTTTGCCATGAATGAAACAGGCCGCTAATGCGGCCTTTTTTATTCACGGCAAACTTTAATTAAAGAAAAACGTAGTAAAACTGGCAGGTTAGAGCAGCTCTAGCTAAAGTTGAATAAAGATTTTTATTTGTTGCCACACGTTAGCTGTTGTATCGTGGTCCATTAGAAGTGACGCTGTATAACTACCAAGGCTTTTAGGCTGTTGAGGAGATAGAATGTTAAGGCTGATTTCAATCCAAAAACGTTTGTTGCTGGCATTTGGTGCTTTGGCGCTGCTATTGGCAGCCACCGGCTTGTTCAGTCTGCAGAGTATGTCAGAAATCAGGCAGCGGGCAGATTTAATTGAAGGCAACCTGTTACCTGCCATCAGTAAATTGGGGGATGTTAACCTCAGTATTACGCGTATCCGGGTGCTGACACTGCGTTTACTGCTGACATTGGATATTACTCAGGAAGGGCCAACAATTCAGCAAATTGATGATTTGAGGAAGCAGCTTGATAGCAGTGCCGAAGTATATGCCGACACTATTTTGCTTGATGCTGAACGTAAGCTATTTGAGCAATTTACGTCGAAGAAGCTAGAGTACTATCAGCTGCAAGAAGAGGCTATTAAGCTTTTGCAGGCCGACGAAGTGGGTGCTGCAACAGATTTGCTGGATAAAATTAACCCTATTAGTGCACAGATGACAAGCTACTTGTTGGAGCTGAGCGATCTAAATAACAAGGCTGCTGCAGATGCGCGCACCGAATCTATAGCGACATACAGCTCGGCAAAACTTGCGGTTATTGTATTGATTGTTATTGCCGTTGTAATTGCACTGCTTATCGCGACGGTTATTGCCCGTAGCATCAGCCAGCCACTTTCCCAAGCTGTAATGTCGGCACAATATATTGCCGATGGCGATCTTACCCAACCACTAACCACTGAAGGCAATGATGAACTAACACAGTTATCTACTGCGTTGGTGCAAATGCAGAAGAAATTACGCGATGCCATCAGCCATATTTCAAGTTCGTCTAGCCAATTAGCCTCTGCTGCAGAACAGCTTAATGTGGTTACAGACGAATCTGCCAAAGCATTACAATTGCAAAATGATGAAGTACAGCAGGCCGCAACAGCCATTACAGAAATGAGCTCTGCTGTAGACGAAGTTGCGGGTACGGCATTAAAAACGTCAGAAGCATCTTCGCAATCAGCCAGTTTGGCCAAAGATGGTACGCAGAAAGTATCGCAAACCAGTAAAGTTATTGAAAAAATGAATGCTGATGTGCGCCAGAGTACTGGCGTTATTAATACCTTGGCAGACAAGGTATCGTCGATTAATCAGGTGTTGGAGGTTATTCGCAGCGTAGCTGAGCAAACTAACTTGTTGGCACTGAATGCGGCCATTGAAGCGGCCCGGGCCGGTGAAGCCGGGCGTGGCTTTGCGGTAGTAGCAGACGAAGTGCGCAGTTTGGCGCATCGCACACAAACCTCTACCGGTGAAATAGAGCAAATGATTCAGCAGGTGCAGGCGTCAGCCAAAGAAGCTGTTGGGGCTATGCAGTTAATTAGTGGTAATGCTGACAACGCACAAAGTGTGGCGAAATCGGCGGCTGATGCACTGGAGCTGATTACCGAAAATATTATGGCGATCAGTGATCAGAATCACGTTATTGCGGGTGCGGCAGAAGAGCAGTCGAAAGTGGCGCGGGAAATTGACCGCAATATTGTTACCATAAGCGATTTAGCCGCACAAACTGCTGATGGTTCAAGCCAAACTACGGCCAGCGCAACAGAATTGTCGCGCTTAGCAATACAGCTAAATACCTTAGTAGGTAAGTTTAAGGTGTAGTAGCGTTTAGCGGTAAAATGAAATAAAAAACCAGAGCTTAAGCTCTGGTTTTTTATTTCTGTGTGATTAATGGTTAATAATCTATGACTAAAATGATTTATATATTTACTTTTGAATTCATTTGAATACGATCATGGTTAATTGAACACAATGGCATGGAGCATGTAATGGCCAGCAAAACGGTACCTTTTAGCGCACGAATCAGTGTAGAAGACGCTGAATTTATCAGTACGCTGGAATACGATGGTGCTCATACACCATCAGACAAGTTACGTGCCTTGCTTGCTGAAACACGACGTCGACATGGTAGCCATGCAGACTATGGTAAAAATTTGGCACAAATGCAGGAATGGATGGGGCAAATCAAGAGGCAGTTGTTAATTAGACAGCAGCAACTCAACCAGCATTCAGAGCCGGTACTGCGAGTAATTGATGCTTTGCCCGATTTACTGGCGACTTTGCAAACGCTATCAGCGCGTTGTACACAGCTAAATGTGCGAGAGCTGCAACAAGCAGAATGTAACGTAACGCAAAAAATATTACGTATAAATGAACTGTTGCTGCCTCTGGCCGTGACTGAACAACGACAAAATACTACTGAGTTGACGCAATCCTTGTTTGCATTGGCACAGCTGGTTATTGATTATAAAGTCGCTAAGCAAGGAGAGTTATTATGAGTGAAAGTATTACCCGCCGGGTTGCCCGGTTAGTTAGTGGTAGTGTGAATGCACTGGTCGACGCAGTTGAAAACAGTGCGCCAGAAACCGTGATGGAGCAAGCCATTCGAGAGCTGGATGCGGCCATCGCAGATACCCGCACCGAACTGGGCCAGCAAGTAGCACAAAAACATTTGGCCAGTAAAAAACTGATGGAAGAAAACAGTCGTTATGAAGCGCTGGCAAGCCAATTAGAGGTTGCCGTATCCAATGGCCGTGATGATTTAGCTGAAGCTGGTATCGCAGAGCAGATGGATATTGAGGCGAGAATTCCTGTTTTGGAAGCGGCAATTAGTGATGGCGCTGCGCGTGAAAAAGAGCTTGAAAGCTTTGTGCAGGCGTTGCAGGCGAAAAAGCGTGAAATGCAGGCTGAGTTACGCGCCTTTGTGCAAGCTCAGCAGGCGAAATCGCAGGCTACATCAGCAGTGACACAGCGCGGTGATAGTGCCGCTGATAAGGCTGGCCGTGCCAGTGACGCTTTTGGCAGAATATTGGAGAAAAATTCAGGTATCGCCGGTCGCGACACTAGCCTAGGTAATGCCGGTAAACTGGCCGAGCTGGAAGATTTAGCTCGCAAAAATCGTGTGGCGGAGCGTTTGGCTGCGCTTAAAGCAGGCAAAAGTTAGTGTTTAGTCTGATGTTGGCCAGTGAGAATATGGCCTTTAGTATCGCATTGGTACTGATGCTGATGATAGCCGTACTGGAAGGGGTTGCTGCCTTATTTGGTGCTGGCGTGTCATCAGCGCTGGAAAGCTTGCTGCCCGAGTCGGAGCTTAGCCCGCATGCAGAAGTTGGCCAGATTGACAGCGATACCGCTTTAAGCCGCTTTCTCGGCTGGCTGCGTGTAGGTGAAGTTCCGCTGTTGATGTTGCTGGTGGTGTTTTTACTGTGTTTTGGTTTACTGGGGTTGCTGCTGCAGGGCGTGTTGCACAGCGTGCTGGAGGTATTGGCCCCGGGCTGGCTGGCGGTACCAATAGTGCTGTTACTCAGTTTGCCTCTAGTGCGCCTGGGCGGTGGAGTATTGCAAGGCATTATGCCGCGGGATGAAACCACCGCCGTCACAGAAGATAGTCTTCTTGGCCGTATTGCTGTTATAACACTGGGTACAGCACGGCTAGGCTATCCGGCTGAAGCTAAGGTGCGAGATCAACACGGCTACAGCCATTATGTCCAGCTGGAACCGGATGATGCTGCGCAAGAGTTTACTCAGGGCAATGAAGTGCTGTTGTTGTCGCGCCAGGGTGCTGTGTACAAGGCTATGTTAAATCCTAACCCGCATTTGTCAGAGCAGCGCAAAGCGCCTGCCACAACGGAAGGTTTTTTTAAAAAGGAGTAGTAAATGTTGGCATTAAATTTAATTGATATTTTGATCATCGCTGGTGCGGTGCTGGTCGGCTTGCTGGTACTGGGGATGATTTTGGCGCGGCTATACAAAAGAGCGACCAAAGAAGTGTCCTTTGTTCGTACCGGTTTTCGCGGCGAAAAGGTAATTATGAATGGTGGCGCGCTGGTACTGCCGGTATTGCATGAAATTATTCCGGTTAATATGAATACGCTACGCCTGGAAGTGCGCCGCGCCAACGAGCAAGCGTTAATCACCCGCGACCGTATGCGCGCCGATGTTACCGCCGAATTTTATGTGCGGGTGAAACCGACCGCTGATGCGATTGCCAATGCGGCGCAAACGCTGGGTTTAAAAACCATGAATCCGCAAGAGTTAAAAGAGCTGGTGGAGGGTAAGTTCGTTGATGCACTGCGCTCTGTTGCCGCGGAAATGGCGATGGAAGAACTGCATGAAAAGCGTGTTGATTTTGTGCAAAAAGTACAGCATGTGGTATCAGAAGACTTGCTGAAAAACGGTTTAGAGCTGGAGTCGGTATCCTTAACCGGCTTAGATCAAACTGCGTTTGAGCACTTTAACCCACAGAATGCGTTTGATGCGGAAGGTTTAACTAAACTTACGCAGGCGATAGAATCGCGCCGCAAAATTCGTAATGACATTGAGCAAGAAACCGATCTGGCCATTAAAACCAAAAACCTTGAAGCTGAACGTGCCAAGCTGCAAATCTCGCGTGAAGAAGAATACGCCCGCTTAGAGCAAGAGCGTGAAGTGTCTATCCGCCGTGCGTCACAAATGGCCGAAATTGCCCGCGAGCAGGCCGAGAAAAAACGCGAGGCAGAAGAGGCTCAAATTGCCTCGCAGCGTGAAATCGATTTAAAACGCATTATGTCTGAGCGTGATATCGACAATGAAACCATTCAAAAAGACCGTGCTGTCCGTGAGATGGATATCGCTAAGCAGCGTGCAGTTGAGCAAGCAGAAATCGAGCGGCAAAAAGCGGTAGAGTTGGCTTCACAAGAGAAATCTATTGCCGTGGCGGAGAAATCGCGGGCTGAATCTGAAGCCAAAGCCGAGGCTGATAAAGCCCGTGCCTTAGCGGTAAAACAGGAAGAAGGTGTTATTACCGTGCGACAAACCGAGCAAGCTGAGCGGGCGAAGCAGGTTGAGCTGATTCAAGCACGGCAGCAGGCTGAAAAAGATGCGATCCATTTAGTGGTAGCGGCTGAAGCGGAGAAAAAAGCGGCAGAAGATCAGGCGGAAGCCCTGCGGGTCGCTGCTCAGGGACAGGCGGATAAAGAACGTTTAACCGCCAGAGGTCAAGCTGATGCTGAATTATTATTGGCCGATGCGAAGGCTCGTAGCTACGCGGTAGAAGCAGAAGGCAAGCAAGCAATTAACGCTGCAGCTAACACCTTGTCGGCTGAGCAAATTGCCATGCAGGTAAGGCTGGCACTGATTGAGCATCTGCCAAACATTATTGCCCAGAGTGTGAAACCAATGGAGCAGATCAGCGATATTAAGATCCTTCAGGTTAATGGTATGGGCTCACAGGGCGGTGGCAGTGTTGATGGTGCAGTCAGTGATGGCGGCAATGGCTCACTGGCCGATCAGGTAGTTAACAGCGCACTACGCTACCGTGCCCAAGCCCCTATTCTGGATTCATTGTTATCGGAAATCGGTTTAAAAGCCGGCGACATCAATGGTATGACGGATGCTTTGCAAGCGCCATTAAAACCGTAATTTTATGACAAAACAGGCCGCAATTGCGGCCTGTTTTGTTGCTGCCAACAGCTTATTTTTCTGTTATCTGATATACCGTTACGCTACCACTGACTTCGTTACCTACAATCAATAGTGGGTTGCCGTTAGGGCTATGCTCTGCCGCAACAAACTTCACGCTTTCCGGGCCAAGGTCACCCGACATGGGGACTTCTGTACAATCCATCCCTTCTGCTACATCACATGGGTTGTCCAGGTCATCATCCAGTTCAAAGTTGGTGCTAAAGTCACGGTTGTTATAGTGGCTGACAAAAGCCGTTTGAAACGGGTTCGTTACGTCGTAGATAAACAAGTCACCAGAGCGTTCTTGGGCGATAAAGGCATAAGTACGGCCTTCGATAGCACCTACATCAACCGCTTCAGGCTCGCCGCCTTTGTCATCAGAACGGTTATCACCTTTGTTTTCAGTGTGTGCACTATTAAAGTTATTGCCTAATACTGCTGCTGAGATACGGCCAAAGTCATCACCTGAGTCGTAAACCATGTTGATGTTCTGATCCCAGATAGAGAACGAACGCGCGCCATAAGCGTAGAGTTTATCCACTACACCATCGTCGTCCGGGTCTACTAAAGCGGCGGTAACCTTTAACCGGCCTAAACCGTCGTCTCCGCCGGTAGCGTCATATAAAGCCTGTAACTCAGTGCTAAAGGTTTTATTTAGCTCATCTACGTCAATAATGTCTTTAACACGGATATCCTCTGAATAAGCATCCCAGTCACGAGAGTCACCCTCGTTAGCAGATACGATGAATGTTGCGCCGTTCCATTGATATGAGGCAATGGTATCTGGTTGATACATGCCATACACGTTAGGTAAGTGCTGGAATGACGCCACTTCATCTTCATTGGTATAGTCGATGCCGTATTGTGACCAATCTTTAAAACCCAGGGCTTTTATTTCTATGCTCATATCTTCAAGATTAATAATCCCAATAGCATTACTTTCTTGTAGCGACACATAAGCGGTTTTACCGTTGGCAGCCACCGTGATGTATTCCGGTTCTAACTCTTGCGCCACCGTCATGCCATCCGGGCCGGCAAACTTAACGCCGGCAGTTTGCAATAATGCCTTGCGCTTGGCGTCGGTGTTGTAGTCAGCGGCTTTAAGTAAATCTGAGCTAAACAGCATATCGCTGGTCATATTGATGGTTTCAGCAGTATCTGCAGGCACACCGTTTACCAAGCTAATAACCGATATTGAGCCTTCCGGATCAACCAGATAATCCGTATCCGGTTCGCCTTCGTTGGCAACCAACACTTTGCTACCATCAGGAGTAAACGTCAGCATATCGGGTAACGCACCTGCTGCCACCGCTTTAATAAAGCTGCCAACTCCGGTAGCACTTAAGCTATAAAACAATACAGCGCCATTGTCGGTTTTTACCGGTGCTGCCACCGCAATGGCCAACATATCACCATAAATAGCAATGGAATTGGCTTCGCCTAACGTGACAGTGATATCAGCACCGTTCGCGTCTTTAACGCTTACGTTTGCAGGAAAAGTAAAAGGAACTGAGGTCAAACTGTTGTCTGTTACGCCATTACCTACCGCAGCTACGGGTAAATTTGCCAGAGAAATAACGTCAATTTGGTTCTCTGCTGAGTTAATGGCAAACGCTGAGTTAGAGGTTTTATGGAACTGCACAATCTCAGCGGCGGACTTACCATAAATGCCAGTGTTAAAGCGGCCTACCACTTCAACGTTTAAGTCACGGGGTAAGTTTTTGCCAGGTTGGCCTACTGCGCCTGCTTGGCCTGGCGCACCAGCTTGGCCAGCAGGGCCTGTTGCGCCTTGTGCACCATCATCGCCATCCAGTGAACAACCAGACAAGGCCGCCATTACAGTAAGCGCCAGCAGAGATCGTTTAAACATGGGTATCATTCCTGATTAGTTGATTGAAATTAATGCAATTAATTAATCAGTGTCGTCTTCAATGATGACGTTTTAATGAAACCATCATGACGATTTTATGACGTACTACAAGGTATCCTGTTGCTGTAAAAACAGCTGTTTAGGCATCAGGTTAATGCTTTCATGCAGTTCTGAATAGACAATCACCACCTCACCGCTGCGTAACTGGCGTTTTACCGCCAACACTTTTTCTTCCAGCGTGGCTTCTTGTTCACCATAGTCGGTTCCTTCACGCAAAACATAATATTCAATCAGGTTGTTTAGCGTAGCTTCGGCAATGTCGGTGTAGGGAATAATCATAAGATTAACTGCTCGGTTGTTGATGCTGGTGATTATATGCGGCATACAGATTGCCTGACCAATATGGCTATTATATATTGTAAAATTGTTTAGCATTGCACTGATGCTAAGTTAACAATTGTTCACCGTAAAAGAAGTATTATGACAGCCAATGAATTAAAGGACTATCTAACTGCAGTAGTTAAATCCGGTTTAAAACATGCAGTAATGATCTGGGGAATGCCAGGTATTGGTAAATCGTCAGTAGTGCAGGCCGTATGTGCTGATAACAACGTTGATTTTATCGATGTCCGGTTGAGTCAGTTAATGCCAAGTGATTTACGTGGTATACCGGTTCCTGATGATGCAGTTACTCAGTGGTATCCACCTGCTTTTTTACCCCGCTCTGGCTGCGGCGTGTTGTTTTTAGATGAGTTGAATATGGCTGCGCCAAGCATGCAAGGCGTTGCACAGCAGCTAATTTTAGATAGAAAAGTGGGTGATTACTGCTTACCCGACGGCTGGTTTGTTTGGGCAGCGGGTAACCAGAAATCTGCCAAGGCTGCAGTATTTGATATGCCTGCGCCATTGGCAAACCGGTTTTTACATTTGAATTTGGAAAGTTGTGGCCAGACTTTTCGCCAATATGCCTACAGGCAGCAACTGCATCCGGACATTATTGGCTTTTTGAGTTTCCGGCCAGATTTACTGCATAGTATGCACCCCTCTGAACCCAATTGGGCTTCGCCAAGAACCTGGCACATGGCGTCTGATTTACACAAAGCGACTCTGGACATCAGTCCTGCCGTTGGTGCTTCAGCCGCTAATGAGTTTGCCGCTTTTTGCAGCATGCAAAACCAGCTACCAGATTGCAAAGCGATATTAGCAGGTGAAAGTTGTGAGCTGACGTGCCACGATCCCTCTGTGTTGTATGCCATTATTGCTGCTTTAGTTGTATCAATTGGCTCAGCTAACGAAGCCGTGCATAGCTTTAACTGGGTACGCCAGCAAGCGTCCAAAGAGTGGGTGCATCTTTTTGCGCTGGAGTTGTTCCCGCGCCTCAGGGAAATCGGCCACTATGCTGAATTCACCCGCTTATTAATAAAAGATGCCGATACACGAGGCTTTTTAACTGAATTTACGCAGCTTATGGCCTAAAACGGGAAGATATAATATGGCTGAGTGCGTAGACGCTGAAAAACTATGGACGCGTTTTTTGTTAGTGTTGAAAACTCGTAATCCGTTTTTTTCTGCTTTGGCGATGTACGCCAAATTTGAATGTACAGATACCGTTGAGTTGGCCAGTACCGCAGGTAAAACCATTCAAATCTCACCACAGTTGATCGACGAGATACCGCAAGCCGAGCTATTTAGCTATTTATTGCATCAGGTACTGCATTTAGCCTTGTCGCATAGCAGGAGGGGCCTGGAGCGTAATCTGCTGCTGTGGAATATGGCGGCGGATATAGTGGTAAATTGCATTATAATTCAAAATGTTGGCTGGTCGGCGGCGCGTAACACTGCCTGGGATATGCGGTTTGTTGATCAGCCCGTAGAGCGGGTGTACGCCAGTTTATTGCGTAGTTGCAATGATGCGGGTTCGCGTGAAACCCATCCCCCTGAGCACAATAACGCGGCTGCAACTGCTGTAGACGGCAAACAGCTAACCAGTGAGGCACGCTATACCGAGCTGGCCAAAAAGTATGGTTGTCATGCTGACTTAGTTAATGAAAGCAGCGTAGTTAAAGTCTCAGAGAGTTATTGGCGTTCGGCGTTAGTGCAAACCAAGCATATTCAACGGCAGATGACGGCACGTCAAAGTTGGGGAAATGCCTCTGCCGGGCTGGAGCGTGAAATTGAGTTGGCAAGCAATAGCCAATTTGATTGGCGCGATATGCTATGGAAATATGCCAGCCCGGATATGTCTGATTATCAGGAGTTTGACAGACGCTTTATGTACCAACGTCGCTATACAGAAGTATTGTTGACGGATAATTTGCAGGTGTGTGTAGCTATTGACACCAGTGGTTCTGTTTCTATGCAACAGCTGAGTCAATTTATGCAAGAGTTGCGGGCAGTAGCGCAATGCTATCCGCATATTAGCCTGCAGTGTTTTTTTGCTGATACTCAGCTTTATGGCCCTTATCTGTTGGATAGTAGCAGTTTTGCTCTACCAACCCCGGTGGGCGGCGGCGGTACCAGCTTTAAACCGTTTTTTACCTATTTAGACACTCACTATTCTAGCTCTGAGCAACCTCAGGCAGCTATTTACTTAACCGATGGTTTTGGTGGTTTTCCTGCCACTGCGCCAGCAGTGCCAGTACTGTGGGTATTAACCGAAGATGGTGCAGAGGACAATGCTGTCCCGTTTGGCACCGTAGTAAGAATGAGAGCATAAAATGGATGTTAATTTAGCTGAATTATGTGTGTCAAAAAAGCCATTAGCGGCGCAAAGGATAGAGCCTGTTTATAATGCCAGCCGCGCTGAGATAGAGCAGTGCATTGCCATTGAACAGTGTCAGGGATGGTTTCTTGAAAGTGTGTCTTGCCATCGTCGCGATGTTGATAAGGCGCTCATTGAGCAATTGTTAAATCACCCGAATTGCCCGATGGAGGTGGTGGCAATAATTAATCATTTGAAGCCAGATTGGGCAGTCAATACTGTGGCGATGGCACAGGTACAACTAGCCTGTCTGGAGCCTGACGGTAAGCGCGAATGGGGTTATTGTCAGCTGGATTCTAGATATGATGCTGGTCAGCTGCGTTATAAATATGAAGTTCGGGCGCTGCCCGCTTTGCTGCATGACAAAATGTTCAGTCGCAGTAAAGAGTATTTAACGCGGCGTTTTTCACAGGAACAACGACAGCAAACCGATAAAATATATCCTGGTTTCTTTGCGCTTAATCAGGAGATGTTACGTCGTACCCCGAAGTTTATTATTGAACACTATTTAACTGATAAAGAAAGTGCCAAATACATTGCGAAATTTATGGATTGGGCAGATTTACAGGCCTATCTGGAGGGTTTTGAACCCGGTGTTTTGGCCATAGTCGCCGCCCGCGATGATGTGTCAGAGGCATTTTCCAGGCAACAAGTCACCTCCAAGTCAGCAACTGTGCGCAAAGCCTTGGCGTTAAATGCTACTACACCAAAAGATATATTAATCACGCTGGCTAAAGATAAGAACAAAGCAGTGGCAGAGGCGGCACTTAATACGTTACCAGAGGCTGAACGCCAGCAGTTTTTACAACAAAGTGGCACTAATGCCACTCTGGCCGGCAATCTGGAACACCAACATCAAATGCGGGTGCTGTTGCTGCCGCACGCTCCAGCCACAGAGTTGCTGCACATTGCCTCGTCGGCTACGCCTTTATTAACCTGTGCCGCAACGTTGCACGCTTGCGCCGACGCGGCCGTAATTAACGCCGCCGCCAGCCGTGACTTACCCTTGTGGGCAAAAGTTGGTATTGCCCTGCATACTGCGGACGCCGAGTTAATCAGCACATTAATCAAATCTGCTGATAAGCCTATTGCTATCGCCTTGTCGGATAACCCTAACCTGAGTGTAGATCAGGCATTGCATTTAATGCGGCAAAGCTCAGACAACAGGGTACTGGCAAATTTAGCCAACCGCTTTATTGATGAGCCACAAATGCTGGGTGTCATTGCAGGCCAGGCACGTGTTTGGGGGCCTTGGTTGAAACAGCTAATGCTGCCTGGTACCCCAGGAACTGCCTTGCGCGCTATTTATAGAGAAAGTAAGGCGCGTTATCTGGTGCTGTCACGGTTAATTGCCCGCCATCCAAATTGTCCAAAAAGCTTGTTTGGTCATTTTGCTTATTATATGGCTGACGATGTAGCGCTTAACCCAGGCTACAAGGTGCTGCTGGATAAAGCAGATAAAGCCAGTGTGCCAAAGCCATTTGATGGCTGGAAAGTAGATGATTATTTAGACAGTGGTCAAAGTTACGAGTATTTATGTACCTGGCTATTACGCAATAGCAGTGACATTGCATTACAGCGAAAAACCATCTCTGCTACCTTTGTTAACCCTAACCTTGTACGGCCACAGGCATGTACCAGTGATACGCATACTGTAAGACGGTTCATTCATCCATCTGCCCAAGCATTTAGCGAATATGAATACCGTATGGTAGTTGAGTTAACAGGCGTCGCCAGCAAAAAAACCTTGATTGAACAAGAGCGCTTAAGCGATGCTTTACTGCAAGAGCTGCTGCAAGACCCAGACAAGGCCTTATTCCGGGTGGCGCAAAAGCTGGCACTGAAACGCGGCTTGGTGAATGCCGCTGAAGTAAAGCAACCTGAGATTGGCAATTTGGGGAATAAACAGGCCAGGCTGGATTTAGTGCGTAGCACAACATGTAGTGAAATCCTTGCTGTTTTAGCTAAAGATAAAACTGTGGATGTACGTTGCGAAGCAGCACAAAGAAGTGAGCTTGATACCGATTCACTATTGGTGCTGCTCAGCGAAGATAATTCCGACATAGTGCAAAAAGCCTTCTCAAATTTGTGTCGCAGATCTTTAGCGGAAGTTGAACAACAAAAATTGCAAAACCAGCTTAAAGCGCAGGTATTAAACCCGGCATTGGATCCCTACTTACGTCAGTGGCTGTGTAGAGAAGTAACAGACACTCAATTTACTGATAGTTTGTTTAAACAGCACAATGGTATTTTTGACAAGATTGTCATGATCACAACCCCTGACAGTGATTTGCTAGATAAATGCCTGTTTAACGTCTTAAGAGGGGATAGGTCGCTCAATCTAGATAATTTTGCGGAAAATCCTAATTTATCAGCCAGTTGCGTATTTCGGTTTGTCCGGCCACCTGTTCCGGTTTCATCCGGCCAGGCATTTCGGTGTGATCCGGCCAGCATGATCTGACCTTCGTTTATCCTCTCTTTTTACCCGACTTCCTCACCCTGAACCAGTGTTTTTTTACGTTGTGACTCACCTGTTAATTCCAGCCGATGAGCGTTGTGGATCACCCTGTCTAACAGCGCATCTGCAACGGTCGGGTTATCCATTAGGCCATACCACTCTGAGACCGGTAATTGACTGACGATGATTGTGCTGCGTTGCTCGTAGCGATCTTCAATCACGTCCAGTAAATC